>NZ_JBIWFZ010000016.1:0-184741 GCF_044763325.1 Streptomyces sp. NPDC096136 | reverse complement strand
CATCCACCGGAGTGGACGGGGTATCAACTTCTGGCGTTGATTTTTGGCACGCTGTTGAGTTCTCAAGGAACGGACGCTTCCTTTGTACTCACCCTCTCGGGCTTTCCTCCGGGCTTTCGTTCTTTCCTGCGTTTCCGACTCTATCAGACTCTTTCGTGTCCGACTTCCTCGGCGCTTTCCAGGTTCTTCGCTTTCGCGTTTTCCCTTTCCGGCGGTTCCGACTCTATCAGATTCTTTTCCGTACCGTCTCCGGTGTGGATTCGAATTCCGATGGCCTTCGGGGGGCCTTTTCCCTTTCGGGCGGGACAGACTTTATCAGGTTTCCCCGGTCCGCATTCCCACCCTCCCCAGCGCACCGGTACGGGCACACGTGTGTGCGCCGTTCCGTGCGGGGTGGAGTCGTCAACGTACTGGAGCGGGGCCCCCGGATGCAAATCCGGTTGCCCCGCTCCGGTGATGCCGCTACCGCGGAGGCCTGGATCAGACCTCGACGACGACCGGGAGGATCATCGGGCGGCGGCGGTAGCCGTCGGAGACCCACTTGCCCACCGTACGGCGGATGAGCTGCTGGATCTGGTGCGGCTCGGCGACGCCGTCGGCCGCGGCGCGGGCGATGGCCTCCTCGATCTTCGGGATGATCGCCGTGAAGGCGGAGTCCTCGATGCCGGAACCGCGGGCCTGGATGTTCGGGCCGCTGATGACCTTGCCCGTGGTGCTGTCCACCACGACGAAGACCGAGACGATGCCCTCGTCGCCCAGGATGCGGCGGTCCTTGAGAGAGGCCTCGGTGACGTCGCCGACCGAGAGGCCGTCCACGTACACGTAGCCGGCCTGGACCTTGCCGGCGATGCGGGCCTTGCCGTCGATCAGGTCGACGACCACGCCGTCCTCGGCGATGACGATGCGGTCCTTGGGGACGCCCGTCATGGCACCGAGCTCGGCGTTGGCGCGCAGGTGGCGCCACTCGCCGTGGACCGGCATCAGGTTCTTCGGCTTGCAGATGTTGTAGAAGTACAGCAGCTCGCCGGCCGAGGCGTGACCCGAGACGTGGACCTTGGCGTTGCCCTTGTGGACGACGTTCGCGCCCCAGCGGGTCAGGCCGTTGATCACGCGGTAGACCGCGTTCTCGTTGCCCGGGATCAGGGACGACGCCAGGATCACGGTGTCGCCGGGGACGATCCGGATCTGGTGGTCGCGGTTGGCCATGCGGGACAGGGCCGCCATCGGCTCGCCCTGGGAACCCGTGCAGACCAGCACGACCTCGTCGTCCGGCAGGTCGTCGAGGGTCTTGACGTCGACGACGAGGCCGGCCGGGACCCGGAGGTAGCCCAGGTCGCGGGCGATGCCCATGTTGCGGACCATGGAGCGGCCGACGAAGGCGACCCGGCGGCCGTACTCGTGCGCGGCGTCCAGGATCTGCTGGATGCGGTGCACGTGGCTGGCGAAGGACGCCACGATGATCCGCTTCTGGGCACCCGCGAAGACCCCGCGGATGACGTTGGAGATGTCGCGCTCCGGCGGGACGAAGCCCGGGACCTCGGCGTTCGTCGAGTCCGAGAGGAGGAGGTCGATGCCCTCCTCGCTCAGACGCGCGAAGGCGTGCAGGTCCGTGAGGCGGTTGTCCATCGGGAGCTGGTCCATCTTGAAGTCGCCGGTGGCGACGACGAGACCCGCGTCCGTGCGGATCGCGACGGCCAGGGCGTCCGGGATGGAGTGGTTGACCGCGATGAACTCGCAGTCGAAGGGCCCGAGGTTCTCGCGCTCGCCCTCCTTCACCTCGAGGGTGTAGGGACGGATGCGGTGCTCCTGGAGCTTGGCCTCGATGAGGGCGAGCGTCAGCTTGGAGCCGATCAGCGGGATGTCCGGCTTCTCCCGGAGGAGGTACGGGACGGCGCCGATGTGGTCCTCGTGGCCGTGCGTGAGGACGATGCCCTCGATGTCGTCGAGCCGGTCCCGGATGGACGTGAAGTCCGGGAGGATCAGGTCGATGCCGGGCTGCTCCTCTTCGGGGAAGAGGACGCCGCAGTCGACGATCAGCAGGCGGCCGTCGAACTCGAAGACGGTCATGTTGCGGCCGATCTCGCCGAGACCGCCCAGCGGGGTGACCCGCAGGCCGCCCTTGGGGAGCTTCGGCGGCGGGCCGAGTTCAGGGTGCGGATGGCTCAAAAGGTTCTCCTTCACCACGCGCGCCACGTGCCTCGTTCAGGCACGTGGCGCGCATGTCATTCGTGCACTTGCTCTTGTCTGTTTCGGTTCTGCTTGTTCAGTTGTGAAGTCCGTTGTCAGAGCTGTACCCCGCCGGCGGCGAGATCGAGCTTGAGCTGGGCGGTCTCTTCGTCGCTCAGTCCGACCAGCGGGAGCCGCAGCGGGCCCGCGGGCAGGCCCTGGAGGTTCAGGGCGGCCTTGGTCGTCATCACGCCCTGGGTGCGGAACATGCCCGTGAAGACGGGGAGCAGCTTCTGGTGGATCTCGGTCGCCTTCTGCACGTCTCCGCCCAGGTGGGCTTCGAGCATCGCGCGGAGCTCCGGGGCGACCACGTGGCCGACGACGGAGACGAAGCCGACGGCGCCGACGGACAGCAGGGGCAGGTTCAGCATGTCGTCGCCGGAGTACCAGGCCAGGCCGCTCTGCGCGATGGCCCAGCTGGCGCGGCCGAGGTCGCCCTTGGCGTCCTTGTTGGCGACGATGCGGGGGTGCTCGGCGAGCCGGACCAGGGTCTCGGTGTTGATCGGGACGCCGCTGCGGCCGGGGATGTCGTAGAGCATGACCGGCAGCCCGGTGGCGTCGGCGATGGCCGTGAAGTGCTGGAAGAGGCCCTCCTGCGGCGGCTTGCTGTAGTACGGCGTGACCGCGAGGAGGCCGTGGGCGCCGGTGCGCTCGGCCTGGCGGGCCAGCTCGAGGGTGTGGCGGGTGTCGTTGGTGCCGATTCCGGCCACGACGTGGGCGCGGTCGCCGACCGCTTCGAGTACGGCTCGTACGAGGTCGTTTTTCTCCGCGTCGGTGGTCGTGGGGGACTCACCGGTGGTGCCGTTGACGATCAGGCCGTCGTTGCCTGCGTCCACCAGGTGGACGGCGAGACGCTGCGCGCCGTCGAGGTCGAGTGCGCCATCCGCCGTAAACGGCGTGATCATGGCGGTGAGGACCCGCCCGAAGGGGGTCTGCGGAGTCGAGATCGGAGCCATGGGTAACACGCTACTCGCTGCCATGCTCGCGGTGTCCCCTCGGGGGACGTCAACCGGGGATCCGTCGTGCGGGTGCCCCCGGGGGTGGCCGGGGGTGGCCGGGCTGTTGGATCCCGGCACTGCCTGCTCGGGGGTTCAAGCAGTGCCGGGTCCGTTTGATCAGCCTAGATGAACTTTCCGAAACGCCGCAATACGGACACTTGGGACTTGTACCGGCACATCCGTACGCCGTGCGTGCATCGGTCCTTACGGGGCAACGCGACCGTTGCCGTTGAAGGCCGCGTAGGTCAGCGGCATGAGCTTCGCCCAGTGCTGCTCCATCTTCTCGCCGACCATCTCGATCTCCCGCTGCGGGAAGGACGGCACCGTCGCCAGCTCGTGCTGGGTGCGCAGGCCGAGGAAGTGCATGAGCGAGCGCGCGTTGCAGGTGGCGTACATCGACGAGAACAGGCCGACCGGCAGGACCGACCGGGCGACCTCGCGCGCCACGCCGGCCGCGAGCATCTCCTGGTACGCCTCGTAGGCCTGGCGGTAGCTGTCCTCCATGACCCGGCCCGTCAGCTCCTGCTGCGCCTCGGTGCCCTCGACGAAGACGTACTTGCCCGGACGGCCCTCCTGGACGAGCTTGCGCTCGGCGTCGGGGACGTAGAAGACCGGCTGGAGCTCCCTGTAGCGGCCGGACTCCTCGTTGTAGGACCAGCCCACCCGGTGCCGCATGAACTCGCGGAACACGAAGATCGGGGCGCTGATGAAGAAGGTCATCGAGTTGTGCTCGAAGGGGCTGCCGTGGCGGTCGCGCATCAGGTAGTTGATGAGGCCCTTGGAGCGCTCCGGGTCCTTCTGGAGCTCGTCGAGGGACTGCTCGCCGGCCGTCGACACACGGGCGGCCCACAGCACGTCGCTGTCGGCGGCGGAGTGCTTGACCAGCTCCACCGTCACATCACTGCGGAAGCTGGGTTTCAGGTCGGGGGCGACGGTCTCGCTCACACGGGGTCCTTCCGAACGGGTCTTTCCAGGGGCGCGCCCACTCTACGGCGAACCGCGCGGCCCGCCCGCCCCGCCGCGGGCGCGGCCGCACCGCGCGGGCGGCTGACGGGGCGCCACGAGTTTCGGCGAATGTCCGGGAATCCGGGCACCGATCGGCCCGTCCGTTCGTCTAACGGAACGGAAGTACGTGCCCCCGATCCCAAGGAGTGTTGCCCCATGTTTCGCCGCCGGCGCGAACCCGTCCCGTTCGCCTTCGTCGCCGAGGCCGACCGTTTCCGAAGCAACGTCACTCCGCCGCCGCGCGAGAGTCTGAGCATGACCCAGATCACCGCCCGTAGTCTGGTCGGGCTGACCGTGGTGGCGGGGCTCGTCGGCTCCCTGCTCTTCGGCATGCCCGCCCTGCAGCCCTACAAGGCCACCGGCAAGGCGCAGCAGTCGGAGGCCTCCGAGGGGCGGTAGCCTCACGGGCACAGATCAACGAACGTGCATGTGAGTGAGGTCCAGCCGTGCCCCTGCCCTTCCTGACGGCCGACGGCGTCTTCGACGCACACGAGGACGAGGCCCTCCCCCATGTGGATCCCGAGCGCTGGCGGCGCCCCTACCGGCCCGGCCCCTGGCGGGTGGCCGGTGCGGCGCTGCTGCTGCTGCTCTCGGCCTTCATGCTGCTGGCCACCGTGATCATCGCCTTCGCGGGCACCTGGGCCGGCGCCGCCGTCGCGGGGGCGGCCTCGCTCGCCGTGATCGGGTCGGCGCTGCGGATCCTGCGCGCGGGCGTCTGGGTGAGCCCCGGCGGGCTGCGGTACGTGGGCTTCTTCACGACCCGTTCGATCCCCTGGAGCCAGGTCGAGGAGATCAGGACGGTCCAGCAGCCCGTGCGCTGGCTGGGGCTGCCCAGGACCGTGCAGGGGCAGGCTCTGACGGTGGCCGGGCGCGGGGGCGCGGAGCTCCCGGTGCTGCTGACCGACCACAGCGCCGACTTCCTGTCGCGCGCCGAGGCCTTCGACCGGGCGGCCGGCGTGGTGGAGGCGTGGGCCGAGGAGTACCGGGCCGTGCCCGCCTGACGGGCGCACGGAGCACGACGAAGGCCCGTACGGGGATCGTCCCGTACGGGCCCTTCCGTTCGCGCCGGGCGCGGCGTGGGCGGCTAGGCGCCGGCGTGCGCCTGGTGCAGGGCGATGGCCCGCTGCATGGCCTTGCGGGCCCGCGGGGTGTCGCGGGCGTCGTGGTAGGCGACGGCGAGGCGGAACCAGGTACGCCAGTCCCCCGGCGCGTCCTCGGTCTCGGCCTTGCGGCGCGCGAAGACCTCGTCGGCGGAGTCCCGCAGGATCCGGCCGTACTGGTCCCGCTCCAGTTCGTCGACGGGCAGGCCGCCCTCCGCCTCCAGTTCGGCGGCGAGCCGGTTGGCCCGGGTGACGAACCGGGTGTTCATCCAGAGGAACCAGATGCCGATGAACGGCAGGACGAGCACGGCGGCACCGAAGGTGACGGTGATCCAGGTGCCCTGCTGGATCAGCATCAGGCCCCGGCTGCCGACCAGGACGAAGTAGACGACCAGGACGGCGGCCGTGAGGAAGTAGGTGATCTTCGCGCGCATGGTGCTACTGCCTCATCAGCCGAGGTCGAGGAAGTTTTCCAGGCCGAAGGTGAGGCCCGGGGTCTGCGTCACGCGGCGCACGCCGAGCAGGATGCCCGGCATGAAGCTGCTGTGGTGCAGGGAGTCGTGACGGATGGTCAGGGTCTCGCCCTCGCCGCCGAGCAGCACCTCCTGGTGGGCCAGCAGGCCGCGCAGGCGGATGGCGTGCACCGGGACGCCGCCGACGTCCGCGCCGCGGGCGCCGTCGAGGCCGGTGGCGGTGGCGTCGGGCTGCGCGCCGAGGCCGGCCTCGGCCCGGGCGGCCGCGATGAGCTGGGCCGTCCGGGTCGCGGTGCCGGACGGGGCGTCGACCTTGTTGGGGTGGTGCAGCTCCACGACCTCGACGGACTCGAAGTAGCGGGCGGCCTGGGCGGCGAACTTCATGGTGAGGACCGCGCCGATGGAGAAGTTCGGGGCGATGAGCACCCCGGTCCCCGGGGAGCCGGCCAGCCAGGTCTCCAGCCGGCCGATGCGGTCCTCGTTCCAGCCGGTGGTGCCGACCACGGCGTGGATGCCGTGGCCGACGAGGAAGTCGAGGTTGCCCATCACCGAGTCGGGGGTGGTCAGCTCGACGGCGACCTGGGCGCCGGCCTCGGCCAGCACCTCCAGCTTGTCGCCGCGGCCGAGGGCCGCCACCAGCTCCATGTCCTCGGCGGCCTCGACGGCCTTGACGGCCTCGGAGCCGATGCGGCCCCGGGCGCCGAGGACTGCCACGCGCAGCTTGCTCATGCTTGTTTCCTTCACTCCGTACGGGACTAGGCGACCGCTTCGTCCAGGCGGGCCGCCTGCTTCTCCTTGAGCGGGCCGACCACGGCGAGCGAGGGCCGCTGGGCCAGTACATCCCGGGCGACCTCGCGGACGTCGTCCGGGGTCACCTCGGAGATGCGGGAGAGCATGTCGTCGACCGACATCTGGTCGCCCCAGCACAGCTCGCTCTTGCCGATGCGGTTCATGATCGCGCCGGTGTCCTCCAGGCCGAGGACGGTGGAGCCGGAGAGCTGGCCGACGGCGCGCCGGATCTCCTCGTCGGTGAGTCCCTCGGAGGCGACCTTGTCGAGCTCGTCGCGGCAGATCCGCAGCACGTCGTGGACCTGGCTGGGCCGGCAGCCGGCGTAGACCCCGAAGAGGCCGGTGTCGGCGAAGCCGGAGGTGTACGAGTACACGCTGTAGGCCAGGCCGCGCTTCTCGCGGACCTCCTGGAAGAGCCGGGAGGACATGCCGCCGCCGAGGGCGGTGTTCAGGACGCCGAGGGCCCAGCGGCGGTCGTCGGTGCGGGCCAGGCCGGGCATGCCGAGGACCACGTGGGCCTGCTCGGTCTTGCGGCCGACCAGGTCGACGCGGCCGGCGGTGCGGATGCGCCGGGTGCCGGTGCGGGGGCCGAGGGGCTGGGCGTCGGTGTGCTTGAGCGCGCCGGCCCGCTCGAAGGCCGCGCGGACCTGGCGCACGACCTTGGCGTGGTCGACGTTGCCGGCGGCGGCCACGACCAGGCGGGTGGGGTCGTAGTGCTTCTTCCAGAAGCGGCGGATGCGGTCCGCGCCGAGGGCGTTGATGGTGTCGACGGTGCCGAGGACGGGGCGGCCCAGGGGCGAGTCCCCGTACATCGTGTGCGCGAACAGGTCGTGGACCATGTCGCCCGGGTCGTCCTCGGTCATCGCGATCTCTTCGAGGATGACCCCGCGCTCGGCGTCGACGTCCTCCTCGCGGATCAGCGAGCCGGTGAGCATGTCGCAGACCACGTCGATGGCCAGCGGCAGGTCGGTGTCGAGCACCCGGGCGTAGTAGCAGGTGTACTCCTTCGCCGTGAAGGCGTTCATCTCGCCGCCGACCGCGTCGATCGCGGAGGAGATGTCGAGGGCGGTGCGCTTGGCGGTGCCCTTGAAGAGGAGGTGCTCCAGGTAGTGGGTGGCCCCGTTCAGGACGGGCGTCTCGTCGCGGGAGCCGACGTTGGCCCAGATGCCGAAGGTGGCGGAGCGCACGGACGGCAGCGTCTCGGTGACGACGCGCAGTCCGCCGGGGAGGACGGTGCGGCGGACGGTGCCGATGCCGTTCTCGCCCTTGAGGAGGGTTTGGGTACGGGCGACGGCCCGCCCCTCCGAAGAGGGGCGGGCCGTCACACGGGAACTACGCGACGTCACTTGTCGGAGTCGTCCTTGTCAGCCTCGGCGGCGTCCTCGCCCTCGATCACGGGGACCAGGGAGAGCTTGCCGCGCTGGTCGATCTCGGCGATCTCGACCTGCACCTTGGTGCCGACCGCGAGCACGTCCTCGACGTTCTCCACGCGCTTGCCACCGGCGAGCTTGCGGATCTGCGAGATGTGCAGCAGACCGTCCTTGCCGGGCATGAGGGAGACGAAGGCACCGAAGGTGGTGGTCTTGACGACCGTGCCCAGGTACCGCTCGCCGACCTCCGGCATGGTCGGGTTGGCGATCGCGTTGATCGTGGAGCGGGCGGCCTCGGCGGCCGGACCGTCGGCGGCACCGATGTAGATGGTGCCGTCGTCCTCGATCGTGATCTCGGCGCCGGTGTCCTCCTGGATCTGGTTGATCATCTTGCCCTTGGGGCCGATGACCTCACCGATCTTGTCCACCGGGATCTTGACGGTGATGATCCGCGGGGCGTTCGGGGACATCTCGTCCGGCGTGTCGATCGCTTCCATCATCACGTCGAGGATGTGGAGGCGGGCGTCGCGGGCCTGGGTCAGGGCAGCGGCCAGCACGGAGGCCGGGATGCCGTCGAGCTTGGTGTCGAGCTGGAGCGCGGTGACGAACTCCTTGGTGCCGGCGACCTTGAAGTCCATGTCGCCGAACGCGTCCTCCGCACCGAGGATGTCGGTGAGGGCGACGTAGTGGGTCTTGCCGTCGATCTCCTGGGAGATCAGGCCCATGGCGATGCCGGCGACGGGGGCCTTGAGGGGCACACCGGCGTTCAGCAGCGACATGGTGGAGGCGCAGACGGAGCCCATGGAGGTCGAACCGTTGGAGCCGAGGGCCTCGGACACCTGGCGGATCGCGTAGGGGAACTCCTCGCGGGTCGGCAGGACCGGCACGATCGCGCGCTCGGCGAGCGCGCCGTGGCCGATCTCGCGGCGCTTCGGGGAGCCGACGCGGCCGGTCTCGCCGACGGAGTACGGCGGGAAGTTGTAGTTGTGCATGTAGCGCTTGCGGGTCACCGGGGAGAGGGTGTCCAGCTGCTGCTCCATGCGGAGCATGTTGAGGGTGGTGACGCCCAGGATCTGGGTCTCGCCACGCTCGAAGAGCGCCGAGCCGTGCACGCGCGGGATGGCCTCGACCTCGGCGGCCAGCGTGCGGATGTCGGTCAGGCCGCGGCCGTCGATGCGGACCTTGTCCTTGATGACGCGCTCGCGCACCAGGGCCTTGGTGAGGCTGCGGTAGGCGGCGGAGATCTCCTTCTCGCGGCCCTCGAAGGCCGGGAGGAGCTTCTCGGCGGCGATGTCCTTGACGCGGTCCAGCTCGGCCTCGCGGTCCTGCTTGCCCGCGATGGTCAGCGCCTGGGAGAGCTCGCCCTTGACGGCGGCCGCGAGGGCCTCGTACACGTCGTCCTGGTAGTCCAGGAAGACCGGGAACTCGCCCTCGGGCTTGGCGGCCTTGGCGGCCAGGTCGGCCTGGGCCTTGCACAGGACCTTGATGAAGGGCTTCGAGGCCTCGAGGCCGGCGGCCACGATCTCCTCGGTCGGCGCCTCGGCGCCGCCCTTGACCAGGGCGATGGTCTGCTCGGTGGCCTCGGCCTCGACCATCATGATCGCGACGTCGCCGTCCTCCAGGACGCGGCCCGCGACGACCATGTCGAAGACGGCGTCCTCGAGCTCGGTGTGCGTCGGGAAGGCCACCCACTGGCCCTTGATCAGCGCGACGCGGACGCCGCCGATCGGGCCGGAGAAGGGCAGGCCGGCCAGCTGCGTGGACGCGGACGCGGCGTTGATCGCGATGACGTCGTACAGGTGGTCGGGGTTGAGCGCCATGACGGTGGCGACGACCTGGATCTCGTTGCGCAGGCCCTTCTTGAAGGAGGGGCGCAGCGGGCGGTCGATCAGGCGGCAGGTGAGGATCGCGTCCTCGGAGGGGCGGCCCTCGCGGCGGAAGAAGGAGCCGGGGATCTTGCCCGCGGCGTACTGCCGCTCCTCGACGTCGACCGTCAGGGGGAAGAAGTCGAGCTGGTCCTTGGGCTTCTTCGACGCGGTGGTCGCGGAGAGCACCATCGTGTCGTCGTCCAGGTAGGCGACGGCGGAGCCGGCGGCCTGGCGGGCGAGGCGGCCCGTCTCGAAGCGGATGGTGCGGGTGCCGAAGGAACCGTTGTCGATCACGGCTTCGGCGTAGTGGGTCTCGTTCTCCACTAGCGTTTTCTCCATTTTCGTCGTCTCCGTCCGCCACCCGTGTGGTGGAGGACGTCCGCCCGGCCACCCGTGTGGTGGAGGACGGTTGCGGAGAAGCGCTCCTGGCGTGCGGGCCGGTCTTCGATCGAAGCACCCGGTTCTCGGCCCCTCCGTGGGGGGCTTTCCGGATGCCACTACCGAGGACCGGCGGCGTAGGGAGGGCGCTCCTCCTCTTCAGTTGTGCGCTGTGACCCAGCCTACAAAGGGTCGGGCAGGTCGCGCACGTACGGCAAAGGGAGCGGCCCCATCGGTGTGGGAACCGCTCCCTTCACAGTGTGCTTACTTGGCGCCGGCCGCACCGCGGCGGATGCCGAGGCGCTCGACCAGCGTACGGAAGCGCTGGATGTCCTTCTTGGCCAGGTACTGCAGCAGGCGGCGGCGCTGGCCGACCAGGATCAGCAGACCACGACGGGAGTGGTGGTCGTGCTTGTGGGTCTTGAGGTGCTCGGTCAGGTCCGAGATGCGGCGGGACAGCATCGCGACCTGGACCTCGGGAGAGCCGGTGTCGCCCTCCTTGGCACCGAATTCGGCGATGATCTGCTTCTTCGTAGCGGCGTCGAGCGGCACGCTTACTCCTCGTATGGGTCTTCGTGGCCACCGAGTGCCCCAGGTCGAATTCTCTGGGGAGCTTCCGTAACTCGGGAGGCGGGGTCCGCTGAGCGCAGCCTCCAGAGGTCTCCGGGGGCGCGTACACAAACGGCCGTCACACAGCGTACCAGGCTGCCGGGACCCGGCGTCTCAGCTGGTGAGAGACCGGGCGCGGCCGTAGACGTCGAGCACCGCCAGGGCCAGCGGGACCAGGGCGAGCAGGACCGCGGCCTCGGTGAGGTCGAGCAGCCTTCCCCAGAAGGGTGACAGGCCCGTACGGGGGATGACAAACGAGATTCCGGCGAGCAGGGCCGCGCCGGCGGCGACGGCGGCCGAGAGCCAGACCGTACGCAGCCCGGGGCCGGCGGGGCCGGGGGCGGGCGCGTGCAGGGCGAGGCCCAGGACGAGCAGGCCGGTGGCCGCGAGGCCGGCGGCGAGGGCGCAGACCACCTGCGCGGTGGAGCGGAACAGTCGGGCGCGCAGCAGCATCGCCAGGCCGGCGGCCAGGGCCAGCAGGCGGCCCCAGGGGTCGCAGGAGGAGCCGAGGACGGCGGCGGCGCCGACGGTGACGGCCGCGCAGCCGCCGACGAGGCCGAGGAGCGTCTCGTGGCCCCGGCGGGCCCGGGCGGCGACGTCCTCGGCGTCGACCGGGCCGCCCGGGTCGGGAAGGCCGTCGCCGGGGTGGTCCCCGTACGGGTCGGACGGGTGGCGGTCCGGGTCCTCGTGGCCGGGGTCGGCGCTGCGCGGGGCGGCGTAGCCGATGGGCAGGCGGGCGGTGCGGGCGGCGAGGCCCGGCAGGAAGGCGACCGCCCCGACGGCCGCGGGTGCGCAGACGGCGGCGGTGGCGGTGGCGGAGGCTCCGGTGGCGAGGGCGGTGAAGGCGGCGAGGGTCCCGGTGGCGGCGAGGAGGGCGGCCGCGACGAAGGGGGCGTCCCCGTGCGGGGTGAGCGCGGTCAGGGCGACGGCGGTGACGAGGACGCAGGCGCAGCCGAGGAGGAACTGGAGGCGGCCCGGTCCCTGGCCGGGTCCGGCGGCCGCGATCCCGGAGCCGGCGATCAGCAGGTGCGGCAGTCCGGCGAGGCCGAGGGCGGTGGCGGCGGCCCGGTCGCGGTAGACGCGGGCGCGCACCGCGGCGGCGGCGGCGAGCAGGACGCCGGCGGCTCCGGCGATGATCCCGGGCAGGCCGTGCATGTCGTGGCGGACGGGGTCGGCGTACCAGAGGACGAGGGCGAGCAGGACGAGCAGGACGACGGCGCCGGCCAGGCCCGCCTCGCGGAGCATGTCCTCGCTCCAGCGGTGCCGGTCGCGGGCGACGGCGGAGGCGACGGCGTCGCAGACGTCGTCGAACACGGCGGGCGGGAGGGACTCGGCGAAGGGGCGCAGGCTGAGCACCTCGCCGTCGAGGACCCGCTGGGCGGCGAGGGTGCGGGCGCCGTCGAGGACGGTGCCGGTGCGGCGTACGAGGTGGAAGCCGACGGGGGCCCCGGTGGGCCCGGTCAGGCCGGTGAGGCGCAGGAGCTCGGGGCAGAGGTCGGCGACCTCGACGTCCTCCGGGAGGGCGACGTCGACGCGGCCGTCGGGTGCCACGACGGTGATCCTGCGGAATCCGGTCGACTCGGCCGTGTCCACCTGGGTGACCCTCCTGTTCGGCGCCCGTCGGGGCGTCCGGTCCGCGGAAGCGCACGGGTGGGTGCGCCTGGTGCGCGCGCCACCGTAGCGGGGCGGGCGGGGGGTCGCCGGCCACTAGGATCGCCGCCGCGTCCGGGGCCGGGGTGCGGTGTTCCCGGCCGGGGACGGGACTGGGGGCGGCGGTCGCGGCGCCCTTCCGCCTGCGAGGGGTTGGTGTTCCGGTGAGCCAGATCGTCGTCAAGCGCCCGCCCAGGTCGCTGCCGCCCGGGGTTCCCTCGGACGAGTTACGCCTGGAGGCTCCCCCGGTGCTTCCGCGGGGGCAGCAGGAGGGTCTGCTGATGCAGCTCCTGCCGATGCTGGGGGTGGGGTCCTCGACGGTCTTCTTCTTCTCCGCGAACGGGAGCCCGCTGCTGCGGGTCATGGGCGTGCTGATGCTGGCGTCCACGGTGGGCATGGTCGTGGCCCAGCTGGTGCGCCACCGGCGCGGTACGCAGGGGCACATGGCGGACGTGCGGCGGGACTACCTCGGCCACCTCGCCCGGACGCGCCGCCGGGTGCGGGCGGCCGCGCGGGCGCAGCGCGACGCCCAGCTGTACCTGCACCCGGCTCCGGAGCAGCTGTGGTCGCTGGTGGCGGAGGGTGCGCGGCTGTGGGAGCGGCGGGTCGGGGACGCGGACTTCGGGCAGGCCCGGCTGGGGCTGGGCGCGCAGCGGCCGGCGAGCCCGCCGGTGGCTCCGGACACGGCTCCGGTGGACGAGCTGGAGCCGCTGGCGGCGGGGGCGATGCAGCGCTTCCTGCGGGTGCACTCCTCGCTGGACGGGCTGCCGGTGGCGGTGTCGCTCCGGGCGTTCTACCACGTGGTGGTGTCCGGGGAGGCGGAGTCGGCGCGCGGGGCGGTGCGGGCGATGGTGGCGCAGCTGGTGGCGCTGCACTCCCCCGAGGACCTGGTGGTCGGTGTGGTGGCGGCGGCGGGTGCGGTGCCCTCGTGGGACTGGGTGAAGTGGCTGCCGCACGCGCAGGTGCCCGGGCAGCTGGACGGGGCCGGCACGAAGCGGCTGTTCGGCGACGACCTCGGCGAGCTGGAGGGGCTGCTGGGGGCCCGCCTGGAGGGGCGGCCGCGGTTCGGGCGGGAGGCGGCGCCGGTGCTGGACCGGCCGCACCTGGTGGTGGTCCTCGACGGCGGGACGGTGCCGGCGGACTCGGTGTTCGCGGGGGCCGAGGGGCTGCAGGGCGTGACCGTCGTCGAGGTGGCCGCGGGCGGGCCCGACGAGCCGAGGGGCGGGCTGTCGGTGGTGGTGCGGCCGGGGCGGCTGCGGCTGGAGTCGGGGGCCGGGGTCGTGTACGAGGGGGTGCCGGACTGCCTGTCGCTGCCGGCGGCGGAGGCCCTGGCCCGGCAGCTGGCGCCGCTGCGGACGGGTGGCGGGGACGACGAGCCGCTGCTGGCGGACCTGGACTTCACCGACCTGCTGGACCTGGGCGACGCGGCGCGGGTCGACGTGGACCGCACCTGGAGGCCGAGGCCGGCCGGGGAGCGGCTGCGGGTGCCGATCGGCGTGGGCGAGGACGGCGCGCCGGTGGTGCTGGACCTGAAGGAGGCCGCGCTGGAGGGGATGGGCCCGCACGGGCTGTGCGTGGGCGCGACCGGTTCGGGCAAGTCGGAGCTGTTGCGGACGCTGGTGCTGGGCCTGGCGGTGACGCACTCCTCGGAGACGCTGAACTTCGTCCTGGCGGACTTCAAGGGCGGTGCCACCTTCACGGGCATGGGGCGGCTGCCGCACGTCGCGGCGGTGATCACCAACCTGGCGGACGACCTGACGCTGGTCGACCGGATGGGCGACTCGATCCGCGGCGAGCTCCAGCGCCGCCAGGAGCTGCTGCGCGCGGCGGGCGGCTTCGCGAACGTCCACGACTACGAGAGGGCGCGCGCGGCCGGGGCGCCGCTGGAGCCGCTGGCCTCGCTGGTGCTGGTCATCGACGAGTTCAGCGAGCTGCTGTCGGCGAAGCCCGACTTCATCGACATGTTCGTCCAGATCGGCCGGATCGGCCGTTCGCTGGGGGTGCACCTGCTGCTGGCCTCGCAGCGGCTGGAGGAGGGCAGGCTGCGCGGGCTGGACACGTACCTGTCGTACCGGATCGGTCTGCGGACCTTCTCGGCGGCGGAGTCGCGGACGGCGATCGGGGTGCCGGACGCCTACCACCTGCCGCCGGTGCCCGGTTCGGGCTTCCTGAAGTCCGGTACGGACGGGATGACGCGGTTCAAGGCCGCGTACGTCTCGGGCGTCCACCGCGCGGGCGGGCGGGAGCCGTCGGCGCGGGCGTTCCCGGTGGAGCGGAGGGCGGTGCGGTTCACGGCGGCCCCGGTGCCGGTGGTGTGCGCGGAGCCTGATCCGGGTCCGGCGGTGCGGCCGGAGCGGGACGACGACGCGCTCGCGGACACGGTGCTCGACGTGATCGTGGGGCGGTTGGAGGGGCAGGGGGTGCCCGCGCACCAGGTGTGGCTGCCGCCGCTGGACCGGGCGCCCTCGCTGGACCGGCTGCTGCCGGCGCCGGACCGGCCGGGGGAGGGCGGGCCGTACGCGGCGGGCCGGTTGCGGCCGGGTGGGCTGGTGGTGCCGCTCGGGCTGGTCGACAAGCCGTTCGAGCAGCGGCGCGAGGTGCTCCACCAGGACTTCTCGGGGGCGGCGGGCCACCTGCTGGTGGTGGGCGGCCCGCAGTCGGGCAAGTCGGTGCTGGTGCGGACGCTGATCTCGGCGTTCGCGCTCACCCACACCCCGCACGAGGTGCAGTTCTACGGGCTGGACTTCGGCGGCGGCGGTATGTCGGCGGTGGCGGAGCTGCCGCACGTCGGCGGGATCGCCTCGCGGCTGGATCCGGAGCGGGTGCGGCGCACGGTCGCGGAGGTGGCGGGGGTCCTGGACCGCCGGGAGGGGTTCTTCCGGGCGAACGGGATCGGCTCGATGGCCGACTACCGGCGCGAGCGGGCGGCGGGCGGGCTGCCGGGCGAGGCGTGGGGCGACGTGTTCCTGGTCGTGGACGGCTGGGGCCCGTTCCGCAGCGAGTACGAGGGCCTGGAGCAGGTGGTCACGGACATCGCCGCGCGCGGTCTGGGGTACGGGGTGCACGTGGTGGTGACGGCGGCCCGGTACATGGAGGTGCGGGCCGCGCTGAAGGACCAGCTGGCGGGGCGGCTGGAGCTGCGGCTGGGCGACGTCATGGACTCGGAGTTCGACCGCCGGGTCGCGGCGAACGTGCCCGCGGGGATGCCGGGCCGCGGGCAGGTGCCGGAGGGGCTGCACTTCCTGGGAGCGCTGCCCCGCACCGACGGCGGGCACGACGCGGACGGCCTCTCGCGGGCGACGGCGGAGTTGGTGGCCGGGGTACGGGCGGGGTGGTCCGGTCCCCCTGCTCCTGGCGTACGGCTGCTGCCGCGGCTGCTGCACTGCGACCGGCTGCCCAAGGGCGGGGAGTTCCCGGAGCGCGGGATCGTGATCGGCATCGACGAGACGGCGCTGGAGCCGGTGTTCGTCGACTTCGAGTCGGACCCCTTCTTCCTGGTGTTCGGCGAGGGCGAGTCGGGCAAGACGAACCTGCTGCGGCTGATCGCGCGGCGGATCGCCGAGCGCTACCCCCCGGAGCGGGCGAAGCTGGTGGTCGGGGACTACCGGCGGGGCCTGCTGGGGGCGCTGCCGGAGGAGCACCTGCTGGAGTACGCGCCGACGGCGGGCTCCCTGGGGACGCACATGGAGGCGCTGGCCGGGGTGTTCGCGCGGCGGCAGCCGCCCCCCGACGTCACCCCGCGCCAGCTGCGGGAACGCAGCTGGTGGACGGGCCCCGACGTGTTCGTCGTGATCGACGACTACGACCTGGTGGCCACGAGCCGGGGGAATCCGCTGGCGCCGCTGGTGGAGTTCCTGCCCTTCGCCCGGGACACCGGCGTCCGGTTCGTCGTCGCGCGCAGTACGGCGGGGGCCTCCCGGGCCCTGTACGAGCCGTTCCTCCAGCGGATGAGGGAGCTGGGCGCGCAGGGCGTGGTGCTGTCGGGCGATCCGTCCGAGGGCGACCTGCTCGGCCGGGTCCGCCCCCGCCCGATGCCCCCGGGCCGCGGCCACCACGTCTCCCGCCGGCGCGGCACCGCGCTGGTGCAGTTGGGCCGGATGCCGGGGCCGTAGGCGGCGCCGGGCCGGCGCGGCGGCCGGAGCCGGGGGTTCGTTTACGGCGGAAACGGCCCCGGGCGGCCGGCTTGCGCAGATAATCGGCTGCGAAGACCGAGCAGCACCGCACGACCGACGGGAAGGGCCGCATCATGGGCACCCAGCAGGAGAAGGACGAGCTGTACGCGCTCGACATCAGCGGCGTCGAGTGGCAGGGCCCGCCCGGGACCAGCCCGGACGAGGAGCGCGTCGAGATCGCCAAGCTGCCCGAGGGCGCGGTGGCGATGCGGTCCTCGCTGGACCGGGACACGGTGCTGCGCTACACGGCGGCCGAGTGGGAGGCGTTCGTCCTCGGGGCCCGGGACGGGGAGTTCGACCTCACCTGAGGCCGGTGGCCCACGTACGTCGAAAGGGGGCGCGCCCGGTGCGGGCGCGCCCCCTTCGTGCGTCGTGCGCGGGTGCGGCGCGGCTCAGAAGGCCTCGGTGAACAGCCGGGAGGCCTTGACGTCGGTGGCGCGGTAGTCGCCCTTGCCGCGCTCGATGAGCCGGGCGACGGCCTCCAGCTGCTTCTGCATGTGGTCGGCGCGGGCGTGGTACTTCTTCTGGAGGGCGACGTACTCCCGGTGGGCCTCGCCGTCCCAGGTGTCGGTGACCACCTTCACGGCCGCCTCCATCTCGTCCAGGTCCTTGAGGATGTTCCTGGAGACGACGCGGATGCGGTCCGCCATCTGCTGGACGCTCTCGTACCGGACCCGGGTGTGGCCGTCGTTGCCGGACATGCTGTCTTCTCCTTCGGCGGGGGTGCTGGGGCTGTCGTGCGCGCGAGCGGGTGTCAGAGGCGGTCGAGGCCCGAGCGGCCTCCGCCGTGGCCGGCGCCGACCGAGCCGAACGCCGCCCGTACCTCCTCGTCCTGCGCGTGGGTGAGGCTCCTGGTCCGCGAGACGGCGTGGTGCAGCACGCCGAGCAGGCGGCGGATCTCGTCGTGGTCGAGGTTGAGGTCCGACTGGGCCCGGGTGAACCCGCCGGCGCCGACGCCGGTCCAGCCCGCGCCGGCGGTGGCCAGGATGTCGGCCAGCTCGCGCGCCTGGGCGGTCACGGCGTCGGCCGTCCGGGAGATCCTGTCGGCCGCCTTGACGACCGGATCGTCGGCGAGTCCGAAGGTGTCGGTCATCCGAAGCTCCTCACTTCTCGGTTGGGGGTTCTGGTCCGCGCGTTCCGCGTGTCCTGGATGTGCGGTCCGGTTCCGTGCTCCACGGCGGCGGGCGCGGTCCTCACCGCGGACGCCGCCGGCGGCCGCGGGCCTCGCGGACGACGGCTGCGGTGACGGCGATGACCGCGACGAGCAGCCCCGCGAGGGCCAGGGCGTAGGTGGCGATCCGCTCGTCGCGCTCCCGGGCCGCGCCGGTGGGCCGCAGCGGCACGGCCTCCGGGGCGGCCGCCGGGGGCGGCCCGGGGTCCGCGGCGGGGGGTCCGGGCCTCCCGCGGTCCTCCGTGAGCGCCCGTACGGGGTCCACCACGCCCCATCCCACGTAGTCGTCCCGGCCGTTGACGGAGCGCTCGGCGGTGTTCTGGATCTGCCAGACCACCTCCTGGACGGTCCACTGCGGGTGCGCGGCGCGCAGCAGGGCGGCGACCCCGGCGACGTAGGGGGCGGAGAAGCTGGTGCCGTTGTCGAGGCACTGGCCGAAGCCGGGGACGGTGGAGACCATGTCGACGCCGGGGGCGGCGACGCCGACGAAGTCTCCGGGCTGGGAGAAGGCGGCCCGTTCGTTGTTGCGGTCGGAGGCGGCGACGGCGAGGACGCCGGGAAAGGCGGCGGGGTAGGTCCTGCGTGCGCGGCCGTCCAGTCCGTCGTTGCCGGCGGAGGCGACGACCACGGCCTCTTTCAGGGCCCGCCGGAGGGCCGCGGCGAGGGCGGAGTCGGCGGTCAGGGGGGCGGTCGTGTCCTGGGAGATGTTGATGACCCGGGCGCCCCGGTCGACGGCGTGGTGGATGGCCCGCGCGAGGACGGCCGGGTCGGCCCCGCCGCGCCCGTCGTTCTGCCGGATGGGGATGACGGTGGCCTCGGGGGCCAGGCCGACGAATCCGGTGCCCGGCCGGGGGCGGGCCGCGATCAGTCCGGCGACCTTGGTGCCGTGGCCGACGGTGTCGTGGGTGCCGTCTCCTCCGGGGTCGAGGAAGTCCCGGCCCGCGCCGGTGTCGAGGGCTCCGGTCAGCTGGGGGTTGGCGCGGTCGACTCCGCTGTCGATGACCGCGACCCGTACGCCCTTGCCCCGGGTCCGCGCCCACAGGGCGTCGAAGGTGAGCCGCTGGAGGGCCCAGGGGCGGTCGGCGATCTGCCTCCGCACGGGGAAGGTGCACTCGCCCGTTCCGGCCGGGTCGCGCGGGTGCGCGGGACGGGGCCGCGCCGGCCGGAGGCGGACCGGCGGCGCGTGCTCGGGCCGGGCGGGGAGGGACCGTACGGCTGACCGTTCGGGGGCGGACCGCTCTGGGGCGGACCGGGCGTGTGCGGGGCCGCCGGTCGCAGCGGCGAGGAGCAGGGCGAGGGCGAGGGCGGCCGCCTGCGGGGCGGCGGCGGGTAAGGGCTGGGGCACGGCCGGTCCCCTCCCTCAGGAACCCTGCGGCTGGCGGGCCGCGTTGGTGTCCAGCCGGGGTCCCTTGGAGAGGAACTCCGACCAGGCGACGGGCACCGGGGCCGGGACGATCCCGCCGTAGCCGAGCCGGGCCTGCGCCTGGCTGGGCTCGGGCCGGCCGTCGCCCGTGCCGCCCGCGTCTCGCGGGTCGCGGGCCCCGATCCCCGACCGCTCGGCGTCGCTGTCGCCGTTGGCCTGGACGGCGTACCGCAGGCCGGTGTCGGTGACCAGGAACAGGGCCCCGCCGGCGTCGGCCCGGCGGCCCTGGACCTGGGTGTAGAGCAGGCCCGTGCCGGGGGTGACGTAGGAGCCGGTGCCGCTGGCGGTGATGTCGACGGGGAAGCCCGCCCCGGCCCAGGTGCTCAGCGTCGGGGTGCCCCGGCCGTCGACGGAGCGCAGGACGTTGCAGACGGTGTCGCGCCGCTCCGCCGCCGGCGCGGCGCCGGAAGCGGCCGTGGTGCGGTTGACCTGGGCGACGCGCCTGCGGGGCCAGCGGGCCCCCGGTTCGAAGCCGGGGGTTTCGGGGCCGGTGCGCAGGGCCTGGAGGTCGACCTCGCGGGCCCTGCCGTGCATGCCGAGGGCGCCGGTCGCGGGTGCGGCGATCAGCAGCCGGGCGACGAACTCGGAGATCCAGGCGACGCGGTCGGGCAGCACGACGTAGTACTGGGTGTCCGCGCCGGTCTGGGCGCTCAGCACCATGCCGACCCGGTTCCCGGCGCTGCCGAGCTCCGGGGCGGCGGCGGTGGCGCCCGCGGTGCCGGGCAGGTGCGGGAAGCCGAGGTCGTCCCCCGTGTCGAGGGTGGCCAGCCACTCCTCGGTGACCGGCTGGGGGGTGGCTCCGGGGCCGACGAGGGCGGTGGTCAGGGTCCCGGAGTCGGGCCGCCCCTCGGGGAGCCGGTACTTGGTGCCGGTCGAGTCGACCAGGAAGCGCTCCCCCGCGCCGCCGGGGCCGCGCACGTACAGCACCTGGGTGTCGGTGGTGCGGTGGGCGTCGTCCAGCAGGGCCGCCTCGCGGTCGGCGAGGACGAAGACCGCCGTCTGCACGCCGCGCCCGTCGCCGCCGGGCCGCTGGCAGACGGCCCAGCGCTTGGGCTTGGCGGCGTCCGCCTTCGCGGGGAGGCGGTCGGGGGCGTAGGGGATGCCGATGACGGGGCCGCGCGGGGGCTTGCCCGCGTCCAGCACCTCGTCGTCGATGGGCAACACCTTCCCGGAGCTCTGCGGGTCGAGGAGGAGGCGGGCGGAGGCCAGGTTCAGCACGGGGTGCAGCCGGTTCTGCGCGGTGCCGTTCACCGTCGTGGGCAGGACCACGTACCGGGTCGTCGACTGCTTGCCGACGATGACCACGGCTCCGGCGGTGTCCCAGCCCTTGGGCGCCTGCGGCGAGAGGAGGCCCCAGGCGCCGGAGCCGGAGACCAGGAGGGCCCCGGCGACCAGCCCGGGCAGCAGGGTGCGCAGCGGGCGGGGCGCGCCCTCCTCGGTGCCGTTGGCGGAGGGCTGGAGGAAGGCGGCCACCGTGCGCCGCTTCGCAAAGGTGTACGCATTGAGCTCGTCGCGTCGGGATGCCATGAACCGCCTGCTCCTCCCCGCACGGCCCGGTCGGCGGGGCCTGGTTGTCGGACCGGGGCCCTACTATGCCTCTTGACGGAGGGTCAGCGGACATCGAGCGGGCCGAGGCGGCCGAGCGGTGCCCCGCCGGATCGCTCCGGGCTTGACGTTCAAGGGGAGTTGGGATGGAGGGGGAGGTTCCGGTGTCGGACGGCCATGGCCGGCCCTCGGCCGGACTCCGTACTCCACCCTCGGGTTCGGGGAGGTGGGGCGGTGCCGGACACCACTGCGACGCCGCGGGCGGCCGGGGTCGCGCCGCAGCTGCGGCCGGACCCCGGCCGGGTCGGCCCGTTCCGATTGCAACAGCTCGTCCTGCTCCAGCTCGCCGTCGCCGCGCTGCTCGTGGCCCGGGCGGTGGAACCGCTGCTGCTGGTGCCCGCCGCCGCTGCGGCGCTGGCCCTGGTGCTGCTCGCGCTGGTACGGCGCCGCGGTCGCTCCCTGCCCGAGTGGATCGCCGGCGCGCTCGCGCTGCGCGCCCGGCGGCGCAGGGCGGCGGCGTTCGTCCTGCCCGAGGGCACCGAGCCGGGGCTGGCACCGCTGGTCGAGGCCGAACCGGCGCTGCGGACGGCCGCCTTCGGGGGACGGGGGCGGCGGCCGGTCGGCCTGGTCGGCGACGGGACCTTCCTGACGGCGGTGGTCCGGGTGGACGCGGAGGGCACCGCGCTGCGGCCGGAGCGCACGGAGCGGCCGCTGCCGCTGTCCGAGGTGCGGGACGTCCTGGAGGTGGACGGGATCCGGCTGGAGTCTGCGCAGGTGGTGCAGCACACCCGGCCGGCCCCGGCCCCGCACCTGCCGGCGCGCTCGACGGCGGCGCTCAACTACGCCCCGCTCCAGGCCCGGACGGGGACTCCGGCGGTACGGCTGACGTGGATCGCCCTCAAGCTGGACCCCGAGCTGTGCCCCGAGGCGGTCGCCGCGCGCGGCGGCGGTCTGCCGGGCGCCCAGCGCTGTGTGGTGCGGGCGGCGGATCAGTTGGCCAGCCGGCTGACGGGAGCGGGGTTCCGTGCCGCGGTGCTCACGGAGCAGGAGCTGGCGGGCGCGCTGGCGACCTCCTCGTGCGCCGACCCGTCGGCGGGCGGCGGGCGGCGTACGGAGGAGACCCCGCGGGCCTGGCACTGCGACGACCGGAGGCACACCACGTACTGGCTGGCCCGCTGGCCGCGGCTGGGCGGTTCCGGGGCCGCGCTGCCGCAGTTCGCGGCGCTGCTGTCCTCGTTGCCCGCGCTGGCGACGAACTTCAGCCTGACGATGGCCCCTGCCGGGCGGCGGGGGGTGGCGCTGACAGGACACGTTCGGGTGACGGCGCGCAGTGACGAGGAGCTGACGGGGGCCCGGCGGGAGCTGGAACGGACGGCGCGCGGCGTGCGGGCCGGACTGGTCCGGCTGGACCGGGAGCAGGTGCCGGGCCTGCTGGCCTCGGTGCCGCTGGGAGGGGCGCGATGAGGGGCGCGGGCCCGGTACGGGGCGGGTTCGGGCTGGTCGGGCCGCGCCGGGAACGGCACGTGGTCCCGGCGGCGGACCTGGACGCGCTGGGGCTGCCCGTCAGCGACGACGGGGTCGTCATCGGCGTGGACGCCGGGGGGAGGCCGGCGGTGCTGGGCGTGAACCGGCCCGTCCCGTACGAGGTGACGCTGATCGGCGGCCTGTGGACGGCCCAGGTGCTGGCCCTGCGCACGGCGTCCACGGGCACCCGGATCGCGGTGGAGACGGGGCGCGCGCCGGTGTGGTCCGCGCTGGCCGGGGCCGTCGGCGGGGGGCAGCGGTGCGTGACCCTGCACGACGTGGGCCGGGTGCCGCCGCAGGGCGCGTCGGCGGGGAGCCCGGTGCTGGTGGTCCGGGACTGCGGGATGCGGCCGCCGCGCGGGCGGGTGGCGGCGGGGCCGTGGCAGTCGGTGCTGACCCTGCTGCCGTACCTGAGCCCGGCGGCACCCCGGCTGCTGCGGGACTCGGCGCTGGTGGGGGTGCAGCGGGTGTCCCCGGAGGAGGCGGAGCGGGTGGGCGCGCTGATGCGGCTGCCGGGCCCGGCGGTGGACTCGCTGCCGACGCTGGGGGACGGGGTGACGCTGTGGTGCACGCACCGGGACCGCACGTTCGTCCGAACGGAGGGGACGGAGACGGAGACGGGGCTGCTGGGGGCGGCACGGCGGATCGACTGACGGGGGGCGGGTGGAGTGGGTGGCGACCGGGTTCCGGGGAGGGGCCGGGCTCCGCGCCGACGGCGGCGGACGGCCCGGGTCCCGGGGGCGGCCGGGAAGCAGGCCGGGACGTGAGGCGTTGGGGGCTGTCGTCAAGGCGGCGTCTGGTACGTGCTCTCGGTGCGGCGAAGGGGGCAGCTCCCTGTTTGAGCGGAGCCGAGAGCTCGGGGGCGCGCCAGGTGTAGCGGGCCAGACGGGACGTCGGCGACAGCCCCTGGGGCCGGGGAGCGTTGCCGCTCGGTCGGAGGGCCGGGCCGGGGCTGTTCGGCGGCGGGTTGCCGGGCGCGGCCGCATCGGGAGGCGGCGGCGGTCGGTGCGCGGCAACCAACTGCCGGGCGCGTTCGTCTGGGCAAGGGGAAGGAAGTGGCGCCCTGTTCGGGGCGGTCCCGGCGGACCGTGCCGGTACGCGGGTGCGGGCGCGGCGCGGATGCGCCGTCAACGCGTCGGCGGGGGCGGACGGAGGGGCGGGGAAGCGGTGGCCGCCGGGTCGGCGGTGATGGTTGCCCAGGTCCCCGAGGGGCCTGTAGGCAGGACGTACGGGGGCGCGACCTCCGGGGCCTTCGGGCACGGAGCGCGATTAGGCTGAGCTCGGGCGCGGCGTCTCAAGTGGACGCCTGACCGGTGTTCAACAGACCAGGAGGATCAGTGACCGGCGATCGGAACGAGAGGCGCGGCGGGACGTGGGATGTCCCGACGGACGATCAGTCCGACGCGGAGCACGATGTGACGGGCGAGTTCACCATCGACTACACCCCGCCGGCCTGGTACACGCAGAGCCCGCCGCCCGCACCCGCCGCGGGAGTGCCGGGGCTGCCCGAGGGCAGCGGTTTCGAACCCCACCACCCGGCGGAGGTGGTCGCGCCGCCGACGCCGCAGATCGCTCCGCCGGCCCCGCACGCCGATGCCGGTGCGTCGGCCGGGTCGCGCCCGGGGGCCGAGCCGGACGGCGCCGCCGCGCCGACGGCGTCCCCGGCGCCCGCGCAGCCCGACGCCGCCGCGCCGTTCGCCGTGCCCACGGTGCCGCCGCTGTCTGTGTCGGCCGATGACCTGTTCCCGGCTGCCGCGCCCGCCGGGCCGTTCACGCTCCCCCAGCCGCCCGGGGCTTCCGCGCCGCAGTCGGGTGGGGCCGGGGGCCCGTTCCCGGGGGCGACGCCCGCCGGTGCGCCCGTACCGGCCGCTCCCGCCTTCCCTGCCGCCGAGCCGCCCGCGGTACCCGCGCAGGCAGGCGCACAGGCCCCGTCCGGCGACGGCACACCGGGGATCCCCGCCGACGCCGCCCCGGCCTTCCCCACCTCCCCGCCGGCCGTACCCGCACAGGTCCCGGCCGGAGACGGCGTGACGGAGTTCCCCGCGCCGCCCGCGGCCCCCGCCTTCCCCACCGCCGCCCAGCCGCCCGCGGCCCCGGCGGCGCCCGTACCGGCAGGCACCCAGGCCCCGCTCGGCGACGGCGCACCGGCAATCCCCGCCGCGCCCGCCGACGCCGCTGCTCCGGCCTTCCCCGTCTCCCCGCCACCCTCGGCCCCGGCAGTACCCGCACCGGCAAGCGCCGAGGCCCCGTCCGGCTCCGGCGGAACGGAGTTCCCCGCCACGCCCGCCGACGCCGTCCCCGCTGCCCAGCCGTCGGCGGCGCCGGTCCAGGAGGACGCGGTCTCGCTTGCCGACGCTCCGGTACCGGCAGCACAAGGCCTTCCCCCCGAGCCGGCGGCTCCCGTCCGGGAAGACCTGCCCGCGCTTCCGGAGCCCTTCGCGACGCCGGCCGACGCACCCGGTGCCGCGGCGGCCTACCCGGCCCCGGCCTACGCCCCCGCACCGCCCGCGCAGACCGACGCTCCCGGTGCTCCGGCGGCTGTTCCGGCACCGGCCGACTCCCCCGTGCCGTTCACGGCACCCGTCGGCGTGCCCGCGCAGGCCGACGCTCCCGGCGCCCCGGCGGGCTTCGGTACCCCGGCGCCCTTCGGCGCGCCGGCCGACGCCTCGGCCGCGACCCCGCCGTCGGGCTACGCCGCTGCGCCCGTCCAGGGCGGCGGGACGGCCTTCCCCGCGCCGCCCGGCGCCCCGGGGATGCCCGCGGCGTTCGGGGCACCGGTCGACGCTCCGGGTCAGGGAGCGGGCCCGGGCGGGGCGTCCGTGCAGCCCTCGCCCGCCGGCGGAGCAGGAGGCTTCGCCACCCCGGCCGAAGGCGCGCCGGCCGAAGCCCAGGCCCACGGCGGACCGGTCCCGGGAGCCGTCCAGGCCCCTGCCGCGCCCGCGCCGGTGGCGGACGCGGCGGCCCGGGCCGAGCAGACGGCCACGCCGTCGGAGGGCGTCGCGGTTCCGCCCGCGCCCTCCGCCCCGGGGCCGTACGCCCCCGCGGATACTCCGTTCGGGGGATCCGGTGGTGAACTGCCGCCGCTTCCGCCGGCGTTCGCCGCGGGCCCGCCCCAGGGCTACGGCTTCCCGCCCTCTGCCGCGGAGCAGCCCGCCGCTCCGCAGCAGCCCCAGGCGCCCGGAACCCCGCAGGGCTACGGCTTCCCGCCCGCCGCCGCGGACCAGCCCCCGGCACCCCAGGCACCGCACGGCTACGGCTTCCCGCCCACGGGTACGGAGCAGCCTCCGGCACCCGCCGCACCGCAGCCCGAGGCACCCGGAACCCCGCAGGGCTACGGCTTCCCCCCGCCCGCCGCCGCGCAGCCGCAGCCGCAGCCGCAGCCGCAGCCGCAGGCTCCCCAGGGGTACGGGTTCCCGCCCACGGGTACGGAGCAGCCCCCGGCACCCGCCGCACCGCAGCCCACGGCCGCGCAGCAGCCCGAGGCACCCGGAACCCCGCAGGGCTACGGCTTCCCGCCCGCCGCCGAGCAGCCCCCGGCCCCGCAGGGCTACGGCTTCCCGCCGGCCGGCACGGAGCAGCCCCCGGCACCCGCGGCACCGCAGCCCGCCGCTGCGCAGCAGCCCCAGGCGCCCGGAACCCCGCAGGGCTACGGCTTCCCGCCCGCCGCCGAGCAGCCGCAGGCACAGGCCCCCCAGGCCCACGAGGTTGCGCAGCAGGGGCAGGCCCAGCCGTGGGGCGCCGGGGCTTCGCAGGGGCCGTACCAGCAGCCGCCCGGGCAGGGGGCCGGTGCGCCGCTCGGGTACACCGCCGCCGTCGAGCTGTCCTCCGACCGCCTGATCCGCGCCAAGCAGAAGCCCAAGCCCACCCGCTCCGGCTTCCGCTTCGGCGGCAAGGCGGCCGAGGCCGACCGCCGGCGCAAGTTGGAGCTCATCCGGACGCCGGTGCTGTCCTGCTACCGCATCGCCGTGATCAGCCTCAAGGGCGGCGTCGGCAAGACCACGACGACCACCGCCCTCGGCGCCACCCTCGCCACCGAGCGCCAGGACAAGATCCTCGCGATCGACGCGAACCCCGACGCCGGCACCCTCGGCCGCCGCGTGCGCCGCGAGACCGGTGCGACGATCCGGGACCTGGTCCAGGCGATCCCGTACCTGCACTCGTACATGGACATCCGGCGGTTCACCTCGCAGGCCCCCTCCGGCCTGGAGATCATCGCCAACGACGTGGACCCCGCGGTCTCGACGACCTTCAACGACGAGGACTACCGCCGCGTCATCGAGACGCTCGGCCGCCAGTACCCGATCATCCTCACCGACTCGGGCACCGGGCTCCTCTACTCCGCCATGCGCGGGGTCCTGGACCTGGCGGACCAGCTGATCATCATCTCCACCCCGTCCGTGGACGGCGCGAGCAGTGCGAGCACCACGCTCGACTGGCTCTCCGCCCACGGTTACGCGGATCTCGTCTCGCGCTCCATCACCGTCATCTCGGGGGTCCGCGAGACCGCCAAGATGATCAAGGTCGAGGACATCGTGCAGCACTTCGAGACCCGCTGCCGGGGCGTCGTCGTGGTGCCGTTCGACGAGCACCTCGCGGCCGGGGCCGAGGTGGACCTCGACCTGATGCGGCCCAAGACCCGGGAGGCCTACTTCAACCTCTCCGCCCTGGTCGCGGAGGACTTCGTCCGGGCGCAGCAGCAGGCCGCGCAGGGTCAGTGGGGCGGCCCCCAGCAGCACGCCCAGCCCCAGCAGGCTCCGCAGCCCCAGCAGCCCCAAGGGCCCTACCAGCAGCCGTACGCGCAGCAGCCCCACGCGCAGCCCGGCCCGGCCTGGCAGCAGCCCCCGGCTCCCGCCCCGGCCCCGCAGCCCGGCCAGCCCCCGCGCGATCCGCGCCTCGGCTGAGAACGCCGCAGGGCCCGTACCGTCCCGGGACGGTACGGGCCCTGCGGCCTGTCGGGGTCTAGCGGCGCGCGGCGTCGAAGGCGTCGGTCAGCGCCCGGGCCCGCTTCACGTCGTCGGCGATGGCCTCCAGCAGCCCGTCGAGCGACTCGAACTTCGCCATGCCGCGCACGTACGCGAGGAACTCGACCGACACCTGCTTGCCGTACAGGTCCAGCCCGACGCGGTCGATGGCGTACGCCTCCACGGTCCGCTCGGTGGCGTCGAACTGCACGTTCGTCCCGACCGAGATGGCCGCCGGCATCCGCTCGCCGTCCGCCGTCAGCCATCCCGCGTACACCCCGTCGGCCGGGATCGCGGTGTGCGGCGCCGTCTCGACGTTGGCCGTCGGGTAGCCGAGCTCGCGGCCGCGCTGCGCACCGCGCACCACGACGCCCTCGATCCGGTGCGGGCGGCCCAGGATCTCGGCGGCGCCCTCCATGTCCCCCTCGGCGACCAGCGTCCGCGCCAGGGTGGAGGAGAACGGCACGCCGCCGCCCGCCTCGCCGCGCTCGACCAGGTCCACGACCTCGACCTCGTAGTCGTACGTGGAGCCCAGCTCGCGCAGGAAGTCGACGTTGCCGGCGGCCCGGTGGCCGAAGCGGAAGTTCGGGCCCTCGATGACCGCGCGCGCGTGCAGCTTGTCGACCAGCACCTTCACGATGAAGTCGGCCGGGGACAGCTGCGAGAACTCCGCGGTGAAGGGCAGGATCAGCAGCGCGTCGACGCCGAGGCCGGCCATCAGTTCGGCGCGGCGGTCGTACGGGGCCAGGATCGGCGGGTGGCTGCCCGGGCGCACGACCTCGCTCGGGTGGGGGCTGAAGGTGACGACGACCGAGGGCACGCCCAGCGCGCGGGCCTTCGCCACGGCCCGCCCGATGATCAGCTGGTGTCCCCGGTGGACCCCGTCGTAGGAGCCGATGGTGACGACGCTGCGTCCCCAGTCCTGGGGGATGTCCTCCAAGCCACGCCAGCGCTGCACTGTGACCGCTCCTCGCCCGAACCCGTGTAGTCCCTGTACCGAATTGCCGATTGCAGGTCTAAGACTGCCATGCCGGTGCCCCGGTCCCCGCATCGGTGTCCGGGAGCGCCACCGCCCCGCCCCGGCTCAGGTGACGTCCGGGGCGGACCGGCTGAGGGTCTCCAGCGTCCGGCGGGCACCCGGCCCGAGCAGCGCCGACGCCTCCGCCCCGGCCTCGGCGAGCCAGCGGGCCACGAGCGCCCCGAAGACCGGGTCGGCCCGCACCAGCTCCACCGTGCGCTGCTCGAACACCGCGGGCCCGCCCGGGGTCCGCAGCAGCTGGCGGCCCGTGCGCCGGAGCAGCTCGCGGGTACGGTCCTCGGGGCGCGCGCAGGTCGCGGCGGCGAGGGCCGTCAGGAAGGCGCCCAGCACCTCGGGGTCGGCCTCCTCGCGCAGCAGTGCCTCGGCCAGGTCGGCCCGCAGCGCGGACGCGGGCTCCCCGCCGGGGGCGGCCAGTACGCCGGCCAGGGCGGCCCGCACCCCCCGCGGGGCGGTCCGCAGCAGGCCCAGGACCAGGGGGCGGAGCACGGGTGCGGCGGCCGGGCCCTGCTCCAGGCGCCGGTCGACGAACGCGGCGGCGTGCGGGGCGTCCTCGGGGTGCCGCGCGAGGTGCTCCCGTACGAGCTCGCCGGCGCGGCGGGCCAGCGCCGGGGTGGTCAGCACGGCGAGGGCGCGCAGCACCTCCCCGTCCGCGCGGGCCCGCAGGGCGTCGAACACGGCGTCGGGATCGGGCAGTACGGGCAGGGCCGCGACCAGCGCGGAGGCGGGCAGCCGGGCGCCGCGCTCGGGGTCGCGGAAACAGGCGAGGGCGTCGGGCAGGTGGCGGGCGCGCACCTGCGGGTCGCGCAGCAGCATCCCGAGGGCGCTGCCGTGCAGGGGTACGTCGCCGGGGCGGGCGAGGAGCGCCTCGGCGGCGTGGCGCAGCAGCTCCCGGTCGACGGGGGTGCGGACGTGGGGGGCGGTGGCGAGCCCGTACGCGGCGGCGGCCACGCGTCGGCCTGGCCGGTCGTCGCGGGCCCAGCGGGCGACGGCGCGGGACAGGGCGGAGGGTTCCTCCTCGGCGAGGGCGGCGAGCAGTTCGTCGGCGCGCGGGTGCGCGGCGTCGACGAGGGCCTCGGCGAGGTCGTCGGGGGCCAGGCCCCGTTGGGTGTGGAGGAGGGCCTGGGCGGCGGTGGCGACGGTCGCTCCGGGGCGGCCGCGCAGCCGGCGTTCGTCGGTGAACCAGGCGCAGAGCAGGGGCAGGACGAGCCGCGGGGCGCGGGCGAGGCGGCGGCCGGCGGCTTCGAGGTAGCGGTGGTCGGAGGGCAGCAGGCGGCGCAGCAGGTCGAGCCGGTCGGGCTCGGCCAGCCGGAGCCGGTTCCAGAACCAGCCGCCGAACTCCTCCGGGCCGGCCCGGGCCACGTGCTCGGCGAGGGCGTGCAGGACGGGCAGGTGCGGGGTGGCGTCCGGGGCGCGCAGCAGGGTTCCGCGCAGCAGCCGGGCGGCCCACCAGACGCGGTCGGGGTGGACCTCCCCCGGCGGGGCCTCGGCGAAGGCGTGGAGGGCGCCGACCAGCCGGGCCAGGGTCTCCCCCCGCTCGGCGTCGGGGAGCCGGCCCAGGGCTTCGAGCACGGGGCCGATGCGGTGCCGGGGCACGGGCGGGCCGGGTGCGGAGGGGCCGGTGTGGACCAGGGAGTCGAGGGCGCCGGGGATGTCCAAGTGGCAGGCCTGGAGCCAGTCGGAGAACTCCTCGTGGGCGAAGCGGTAGCCGGGGCCGGCGGGGACGAGCAGGCCCTCGGTGAGGACGGCGGAGGCCCAGCCGGTGCGCCAGGGGAACAGCTCCTCGAAGGCGGCCCGGTCGAGCTGCCCCTGCCCCGGCCCCAGGCACCGCCGGGCGGCCTCGTGCACCCGCCCGGCCACCCGGGCGGCCAGCCGCCGCACCCCGGGCCCGTACGCCGCGGCGCCCGGGCGTCCGGCGCCCGGTCCGGCACCCCCCGCCCCACCCGCGCCGGCCGGAGTACCGGACGGCCGGCCCTCGCCCGGCCAGGCACCGGACACCCCACCCGGACCGGACCAGGCGCCGGACGCCCCACCCGGGCCGGGTCGGTCACCGCCGTCCCCCGCCCACGGCGTCGCCCCCGCCGCTGCGGACGCGACGCCGGACGGGCTCCCGCCCGGCCCGCCCTCCGGCGCCCGGGCGGCCGGGGCGGGCTCGGGGGTCCGGCGGCAGGGCGTCCGGCCCCCGGTGGCCGGGCCGGGGAAGCCGGCTGCGGCGCCCCGGCCGCGGCCGGCGGTCGGGTGGGGGGACGTGGCGATGCGCAGGGCCGTGCGGAGGGACAGGTGGTCCAGGTGGGCGGCGAAGACCTCGTCGCGGCCCGGGCGGCCCTCCGTGACCCCGGCGGCGCGGAGGCCCGCGAGCAGGGTCAAGGTGAGGGGGTGGCGCGCGTCGGGCTCCCGTACCGCGTCCGCCGGGATGCCCAGGCGGGCCCGGGCCGTCTCCGCCTCCGCGGGGCCGAGGTCCCCGACGGGCAGGGCGGGCGGCAGCCGCCGGGCGGGGCGGCCGGGGGTGTGCAGCAGCTCCGGCGGGTAGAGGGCGCCGGCCCGCTCCCAGTACTCGGGCCGGGCGGCGACGACCAGCCGGGCGCCGGTGCCGCACAGCCACGCGGCGGTGGACACGGTCCACGCCGCGAGGCGGTGCGCCAGGGCGGGCGGCATCTCCTCGGGGGTGTCCAGCACCACGAGCAGCGCCCGTCCGGCGGCACCCGCCAGCCGGGCCACCCGCTCCGCCGTCCCCTCCGCGGTCCCCCGCTCCGTCCCGGCGGCTGCCGCCCGGGCCGTGTCCGCGGGCCGGCCCGCGGTGACGATGCGGACCGCCTCCGCCAGCGCCCGCGCCACGGCGTCGGCCAACGAGGCGTCGTCGGCCCGCAGGTCCGCCCCGCGCAGCCAGAGCGTCGGCGCGGGGCGGGGGCCGCGCGCGCGGTCGGCGGCCAGCGCGGCGAGAGCGGTGGTGCGGCCGGTGCCGGGATCGCCGACGAGGCCGAGGACGAGGTCCTGACCGGCGGTGAAGGCGGCCAGCCCGGCGGCGATCGCGGGCCGCGCCACGGGGTCGGCGGCGCCGGCGGCCGGAGGGAGGGCCGGGCCCAGGGTGGTCGCGGTCAGCTCCAGCGCGCCCGCCAGGTTCAGCTCGGCCCCGTATCCGGGGACGGTGGCGCCGTTGCGCTCCAGCAGGGCCGCGAGGGGGCCGCCCGGTACGGTGGCGGCGGCCGCGCGCAGGGGGACGGCGAAGCTTCCGGAGCGCCGCCGCGCCGTGAGGGCGGTGCCCACGACCGCGAGCACCGCTCCGGTCGCCTCGTCGAGGACCGGCCCCCCGCAGGCCTCGCCGCCCAGCCGCAGCGCGTCCCGGCCGTCCGTGCCGATCGCCAGCTCGACGGTGGCGGGCAGCAGCAGCCGGCGGCCGGCGGCGGTGTAGGCGACCTCCGCGCCCGCCCCGAGGACCCGCGCCTGGCGCCAGCCCCGCGCGGGGACGCGTACGTACGTTCCCGGAGCAATGGTCCCGCGCGCGGCCACCGGCAGCGGCCGCATCCCGAGCCCGTCGCTCGGCACCAGTGCCAGCCCGAGCTCCGGCAGGGCGGTCACCTCGGCGGCCTCGGCCCGCCAGGTCCGCTCCCCCGGCGCGTGCAGCACGACCCGCTCCAGGCCTTCCACGGCCTCGTGGCTGGTCACCACCGTCCCGCGGTCGTCGGCCACGAAGCCGCTGCCGCGGGTCCGTCCGGCCGGATCGCGGATCGTCACGAGTCCCGCGGGTTCGGCGGCTCCCCAGGAAACCGCGCCGGCGCACCCCGCACCACCTGTGACCTCGTCCGACAACGCCGCACCACTCCCCCGCCACGGGACCCGTGGTCATGACGGTAGGCAAGTGAAGATCGGGACGGAAAGCACGCGGGCCGAAAGCGCCCCCTCGCGCTCCCTCCGTTCACTCCGAGCGCCCGCTCGGTCGGGTGAACCAGGGGCTCCGGGTGGACAGGGACCTACCCGAGGGGGTTGTGGAGCGGTGGGCGCCGGTCATGGCGCGCCCACCGCTCCACGTCGGGACGAGGAGCCCCGGACGGGGGATCAGACGAAGACCGCGAGGGACTTCGCCTTGCCGCCCTTGCTCTCGACGAGTCCGAGCAGCTGGCCCTGGGGGCCGTAGACGGCCACGGTCCGGCCGTCCTGGTACTCGTCCGGCATCTCGATCCGCACGCCGTTGGCGAGCAGCGAGGCCCTCCGGGCGTCCAGGTCCCAGCGCGCGAACGCGGCCGCGGCCGCCTCGCCGATCGGCATGACGGTCAGCTCCTCCTGGAGCTGGTCCAGCGTGCGCGCCTTGTCGAGCTTGTACGGGCCCACCCGCGTGCGCCGCAGCGCCGTGAGGTGGCCGCCGACGCCCAGGTCGGCGCCCAGGTCGCGGGCGAGGGCGCGGATGTACGTGCCGCTGGAGCAGACGACGGAGACGACCAGGTCGACGACCTTGGTGCCGTCCTCGGCCTCCGCCTCCCGCATGTCGTACACCTGGAACGACGAGATCGTCACCGGGCGGGCCGGGATCTCGAAGTCCTCGCCGTCGCGGGCGCGCTTGTAGGAGCGGACGCCCTTGATCTTGATGGCGCTGACCTTGGACGGGACCTGCATGATGTCGCCGGTCAGTTTGGCGATGCCCGCGTCCACGGCCTCCCGGGTGACCCCGGAGGCGTCGGTGGACTCCGTGATCTCGCCCTCGGCGTCGTCCGTCAGGGTGTACTGCCCGAGGCGGATCGTCCCGAGGTACTCCTTCTCGGTCAGCGCGAGGTGGCCGAGGAGCTTGGTGGCCTTCTCGACGCCGAGGACGAGCACGCCCGTCGCCATGGGGTCGAGGGTGCCGGCGTGGCCGACGCGGCGGGTCTTGGCGATCCCGCGCATCTTGGCGACCACGTCGTGCGAAGTGAAGCCGGACGGCTTGTCGACGATGACAAGGCCGTCCGGAGTCTTCCCTGCGTTGGTGCTCATTCCGCGGCTGCGTCCTCGGAGTCGTCGGAGTCCTCATCGGGCTTCTTGTACGGGTCGGCCTCGCCGGCGTACTGGGCGCCGGAGGAGACCTCGCGCACCTGGGCGTCGGAGGCGCGCGCCTTGTCGAGGAGGTCCTCGATGGTCTTGGCGTTCTCCGGGAGGGCGTCCGCGACGAAGGTCAGGGTGGGCGTGAACTTGGTTCCCGCCGCCCGGCCGACCGCGGAGCGCAGTACGCCCTTGGCGCTCTCCAGGCCCGCTGCCGCGCTGGCCCGGTCCTCGTCGTCGCCGTAGACCGTGTAGAAGACCGTGGCCTCCCGCAGGTCGCCGGTGACCCGGGTGTCCGTGATGGTCACGTGCGTACCGAGGCGGGGGTCCTTGACTCCACGCTGCAGCTTCTGCGCCACCACCTCCCGGATCAGGTCCGCCAGCTTCTTCGCCCGCGCATTGTCGGCCACTGGTCCGTCTCCTTCTTCCTTGCAGACAAGCAATCAGTCTTCATCACCGTGGAACCGCCGCCTCACCGACAGCAGCTCCACTTCCGGACGCGCCGCGACCAGCCGCTCACAGCGGTCGAGCACGTCCGACACGAACCCCGCGTCCCCGCTCACCAGGGCGACCCCTATACGGGCCCTGCGGTGCAGGTCCTGGTCGCCCACCTCGGCCGCGCTCACGGAGAACTTGCGCTGGAGCTCGGCGACGATGGGCCGGACGACGGAGCGTTTCTCCTTCAACGAATGGACGTCGCCGAGGAGCAGATCGAAGGACAGAGTCCCCACGTACATGCAGTTCCGGATATCCCGCCGGTGCGGGTTCGGTGGCCTGCCGGCCGTCGCTCGGCAGGGTCACCAGAACCGTACACGCAACGGCCGGGGCCGATCGACGGATATTCCGCCGACCGGCCCCGGTGTTACGACACGGTACGAACCGCCTCGCGCTTACGCGCGGGGCTTCTCGCGCATCTCGTACGTCGCGATGACGTCGTCGATCTTGATGTCGTTGAAGGAGCCGAGGTTGATACCGCCCTCGAAGCCTTCGCGGATCTCGGTGACGTCGTCCTTGAAGCGGCGCAGACCGGAGATGGTGAGGTTCTCGGCGATGACCTTGCCATCGCGCAGGAGCCGCGCCTTGGTGTTGCGCTTGACCTCGCCCGAGCGGACCAGGACACCGGCGATGTTGCCCAGCTTGGACGAGCGGAAGATCTCGCGGATCTCCGCCGTGCCGAGCTCGACCTCTTCGTACTCCGGCTTGAGCAGACCCTTGAGGGCCGCCTCGATCTCCTCGATGGCCTGGTAGATCACCGAGTAGTACCGGACGTCGACGCCCTCGCGGTCCGCCATCTGCGCGGCACGGCCGACAGCGCGGACGTTGTAACCGATGACGATGGCGTCGGAGCCCATCGCCAGCGAGATGTCGGACTCGGTGACCGCACCCACACCGCGGTGCAGGACGCGGATGTCGACCTCTTCGCCGACGTCGAGCTGGAGCAGCGAGGACTCCAGGGCCTCGACCGCACCGGACGAGTCGCCCTTGATGATGAGGTTGAGTTCCTGGACCAGACCGGCCTTGAGCACGGAGTCGAGGTCCTCGAGGGACACGCGACGGACGCGCTTGGCGAAGTTGGCGTTGCGCTCGCGCGCAGCACGCTTCTCGGCGATCTGACGGGCGGTGCGGTCCTCGTCGACGACGAGGAAGTTGTCGCCGGCGCCGGGGACGTTGGTGAGACCCAGGACCAGGACGGGGGTCGACGGACCCGCTTCCTCGATGTTGTTGCCCTTGTCGTCGAGCATGGCGCGCACACGGCCGTAGGCGTCGCCCACGACCATCGTGTCGCCGACGCGGAGGGTACCGCGCTGGACGAGGACGGTGGCGACGGCACCGCGGCCGCGGTCGAGGTGGGACTCGATCGCAATACCCTGGGCGTCCTGCTCGGGGTTGGCGCGCAGGTCGAGCGAGGCGTCGGCGGTGAGGACGACGGCCTCCAGCAGGGAGTCGATGTGCAGACCCTGCTTGGCGGAGATGTCGACGAACATCGTGTCGCCGCCGTACTCCTCGGCCACCAGACCGAACTCGGTGAGCTGACCGCGCACCTTGACCGGGTCGGCACCCTCGACGTCGATCTTGTTGACCGCGACGACGATCGGGACGCCGGCGGCCTTGGCGTGGTTCAGCGCCTCGATCGTCTGCGGCATGACGCCGTCGTTGGCCGCGACCACGAGGATCGCGATGTCGGTCGACTTCGCACCGCGGGCACGCATGGCGGTGAACGCCTCGTGACCCGGGGTGTCGATGAAGGTGATCTTGCGGTCTTCACCGTTGACCTCGGTGCCCACCTGGTAGGCGCCGATGCCCTGGGTGATGCCGCCGGCCTCGCCCGCGACGACGTTCGTCTTGCGGATGGCGTCGAGGAGGCGGGTCTTACCGTGGTCGACGTGACCCATGACGGTGACGACCGGCGGACGCGGCATGAGGAATTCCTCGCCGCCCTCGTCCTCGCCGAACTCGATGTCGAAGCCCTCGAGCAGCTCGCGGTCCTCCTCCTCCGGGCTGACGATCTGAACGGTGTAGTTCATCTCGTCGGCGAGGAGCTGGAGGGTCTCGTCGGAGACGGACTGCGTGGCAGTGACCATCTCGCCGAGGTTCATCATGACCGCGACCAGCGACGCCGGGTTGGCGTTGATCTTCTCCGCGAAGTCGGTGAGGGACGCACCGCGCGACAGGCGAACGGTCTCGCCGTTGCCGCGGGGCAGCATCACGCCGCCCACGGACGGGGCCTGCATGGCCTCGTACTCCTGGCGCCTCTGACGCTTCGACTTGCGACCGCGACGGGCGGGCCCGCCGGGACGGCCGAACGCACCCTGCGTGCCACCACGGGCACCGGGGCCGCCGGGACGGCCGCCGAAGCCGGGACGACCGCCGCCACCGGCGCCGGCCGGGCCGCCGCCGAAGCCGCCGCCACCCGGACGCGGGCCGCCGAAGCCGCCACCGGCCGGACGCGAGCCCGGACCGGCCGGACGGCCGGCGAAGCCGCCGCCGGGACGACCCGGACCGCCGGGACGGCCTGCGCCGCCCGGACCGGGACGGGGACCGCCGCCGGGACGGGGGCCGGGACCGCCGGCAGCGGGACGCTGCGGCATCATGCCGGGGTTCGGACGGTTGCCGCCCGGGGCCGGACGCGGAGCGCCGCCCTGCGGACGGGGCATGCCGCCCGGGGTCGGACGGGCGCCGCCGGGACCCTGCGGACGCGGGGCGCCGCCGGGGCCGGCCTGCGGACGCGGGGCACCCTGGCCGCCGGCGCCGGGGGCACCGGGACGCGGGGCGCCGGCCGGACGGGGCGCCTGCGGGCGCGCCATGCCGGTGGAGCCGCCGGACGTGAACGGGTTGTTGCCCGGACGGGGACCGGCCGGACGGGCGCCCTGCGGACGCGGGGCCGGAGCACCGGGGCGCGGGGCCTGGGCACCGGGGGTGGCACCGGCCGGACGCGGGGCGCCGGGACGGGCACCGCCCTGGGCCGGGCCGGCCGGACGCTGCTGCGTCGGACGGGGGCCGGGGGTGGCACCGGCCGGACGCGCGGGGGCGGCCGGGGGTGCGGAGAACTCGGTCGCCACGGGAGCCGCCGGAGCGGGCTTCGGGGCGGCCGGAGCCTTCGGGCCGGGACGCGGGCCGGGAGCGGCCGGAGTCACCGGGGCGGGGGCCGCCGGGGCCTCGGCAGCGGCCGGCTTGGGGGCCGGTGCGCCGGGCTTCGGGGCAGGACGTGCCGCGGTCGCCGGGGAGGGCGCCGCGGGCTTGGCGGGCGCGGCCTTGCGGGGCGCGCCGGGCTTCGCAGCGGACTTGCCGGCGTTGCCGCCGGGCCCCTGCAGTGCGTCAGTCAACTTGCGTACAACCGGCGCCTCGATCGTCGAGGACGCCGAACGGACGAATTCACCGAGTTCTTGGAGCTTGGCCATGACGACCTTGCTCTCAACCCCGAACTCCTTGGCGAGTTCGTATACCCGGACCTTAGCCACTTCGCTCCTTTTAGGTCCGGGTTACGCCGGACCGTCGCTACTTCATGGGCGTACTCATCGCGTACTCATCGAGTGCTCATCGCAATCTCGACCTACTTCCAACTCGCGAGGTACCTGACCGCACGGGGATCCGTGCCGTACTTCTTCTTACGGTGTCGCCACGGCCCGGTCTGCCAGGGCCGTGCGCAGTCCCTCCGTGTCGAGCGGTCCAGCGGACCGGAGGGCCCGGGGGAACGCCCGGCGGCGGACCGCCTGGTCGAGGCAGACCACGGCAGGGTGCACGTACGCACCCCGGCCGGGCAGCGTACCGCGAGGATCCGGGACGCATTCGTCCCCGATCGCCACGATGCGCAGCAGATCGTTCTTGGCCGCTCGCTCCCGGCACCCCACACAGGTGCGTTCGGGGCATGCGCGGGCTTGCGTCCGGCCAGACACGCCTAAGTCTACCTCCCCGTACCGACCTCACCCCTTCAGGTGAAAAATCGAACGGATGTCGTTGTGATCCACGAGGGGCCCTCCAGGCGGAGGACTCCCTGTCTACCGGCCGGAAACCACCGACCGGTAGTGATTTATTCCCGCCGGGGCCGCCGTTTCCAGTCGGCCCCGGTCGGTTCCGGTCGTTCCCGGTCAGCCCCGGTCGGCGTCCGCGTCGGGCGCCTGCTCGGTGTCCGGGCGGATGTCGATGCGCCAGCCGGTGAGCCGCGCGGCGAGGCGGGCGTTCTGGCCCTCCTTGCCGATGGCCAGCGAGAGCTGGTAGTCGGGGACGGTCACCCGAGCGGAGCGCGAGTCCCAGTCGACGACCTCGACCTTGCTCACCCGGGCGGGTGACAGGGCGTTCGCGACCATCTCCGCCGGGTCGTCCGACCAGTCGACGATGTCGATCTTCTCGCCGTGCAGCTCGGCCATCACGTTGCGCACGCGGCTGCCCATCGGGCCGATGCAGGCGCCCTTCGGGTTCAGGCCCGAACGGGTGGACCGGACCGCGATCTTGGTGCGGTGGCCGGCCTCGCGGGCGATCGCGGAGATCTCGACGCTGCCGTCGGCGATCTCCGGGACCTCCAGGGCGAAGAGCTTCTTCACCAGGTTCGGGTGGGTGCGCGACAGGGTCACGGACGGACCGCGGACGCCCTTCGCCACGCGCACGACGTACGCCTTCAGGCGGAGCCCGTGCGGGTACTCCTCACCGGGGACCTGCTCCTGCACCGGCAGGATGGCCTCCAGCTTGCCGATGTCGACCAGGACGTTCTTCGGGTCCTTGCCCTGCTGGACGACGCCGGTGATGACGTCGCCCTCGCGGCCGGCGAACTCGCCGAAGGTCAGGTCGTCCTCGGCGTCGCGCAGACGCTGGAGGATCACCTGCTTGGCGGTCGTCGCCGCGATCCGCCCGAAGTCCGACGGGGTGTCGTCGAACTCCTTGGGCTCCTGGCCCTCTTCGAGGTCCCTCGGGTCCTCCGTCGCCCACACGACCACATGACCGTTGGTGCGGTCGAGCACGACGCGGGCGCGCCGGAAGCTGCCCTCGGTGCGGTGGTACGCGATGAGGAGGGCCGACTCGATCGCCTCGACGAGCAGGTCGAAGGAGATCTCCTTCTCCCGGACCAGACCCCGCAGGGCACTCATGTCGATGTCCACGGCTACGCCTCCTCTTCCTTCTTGTCCTTGCGGTTGAACTCGATCTCGACACGCGCCTTGGCGATGTCGGTGAACGCGATGCGGCGGGCGGTCGCCTTGCGGCCCTTCACGCCCGGGACCTCCAGGTCCATGCCCTCGTCGTCGACGCCGAGGATGCGGGCGACCAGTTCCCCGCCCTCGACGAGCTGGAACTTCACGAGACGGCCGGTCGCCCGGACGTAGTGACGGTGCTCGCCGAGGGGGCGGTCCGCGCCCGGGGAGCTGACTTCGAGGACGTACTCGTCCTCGCCCATGACGTCGGACGCGTCGAGCGCGTCGGAGACCTCACGGCTCAGCTCGGCGCACGCGTCCAGCTCCACGCCTTCGTCGGAATCCACGACGATCCTCAGCATCCGGCGCCTGCCCGCCTTGGAAAGCTCGATCTCCTCGAGGTCCAGGCCCTTGGCGGCGACGAGCGGCTCCAGCAGTCCGCGCAGCCTGTCGCTCTGGGTGGTGCTCATCCGGGTGACTCCTCGGCCGCGTGTGCTGTTGTGGTTTTCCGTCGCGTGTCAGGTGAAAGGGTATCCGGTCGCGGAGGGTGTTGCCGTCCGCGCCGCCGGGCGGACCCCCGGGTACGGTGATCACACCTTGTCCCGTCATCACCCCGAGGACGTCACCGTGCCCTGGACCTTGCCTTCGAGGCCCTCGCCCTCACGCAGGAGCGTGCTCGCCGGAGCCGCCGCCGCAGCGGCGGGGGCCGCACTGGCCACCGGGTGTTCCGGCGGGGGCGCCCCGTCCGGCGCGGACAGCGCGAATTCACTCGAACGGCGGATGCGCGAGGGCGCCGTACGTGACACCAGGCGACTGCTGGAACGTTACGACGCCACCGCGGCCGTCCATCCGGACCTGGCCGGGCGGCTCGCTCCGCTGCGGGAGGCGGTCGCCGCGCACACCGGGGCCCTGGCGCCCCCGTCCCCGAAGACCGCGCCGACGCCCACCCGGACGCCCTCCCCGTCCGCCCCTCCCGCGACCGGCGCGCCGGCGGCCGGGAAGGCGGAGGTCCCGGCGAAGCCCGCAGAGGCCCTGAGCGCGCTCGCGGACGCCGAGCGGAGCCTGTCCGAGGCCCGGACCATCGCCCTGGCCGGCGCCCCCGGGGAGCTGGCCCGGCTGCTGGCCTCGGTGGCGGCCTGCGGGGCCGTCCACGCCTACCTGCTGACCGCGAACCCGGGAGCCGCCTCGTGACCACCGGAGCGAAGCCCGCCCTGAAGCCCGCCGTGAAGCCCTCCCCCGGGGGGCGCGCCCTGGAGGCGGCCCAGGCGGCGCTGGCCGCCGAGCACGCGGCGGCGTACGGGTACGGGGTCATCGGCGCCCGGATCGACCCCGCCCGGGCAACCGAGGCGCGCGAGGCGTACGGCCACCACCTCTCCCGCCGCGACCGGCTGACCCGTACCGTCCGGGAGCTGGGCGGCGCGCCCCGGCCCTCGGAGGCGGCGTACGCCCTGCCGTTCGAGGTGCGCTCCCCGGACGACGCCGAGCGGCTGGCCGCCGACATCGAGGACCGGGTGGCGGGCGCCTACTCGGACCTCGTCCGGGCGGCGGACGGCCAGTTGCGCCGCGACGCGGCCGACGCGCTGAGCGCGGCGGCCGTGCGCGCGGCGCGGTGGCGCGGCAGCGGCGTAGCCTTCCCTGGGCTCACCGAACGCTCTCAGGGGGCCCGCACCAGCTGAAAGGGACCACGCACGCATGGCTTTCGAACCGCCCCAGCGGCTCGTACGGGCGCTCGGCGAGCTGCCGCGGACCGCTCAGGACACGGAGTGGCTGGAGCGGCTGCCCGAGCTCGCCAAGGAGGCGCTGGAGCGGCGGGAGGTCTCGGCCCAGCGGGCGCTGGCGCCGGGCGGCCGCAGCAGCCTGGTGATCCTGGTCCGCTACGCCGACGGCACCCCGGCCGCCCTGAAGCTGGCGCCGCCGGGGGCCCGGCCGGGGCTGGAGCTGGCCGCGCTCGCCCACTGGGGCGGTTTCGGGGCGGTCCGGGTCCTGGACTCGCGCCACCACGAGGAGGACGGGGCGCTGCTGCTGGAGCGCCTGCACGCGGAGGTCTCGCTGCGCTCGCTGCCGGAGGCCAAGGCGCTGCTGGAGGCGTGCGGCACGCTGCGGCGGCTGTGGGTGCGCCCGCCGGCCGGGCACCCCTTCGAGACGGTGGCCGAGCGCACGGCCGCGCAGGCCGGGGCCCTGCGGTCGGCGCCCGCGGAGGCGCGGGCGCTCGCCGGGGCGGCCCTGGCGGTGCGGGAGGAGCTGACGGCCGGGCCGCCCGAGGAACTGCTGCTGCACGGGAACTTCCGGCAGGGCAAGGTGCTGGCGGGCGAGCGCGCGCCGTGGCTGACGGTGGGCCCGGAGCCGCTGGTCGGCGAGCGGGCGTACGACCTGGCCCGGCTGGTACGGGACCGGCTGGAGGACCAGGTGGCCTCGTCGACGGGGGCGGCCGGGGCGCGGCGGCGGGTGAACAAGCTCGCCGACTCGCTGGAGGTGGACCGGGAGCGGCTGCGGGGCTGGACGCTGTTCCGGGCGGTGGAGTCGGGGGTGCGCGCGCTGGCCGCCGGCCGGCGAAGGGACGCGGAGCTGCTGCTGGAGTTCGCCGCCTGGTTGTAGGGCATACCTTGATAAAGGGGGTATGTCCGGCAGGGGGCCGTCATGGTCGAGGAACTGCTGACAGCGGGGATCGCCGCCGCCGCTGGCGTCGCGGTCTACATGGCCGCTGCCGCGCGGGTCGTGAAGCAGTACGAGCGGGGGATCGTCTTCCGCTTCGGCCGGCTGCGGCAGGGCGTGCGCCCGCCGGGGCTCACCATGATCCTCCCGGTGGCGGACCGGCTGCACAAGGTGAACCTGCAGATCGTGACGCTGCCGGTGCCGGCGCAGGAGGGCATCACCCGGGACAACGTCACGGTGCGGGTGGACGCCGTCGTGTACTTCAAGGTGGTCGACCCGGCCAGCGCGCTCATCGCGGTGGAGGACTACCGCTTCGCGGTCTCGCAGATGGCCCAGACCTCGCTGCGGTCGATCATCGGCAAGAGCGACCTGGACGACCTGCTGTCGAACCGCGAGAAGCTGAACCAGGGGCTGGAGCTGATGATCGACAGCCCGGCCATGGGGTGGGGCGTGCAGATCGACCGGGTGGAGATCAAGGACGTGTCGCTGCCGGAGACGATGAAGCGGTCGATGGCGCGGCAGGCGGAGGCGGACCGGGAGCGGCGGGCGCGGGTGATCAACGCGGACGCGGAGCTCCAGGCCTCGCACAAGCTGGCCGATGCGGCGGCCGTCATGTCGGACCAGCCGGCGGCGCTCCAGCTCCGGCTCCTCCAGACGGTGATCGCCGTGGCGGCGGAGAAGAACTCCACTCTGGTCCTCCCCTTCCCGGTGGAGCTCCTCCGCTTCCTGGAGCGGGCGGCCCCGACCCCGCCGCAGGAGGCCCACCAGGGCCCCGCGCGGCCCGCCCCGGCGGCTCCGGCCCCGCAGGACGCCGGCGCCCCCGCCGCTCCGCCGCCGCAGGACGCGCCGGGCCTCACCGGCCCGTCCCCGCAGGACGCCCCCGGCCTCACCGCTCCGTCCCCGCAGGAGGACGCCCCCGGCCTCACCGGTCCGCCGGCCGCGGCTGTCCCCGGCCTCGCCGCTCTACCGGCCGATGACGTCCTCGGCGTCGCCGCTCCGCCGGTCCAAGACGCCCCCGGCCCCGCCGGTCCGTCCCCGGAGTCCCAGGAGTCCCAGGAGTCCCCGGAGGACGTCCTCGGGATCTCCGCTGCGGCCTTCGAAGACCTCCCGGGCCCCCCCGGTCAGCCGCCGCTGGAGGCTCCGGCGGCGGACGGCCCGCCCGGGCCCGGGCCCGCCGCCGGGGAGCCCCCGGCGGCGTAGGGGCCGTCGCGGGGTCCCCGCGACGGCCGGCCCCGGGGCCCTCTACGACAGCCGGGCCAGCGCCTCGTCCAGCGGGAGCTCCTCGCGGGTGCCCGTGCGGCGGTCCTGGAGCTCGACCACCCCGTCCCCCGCCCGGCGCCCCGCCACCAGGATCCACGGCACGCCGATCAGCTCCGCGTCGGTGAGCTTGACGCCCGGCGAGACCCCGGCGCGGTCGTCCAGCAGGACCCGCTTGCCGGCCCCGGCCAGCGCCTGCGCCGCCTGTTCGGCCAGCGCCAGCGGGACGGCCTTGCCCGCCGCCACCACGTGGACGTCCGCCGGGGCCACCTCCGCCGGCCAGCACAGCCCGCGCTCGTCGGCCGTCTGCTCGGCGAGCGCGGCCACCGCCCGGGAGACGCCGATGCCGTAGGAGCCCATGGTGACCCGCACCGGCTTGCCCTGCGGGCCCAGCACGTCCAGGCCGAAGGCGTCCGCGTACTTCCGCCCCAGCTGGAAGATGTGCCCGATCTCGATCGCCCGGTCCAGCCGCAGCCCCGCGCCGCAGGAGGGGCAGGGGTCGCCCGGCTGGACGACGACCACGTCCAGGTACCGGTCGACCTCGAAGTCGCGCCCGCAGACGACGCTGCGGGCGTGCGTGTCGACCTTGTTGGCACCCGTGACCCACGCCGTGCCCGGCGCCACCCGCGGGTCGGCCAGGTAGGGGACCTTGTCCAGCCCCTGCGGGCCCACGTAGCCGCGCACCAGGTCGGGCCGGCCCGCGAAGTCCTCCGCCGTCACCAGTTCCACCACCGCCGGGGCCAGGTGCTCCCCGAGCTTGCCGAGGTCCACCTCCCGGTCCCCGGGCACGCCGACGGCCGTGATCTCGCCGTCCACCTTGACCAGGAGGTTCTTCAGCGTGGCGGACGCGGGGACGCCCAGGTGCGCGGCGAGGGTCTCGATGGTGGGCGTGTCCGGGGTGGGGATCTCCTCCATCGGCCCGTGGGGGGCGTCGGCGACGGGCGCCGGGACGAAGGTGACCGCCTCGGTGTTCGCCGCGTAGTCGCAGGAGGGGCAGTCCACGAACGTGTCCTCGCCCGCCCCGGCCGGTGCCAGGAACTCCTCCGACGCCGAGCCGCCCATCGCGCCCGACACCGCGGACACGATCCGGTGGTCGAGGCCGAGCCGCCGGAAGATGCGCACGTACGCCTCGCGGTGGAGCCGGTAGGACTCCGCCAGCCCCTCGTCCGTCACGTCGAAGGAGTACGAGTCCTTCATCTGGAACTCGCGCCCGCGCAGCACGCCCGAGCGGGGCCGGGCCTCGTCGCGGTACTTGGTCTGGATCTGGTAGAGCATCACGGGCAGGTCCTTGTAGGACGTGCACTGGTCCTTCACCACCAGGGTGAAGATCTCCTCGTGGGTGGGGCCGAGCAGGTAGTCCGCGCCCTTGCGGTCCCGGAGCCGGAACAGCAGGTCCCCGTACTCCGTCCAGCGGCCGCTGACCTCGTACGGCTCCTTGGGCAGCAGCGCCGGCAGCAGCACCTCCTGCGCTCCGATGGCGTCCATCTCCTCGCGGACGACGCGGGAGACGGCGTCGAGGACCTTCTTGCCGAGCGGCAGCCAGGTCCACACGCCGGCGGAGCTGCGCCGGACGTAGCCGGCTCGGACGAGGAGCCGGTGGCTGAGGGTCTCGGCGTCGGCCGGGTCCTCGCGGAGGGTCTTGGCCATGAGGCGGGACATGCGCTGCACGTGTTGCGTCGACATGCGGCGAGGCTATCGGGGCCCGCCCCGCCCCCGACAGCGTTTTCGGGGCCGCTGGGGGGGCTCAGCCGCGCAGCAGCGGCAGCGGGGCGCCCATGACGGCGTACGGGAGGCCGGCGCTCGGGAAGTGGACCTTGCGGGCCAGGTCCCGGTAGCCGAGGGCGCCGTAGAGGCCGCGGGCCGGGCTGTCGGTGTCGATGGCGGAGAGGATCGAGCGCGGCTCGGCGGCGCTGTCGGTGATCCGGGTGATCAGGGCGCGGCCGACGCCCCGGCCCTGGAAGCCGGGGTGGACGTGCAGCTCGGTGATCACGAAGGAGTCGTCGAGCCAGTGGTCGGAGCCGGCGGCCCGCAGGTAGGGCTCGACGATCGTGGACCACCAGTGGGCCCGGTCGTTGGGCATCCCGTAGACGAACCCGGCGAGGGCCCCGTCGTCGGTGAAGGCGCCGAGTGCCCGGGCGCCGCGGCAGGTCATGTGGCGCTGGACGATGTAGCGCCGGATGCCGACCTCCTCCTCGCTGAGCCCGAAGGCCACGGCCTGCACGCGCAGGGCATCGTCCACGCGTCCGGCGAGGTCGAGGTGCCCGATGCGCAGTCCAGCGGGCCGTGCGGGGTCGTCGCCCCCGGGGGTAGGCAGCATGCGGCCGACCTTACTGCGGGGTAGGGGCGCTCCGGTACGGCTTCCCGGACGAAACCGGCCGCTCGCCGCCGTGCGTTGGCACAGCGGTCGCCCGGCGCGGGGCGCGCGTGCGCCGGGGGACGCGGCGCACGGTCAGAACAGGACGCTCATGAACGCGCCGACCTCGCGGAAGCCGACGCGCCGGTAGGCGGCGCGCGCGGCGGTGTTGAAGTCGTTGACGTAGAGGCTGACCACGGGGGCCACGTCGCGCAGCGCGAACTCGACGACGGCCGCCATGCCGGTCTCGGAGTGCCCGCGGCCGCGGAACTCGGGGGCCACCCAGACGCCCTGGATCTGGCAGGCCCGGGCGGTGGCGGCGCCGATCTCGGCCTTGAAGACGACCTTGCCGTTCTCGACGCGGGCGAAGGAGCGGCCGCTGCCGACCAGCTCGGCGACGCGTGCCTGGTAGAGCAGCCCGCCGTCCCCGGCGAGGGGGGAGATGCCGACCTCCTCGGTGAACATGGCCACGCAGGCGGGCATGATCAGGTCCATCTCGTCCTTGCGGATCCGGCGGACGAGCGGGTCGGGCGCGATGTCGGCGGACGGCTGTTCGGTGGCCATGAGGGGCTGGTGGCGGCGGACGTCGCGGGCGGGGCCCCAGCTGGGTTCGAGGAGCTGCCACAGCAGCCTGGTGGCCTCGGCGGGGCCGACGATGGAGGAGCAGCGGCGGCCGGTGCGGCGGGCCCGGTCGGCGAAGGCGCGGACGGCGTCGGGGCCGGCGCAGACGGGGACCAGGTTGGCGCCGGCGTAGCACAGCGCGCGGAGCTCGCCGCCGGAGTACCAGCCCCACATCTCGCCGCCCAGGCGCCAGGGGTCGAGTCCGGCGACCTGGACCCGGGAGGTGACGAAGGCGTTCTCGACCGGCTCGCGTCCGAGGATGGCGAGCGCGGCGTCCAGATCACTGGGGTCAAGGACCCGGGTGGTGGTCTGCGTCAACACTGGGGCCTCACCGTGCAAGTCTGCTGATCTCCGCACTGTACCCGCCGGGGCGCGGGGATGCCGCGTCCCCCAGGTCACGAAAAGGGCCCGGCCCCGGCCCCTCGACGGGGTCCGGGGCCGGGGCCCTGCTCACGGCTCGCGCCGGGCGCGGAGGGTCAGACGCCGATGGCGACGCTGGGCTCGCCGGAGGCGACGCCGTCCTTCTCCATCTGCTCGGCGATCTTCAGGGCCTCTTCGATGAGGGTTTCCACGATCTTGGACTCGGGGACGGTCTTGATGACCTCGCCCTTGACGAAGATCTGGCCCTTGCCGTTGCCGGAGGCGACGCCGAGGTCGGCCTCGCGGGCCTCGCCGGGGCCGTTGACGACGCAGCCCATGACGGCGACGCGCAGCGGCACGGTCATGCCGTCCAGGCCCGCCGTGACCTCCTCGGCCAGCTTGTAGACGTCCACCTGGGCGCGGCCGCAGGACGGGCAGGAGACGATCTCCAGGCGGCGCTGGCGGAGGTTGAGCGACTCCAGGATCTGGATGCCGACCTTGATCTCCTCGGCCGGGGGCGCGGAGAGCGAGACGCGGATGGTGTCGCCGATGCCCTGGGAGAGCAGGGCGCCGAAGGCCACGGCGGACTTGATGGTGCCCTGGAAGGCGGGGCCGGCCTCGGTGACGCCGAGGTGCAGCGGGTAGTCGCACTGGGCGGCGAGCTGGCGGTAGGCCTCGACCATGACGACCGGGTCGTTGTGCTTGACCGAGATCTTGATGTCGCGGAAGTCGTGCTCCTCGAAGAGGGAGGCCTCCCACAGCGCGGACTCGACCAGCGCCTCGGGGGTGGCCTTGCCGTACTTCTTGAGCAGCCGGGCGTCCAGGGAGCCCGCGTTGACGCCGATGCGGATCGGGGTGCCCGCGTCGCCGGCGGCCTTCGCGATCTCCTTGACCTTGTCGTCGAACTGCTTGATGTTGCCCGGGTTGACGCGGACGGCGGCGCAGCCGGCGTCGATCGCGGCGAACACGTACTTGGGCTGGAAGTGGATGTCGGCGATGACCGGGATCTGCGACTTCCTGGCGATCACGGAGAGCGCGTCGGCGTCGTCCTGCGTGGGGCAGGCCACGCGGACGATCTGGCAGCCGGAGGCGGTCAGCTCGGCGATCTGCTGGAGGGTGGCGCCGATGTCGGACGTCCGGGTGGTGGTCATCGACTGCACCGAGACGGGTGCGTCGCCTCCGACGGCCACGGAACCGACCTGGATCTTGCGGCTGACCCGGCGGTCGGCAAGCTTCGTCGGCACGGACGGCATTCCGAGAGAGATGGCAGTCATCTGCTGTGCAACCCCAAGGTGTGGATCGAGGTCCCGAGATCGGCGGGCTCCGGCCTTTGAGGTTACGCCAATGCGCGGGTGCCCCACGCATCCGAGGGGGCGGCGCCACCCGAACGTAGGGAGCCGGGCACGGTGCGTGCCCGGCTCCGGTGGCGCGGCGGTCCTGCCCGTACCGCTAGTTGATCTTGATCGGGTTGACCACGTCGGCGACGAGGACCAGCAGGGTGAAGCAGACGAAGACGCCGGCGACCACGTACGCGGCGGGCATCAGCTTCGCCACGTCGAAGGGGCCGGGGTCGGCGCGCCGGAAGACCTTCGCCACGGTGCGGCGCAGGGACTCCCACAGGGCGCCGGCGATGTGGCCGCCGTCGAGCGGGAGCAGCGGGAGCATGTTGAACAGGAACAGCGACAGGTTGAACCCGGCCAGCAGGTTGAGGAAGAAGACCAGCTGGTACTGGGCGGGGATGTCGAGGTTGAAGATCTGGCTGCTCACGCGGGCCGCGCCGACGACGCCCATGGGGCTGTCCTGCTTGCGCTCGGCCCCGTTGAAGGCGGCGTTCCACAGGTCCGGGACCTTGCCGGGGAGGTCGAGGAGGGACTGGGCGCCGGCCTCCATCATCTCGCCCATGCGGCTGACGGACTGGCCGAAGGTCTGCGGGACGTAGCCGACGGCGGGGGCGAAGCCGAGGAAGCCGGCGGTGACGTACTGGTCCTTGACGTACCGGCCGTCGGCGTCGGTCTTGGCGACCTTGTTCTCGATCAGGTTCGCGTGCAGGTCGAGGCGCCGTCCGGCCCGCTCGACCGTGATGGTCGCGGGGCCGGTCGTGGCGCGGATGTCCTTCTGGAGGACGGCCCAGTCGCTGACCGGGCGGCCGTTGAAGGCGACGATCTTGTCCTGGGCCAGCAGGCCGGCGGCCTTGGCCGGGGCGGCCGGGTCGCCGGGGGCGCACTTGTCGCGCTTCTCGCTCTGCTGGATGACGCAGTCGGAGACCGAGCTGACGACGGTGGTCTGGGTGTTCAGCCCGAAGGTCATCAGGGTGGTGAGGAAGATCGCCACGGCGAGGACCAGGTTCATGAACGGGCCCGCGAACATCACGATGACGCGCTTCCACGGCCTGCGCGTGTAGAAGAGCCGGCTCTCGTCGCCGGGCTGGAGCTCCTCGTACGCGGCCGAGCGGGCGTCCTCGATCATCGACCGGAACGGCGAGGTCGAGCGGGCGGTGACCTTGCCGTCGTCGCCGGGCGGGAACATCCCGATCATGCGGATGTAGCCGCCCATCGGGATGGCCTTGATGCCGTACTCGGTCTCGCCCTTCCTCCGCGACCAGACGGTCGGCCCGAAGCCGACCATGTACTGCGGCACCCGGATGCCGAAGAGCTTGGCCGTGGAGAGGTGGCCGAGCTCGTGCCAGGCGATGGAGACCAGCAGGCCGAACGCGAAGAGCACGACCCCGAGTACCGTCATCAAAGCCGTCATGCGCCCGCCTCCACGGCGGCCCGCGCCGCCATCTCCCGTGCCCGGGCCCTGGCCCAGGTCTCCGCTTCGAGGACGTCCTGGACGGTGAGGGAAGTTCCCGTCCGCGGCGTCCCGTGCTCATCGACCACTGCGGAGACCGTATCCATGATTGCTGTGAACGGCAGCCGCCCGGCCAGGAAGGCCTCGACGCACTCCTCGTTCGCGGCGTTGAAGACGGCGGGCGCGGTCCCGCCCAGGGTGCCCACGTGCCGGGCCAGGCCCACGGAGGGGAAGGCCTCGGTGTCCAGGGGGAAGAACTCCCAGGTGGAGGCCTTGGTCCAGTCGAACGCGGGGGCCGCGTCGGGGACCCGCTGGGGCCAGCCGAGGCCGATCGCGATGGGTCCGCGCATGTCCGGCGGTGTGGCCTGGGCGAGGGTGGAGCCGTCCGAGAACTCGACCATGGAGTGCACGTACGACTGGGGGTGGACGACGACCTCGATGCGGTCGAAGGGGATGTCGTAGAGCAGGTGCGCCTCGATGACCTCCAGCCCCTTGTTCACCAGGGTCGCCGAGTTGATCGTGATGACCGGGCCCATGGCCCAGGTGGGGTGCGCGAGGGCGTCCCGCACGGTGACGGAGGCCAGCTCCGCGCGGGTGCGGCCGCGGAAGGGGCCGCCGGAGGCGGTGACGACCAGCTTGCGGACGTCGGCGCGGGTGCCGGCGGCCAGGGCCTGGAAGAGGGCCGCGTGCTCGGAGTCCACGGGGATGATCTGGCCGGGCGCGGCGAGGGCCTTGACCAGCGGGCCGCCCACGATCAGCGACTCCTTGTTGGCCAGGGCGAGGGTCCGCCCGGCGCGCAGCGCGGCGAGGGTGGGCGCGAGGCCGATGGAGCCGGTGATGCCGTTGAGGACGGTGTGGCAGGGAGAGGCCGCGAGCTCGGTCGCCGCGTCGGGGCCGGCGAGGATCTCGGGCAGCGGCTCCGAGGGCCCGTACGCGGCGCCCAGCGCCTCCTTCAGGGCCGGTACGGCGTCCTCGCGGGCGACGGCCACGGTCCGCACCCGCAGCTTGCGGGCCTGCTCCGCCAGGAGGGCGGTGCGGCCGCCCGCGGCGGACAGCGCGGTGACCCGGAAGCGGTCCGGGTTGCGCAGGGCCAGGTCGATGGCCTGGGTGCCGATGGACCCGGTGGACCCGAGGATGACGATGTCCCGGCGGCCGGCCGCGGCGTCGAAGAGGAGGTGCGGGTCGGCGAGGGGGGCTGGACTGTCGCTCATGCCCCCCATTGTTGCCGCTCCTCAGGGGCGCTTGGACACGGAGTCCCCGTCCGTGACCCGCGCGAGGAGTTCGGGGAGGGTACCGGCGAAGTCGGGCAGGGCGCGGGCCGCGCGCCACCAGGCCTCCGGGTCGTCGCCGAGGGCCGCGTGGAAGAGCCGGTCGGCCTCGGCGCGGGCGGCGAGCACCGCGGCCGGGCGGTCGTGGCGGTCGGGGTGGCCGATGTCGCCGAGCCACTGGTCCTCGTCGAGCGCCCAGCAGGCGGGGACCTTGTGCCGGATGACGTCGGCGCCGGTGAGCAGGGAGCGGTCCAGGCAGTCGCGGACCCAGCGGACGTCCTCGGAGGCGGTGTCCATCGGCACGGCCAGGCTCACCAGGGCCAGCTCGCGCTCCCACGCCCCGACGGGCTCGGCGGGGGCCGCCTCCGGCGCGAGGTGGCGTACGGCGCGGGCCAGCGCCGGGTCGTGCCGTACGGCGCCGGGCGCGGCCGGGGTGCCCGCGGCCAGGGCGGCCGCCAGCTCGGGCAGGGTGCCGCGGAAGCCGGCGCCGCGGCGGGCCAGTTCGGCCCACGGCCCGGGGTCCTCGCCGAGCAGGGGGCGCAGGGCGCGGTGCACGGCCGACTGCATCTCGGCCTGTTCGGGCAGGCTCCAGCGCAGGCCGCGGGTGACGGGGAGGTGCCCGAGCAGCAGGGTGTGGGCGGCGGGGGCGACGTGGGCGACGAGCTCGTCGCAGGTCAGCAGGCCCATCCGGACGGCGCGGACGGCGGGCCGGTACCAGTGGCGCCCGTACGGCCGTCCGGCGCGCGCGTCGAGCAGCGCGAGGCACTCCCACCGGGACAGCCCGCCCGCCAGCAGCAGCGCCTCGACGGCGCCGGGCGGCAGCGGGGCGCGGGCGTGCTCGCGGAGCAGCTGCCCGGGGTCGAGGTCGTGCGGCATGCGCAGCAGGGTGAGCGGGATCCGCGGGCGGCGGCCGTGGCGGCGCAGCAGGGCGGTCAGCGCGTCGGTGGTGAAGGGGCCCGGGCCCACCTCGGCCAGCAGCTCGGGCGAGGGGCCGGGCCGGGCGGCGTACCGGGCGGCGCCGGGCAGGCCGGGCAGGGGGCGGCCGACGACGTGCGGGTTGCGGGCGATGTAGTGCCGGTCGGCCGCGGTGCCCTGGCGCAGCAGCAGGGTGACTGCGGCGGCGGGCAGCCACTCGTCGCGGCACAGGTACTTGCGCACGGGCTCGTCGAGCCGGTCGAGGAGGGCGGCGACGACGTGGTGCGGTGCGTGGCGCAGCAGGTGCGCCACGCACCGGGCCAGCCTTCTGCTGGCCCGGTCCTCCTCGGCCGTCGGCATCGTCCTCGTCCGCCTCGCACTCGTAGCCGTGCTCGCACATCCGTCCGAACACTGCCGATGATGGCAGGTCAGCGCAGGGGACGGTGAACGTTTTTCCTCGCGGACGGGCCGGGGGCGGCGTCCGCGATCCACGGGCCGTCGCCGGAGGGGTCGAGGACGCCCTCCTCCAGCCAGGCGTAGGTGCCGGACAGGACGCCCCGGACGACCTTGCCGTCGAGGTCGTCGGTGTTGGCCCAGAGGCGGCCGAAGAGCTCCTCGACGCGCAGCCTGGACTGCCGGCAGAAGGCGTCGGCCAGCTGGTAGGCCTCGCGGCCGTGGTCGCCGGTGGCGCGCAGGTGCTCGGCGCGCACGCAGGCCGCGCTCATCGCGAAGAGCTCGGCGCCGATGTCCACGATCCGCCCGAGGAAGCCCTGTTTGGTCTCCATGCGGCCCTGCCAGCGGGACATCGCGTAGAAGGTCGAGCGGGCGAGTTTGCGGGAGCCGCGCTCCACGTAGCGCAGGTGGGTGGCGAGGTCGGGGTGTCCGGCCGGGTGGAACTCGCGGTAGGCGCCGGGGACCTGGCCCGGGCCGGCGGCGAGCCGGGGCAGCCAGCGGGCGTAGAAGCCGGCCGCGCGGGCGCCCGCCCTCGCCTTGTCTCCGAGGTCCTTGTCGGGGTCGATGAGGTCGCCGGCGACCGACAGGTGGGCGTCGACGGCCTCGCGGGCGATCAGCAGGTGCATGATCTCGGTGGAGCCCTCGAAGATCCGGTTGATGCGCAGGTCGCGCAGCAGCTGCTCGGCGGGCACGGCCCGCTCCCCGCGCGCCGCGAGCGACTCGGCGGTCTCGAAGCCGCGGCCGCCGCGGATCTGCACCAGCTCGTCGGCCATCAGGCAGGCCATCTCGGAGCCGTAGAGCTTGGCGAGGGCCGCTTCGATGCGGATGTCGTTGCGGTCCTCGTCGGCCATCTGGGAGGCGAGGTCCACCACGGCCTCCAGGGCGAAGGTGGTGGCGGCGATGAAGGAGATCTTGGCGCCGACGGCCTCGTGCCGGGCGACCGGGCGGCCCCACTGCTCGCGGACGGCGGACCACTCGCGGGCGATCTTCAGACACCACTTGCCGGCGCCCACGCACATCGCGGGCAGCGACAGCCGGCCGGTGTTGAGGGTGGTCAGGGCGATCTTGAGTCCGGCCCCCTCGGGGCCGATCCGCTGGGAGGCGGGCACCCGGACGCGGTGGAAGCGGGTGACGCCGTTCTCCAGGCCGCGCAGGCCCATGAAGGCGTTGCGGTGCTCGACGGTGATCCCCGGCGAGTCGGCCTCGACGACGAAGGCGGTGATCCCGCCCCGGTGGCCCTCCGACTTCGGCACCCGGGCCATCACCACGAGCAGGTCGGCGACCACCCCGTTGGTGGTCCACAGCTTCACCCCGTCGAGGAGGTAGGCGTCCTCGTCCGCGGGGTCCGGGACGGCGGTGGTGGCCAGGCGCGCCGGGTCGGAGCCGACGTCGGGCTCGGTCAGCAGGAAGGCGCTGATGGCGCTGGTGGCGCAGCGCGGCAGGTAGGCGTCCTTCTGCTCCTTGGTGCCGAACATCTTCAGCGGCTGGGGCACGCCGATGGACTGGTGGGCGGAGAGCAGGGCGCCGATGGCCGGGCTGACGGAGCCGACGAGGGCGAGCGCCTTGTTGTAGTACACCTGGGTGAGGCCCAGGCCCCCGTACTCGGGGCTGATCTTCATGCCGAGGGCGCCGAGCTCCTTGAGCCCGCGCACCGTCTCGTCGGGGATCCGCGCCTCGCGCTCGATGCGCTGTCCGTCGATCTGGTTCTCGCAGAAGTCCCGCAGCCGGGCGAGGAAGGCCTCGCCGCGCCGGACGTCCTCGTCGGCGGGGAGCGGGTGGGGGTGGATCAGGTCGAGCCGGAAGCGGCCGAGGAAGAGCTCCTTGGCGAAGCTGGGTTTGCGCCAGTCCTGCTCCCGGGCCGCTTCCGCGACCTGCCGTGCCTCGCGCTCGGTCACCTTGGGCTGTACGGGCTGTGTTGCCGACATCCGGGTCCTCACCTCGCCGCATCGGGGGCTGCCGATCGGTTGCGTGTGAGTCGTACCCGTTTCGGGCGCCGGGGATTCGGGGGGTGTGGCAAAAGGGGGACGGCCGGAGCCCCCGCACAGTAGGCTCCGGCCGTCGGTCCGTGACCGTACGAGTCGGTCAGATGTCGAGGCCCGTGAGGACCAGGACGCGCTCGTACGTGTAGTCGTCCATCGCGTAGCGCACGCCCTCGCGGCCCACGCCGGACTGCTTGACGCCGCCGTACGGCATCTGGTCGGCGCGGTACGACGGGGCGTCGCCGATGATCACACCGCCGACCTCGAGCTCGCGGTGGGCGCGGAAGGCGACCTGGACGTCGCGGGTGAAGACGCCGGTCTGCAGGCCGAACTTCGAGTCGTTGACGGCGGCGAAGGCCTCGTCGGTGTTCTCGACCCGGGTGAGGGTCAGGACCGGGCCGAAGACCTCCTCGGTCGCCAGCTTGACGCCGGCCGGGACGTCCGCGAGGACGGTCGGCTCGACCGTGGCGCCGTCGCGCTTGCCGCCGGTGAGCAGCTTGGCGCCGGCGGAGACGGCCTCGTCCACCCAGGACTCGACGCGCTTGGCGGCGTCCTCGGAGACCAGCGGGCCGACGTCGGTGGCGTCGTCCGCCGGGTCCCCGGTGACCTGGGCCTGGACCTTCGCGACGACCCTCTCGACGAGGCGGTCGTAGACGGAGGCGTCGGCGATCACGCGCTGCACGGAGATGCAGGACTGGCCGGCCTGGTAGTTCGAGAAGGTCGCGATGCGGGTCGCGGCCCAGTCGAGGTCGGCGTCGGAGGACCAGTCGGCGAGGACCACGGCCGCGGCGTTGCCGCCGAGCTCCAGGGTGCAGTGCTTGTGGGGCACCGACTGCTGGATGGCGTAGCCGACGGTGTCGGAGCCGGTGAAGGAGATGACCGGGAGGCGGTCGTCCTTGACCAGGGCCGGCATCTTGTCGTTGGCGACCGGCAGGACGGACCAGGAACCGGCCGGCAGGTCGGTCTCGGCGAGCAGCTCGCCCAGGATCAGACCGGAGAGCGGGGTGGCCGGGGCCGGCTTCAGGATGATCGGCGCGCCGACGGCGATGGCGGGAGCCACCTTGTGGGCGCACAGGTTCAGCGGGAAGTTGAACGGCGCGATGCCGAGGACCGGGCCCTTGACGAAGCGGCGGGTCAGGGCGAGACGGCCGACGCCGCCGGCGTCGGTGTCCAGGCGCTGGGCCTCTCCGCCGTTGAAGCGGCGGGCCTCTTCGGCGGCGAAGCGGAAGACGGACACCGCACGGCCGACCTCACCGCGCGCCCACTTGATCGGCTTGCCGTTCTCGGCGGAGATCAGCTGGGCGATCTCCTCGGTGCGCTCGGTGAGCCGCTTGGACACGTGGTCCAGGGCGGCGGCCCGTACGTGGGCGGGCGTCGCGGAGAACTCCGCCGTCACGGCGTACGCCGCGGCCACGGCCTCTTCCACCTGGGCGTCGGTGGGCACGCTGACGGTGCCGACGAGCCGGCCGTCCCACGGGTTGTGGACGTCGAAGCTGTCCTCGCCGGTGGCCTGGCGGCCGGCGAGCCAGAAGGCGTGGGTGGAAGTCATGCGAATCCCGGCCCTTCGGTGTGTGCGGTGGTCCTTGTCCCCACCACGGTAGGTCGCCGCGGCCGATTCGCGGTTTATCCGCGTTGGAGAACCTCCGCGCGCACCTGCGCCGCTTTGTCAGTGTCGCGGTGCGCCGCTCAGCGCTGGGCCGGGCTGGCCTTCAGGGCGAGCCACAGCTCCATGCGGACGTCCGGGTCGTCCAGGGAGCGCCCGAGGATCTCCTCGACGCGCTTCATCCGGTAGCGCAGGGTGTGCCGGTGGACGCCGAGGTCGGCGGCGGCCGCGTCCCACTGCCCGTGCCGCGCCAGCCAGGCCTGGAGCGAGGCGACCAGATCGCCCCGGCCGGTCGCGTCGTGCTCCCGCAGGGCCCGCAGGGTGCCCTCGGCGAACGCCCGCACCGCGTCGTCGGCCAGCAACGGCAGCACCGACCCCGCAGCGAGGTCCTCGTGCTCGACCAGGGGCCGCCCCCGGCGCCGGGCCACGGCGAGCGCCTGGTCGGCCTGCTTGAACGCGGCGGCCACCCCCTCGGGCCCGGCCGCCGCCGAGAGGCCCACGACCAGCTCGTCCGGCTCCGGCCCCGCCGTCTCCCGCCCGCGCCGGGACTCCAGCGCCTCGGCGTGGTCCGCGCACGCCTGCACCGCGGCGCCCCCGTCGGCGGCGAGCACCACCAGCCGTCCGGGCTCGGGCACCACCAGCAGCGCCTCCCCGGTCCGCGACGCGGCCGACTCCACCGCGTCGGCCAGCTGCGCCAGCCCCTCCGGCTGGGCCGTCCCCGCCAGGGCCGGCTCCGCGACGACGATCCGGAACGGCGCCTCCAGCAGGGGCCCGTACAGGTCCCCGGCCACCGCCCGGGCGTGCTCCGCCTCCCCCTCCAGCAGCATCCGCAGCACCGCCGCCCCCAGCCGGGACTCCGCGTCGTGCAGGGACCGCGAGCGCTCGGTGGTCAGGGTCAGCAGGGCGACGGCGGAGTGCACCGCGTACCGCTCGGCGGTGCCCAGCGGGGCCGCCGTGCCCACGGCCAGGGCCCCCCGCGCCCGCCGTCCGGTGCCGAGGGACTGGAGCTCGACCCGGTCCTCCGCACCGCCGACCACCGCACTGGCGGGCGCCGGCCGCTCCCGCAGCCGCTCCACGTCCGGGGTCAGCCGGGCGGCCCGCCGCGCGGCCCAGTCGGGGGCGGCGGCGACGACGGCGCCGGAGGTGTCGTACAGCGCGGCCCAGCCGTGCACGTGGGCCGCGAGCTTCGCCAGGAGGTCGGCCGGGCCGTCGGAGGACAGCGCGGCCCGGGTCAGCTCGCGCTGCGCCTCGAAGCCGGCGGTGACGGCCCGGTACTGGTCGGCCGCGAGGGCCGCCGAGACGGCCTTGCTGATGGCGAGGAACGGGGTCCGCCGGGGGACCTCCAGCAGCGGCAGGTCCTCCTCGCGGGCGGCCTGGACCAGCGCGTCGGGGACGGCGTCGTAGTTGACGCCGACGGCGAAGCCGATGCCGACGACGCCGGCGGCCGCGAGGCGCCGTACGTAGCGCCGCATCTCCTCGGGGTCGTCGGCGTCCAGCTTCATGGCGGTGACGAGCAGCAGCTCGCCGCCCTCCATATAGGGGACGGGGTCGGCGAGCTCGCTGACGTGGGCCCAGCGCACCGGCGTGTCGAGGCGGCCCTCCCCCGCCCGGACGCTGAGCTTGAGCGCCGAGTGCTGGACGAGCGAGGCGAGGGTGAGCGGCATCGGTACCAGGAGCCTTCGGGGGAGGGCGGGGAGCAGCGGGCGGGACGTCCTCGATCCTGGGCTCCCCCGGTCCGGGGACTTCTCCACGTCGTACGAACGACCCCTCTCGATTCTGCCACCCCGTACGGGTCCGCTCAGCCCGTCCCGGCCAGCCGGAGCAGAAGCGGAGCTGCGCGTTCCCCTCGAATGGAGGTCAGGGAGAGCACCGCGCACCCGGGCGGTACGGCGTGCGCCAGCTCGGAGGCGGACCAGCGCTCGCGTTCCACCTGGCGCACGGTGACCGCGTCGGTGGTCACCGCCTTGCCGGTGACCATCTTGCGGAAGGCGTGGATGGCGCGGGTCAGCGGCTGGTCGGCGAAGACGGTGCGGTGGGTGACGTCGCGGGTCTCGACCCATTCGGTGCCCCAGGCCTCGGCGAAGCGCTGCCCGTCCCAGGTGGTCACCCCGGAGAAGGCCATCCGGCAGCCGACCGCCCCGAGCAGCGGCGTCCGCAGGGCCTCCGGTACGTCGTCCAGCGAGCGCAGCGCGAGCAGGACCCCGGCGTTCGCCGAGCGCAGCCGCTGGAGTCCGCGGACGGTCTCCGGGGTCAGGGTGTGGGAGGCGTCGTCGAGGGCGAGGAAGGCGAACAGCGACCGGTCGGCGCGGGCGGCGGCGGAGGCGTTGAACTGGGCGAGCAGCAGCCGGGCGAGCATCCGCGAGGCGTCGGCGTGCCCGCGCTCGGGCAGGTCCACGCGGACCCGGACGGGGTGTTCGAGGGCGCGCAGCGAGAAGGGCCGCCCGCGTCCGGTGGTGTCGAAGAAGCCGGCGAAGGCGGGCCGGTCGAGCAGGGCGATCCGGTCGGCGAGGGCCGGGCCCGGGTCGCCGTGGGCCCCGTACTGGCGCTCGCGCGCGTCGAGCTCGCGGAGCATCGCCTGCTGGCCGGCGCCCTCCAGGGCCTGGCGCAGGGAGGTGACGGCGGTGGGCACCCCGTCGAGCAGCTCGCGCAGCTCGGGCACGGCGGGGAAGCGGCCGTGCGCGGCGCGGAACGGGCCGAGCAGCTGTGCGAGGGCGGTCGCGGCGCGGCGCACGTCGGCGCCGGGGACGTCGGCGACCAGGGCCTCGGCGAGGAGGGCGGCGGCCTCGTCGCAGTCGCCGGTGCCGCCGTAGAGGTCGAGGTCGTGGACGGAGTCGGGGTCGCCGACGCGGACCACGATGTCGTAGGCCTCGTCGGGCCCGAGCCGGGAGCCGGCGGCGCCGACGGCGATGACGGCGGCCTGGCCGGCCAGCGCCTGGAGCGCGAGCGACTCGACGACGGGCCGCACGAGGCGGGCGGTCTTGCCGCTGCCGGAGGGGCCGACGGCCAGCAGGGAGGTCCCGAGGACGTCGGGGCCGAGGGCGAGGCCGGTGCCGCGGCGGGCGTAGGGGTTGCGCTCCCCGTCCTCGACGGTGCCGAGCAGCACCTGGCGGGCGAGGAGGTCGTGCCGGGCGGCCCGGACCGGGAGGTCGCGGTCGCCGGAGGGGTGGACGCAGGCGGCGGCGCCCTTGTCGCGGACGGCGTCGGCGAAGGCCGACAGCCGGGTGGGGTCGGCGCGCACGGTCTCCCACGCCCGCCGGATCCGCGCGTAGTCCACGTCGTTCATCCCCCCGCCCCGCACCTCCCCCCCGAGCCTCTCGGCCACCTCGCCAAGCCCGGCGTCCCGCAACTCGGGCCAGAGGGCGGGGTCGGCGGCGGGCGCCTGCGCCGGTACCGGAGCGGCTTTGACGCCCGGCTCCGCCACCTGCCCGGAGCCTGCCGCTCCCCACCACCCGCCAAGGCGCCCGAAGTACAAGGCGACGGGGGCATAGAGCAGGAAATTCAGCAGCAGGCTGACCACGAGCCCCAGCACCGGCGGCATGTCCTTGTACGGAAGGTGCTCGAAGAACAGGGCATCTGCAGGAACGGTATTGGTCCAGATGAGCAGGGCCACCAGCAGGGCGCCGGCCGCGGCCCCCGCCTTTCGCGCCTGCGGCCCCCGGGCGACGACGAGTCGGTCGAACGCGGCCCTCCAGGCGCCGAGGCGGCTGAACCAGGCCACCAGCCCGCCCGTCAAGAGCAGCTCGTACACCTGCAGGGCGGCCTGGCCCCGGTGGTCGACGGCCGCGCCGCCCAGTTCCCACCAGTCGCGAGGGGTGAAGAGCTTGAGCGGTACCTCGATGTAGGGGATGTAGCCATTGGTCAGCAGGGACCACACCAGCACACAGGCAAGCAAGGAGATGACCACCCCGCTCAGCAGCGACCGGTTGGCGACGGGATCGCTCGCGCCCCCCTCGCGCGGTACGTACCCGAACCGCCACACCCCCGGCTCGGCCTCCGGGCGCGGCGTGCGGAGCCAGCCCTCCAGCGGGGTGCCGACCGCCGGTGCGTGTCGGGGTTTCGGCGGGGCCTTGGCGGGGGGCGCCGGGCGGGGGACGTGCCCCGTTCGGGTCGCCTGTCCGTCGTTGGTGCCCTCGCTGTCCATGAACCCCTGCCCCCTGCCGTTCCTGTAACGCCGCGGCGCTCAATCTAGTGCCCGGCCCCCCACTTGGGCCCGTACCCGGCATGATCCACGGACCACGCGCCGCACCCTTCCTATGGCCGTCACGGACAAGGACACGCGGACACCACTCCCTAACGGAGCATGCCTTACCCCCTCCCCCGGGCCTAGCCTGCGGACAAAGACACAAGTGCGTCCGAAAACACCCCCCAGGGAGCCCTCTATGACCGCTGTCCCGCAGGAGCGCCGCATCGTCACCGCGATCCCCGGCCCCAAGTCGCAGGAGCTTCAGGCCCGCCGCCTTTCGACGGTGGCCGGCGGCGTGGGCTCCGTGCTCCCCGTCTTCACGGCGCGCGCGGGCGGCGGCATCATCGAGGACGTCGACGGCAACCGCCTGATCGACTTCGGCTCCGGCATCGCCGTGACCTCCGTCGGCGCCTCCGCCGAGGCCGTCGTGCGCCGCGCCTCCGCGCAGCTCGCCGACTTCACCCACACCTGCTTCATGGTCACCCCCTACGAGGGCTACGTCGAGGTCTGCGAGGCCCTCGCCGAGCTGACCCCCGGCACCCACGCCAAGAAGTCGGCCCTGTTCAACTCCGGCGCCGAGGCCGTCGAGAACGCCGTCAAGATCGCCCGCGCGCACACCAAGCGCCAGGCCGTCGTCGTCTTCGACCACGGCTACCACGGCCGCACGAACCTGACGATGGCGCTGACGGCGAAGAACATGCCGTACAAGCACGGCTTCGGTCCGTTCGCCCCCGAGGTCTACCGCGTCCCGGTCGCCTACGGCTACCGCTGGCCCACCGGTGCCGAGAACTGCGGCCCCGAGGCCGCCGCCCAGGCGATCGACCAGATCACCAAGCAGATCGGCGCCGAGAACGTCGCCGCGATCATCATCGAGCCGGTCCTCGGCGAGGGCGGCTTCATCGAGCCGGCCAAGGGCTTCCTCCCGGCGATCGTGAAGTTCGCCAACGAGAACGGCATCGTCTTCGTCGCCGACGAGATCCAGTCCGGCTTCTGCCGCACCGGCCAGTGGTTCGCGTGCGAGGACGAGGGCATCGTCCCGGACCTGATCACCACCGCCAAGGGCATCGCGGGCGGTCTGCCGCTCGCCGCCGTGACGGGCCGCGCCGAGATCATGGACGCCGCGCACGCGGGCGGCCTGGGCGGCACCTACGGCGGCAACCCGGTGGCCTGCGCCGGCGCGCTCGGCTCCATCGAGACCATGAAGGAGCTCGACCTCAATGCCAAGGCGAAGAACATCGAGTCCCTCATGAAGTCCCGCCTCTCCGCGATGCAGGAGAAGTACGACATCATCGGCGACATCCGCGGCCGCGGCGCCATGATCGCGATCGAGCTCGTGAAGGACCCGGCGTCCAAGACCCCGTTCCCGGAGGCGGCCGGCGCCCTCGCCAAGGCCTGCCACGCCGAGGGCCTGCTCGTCCTCACCTGCGGCACCTACGGCAACGTGCTCCGCTTCCTGCCGCCGCTGGTCATCAGCGACGAGCTGCTGAACGAGGGCCTGGACCTCATCGAGGCGGCCTTCGCGGCCATCGGCACGGACGCCTGAGCGACCGGCCGAACACAGGAGCCCGCCGGTACCGTCGGTAACGGTCGGGCCCTGTGAAGAAGCTGTGGGGGGCCGATGACAAGAGGCCGTTCCTGCTGTCGGTCCCCCCTCGGCTGCCGTACGGTTTCTGCAGATGAGTGAGACAGACCGCTCCCGGGCGACCGGGGGCGACACCGGTACCGGGCTTCCCCAGCGCCGTACTGGGCATGCGTTCGCGCACACTCCTCTCCGATCGGACGGCCGTCCGCCCCAAACCCCCCGGGGCGCGCGGCAACCCGGTCCGGCCGGCCGTCCCGGAACCATCCCCCCTGTTCCGGGACGGCCGGCCTCTTTCCTCCCCCTGTTTCCGACGGCCGCGTGCGCCGTCCTCTTCGCCCTGATCACCTGGCAGGTCCTGGTCCGCGGACCGCTGCTGGCGCCGGACCGGGCACTGAGCCGCGCGCTGGTGCGCACCGTCCCCGACGCGGTCACCGAGCGCCTCGCGGACCTCGGGAACGTCCCGGTGGCCGTCCCGGTCCTCGCCCTGGCCATCGCGTACGCCGTCCGGCGCGGCCACCGGCTCGCCGCCCTCGCGGCCGGCCTGGCGATGGCCCTGGTGCCCGCGCTGATCGTGCCCCTCAAGGAGTGGACCGCCCGCCCGGGCCCGCTGGAGCCCTGGGCCGCCGGCTACTACCCCTCGGGCCACACGGCCACGGCCTTCACCGCCTACACGGCCGCGGCCCTCCTCCTCGCCCCGCACACCCGCCGCCGCTGGCCCCTGCCCGCCGCGGCCGCCCTGACGGCCCTGACCGCGGCGGGGCTGGTCCTGCGCGGCTTCCACTGGCCCCTGGACGTCCTGGCCAGCCTGCTGATGTGCACCCCGCTGCTGCTGGGCGTGCGCTGGGCGGCCGGCCGGAGCACGCGTCGGCGTTCCGGCTGAACTCCCGGCCGCCGCCGGGGGCCCGGTCCGCGCCGGCGGCCTCACGCACGGCCGCCCGGGCGCTCCCGCGCCAGGGTTCTGCCCGCCGCCTCGTGCAGGGCGAGTTCCAGCAGTGCCGGGTCGGTGAGGGTGCCCCGGCCGTCGGGGAGGTGCAGCCAGTGCGGGCCGCCCGTCGTCCGGCCGGGGTACGGGACCGCGATCCAGCTGCCGCGCCCCGCGCCCCGTACGCCCGTGCCGATCCAGCGGGAGGCGGTGCCCGCGGGTACGAAGAAGCCCAGGCGGCCGGTGTGGCGGGCGGCGAGCACCGGGCCGGGCGGGGCCGGCAGCCGGCGCAGGACGCCGAGGGCGGCCCGGCCCAGCTCCCCCGGGGCGACCAGGAGGTCCCAGAGCCGGCCGGCCGGCAGGAGGGCGACCCCGAGGGGGCCGCGCTCCCATTCCCACCGACAGGCGTCGGGGTCCGGCGCCGCCGCCACCAGCCACTCCACTGCCGTCCTGGTCCCCGGGAACGCCATCGCCCGGCCTCCGTTCGTCTCGCGGTGAGGGTTTCTCACCGGGAGAGAGCGGGGCCGGGCGGCGTTATGACGCGGGTCGGGCCACTCCGTGGAGGTGAAGCGGGTCACGGCCCCGGCGCGTGCGCGCGCCGGGGCCGTGACCGTCAGCTGTCGAAGCCGAGGCCGAGGCGGTCGAGCGCCTTCAGCCACAGGTTGCGGTGGCCGCCCCGGGCGTCGGCCCGGGCCAGCGACCACTTGGTGAGGGCGATCCCGGTCCAGGCCAGGGGCTCGGGCGGGAAGGGCATCGGCTTGGACTTCACCATCTCCAGCCGGGTGCGCTCGGTGGAGAGCCCGTCCAGCAGGTCCAGCATCACGTCCGCGCCGAATCGGGTGGCGCCCACCCCGAGCCCGGTGTAGCCGGCGGCGTAGGCGACCCGGCCGGAGTGCGCGGTGCCGAAGAAGGCCGAGAAGCGGGAGCAGGTGTCGATGGCCCCGCCCCAGGCGTGGCTGAAGCGCAGGCCCTCCAGCTGCGGGAAGGCGGTGAAGAAGTGCTCCGCCAGCTTGAGGTAGGTCTCCGGGCGGTGGTCGTACTCCGAGTCGAGCTTCCCCCGGTAGGGGTAGATCGCGTCGTAGCCGCCCCACAGGATCCGGTTGTCCCGGGTGATGCGGAAGTAGTGGAACTGGTTCGCGCTGTCGCCCAGCCCCGGCCGGTTCTTCCAGCCGACGGAGGCCAGCTGCTCCTCGGTCAGGGGCTCGGTCATCAGCGCGTAGTCGTACACCGGGACGGTGAACGGGCGCACGCGCTTGACCAGCGACGGGAAGATGTTGGTGCCCAGGGCGACCCGGCGGGCCAGGATCGTCCCGTAGGGGGTCTCCACCGTCATCCCGCGCCCGGCCCGCGCCATGCTGAGGCCGCGCGTGTTCTCGTAGATCCGCACGCCCTGCTCCAGGCAGGCCCGCTTCAGGCCCCAGGCCAGCTTGGCGGGGTTGAGCATGGCGACGCCGTCGCGGTCCCACAGGCCCGCGAGGAAGGTCGGCGAGTTGACCTCCGCGCGCAGGGCCTCGCCCTCCAGCCATTCGGAGCCGTCGGCGAGGCCCAGCTTGCGGGCCTCCTCGTGGAGTTCGCGCAGTTCCTCGACCTGGTGCGGCTCGGTGGCCACGTCGATCTCGCCGGTGCGCTCGAAGTCGCAGTCGATGCCGTAGCGGGCGACCGCCTCCTCGATGGCGTCGAGGTTGCGGGCGCCGAGCTCCTCCAGCTTGGCCAGCTCGCCGGGCCAGCGGGCCAGTCCGTTGGCGAAGCCGTGGGTGAGGGACGCGGCGCAGAAGCCTCCGTTGCGGCCGGAGGCGGCCCAGCCCGCCTCCTTGCTCTCGATCAGTACGACGTCCCGGCCGGGGTCGCGCTCCTTGGCGAGGAGCGCGGTCCACAGCCCGCTGTAGCCGCCTCCGACGACCAGCAGGTCGCAGCGCTCGTCGGAGGTGAGGGCCGGCTGCGGGTCGGGGCGGCCGGGGTCGTCCAGCCAGTACGAGACCGGCTTCGCTTCGGAAAGGGATTTCGCAACACTACGCATGGCGACTGGGGCCATGGCTTCCAACTCCCTACGGGGTTACTTCGGTTGTGCCTTCTTGCGGCGGTTGCCGGCCCACTGGCCGGCGAGGACCACCAGCACCGCGATGACGAACATCGCCGTGCCGATGACGTTGATCTGGACGGGCGTACCGCGCTGGGCCGATCCCCACACGAACATGGGGAAGGTGACGGTGTTGCCCGAGTTGAAGTTGGTGATGATGAAGTCGTCGAACGAGAGCGCGAAGGAGAGCAGCGCGCCCGCCGCGATACCGGGTGCCGCGATCGGCAGGGTGACGCGCAGGAAGGTCTGCACGGGCCCGGCGTAGAGGTCGCGGGCGGCCTCCTCCAGCCTCGGGTCCATCGACAGGACGCGCGCCTTGACGGCGGCGACGACGAAGCTGAGGCAGAACATCACGTGGGCGATCAGGATGGTCCAGAAGCCCAGCTGGATGCCCATGTTGAGGAACAGGGCGAGCAGCGAGGCGGCCATCACGATCTCGGGCATGGCCATCGGCAGGAAGATCAGCGAGTTGACCGCCCCGCGCGCCCGGAAGCGGTAGCGCACCAGCGCGAAGGCGATGGCGGTGCCGAGGACGGTGGCGCCTATGGTGGCCCAGAGGGCGATCTGGAGGGACAGTGCGAGGGAGCCGCACATGTCGGCGACCCCGCAGGGGTCCTTCCAGGCGTCGAGGGAGAACTCCTGCCAGGCGTAGTTGAAGCGGCCCGTGGGGTTGTTGAAGGAGAACACCGTCACGACGACGTTCGGCAGGATCATGTACGCGAGCGTGCCGAGGCCCGCGATGACGACGAGATTGCGGCGGAGCCAACGCATCAGACCAGGTCCTCCGTTCCCGCTCGGCGGATGTAGACGGTGACCATGATCAGCACGATGGCCATGAGGATGAACGACAGCGCGGCCGCCGTCGGGTAATCGAGGATCCGCAGGTACTGCGACTGGATGACGTTGCCGATCATCCGGGTGTCCGTGGAGCCGAGGAGCTCGGCGTTGACGTAGTCGCCGCTCGCGGGGATGAAGGTCAGCAGGGTCCCGGAGACCACGCCCGGCATCGAGAGCGGGAAGGTCACCTTGCGGAAGACCGTGGCCGGGGTGGCGTACAGGTCGCCCGCGGCCTCGTGGAGGCGGGTGTCGATGCGCTCCAGCGAGGTGTAGAGCGGCAGGATCATGAAGGGCAGGAAGTTGTACGTCAGGCCGCAGACCACGGCGAGCGGCGTGGCCAGCACCCGGCTCCCCTCGGTCATGCCGAGCCAGGAGGTGACGTCCAGGAATCCGACGGCGTTGAGGACGCCGACCACCGGGCCGCCGTCGGCCAGGATCGTCTTCCAGGCCAGGGTGCGGATCAGGAAGCTGGTGAAGAACGGGGCGATGACGAGGACCAGCAGGAGGTTGCGCCAGCGGCCCGCCCGGAAGGCGATCAGGTAGGCCAGCGGGTAGCCCAGCAGCAGGCACAGGACCGTCGCGGTGCCGGCGTAGACCAGGGAGCGCAGGAACTGCGGGAGGTACTCGGTGAAGGCGTCCCAGTAGGTCTGGAAGTGCCAGGTGACCTTGAAGCCCTCTTCGAGGGAGCCGGTCTGCACCGAGGTGGAGGCCTGGTAGATCATCGGCAGCACGAAGAAGACGAGCAGCCAGACGATGCCGGGCAGCAGCAGCCAGTACGGGATCAGGCGCTTGCGCAGCGAGGCGCGGTGGACCGGAGGCTCGGTCGGGGCGGCGGCCTGCGGGGGCGCGGCGGTGGCGGTCACGCGCTCTCCTCGACGGTCTCGATGCCCGCGTCGCCCGTCGTCCCCGCGAAGATGGACTGGTCCGCGTCCAGGCCGAAGGTGTGGTCCGGGTTCCAGTGCAGGACGACGTCGGCGCCGGGGACCAGGCGGGCGTCGCGCTCGATGTTCTGGACGTAGACCTCCAGCTCCGGGCAGACCGGGCTGTCGATCACGAACTGGGTGGAGACGCCGATGAAGGAGGAGTCGGCGATCTTGCCGGTGATCTTGTTGCGGCCGGCCGCGACGGTGTGCTCCTCCTCGGCCGGGACCAGGGAGATCTTCTCGGGACGCACGCCGACCAGCAGCTTTCCGCCGGTGCGGGGCGTGGTCGAACATCGGGCGGCGGGCAGCCGGAGCGTGGCGCCGGAGGCCGAGACGGTCACGTCGGAGCCGGTGGACTCCACGGAGGCCTCGATCAGGTTGGAGGTGCCGAGGAAGTTCGCGACGAAGGTGGTGCGCGGGTTCTCGTAGAGCTCGGCGGGGGCGCCCAGCTGCTCCACGCGGCCGCCGTTCATGACCGCGACCGTGTCGGCCATCGTCATGGCCTCCTCCTGGTCGTGGGTGACGTGCACGAAGGTGATGCCGACCTCGGTCTGGATCCGCTTGAGCTCCAGCTGCATCTGGCGGCGGAGCTTGAGGTCGAGGGCGCCGAGGGGCTCGTCGAGCAGGAGGACCTGGGGGTGGTTGATCAGGGCGCGGGCGACGGCCACGCGCTGCTGCTGTCCGCCGGAGAGCTGGTGGGGCTTCTTGCGGGCGTGCTCGCCGAGCTGGACGAGGTCGATCATCTCGTCGACCTGCTTCTTGACCGACTTGATGCCGCGGCGGCGCAGGCCGAAGGCTATGTTCTCGAAGATGTCCATGTGCGGGAACAGCGCGTAGCTCTGGAAGACGGTGTTCACCGGGCGCTTGTACGGCGGCAGGTGGGTCACCTCGCGCTCGCCCAGGCTGATGGTGCCGGTGGAGGGCTCCTCCAGGCCGGCGATCATGCGCAGGGTGGTGGTCTTCCCGCAGCCCGAGGCGCCGAGCAGGGCGAAGAAGGAGCCCTGGGGGATGGTGAGGTCCAGCGGGTGCACGGCGGTGAAGGAGCCGTAGTGCTTGCTGATCCCGGCGAGGCGGACGTCGCCGCTCGCGGTGGTGTCGGTCATGGGCCTGGGCCTTCGGTGGTGTGTCGTGGGAGGGGGGCGGGGCGCGGTGGAGGGCCGGCGGGGGGCCGGTCAGGCGCCGATGAGCTTGGCGAACTTCTGCTCGTACGCCGTCTCTTCCTCGCTGCTGAGGGAGCGGAAGGCGCGGGCCTTGGCGGCCATCTCCTTGTCCGGGACGATCAGCGGGTTGTCCGCGAGCTCCGGCTTGATCTTCGCCAGTTCGTCCTTGACCCCGTCGACCGGGCAGACGTAGCTGATGAACGCCGCCAGCTGCGCAGCCACCGCGGGCTCGTAGTAGTAGTCGATGAGCTTCTCGGCGTTGGCCTTGTGCCGGGCCTTGGCGGGGACCAGCAGGTTGTCGCTGGAGGTGATGTAGCCGGCGGCCGGGATCGCGTACTTGATGTCGGGGTTGCCGGCCTGGAGCTGGATGACGTCGCCCGCCCAGGCGAGGCAGGCCGCCAGGTCGCCCTTGTCGAGGTCGGCGGTGTAGTCGTTGCCGGTGAAGCGGCGTATCTGCTGGGTGTCGACGCCCTTCTGGAGGCGGCCGATGGCGGCGTCGTAGTCCGCGGTGGTGAACTTCGCCGGGTCCTTGCCCTGGTCGAGGAGGGTCATGCCGACGGTGTCGCGCATCTCGGTGAGGAAGCCGACGCGGCCCTTGAGGGTGGGGTCGTCGAGCAGCTGGGTGACGGAGTCGACCTTCCTGCCGCCGGTGGCCTTGGCGTTGTAGGCGATGACGGTGTCGATGCCGGTCCAGGGGTAGCTGTGGGCGCGGCCCGGGTCCCAGTCGGGGTTGCGGAACTGCGGGATCAGGTTGGCGTAGGCGTTCGGGAGGTGGGAGGCGTCGAGCTTCTGCGCCCAGCCGAGGCGGATGATGCGGGCGGCGAGCCAGTCGGTGACGACGATCAGGTCGCGGCCGGTGTCCTGGCCGGCCGCGAGCTGCGGGCGGATCTTGCCGAAGAACTCGACGTTGTCGTTGATGTCCTCGGTGTACTTGACCTCGATGCCGGTGCGCTGGGTGAACGCCTCGAGCGTCGGCCGGGACTTCTCGTCGTCGCCGGTGTCCATGTACTCGGTCCAGTTGGAGAAGTTGATCTCCTTCTCCTGGTCCGAGTGGTCGTCGGAGGGGGCCGCCTGGCCGCCCTCGCGCTTGGCGGGCGGGATTCCGCAGCCGGTCAGGGCGGCGAGGCCGCCCAGGGTGAGCGCCCCGGCTCCGGAGGCGCGCAGCAGCGAGCGGCGGGTGAGGGCGCCGCGGCCACTGGTGAGACTGCGCCGCATCGCGGCGAGTTGCGCCGCCGAGAGGCGGTCGGGCTCGAACTGCTCCATGCGCGTTGCCCTTTCGGGAGGGAGGGCCGCTGGTCGGGCGGCGCTATGACTGTCGGTCCCCGAAGATCGTGCGGTGCCAGTCCTTGGCGGCCACCGCGGTGTTGTCGTACATCACGTGCTTGACCTGCGTGTATTCCTCGAAAGAGTACGAGCTCATGTCCTTTCCGAAGCCACTCGCCTTGTAGCCCCCGTGCGGCATCTCGCTGATGATCGGGATGTGGTCGTTGACCCAGACGCAGCCGGCCTTGAGCTCGCGGGTGGCCCGGCCCGCCCGGTAGAGGTCCCGGGTCCAGGCGGAGGCGGCGAGGCCGTAGGGGGTGTCGTTGGCCAGCGCCAGGCCCTCGTCGTCGGTGTCGAAGGGCAGGGCGACGAGGACCGGGCCGAAGATCTCGGACTGGACGACCTCGCTGTCCTGGGCGGCGCCGGTGATCAGGGTGGGCCGGTAGTAGGCGCCCTCGGCGAGGTCGCCGCCGGGGATCTCGCCGCCGGTGACGACGGTGGCGTACCCGCGGGCGCGCTCGACGAAGGCGGCGACCCGGTCGCGCTGGGCGTGCGAGACCAGCGGGCCGAGGTCGGTGGCGGGGGCGAAGGGGTCGCCCAGGCGGACGGTCTCCATCAGCTCGGCGACACGGGCGGCGAAGGCCTCGAACAGGGGGCGCTGGACGTAGGCGCGGGTGGCCGCGGTGCAGTCCTGGCCGGTGTTGATGAGGGAGGCGGCGACGGCTCCGTGGGCGGCGGCCTCCACGTCGGCGTCGTCGAACACCACGAAGGGGGCCTTGCCGCCGAGCTCCAGGTGGAGCCGCTTGACGGTGGCGGTGGCGATCTCGGCGACGCGCTTGCCGACGGCGGTGGAGCCGGTGAAGGAGGTCATGACCACGTCGGGGTGGCCGACCAGGTGCTCGCCCGCGTCGCGGCCGGCGCCGGTGACGATGTTGACCACCCCGTCGGGGATGCCCGCCTCCTTGGCCGCCTCGGCGAACATCAGGGAGGTCAGCGGGGTGAGCTCGGCGGGCTTGAGGACGATCGTGTTGCCCGCGGCCACGGCCGGGAGGATCTTCCAGGCGGCCATCTGGAGGGGGTAGTTCCAGGGGGCGATGGAGCCGACCACCCCGATGGCCTCGCGGCGTACGTACGAGGTGTGGTCGCCGGAGTACTCGCCGGCCGCCTGCCCCTGGAGGTGGCGGGCCGCACCGGCGAAGAAGGCCGTGTTGTCGATGGTGCCCGGGACGTCGAACTCCGTGGTCAGCTTGAGCGGCTTGCCGCACTGGAGGGACTCGGCGTACGCGAAGTCCTCCGCCTGCTCCACGAGGACGGCGGCCAGCCGGTGCAGGGCGTCCGAGCGCTCTCCCGGGGTGGCGGCCGACCAGGCCGGGAAGGCCCGCTTGGCGGCGGCTACGGCCTCGTCCACGTCGGCCGGGCCGGCCAGCTCGTAGGTGAGCACCTCCCGGCCGGTGGCGGGGTCGACGACGGTGTGCGACCGCCCCGAGGTGCCGGCCCGGAGCCGCCCGTCGATGTACTGCGCGCCGTCTGCGAAGCGGTCCTTGACCTGGAAGCGGTTACCCATCACGCTCTCACGCTCTCGTAGCTACAGCTCGAATTGAGTGCCGATCCTGACAGAGGCCTCTGCCTCCGCCAAGTGATTCCGTTGTTGCCTTTTGATTACGCGACGGAATCGGTCGACCATATGTCGAGGTGCGCCGCAAATCCCGTACGAAGTGTCCGTGGTGGCTGGCAGACTCGCGTGCATGGAGAAGATCGACACTCTGATCGGGCAGGTCAGCCGTGGTGAGCGGGTCAAGTTCCTGCCCTTCTGGGGACACCGGCCGCGCACGGACGGAAGCCTGGGGCCGAGCTGCCTGAGCCAGTGGTGGCCCTCCCCTTTCACTGTGGGTCACGTCCGGTACGCGACGGCCGAGCACTGGATGATGGCCGGTAAGGCACGCCTCTTCGAGGACCCCGCGGCGGAGCGCGCCGCGCTGGAGGCGCGCAGCCCGGCGGAGGCGAAGAAGGCCGGCCGGCTGGTGCGCGGCTTCGACGAGGCGGTGTGGCAGCGGGAGCGGTTCGCGCTGGTCGTGGAGGGCAGCGTGCACAAGTTCGACTCCGATCCGGCGCTGCGCGCCTACCTGCTGGGCACGGGGTCGCGGGTGCTGGTGGAGGCCAGCCCGGTGGACCGGATCTGGGGCGTCGGACTGCCCCCGGACGACGACCGCGTCCTGGACCCGGCGCGCTGGCGCGGCCTGAACCTGCTGGGGTTCGCCCTGATGGAGGCGCGGGCCCGGCTGGGCGGCGGGGAGGCGGGCTGAGGCCCCGTTAAATACGTGGCGGCCCTCCCGGGCGGGCCCTAACGTGAACGTCGTCCAGGTGCGAAGGCGAGACCTACTTCGACTACTCATCGGGAGGTCGCGGGTTCGAGTCCCGCCACCGGTACTCGTGCCGGTGTAGCTCAGTTGGCAGAGCACCATGTGGTTTCGCCGGCCTTGTTCTCTGGACACCTACTCGTCACGCACCTCCCGGTGCGCCCGGCGGCGGCTCCTTCTCGCAGAAACCACGCCGCCGCCCCGTTCGATCTCGGGAGGCCCGCGTGGGGGATGCCCGGTGCGCAGGCGACGGTTACTTCCGGGACCCGGAGGTCGTGGGTTCGAATCCCACCCGGCCCGACACCCGCGAGGGCGACGGCCGGTGGAGCAGCTTGGTGGCTCGCCGGGCACAAGCACCGTCTCCGACTCCGATCTCGGGCATCCCCCACCCGGCACGCCTCCCCCGCTCTTCGTCCTGAATTCGGGGGGATTCACATGGCCCGCTTCAACCTGCGCACGTCCGGGACCACGGCCGCGCCCGCCTCGCCCGTGCGCTCCACGGGCCGGCGCGCCGCCAACCACCACGGCAGCCCCGGCTTCGTCCGCGACGACCGCTCCGAGCTGTTCCTGCTGGCCGTGGCCAACTTCGTCACGCAGGACACCGCCTACGAGTCCGGCGGGGAACGCGACGACCGCTTCGCCGCACTGGTGCGCCGACTCGCCGTCGAGGACCCGGAGTGGACCGCCGGCCTGCTGCGCTGGCTGCGCCGCGACGGCGGCATGCGGACGGCCTCCCTCGTCGGCGCCGCCGAGTACGTCAGGGCGCGCCTCGACGCCGGCGCCGCGGACGGGCCGTCCAACCGGCAGGTCGTGGACTCCGTACTGCTGCGCGCCGACGAGCCCGGCGAACTGCTGGCCTACTGGACGGCGGCGTACGGGCGGAACGTGCCCAAGCCCGTGAAGCGCGGCATCGCCGACGCCGTGCGCCGGCTCTACTCCGGTACCTCGCTCCTGAAGTACGACACCGCGTCCAAGGGCTACCGCTTCGGCGACGTCCTGAACCTGGTGCACGCCTCGCCCGACCCGGCGAAGCCCTGGCAGGGCGAGCTGTTCCGGTACGCCCTCGACCGGCGCCACCACCCGGAGACCGCCGAGGTCCCGGCCGGCAACCGCACCCTGACCGCCCACCGGGAGCTGATGGAGCTCCCGGTCGAGCGGCGCCGGGCCGTGGTCACCGCGAAGGACGGCGCCGAGCGGCTCGCCGGGGCGGGCATGACCTGGGAGGCACTGGCCGGCTGGCTCCAGGGGCCGATGGACGCGGCGGCGTGGGAGGCGGTCATCCCGTCCATGGGCGCGATGGCCCTGGTGCGGAACCTGCGCAACTTCGACCAGGCCGGGGTGTCGGACGCGGTCGCGGAGCAGGTCGCGGCGAAGGTCTCCGATCCCGAGTCGGTCGCCCGGTCGCGGCAGTTCCCCTTCCGCTACCTGGCCGCGTACCAGCACGCGCCCTCGCTGCGCTGGTCGTACCCGCTGGAGAAGGCCCTCGGGCACTCGCTGGGCAACGTGCCGCAGCTGTCCGGGCGGACGCTGATCCTGGTCGACCGCTCCGGGTCGATGTGGTCGCCGCTGTCGGCCCGCTCGCAGCTCAACCGGGCCGACGCGGCGGCCGTCTTCGGCGCGGCGCTGGCGCTGCGGGCCGAGCGGGCGGACCTGGTGCAGTTCGGCACCGGCAGCAAGGAGGTCGCGTACCGGCGGGGCGAGTCGGTGCTCAAGGTGCTGGAGCGGTTCGAGAGCCTCGGCGGGACCAACACCGCGGAGGCGGTGCGCCGGCACTACCGGGGCCACGACCGGGTCCTGATCGTCACGGACGAGCAGGCGACCTACCACTACGGCGGCGACCCGACGGCGCTGGTGCCCGAGCGGGTCCCCGTCTACACCTGGAACCTGGCCGGGTACCGGGTGGGCCACGCACCGTCCGGGGCGGGGAACCGTCACACCTTCGGCGGGCTCACGGACGCGGCGTTCCGGATGGTCTCCCTGCTGGAGGGCGGCCGGGACGCCGACTGGCCGTGGGCGCGGTAGGGCGGCGGAGACGCCGACTGGCCGTGGGCGCGGTAGGGCGGTGGACGGCGGAGGGCCGGCCGCGGGCGTCGGATGCCCGCGGCCGGCCCTCCGCCGTGTCCGCGGTCCGGCGGGTCGGCGGTTCCGAGGGCTCAGACCCGCTCGCGGACCTGCGTGTTCGAGTGCGAGTCGCCGCCCGGGGTCTCGTTCAGGGTGTCCGCCATGAACCCGGCGAAGATGACCGCCACGAGCAGGGCGCCCAGCACGATGCCGATCGCGCCCAGGATGATGCCGGCGAGGGCGACGCCGCCGTTGGTGGCCTCGCCCCGGTTCGCCTTGCCGCGGCCGAGGACGCCGAAGACCACCGCGGCGATGCCCAGCGCGATCGCGAAGAAGCTGGTGATGCAGCCGGCGACCGCGAGGATGCCGAGGACCAGCGCGGTGACGCCGAAGCCGTTGCTGGGGCCCAGGCCGTACGGCTGGTAGCCGGTGTGGCCCGGGTAGCCGGGCGCGGGCGGGTAGCCGGGGTATCCCGGGGGGCCCTGGAGGCCCGGGCCCGGGTAGCCGTACACGGGCTGCGGGGGCTGGGGCGCGGCCGGGCCGGGCTGTCCGTAGCCGCCCGGGGCCGGGTAGCCGTACGCGGCGCCGGGCGCGGGAGCCGCCGGAGGCGCGGGCGTCGGTGCGGGACCGCCGGGTATCGGCGGGTGCGCGGCCACCGGCGGCGTCCCGTCGGGTCCCGGCATCCCCACGAACGTCGGCTGGTCGTGCACGGACGGCGCGCCCGGGGTACCGGGGGCCGGCTTCGGGCCGCCGCCCACCGGGGCCGCCGGCCTTTCGGGCGGCGCCCACGGGTCCCTCGGCTCAGGGCTCTGGTCGGTCATACGGCACCCCCCTCTCGTACAGCCATGCTAAGCGCTGCCACCGACAGCGCCGGGCCTGCCTACGATGAAGCAGACCTGCCCGCACCAGCGTCCCACCGGAGGCCCCCATGCCCGACCTGCACCCCTTCATCGCGGGGCTGCCCAAGGCCGAACTCCACGTCCACCACGTCGGTTCGGCGTCCCCCCGCATCGTGGCCGAACTCGCCTCCCGCCACCCGGACTCGAAGGTCCCCACCGACCCCGAGGCGCTGGCCGACTACTTCACCTTCACCGACTTCGCCCACTTCATCGAGGTCTACCTGTCGGTCGTCGACCTGGTCCGCACCCCCGACGACGTGCGCACGCTGACCTTCGAGGTCGCCCGCGACATGGCCCGGCAGAACATCCGCTACGCCGAACTGACCATCACCCCCTACTCGTCCACCCGCCGCGGCATCGACGAGCACGCCTTCATGGAGGCCATCGAGGAGGCCCGCAAGGCCGCCGAGTCCGAGCTCGGCGTCATCCTGCGCTGGTGCTTCGACATCCCGGGCGAGGCCGGCCTGGAGGCCGCCGCCGAGACCGCCCGCCTCGCCGTCGACCTGCGCCCCGAGGGACTGGTCTCCTTCGGTCTGGGCGGCCCGGAGATCGGCGTGCCGCGCCCGCAGTTCAAGCCGTACTTCGACCGGGCCCGGGCGGCCGGCCTGCACAGCGTGCCGCACGCGGGCGAGACGACGGGCCCGGAGACCGTCTGGGACGCCATCCGCGAACTGGGCGCCGAGCGCATCGGCCACGGCACCAGCTCCACGCAGGACCCTGAGCTGCTGGCCTACCTGGCCGAGCACCGCATCGCCCTGGAGGTCTGCCCGACCTCCAACATCGCGACCCGCGCCGTGACCGACCTCGACCGGCACCCGGTCAAGGAGATGGTGCGGGCGGGCGTGCTCGTCACCATCAACAGCGACGACCCGCCGATGTTCGGCTCCGACCTCAACAACGAGTACGCGGTGGCCGCCCGGCTCCTCGACCTCGACGAGCGCGGACTCGCGCAGCTGGCGAAGAACGCCGTCGAGGCCTCCTTCCTCGACCCGGCCGGCAAGGCGCGGCTGACCGAGGAGATCGACGCGTACACCGCCGAATGGCTCGCCCGCTGACTCCCCTTGATCGCTCCGGCCCCCGAGAATGGGGGCATGAGCACCCTGACTGCCGTCGGCCACCGCGGCGATCCCTACCGAATCCGTGAGAACACCCTCCCCTCCGTCGGCTCCGCGTTCGCGCGCGGGGCCGACGCGGTGGAGATCGACGTGCGGCTGACCCGCGACGGAGTGCCGGTCCTGCTCCACGACGAGACACTGGAGCGGCTGTGGGGCCACGACGTGCGCCTCGACGCCGTCACGGCACCGCAGTTGAAGGAGCTCTGCGGGGGCGGGGTCCCCACCCTGCGCGAGGCGCTGGCGGAGCCCGGGGACGGCCGGCTGATGATCGACCTGCCGGGGGCGGCTGCGGAGGCCGTACGGACCGTGGTCGACCTGGTGCGCGAGTGCGGGGCCCGCGACCGCACGTACTACTGCGGGGGCCCGAACACCATGCTGGCGGTCCGCGCCGCCGACCCGGGCGCCGAGATCGCGCTGACCTGGACCACGCTGTCGCCGCCGCGCCGGGTGCTGGTCGACGCGGTCTCGCCGCGCTGGCTGAACTACCGCTTCGGGCTGGTCACCCGGGAACTCACCGACGCCCTGCACCGGGACGGGCTGATGGTGTCCGCCTGGACGGCGGACACCAAGCGGTCGATGCGCGCCCTGCTGCGGGCCGGGGCGGACTCCGTCACCACGAACAGGCTGGACGCGCTGGCCGCCGTACGGGCCGAGCTCGGGCGGTGACGGGCGGGCTCGGCGAGCGGCTGCGCGGGCTCGTCCTGCGGGCGGGCCCGCGCCTGCAGGACGCGGGGCTGACGCTGCTGGTGCAGGTGGCGACGACGATCCCCTTCGTGGTGCCCCGGGACCCGGCGGACTCGCCGGCCACCTGGACGGCGTACCTGATGACGACGCTCGGCAACGTGCCGCTGGTGTGGCGGCGCCGGGCGCCCGTCACGGCGCTCCTCGGGGTGGTCGCGGCCGGTTCGGTGTACCAGCTGGGGCTGGACGGTCCCGGACAGCCGCTGCCGTACGCGGGGCTGGTCTGCGTCTACTCGATCGCCCTGCTGCGGCCGCAGCGGGTGCGGCTGGCCGTGGCGGCGGCCCTGGTCGTGGTGATCGCGGTGTCGGTCGGGCTCAACACCGGTACGGCCAGGGAGCTGCTGTTCGCGCTGTTCGTGTTCGCGGCGGCCTTCGTGCTCGGACGGCTCCAGGCCACGCGGCTGGCGTACACGGCGGCGGCCCTGGACCGGGCGGCGCAGCTGGAGCGGGCCAACCGGATCGAGGCGGAGCAGGCGGCGGCGCGCGAACGGGCGCGCATCGCACGGGAGATGCACGACATCCTCTCGCACGCCGTCAGCATCATGGTCGTCCAGGCGGAGGCCGGTCCGGTGGCGGTGCGCCGGGCCCCGGAGCGGGCGGAGGCGGCCTTCGAGGCGATCGCCGAGACGGGGCGGGACGCGATGGCGCAGCTGCGCACGATGCTGGGCGTGCTGCGGGAGCAGGAGCCGGCTCCGCGCGCTCCGCAGCCGGGGATCGGCGGACTGCCCGCGCTGGTGGACCGGGTGCGGGCGAGCGGGCTGGCGGTGTCGTACGCGCGGACGGGCGAGGTGCGCGAGCTGCCGGCCGCGCTGGAGGCGACGGTGCACCGGGTGGTGCAGGAGGCGCTGACCAACGTGGTGAAGCACGCGGGGGCCTCGGCGGTGGACGTCCGGCTGGAGTACGGGGCCCGGGAGCTGGCGGTACGGGTCACGGACGACGGCCGGGGGCCGTCCGGCGGCGCCGCGGGCGGGCACGGGCTGATCGGGATCCGGGAGCGGGCCGCGGCGCACGGCGGGACGGCGTGGACCGGTCCGGGTGCGGACGGGCGCGGCTTCACCGTGCTTGTAACCTCGCCGCTGGAGGTGGGGACGTGACGATCCGTGTGGTGGTGGCCGACGACCAGGAGCTGGTGCGCAGCGGGTTCGCGATGATCCTGGACGTCCAGGAGGACATCGAGGTCGTGGCCGAGGTCGGGGACGGTGCGGCGGCGGTGTCGGCGGTGGAGCGGCTCTCCCCGGACGTGGCGCTGCTGGACGTGCGGATGCCGGTGCTGGACGGGATCGAGGCCTGCCGGGCGATCTCGGCGCGCAGTGCGTGCCGGACGGTGATGCTGACGACCTTCGACTCGGACGAGTACGTGTACGAGGCGCTGCACGCGGGGGCGAGCGGGTTCCTGTTGAAGGACGTGCGGCGGGACGACCTGGTGCACGCGGTGCGGGTGGTGGCGGCGGGCGAGTCGCTGCTGGCGCCCTCGGTGGCGCGGCGGCTGATCGCGGAGTACACGGCGGCGACGGCCCGGCCGGCGTCCCCTCCCGCCCTGGCGGCCGAGCGGCTGGAGGTGCTGACGGCCCGGGAGCGGGAGACCCTGCTGCACCTGGGGCGGGGGCTGTCGAACGCGGAGATCGCGGCGGCGCTGGTGGTGAGCGAGCACACGGTGAAGTCGCACGTGGGGAACGTGCTCGCGAAGCTGGGGCTGCGGGACCGGATCCAGGCGGTGATCTGCGCGTACGAGACGGGGCTGATCGCGGCCGGCTCGGCGGACCCCTCTCGGGTACCTCCCTCCGGGGAGTGAGGGGGTGGGGGGTCGACTCCCCCGCGCGGGCGAGTTGTCGTACTGCTGAAGACCCCTCTCGATGGTGATCCGCGAGGACCCCTGCGACCTGCAGCATTGAGGTCATCGGGGGGCAGTCGGCCGCTCGGCTCGTACACAGGGGGAACCGTCATGAAGGCACGCACGCGCACGCTCGTCGCCGCCGCCGTGGTCCTGGGCATCGCCGCCGGTCCGGTGGCCGCCGCCCAGGCCGCTCCGGCGCAGGCGCCGGTTTCGGCGCGGGTCGCGGCGCCCGTCTTCACCACCGCGCCGGACGCGGCGGCGCTGCGGAAGGCGATCGAGGGGGTCGGACCGCAGAACAAGGACGCGACGGCCGCGCTGGTCCGGGTGGGCGGTACGAGCGGCAGCTGGCGCGGCAGCGCCGGTGTCGCGGACGTCCGCAGCGGGCGGGCGGCGATGGAGGACGCCCGCTTCCGGGCCGGGTCGGTGACCAAGACCTTCACGGCGGCGGTGGTGCTCCAGCTGGCCGCCGAGGGCCGGGTGGACCTGGAGCGGCCGGTGCAGGACTACCTGCCGGGGCTGCTGCCCGGCTTCGAGCCGGTGAAGGTGCGGCAGCTGCTGGACTACACGAGCGGCCTGCAGTCGGCCGACGGCCCGGGCGACGCCTTCGAGGACGAGTACGCCCACCGCTTCGACCTGGTCGACCCGCACGCGCTCATCGCCAACGCGGTGGCCAAGGGGCCGGAGTTCAGGCCCGGGGAGAAGCAGCGGTACAGCAACATCCACTACACGGTGCTGGGCGTGCTGATCGAGAAGCTGACGGGGACGACGTACGAGAAGGCCGTCGGGGACCGGATCGTCAAGCCGCTGGGCCTGCGCCACACCTCGTTCCCGTCCCGCACCCAGAACCGCATACCGGGCCCGTACAACCACGGCTACCAGGCGGTGCGGCAGCCGGACGGCAGCCGTTCGCTGGTCGACGTGTCGGACTGGAACTCCTCGTCCAACTGGGCGGCGGGGGACCTGCTGTCGACGACGGCGGACCTGGAGCGGTTCACGACGGCGCTGTTCGGCGGCCGGGTGGTGCCGAGGGCGCAGCTGGAGGAGATGTTCACCGTCCCCGACGTGCCGGACGCCGAGAGCACGACCGGCGGGCGCGCGGTTCAGACGGCCGGCCTGAAGGAGTTCGTCCTCCCGGACGGCACGAAGCTCTACGGCAAGACCGGTTCCCGCTACGGCTACAGCACGGTCATCGGCGGCACCCGCGATCTGTCGCGCACCCTGGTCTACTCGGTGAACTCCACCGACGCCAAGGGCCGGGACATGAACGCGGTGGCCTACGGGATCATCGGCGCGGCCTTCGCCAAGTAGCCAGGCCCGTCCGCTTCCTGGAGGGCCTCCAGCCGCTTGATCAGGCGGCGCAGCACGAGGAGGGGGAGGATCCCGAAGACGCCGAACGACATGTCGATCAGCGTCCACCCGAAGGGCAGTCCTCGGATCGGCCCGCAGATCAGGGCCAGCGGGAGGATGCCGGCACAGGCGACCATCCCGGCTTCGACGATCCAGAGGTTGCGGACCGGGTCGCGGTGGACCCCGTAGAAGAACACCGCGATCACCAGGTGGGCGAAGGCGAGCCAGTCGTTGCCGTAGAGGAGGAAGGGGTACTCGGCGTCGGCCCGGTCCAGACCGGCTCCCACCCGGCGCAGCCAGCCGTCGGACACCAGCGCGTTGAGCCAGTGGAGTTCGGTGACCAGGGGGAAGGCGGTGAGTCCGCTGAGGACCAGGCAGACCAGGAACAGCGCAAGCCAGGCACGGATCCGCCGCCGGAGGGCGTTTCTCTCGCTCATGGCAGGGAGCCTACCCGCAGAACTGAACACGTTCAGCAGATTTTCTGAACATGTTCAGCCCTGTCGCGAGATCGTGGTCACAGTCCGACGATGGAGTTCCAGCGCTGGGCGAAGGTGCGGCGTTCGGCCGAGGAGATGTCGCGGGCCACGACCAGGCGCTTGCGCATCCCCTCATCCGGGAAGATCAGCGGGTTCTCGGCCAGTTCGGCAGTGGCCTTGTCCGGGGAGGCGGCCAGGACCTCGCGGGCGGCGGGGACCGGGCAGACGTAGTTGACCGCCGCGGCCAGCTCCGCCGCCACCGCCGGGTCGTAGTAGTAGTCGACCAGCGCCTCCGCATTGGCCTTGTGGCGCGCGAGGTTGGGGATGAGCAGGCTCTCCGCCCACAGCTCGGCCCCCTCCTCGGGGACGACGAACTCGATGTCGGGGTTGTCGGCCTTCAGCTGGATGGCGTCGCCCGAGTAGGCCTGGCAGGCCAGGACGTCGCCCTTGCCGAGGTCGGAGGTGTAGTCGTTGCCGGTGAAGCGGCGGATGTGCTTCTTCTTCACCATGCTCTCGACCTGGTCGCACATCCGGTGGAAGTCGGATTCGGTCCAGCGGGTGGTGTCGGTGCCGTTGCCCTGCATCAGCAGCGCGAAGGACTCGTCGAGGCCGGAGAAGAGGGTGACCTTGCCCGCGAGGTCCGGGTGCCACAGGTCCTTCACGGACTTGATCTCCCGGCCCAGGGCCTTGCGGTTGTAGGCGATGCCGGTGATCCCGGACTGCCAGGGGACGGTGTGCAGCCGGCCCCGGTCGAAGGCGGGGGAACGCAGCTGCGGGTCGAGGTGCCGGGCCACGTTGGCCTGCGCCGGGCGGTCCATCTTCTGGGCCCAGCCCAGGTGGACGAAGCGGGCGGCCATCCAGTCGCTGACCACCACGAGGTCGTGGCCGGTCGCCTGGCGGTTCATCAGGGCCGGGCTGACCTTGCCGAAGAACTCGTCGTTGTCGTTGATCTCCTCGGTGTACCGGACCTCGATGCCGGTCTTCTTCGAGAAGGCCTCCAGCGTCGGCCGGCTCTCCTCGTCCTGGTCGTCGGTGTCGATGTACATCGGCCAGTTGGAGAAGGCGAGGCTCCGCTCCCGTTCCGAGAGGTCCTGGCCCTGCCTGCGGTCCTCCGGGACGTAGGCGGCGGGAACACCGCAGCCGGTGAGGGCGGCGAGCAGGCCCGCGGCGCCGAGGCCGCGCAGCGCCGCGCGGCGGGAGAAGGGGAGTTCTGGCATGGGCCCAGCCTCGGCCAACGCGGAAGGGGCGGGCAATAGACAACTTGTCTACCACCCGCCCCTTCGTTGGCCTGCGGTGATCAGTGCGCGGTGGAACCGCGTGCGCCGGTCAGCGGGCCGCCGGGCCGGTTCAGCCGTCGAGCGAGGTCATCACGTGCTTGATGCGGGTGTAGTCCTCGAAGCCGTAGGCGGAGAGGTCCTTGCCGTAGCCGGACTTCTTGAAGCCGCCGTGGGGCATCTCGGCGACGAGCGGGATGTGGGTGTTGATCCACACGCAGCCGAAGTCGAGGTTCTTGGACATCCGCATCGCGCGGCCGTGGTCCTTGGTCCACACGGAGGAGGCGAGGGCGAACTCGACGCCGTTCGCGTACTCCAGCGCCTGGGACTCGTCCGAGAAGGACTGGACGGTGATGACGGGGCCGAAGACCTCGTTCTGGATGATCTCGTCGTCCTGCTTCAGGCCCGAGACCACGGTCGGGGCGTAGAAGTAGCCCTTCTCGCCGACCTGGTGGCCGCCCGCCTCGACCTTGGCGTGGGCGGGGAGGCGCTCGATGAAGCCCGCGACCTGCTTGAGCTGGTTCGGGTTGTTGAGCGGGCCGTAGAGCACGTCCTCGTCGTCCGGCCGGCCGGTCTTGGTCTCCGCGGCGGCCTTGGCGAGCGCGGCCACGAACTCGTCGTGGATCGACTCGTGCACGAGCACGCGGGTGGCGGCGGTGCAGTCCTGGCCGGCGTTGAAGTAGCCGGCGACGGCGATGTCCTCGACGGCCTTGGCCAGGTCGGCGTCCTCGAATACCACGACCGGCGCCTTGCCGCCGAGCTCCAGGTGGACGCGCTTGACGTCCTTCGAGGCGCTCTCGGCGACCTGCATGCCGGCGCGCACCGAGCCGGTGATGGAGGCCATCGCCGGGGTGGAGTGCTCGACCATGGCCTTGCCGGTCTCGCGGTCGCCGCAGACGACGTTGAAGACGCCCTTGGGCAGGATCGAGTCGATGATCTCCGCCATCAGCACCGTGGAGGCCGGGGTGGTGTCGGAGGGCTTCAGGACGACCGTGTTGCCCGCGGCGATCGCCGGGGCGAACTTCCACACGGCCATCATCATCGGGTAGTTCCACGGCGCGACCTGGGCGCACACGCCGACCGGCTCACGGCGGATGATCGAGGTCATCCCGTCCATGTACTCGCCGGCCGAGCGGCCCTCGAGCAGGCGCGCGGCACCCGCGAAGAAGCGGATCTGGTCCACCATCGGGGGCAGCTCCTCGCTGGCCGTCAGGGCCAGGGGCTTGCCGGTGTTCTCCGACTCGGCGGCGACCAGCTCCTCCGCGCGCGCCTCGAAGGCGTCCGCGATCTTGAGGAGGGCCTTCTGACGCTCGGAGGGGGTGGTGTCGCGCCAGCCGGGGAAGGCGGCAGCGGCGGCGGCCATGGCGGCGTCCACATCGGCCTGGCCGGACAGCGGGGCGGTCGCGTAGACCTCGCCGGTGGCCGGGTTGACCACCTCGGTGGTGCGCCCGTCGGCGGCGTCCTTGAACTCCCCGCCGATGTAGTTGCGCAGACGACGCAGTTCGGTGGTCACTACAGCCACTCTCCTGATCACATGTCCAACGGTTGAGACAAGTCCCAAGAGTAGCCCCTCGGGCAACGCTTTCGACAGAGCCAGACCCGGCCAACTACGAAATCCGTTTCTTGGAAGACCTTCCACAACGGATTTCATCGATTACGGGTTGCGGAACGGACGACTCCTCGTGCACAGTGGCGTCGTGGTCAGTCGAAGCGCAGATTCCAGGAACAGACAACCGTCCCCTTCGGTCGATGCTGTGTCCCTGGCGATCATCGAGCAACTGCAGGAAGACGGCCGGCGCCCCTACGCGTCGATCGGCAAGGCCGTCGGCCTCTCCGAGGCGGCTGTGCGCCAACGCGTGCAGAAGCTGCTCGACCAGGGCGTCATGCAGATCGTCGCCGTCACCGACCCGCTCACCGTGGGTCTGCGGCGCCAGGCCATGGTCGGCATCAACGTCGAGGGAGACCTCGATCCGGTGGCCGACGCCCTGACCGCCATGGCCGAGTGCGAATACGTCGTGATGACCGCCGGGTCGTTCGACCTGATGGTGGAGATCGTCTGCGAGGACGACGACCACCTGCTCGAAACGATCAACAAGAAGATCCGCACGCTCCCCGGCGTGCGATCAACCGAGAGCTTCGTTTACCTGAAGCTCAAGAAGCAGACCTACATGTGGGGAACTCGATAGCCCGTGAGCCAGGACCTCTCCAAAACCGCGTACGACCACCTGTGGATGCACTTCACCCGCATGTCGTCGTACGAGAACGCGCCCGTCCCCACCATCGTGCGGGGTGAGGGCACCTACATCTTCGACGACAAGGGCAAGCGCTACCTGGACGGTCTCGCCGGACTGTTCGTGGTCAACGCCGGTCACGGCCGCAAGGAACTGGCCGAGGTCGCCTACAAGCAGGCCCAGGAGCTCGCGTTCTTCCCCGTGTGGTCGTACGCGCACCCCAAGGCCGTGGAGCTCGCCGAGCGCCTCGCCGGCTACGCCCCCGGCGACCTGAACAAGGTCTTCTTCACCACCGGCGGCGGCGAGGCGGTCGAGACCGCCTGGAAGCTCGCCAAGCAGTACTACAAGCTGCAGGGCAAGCACACCAAGTACAAGGTCATCTCGCGTGCGGTCGCCTACCACGGCACCCCGCAGGGCGCCCTGTCCATCACCGGCCTGCCGGCCCTGAAGGCCCCCTTCGAGCCGCTGGTCCCCGGCGCGCACAAGGTGCCGAACACCAACATCTACCGCGCCCCGATCCACGGCGACGACCCCGAGGCCTTCGGCCGCTGGTGCGCCGACCAGATCGAGCAGCAGATCCTCTTCGAGGGCCCCGACACCGTCGCGGCCGTCTTCCTGGAGCCCGTGCAGAACGCCGGCGGCTGCTTCCCGCCCCCGCCCGGGTACTTCCAGCGGGTGCGCGAGATCTGCGACACCTACGACGTGCTGCTCGTCTCCGACGAGACGATCTGCGCCTTCGGCCGCCTCGGCACGATGTTCGCCTGTGACAAGTTCGGCTACGTGCCGGACATGATCACCTGCGCCAAGGGCATGACCTCGGGCTACTCCCCGATCGGCGCCTGCATCGTCTCGGACCGCATCGCGGAGCCCTTCTACAAGGGCGACAACACCTTCCTGCACGGCTACACCTTCGGCGGACACCCCGTGTCCTCCGCGGTGGCCCTCGCCAACCTCGACATCTTCGACAAGGAAGGCCTGAACCAGCACGTGCTGGACCAGGAGGGCAACTTCTTCAGCACCCTGCAGAAGCTGCACGACCTCCCGATCGTCGGCGACGTGCGCGGCAACGGCTTCTTCTACGGCATCGAGCTCGTCAAGGACAAGGTCACCAAGGAGTCCTTCACGGACGAGGAGACCGAGCGCGTGCTCTACGGCTTCCTCTCCAAGGCGCTCTTCGACAACGGCCTGTACTGCCGGGCCGACGACCGCGGCGACCCGGTCATCCAGCTGGCGCCGCCGCTGATCGCGGACCAGGGCACCTTCGACGAGATCGAGGGCATCCTGCGCAACGTGCTCACCGAGGCCTGGACCAAGCTGTAACCAGGCAGGTGCCGCGCTAGTCCGAACCACACGGCCCGGATCCCCTGTTCGAGTGAGAACACGGGGGTCCGGGCCGTGTGCTGTCGCCGTCCGGGGGGTTCGTCACCTTCCATCTCAGTGCGGGCCAGTGACCGAAGCGGCTCCGCTTCGTTCCCCCGGACGGAGGTGTACGCCATGGTGGCTCCACCGGACAGTGCCCCGCCAGACGACGACGTCCTCTGGGCGCGGTCCCTTCACTACTCCCACAGCGGGTCCCCCGGCCTGATCGGCGTCGGCGCCGGAGTCCGGCGGGGCGAGATCGTCGCCGTGACCGGCCCGCGCGGCAGCGGCAAGACGACCCTGCTGCGCTGTCTGGCCGGACGGCTGGTGCCCGACCAGGGCGAGGTCTGGTTCGACGGCGCCCCCGTGCACACCCTCGGCGCCCCGGCCCGGGAACGGCTGTTCCGCGCCCGGTTCGCCTGGATCGGGCCGGAGCCGCAGCTGCTGCCCGAGCTCAAGGTCTGGGAGAACGCGGCCCTGCCCCTGCTGATCACCGGCGCCCCGCACCGGGCCGCCCGGGCCGCCGCCCACGAATGGCTGGAGCGCCTCGACATCGGCGCCTTCGCCGGCAAGCGCCCCGGCGCCCTCAACCGCGCCGAGTCCCAGCGGGTCGCCCTCGCCCGCGCGCTGGTCGGGGAGCCCGACGTGCTCTTCGCCGACGAGCCGACGGCCCCGCTGCACCTCGCCGAGCGCGCGCAGCTGCTGCGTACGCTCACCACCGCCGCGCGCTCGCACGCGATCACGGTGGTGCTCGCCACCCACGACGAGGAGTCCGCGGCCGCGGCCGACCGGGGCCTGGCCCTGGTCGACGGCCGCCCGGCCGCCGCAGCCGCGGCCGCCGCCTCCCCCGGGACCACGGAGGACCAGGCCGCGTGCTCTCTCTCCGCCTAGCCCGCGGCTCCCGGCCCCTGGTCCAGCTGCGCAGGCTGCTGGTCGCGGCCGCCTGCGCCGCCAGCGGCTTCCTGCTGCTGTACGTCCTCGCGGACGCCGAGGCCCGGGCCGAGGGTTCGCTGCCCCGGCTGCTGTGGGCGCTGGTGCCGCTGGCCGCCACCGTCCAGTTCGCCGTCGCCGTGGCCCGGACCGACCCGGCCACCCGGCCCCGCGAGGGGCTCGACGCCGTCGGGCTGGGACCCGTACGGCTGGCGCTGGCCGCCGCCGTCTCCACCGCCCTCGCCTGCTCCCTGGGCGGCGCCCTCGCCCTCGCCGCGTTCCTGCACCTGCGGGGCGACCTCACCGGGCTGCCCTTCGACGGGGCCGGGGCCCGGCTGCTGCACGCCGGCCGGCCGCTGCCGGTGGCCGCCGCGCTCACCCTGCTGGCCCTGCTCCCCCTGACGGCCTCCGCCGCGACCGCCCTGGCCCTGCGCCCCCGGCGCTCCGGGCCGGCCCCCCAGTCGGGCGTGCCCTGGGGGGTGGCGCTCGCCGCGTGCGGGCTCGCGCTCCTGGCGTACGCCCGTCCGGACGGCCCGGCGACCCCGGCCGCCGCGGCGCTGATCGCGCTCGGCCTCGCCCTGGCCGGACCCGGCCTGGCCTACGCCTGCGGGACCCTGGTCCAGGCCGTCCGCCCGGGCGCGCTGCGGCTGCTCGCCGGACGGACCCTCCAGGAGGAGGCCTCCCGGCTGGGCCGGCCGCTCGGGGTGCTGTGCGCCGTCGGCGCGGCCGCCCTCACCTTCCTCGCCCCGAACCGTCCCGGCGCGGCCGCGCCCCCGCTGGGGCCGCTGACCGTCCCGGCCGCCGTGCTCGTCGCCCTGTGCGCGGCCGCCTCGCTGCTCACCGCCGCGGTCGAGTCCCGGCAGGCCCGCGGTGCGGCACGGGCGGCGCTGCTCGACCTGGGCACCCCGGGCACGGTGCTCCGTACGGCCGTCGGCCTGCGGGCCGCCGCGCTGCTCGCCGGGTGCGTACCGCTCGTCTGGGGCGTGGCGCAGCTGACGTCGCTGGCCCTGGCCCGCTGAGGGGGTCCGGGGCGGCCCCGTCGCCCCGGACCGCCGGGCACGGGCACGGGCAAAGAACCGGTCAACGAACTCTCTTGCACAGGCAACTCCGCGGCCCGTTCCGACGTCTGGCAGAGGTACCGCCTTACCTGCCAGACGTTGAACGGAGCCCTCTGTGCTCATAGGCCTGCTGACCGCTGTCGCGGCGTCCATCTGCTACGGGACGGGCTCCGTCCTGCAAGCCGTCGGCTCGCGCCGTGCCGCGCGGACGTCGCCGGCCGCCGCCGGGGTGACCGCGCGCGGCGGACCGAACCTGACCTCCACCGCCAAGGCGGCGATGACCTGGGAGTTCATCGTCGGCACGATCCTGGACTTCGTGGGCTTCGGACTGGGCGCGCTGGCGGCCCGCCTGCTGCCCCTGTTCCTGTCGCAGACGGTGATCAGCGCCAACCTGGTGATCACCGCCGTGCTGAGCGTGAAGATGCTGGGGATCCGCCTCTCCCGCAAGGAGTGGACCTCGATCGGGGTCGTCTGCGCGGCGCTGGTGCTGCTCGCGACCGCCGCGGGCCACGAGGGCGACCACCACGCGCCGACGGCCACCCACTGGTGGCTGCTGGCGGTGACCCTGCTGATCATCGTCGGCGGCACGGCGGCCGTCCGGTTCCTGGGCGCGCGGGCCGCGATCCTGGCGGGCCTGCTGTCGGGCCTGGCCTTCGGCGCGCTGGGCGTGGGCGTGCGCATCCTGGACGGCGTCGACCCCTTCGACCTGGGCGCGCTGCTCACCGACCCCGCGCTGTACGCGATCCTCGTGGCCGGCGTCGGCGGCATGTACCTGCACACCGTCGCCCTCCAGATCGGCTCGGTGAACGGCGCCACCGCCGCCCTGGTCGTCGGCGAGACGGTGCTGCCGGGCGCGATCGGCGTCCTGTGGCTCGGTGACGCCTCCCGGCCGGGGCTGGCCTGGCTGGCCGTCGCCGGCTTCGTGCTGGCGGTGGCCGGCGCGGTCGCGGTGGCCTGGTACGGCAACCACGACGGGGCCGCGGCGCCGGAGGAGGAGCCGGTCCCCGAGCCCGTCGGCTGAGCCGGCCCGGCCGCGGCGCCGGTTCACCCCCACGGGTCCCCGGGGTGGCGGCGCCCCGGCGGCCGGTGCCTGCTGAAGGCATGGACTCCCCCACCACGCGGATGCGCACGCCCCGCGCCGCCGGGACGGCCGGTGTCGTCTTCTCCCTGCTGCTCGGGGCCGCGATCGTGCTCATGCGGATCGCCATCCCCTCGGGGAACCCGGCCGAGGCCGCGGTCGCCCCGGACCTGCGCTGGGCGGTCCGCCTGGCGCTGGAGATCGTCCCGTTCGCCGGGATCTTCTTCCTGTGGTTCATGGGGGCGCTGCGCGCGCACGCCGGCGAGGGCGAGGACCGGTTCGTCGCCACCGTCTTCCTGGGCAGCGGGTACGTCTTCATCGCCACGCTCTTCGTGGCCGCCGCGGCCGCCGGGACCGTGCTCCAGGAAGCCGGGTCGCCGACCGCCTTCGGCCGGCCCTTCGCGTACACCGTGCTGAGCACCTACGCGATGCGCATGGCGGCCGTGTTCGCCTTCTCGACCTCGACCATCGCCCGCCGGCTCGGGGTCTTCCCCCGCCCGCTGGTCCTGCTCGGCTTCGCCGCCGGGCTGGTCCTGCTGGTCACCGGGTCGGGGCTGCCGTGGATCGAGCTGGTCTTCCCGCTCTGGGTGCTGGCCGTCAGCCTCCACGTCCTCCGCGTCAACCTCCGCCGACCGCACTGACCTGCCCGTTCGCCGCCGCTGCGGTCCGGCAGGCGGCGGAGGCGTTCCTCACGCATGCTGGAGGGGTGGCGGGGGCCTCGGGGGAGTGGGGGTCATCAGGGCACGGAAAGGCTGATGCCTCATGAGGCTCGTCGTCGACCTGAACCGCTGTCAGGGGTACGCGCAGTGCGCGTTCCTCGCGCCCGACGTCTTCGCCATGCACGGCGACGAGGCGCTGCTCTACAACCCGCAGGCCCCCGACGACCAGCACGACAACGTCGTGCGCGCCGCCCACGCCTGCCCGGTCCGGGCCATCCTCCTGGACGCGGTCAACGGATCCCTCAACACTCCGGAGGCCGACGGTGAACGGTGACGGAGGCCTGGAGCAGCTCAAGCGCGAGGGCCGCATCGTGGTCGTGGGCGCTTCCCTGGCCGGCCTGCGGGCCGCCGAGACCATGCGCGAGAAGGGCTTCGCCGGTTCGCTGACGATGATCGGCGACGAGCCCCACGAGCCGTACGACCGCCCTCCCCTGTCCAAGCAGGTCCTGCTGGGCATGGCCACCGCCGACGGGACGGCCCTGCCCCGCCGCCGGGACATCGACGCGAAGTGGCGCCTCGGGGTGCCCGCCGCCGGCCTGGACATGGCGGCCCAACGGGTCCGGCTGGCCGACGGGGACGAGGTGGAGTACGACCGGCTGCTGATCGCCACCGGTGTGCGGGCCCGGCCCTGGCCCAAGCCCGACGAGGCCGCCCTCGACGGGGTCTTCGTCCTGCGCACCCGGGGCGACGCGGCCGCCCTGGAGCGCGCCCTCGCGGCCGGGCCGGGCCGGGTGCTGGTGATCGGGGCCGGGTTCACGGGCTCCGAGATCGCCTCCGCGTGCCGGGAGCGCGGGCTCGCCGTCACCGTGGCCGAACGCGGCGACGCGCCACTGGTCGGCGCGCTCGGCGGGGTGGTCGGAGCGGTCGCGGCCGACATGCACCGCGAGAACGGCGTCGACCTGCGCACCGGGATCATGGTCACGGGCCTGGAGGGCGACTCCTCCGGCCGGGTCCGGTCCGCACACCTCTCCGACGGCACCACGCTGGAGGCGGAGGTGGTGGTCGTCTCCCTCGGCGCCCAGCGCAACACCGAGTGGCTCGCCGGGTCCGGACTCGGCGCGGGTCCGCGCGGCATCGCCTGCGACGCGGGCTGCCGGGCCTTCGACGTCCGGGGCATCGTCACCGACGACATCTACGTGGCCGGCGACGTCGCCCGCTCCCCGCACGCCCTCTTCGGCTACCAGTTCCTGTCGCTGGAGCACTGGGGCAACGCCGTGGCCCAGGCGGAGACCGCCGCGCACAACATGCTCAGCAGGAGCGCCGACCGCCGGCCCCACATGTGGGTCCCGGCGTTCTGGTCCTCCCAGTTCGGCGTCAGCATCAAGTCGGTCGGGGTCCCCTCGATGGGGACCGAGATCGTGATCACCCAGGGATCGCGCGCCGAGCGCCGCTTCGTCGGCGTCTACGGGTACCAGGGCCGCGTCATCGGGGCCGTCACCTTCGACCAGTGCCGCTGGCTGGACTTCTACGAGCAGCAGATCGAACAGACCGCGCCGTTCCCGCCGCCCTTCCCGACGGTGGACCGCAGGCCCGAGGGCGAACGTCCCATCCCCGCGGACTTCCCCGACCCCTCGGTGCCCACGCACGGCCCGACCATCACCCTGAGCGGCTACTCCCCGGCCGACCGGCGCATGACCTTCACACCGGCGCACAACTGAGCACGAGGACCTCTCATGACCCAAGGCATCCTGCGGCAGATCCTCGACTACTCCAGCCGTGCCAACCCGTACCCGCTGTACGAGGAGCTCCGCAAGAACCCGGTGTTCCACGACGGGGAAGGCCCGTACGTCGTCAGCACCTACCACGAGATCAAGGGCCTCCTGCACGACCCGCGGATCAGCTCCGACGCCCGCAACCTGGCGACGACGGCCGGCGACCCGCTGAACGAGGCCGACGAGGACGAGGGAGGGGTGCTGCCGCCGTCCTTCCTGAAGCTGGACCCGCCCGACCACGACCGGCTGCGCCGGATGACCAACCGCCCCTTCGGACCGCCGCACTCCCCGCGCCGGGTCGAGCAGATGCGCGGCGAGCTGGGCGGCATCGTGACCGGGCTGATCGACACGATCGCCGAGAAGGGCGACCCGGGCCGGATCGACCTGGTCGAGGAGTTCTCCTACCCCTTCCCCGTGACGGTGATCTGCCGGCTGCTGGGCGTGCCGCCCGAGGACGAGGCCCGCTTCCACGTCTGGGCCGACACCCTCGCCGCGAGCCTGGACCCCGATCCGGACGCGGACCCCGCCGAACGGATGAAGAAGACGCAGGACTCCCGGATGGAGCTCGGCATGTACCTGGCCGGGCTGATCGAGGAGCGGCGCAAGAACCCGACCGGGGACATGCTCTCGGAGCTGGCGACCGGGCAGGGACCGGACGGCACCATGAGCACGATGGAGGTGCTCAGCACGGCGGCCCTGCTGCTGATCGCCGGGCACGAGACCACCGTCAACCTGATCACGAACGGGATGCTCACCCTCCTGCGCCAGCCGGAGCACCTGGACCGGCTGCGCTCCGAACCGAACCTGGCCGTGCCGATGGTGGAGGAGCTGCTGCGCTACGAGCCCCCGGTGCAGCTGCTGCCGCAGCGCAGCACGCTGGCCGACATCGAGGTGGCGGGGGTGACCATCCCCAAGGGCTCCTCGCTCTGGCTGGTCCTCGCCTCGGGGAACCGCGACCCGAAGCGGTTCGAGGACCCGGACCGCTTCGACCCCGACCGCAAGGACGTCCAGCACCTGGGCCTGGGCAGCGGCATCCACAGCTGCTTCGGGGCGCCGCTGGCCCGGCTGGAGGCCGCGCTGGCCCTGAGCGAGCTGGCCCGCAGGCTGGAGAACCCGCGGCTGCTGGAGGACCCCCCGCCCTACCGGCAGAACGCGGTCCTGCGCGGCCCGCGCCACCTGCCGATCGCCTGCGACGGCATCCGCGCCGCCTAGGCCTCCCCGCGCGGGGGCGTCCCTAGGCCGAGGGGAGGACGACCACCTCGGAGGGCGTGAAGGCCACCGCGACCCGGTCCCCCGCGGCCGGCGCGGTGGCGAGGGCGCACTCCGCCTCCAGTGCGGGGCCCGACGCGGGCCGGAGCAGCAGCGCCACGTGCGTGCCCCGGAAGGTACGGGACTCCACCACGCAGTCCAGCCCGGCCGCGGCCGGCACCACCCCGGCCGGCCGGACCAGCAGCCGGTGCTCGCCCTCGGGCGAGCCGGCCGGTACGGGGACCTTCCCCCACGGGGTCGCGGCCGCGCCCCCGCAGACGGTGGCCGGGACCACGTTCTCGAAGCCGAGGAACCGTGCCACGAACTCCGAGGCCGGCCGCTGCCACACCTCCAGCGGGGTGCCCGCCTGGGCGATCCGGCCGTCCCGCATCACCACCACCCGGTCGGCCAGCGCGAAGGCCTCGCCCTGGTCGTGGGTGACGGCCAGCACGGTGGTCCCCAGCCGGGAGAACAGCCCCTGGAGCTCCACCACCAGCCGCTCGCGCAGCCCCCGGTCGAGCTGGCCCAGCGGCTCGTCCAGCATGAGCAGCCTCGGCGAGGGGGCCAGCGCCCGGGCCAGGGCCACGCGCTGCTGCTCACCGCCCGACAGCGAGGCCACGGCCCGGCCCTGGGCCCCGGGGAGCCCGACCAGGTCCAGCAGCCGCGCGACCCGCTCGCCCCGCTCCGCCCTCGCGGAGCCCCGCACGCGCAGGCCGAAGGCGACGTTCGCGCCGACGTCCCGGTGCGGGAAGAGCTGGTGGTCCTGGAACATCAGGCCGACCCCCCTCCGGTGCACCGGCACCCCGGCCTGGTCGGCGCCGTCGAGCAGCACGCGCCCGGCGGAGGGCGGCTGGAGCCCGGCCACCACCCGCAGCAGGGTGGACTTGCCGCTGCCGCTGGGCCCGAGCACGCAGACGGTCTCGTGCTCGGCGACCTCCAGGTCCACCGCGTCCACGACCGCGCGGTCGCCGAAGCGCACCGTCACCCCTTCGAGGCGCAGCAGGGTCATCAGAACTCTCCCGAGGTCTTGTCGGGTCGCAGTCGCTCCAGCACCAGCAGGGACACCGCGCACACCAGCATCAGAATCGTGCTCAGGGCCATGGCCTGCCCGTAGTTCATCCCGCCGGCCCGCCCCAGCAGCCGGGCCACGGCCACCGGCAGCGTCGGACGGTCCGGCCGGGCGATGAACACCGTCGCGCCGAACTCGCCCAGCGAGACCGCGAAGGCGAAGCCCGCCGCGATCAGGACCGCCCGCCGCACCAGCGGCAGGTCCACCTCGCGCCACACCCGCAGCGGCGACGCTCCGAGCACGGCCGCCGCCTCCCGCAGCCTGCCGTCGACCGCGCGCAGCACCGGCAGCATGGTCCGCACGACGAACGGCACCCCGACCAGGGCCTGGGCCAGCGGCACCAGGATCCAGGAGGTGCGCAGGTCCAGCGGCGGCTCGTCCAGGGTGATCAGGAACCCGAAGCCCACCGTCACGGCGGACACGCCGAGGGGCAGCATCAGCAGCGCGTCGAAGCCCCGGACGAAGCGGCCGGCACGCCGGGCCAGCGCCGCGGCCGCGAGACCGCCGACGGCCAGGGCGATGGCCGTGGCGGCGAGCGCGTACTGGAGGGAGTTCCAGATGGCCTCCAGCGGCGGCACCAGAAACGTTCCGCCCCCGGAACCGCTCTCCTGGAGCGCCCGGTAGAACCCGAACCCGTACCCGCCGGGCGCGTCCAGGGACCGCTCCACCAGCACGGCGAGCGGGGCCACGATCAGCAGCGCCACCGTCAGCAGCACCCCGCCCAGCAGCCCGCGCTGCGCCCAGCCGCGCGGCGGGTGCGCGGTGCGCGACGGGTCGACGAGCCGCAGCGCCGTCTCCCGCCGGCGCACGGTCCAGGCGTGCACGCCGAGGATGATCCCGACGGCGGCGAACTGGACCAGCGTCAGCACCGCGGCCGTCGACAGGTCCAGCAGCTGCGCCGTCTGCCGGTAGACCTCGACCTCCAGCGTGGCGTACGAGGGGCCGCCCAGGATCTGGACGACGCCGAAGGAGCTGAAGGTGAACAGGAACACCATCAGCGCGGCGGCGGCCACCGACGGCGCGAGCGCGGGCAGGGTCACCCGCCGCCAGGCCGTGAACCGCCCGGCGCCCAGCACCCGGGCGGCCTCCTCCTGGCGCGGGTCCAGCTGGGCCCACAGCCCGCCGACCGTCCGGACGACGACGGCGTAGTTGAAGAAGACGTGCGCGAGCAGGATCGCCCAGACGGTGGTGTCCAGCCGGACGCCCCACATCTCGTCGAGCAGCCCGTTGCGACCGACCAGTGCCAGGAAGGCCGTGCCGACGACCACGGTCGGCAGCACGAAGGGGACCGTGACCAGGGCGCGCAGCAGCTGTTTGCCGGGGAAGGAGAAGCGTGCGAACACGTACGCGCCCGGGAGCGCGACGAGCAGGGTGAGCACGGTCGAGGCGAGCGCCTGCCAGGTGGTGAACCAGAGCACGCCGGCGATGTCGGGCTGGGAGAGCACCTCGCCGATCCGGCCGAACTCCCAGCCCGCGTCCGTCCTGAACCCGCGGCCGACGATCGCGGCGACGGGGTACGCGAAGAACAGCCCGAAGAAGGCGAGCGGCACGGCCATCAGGGCCAGCCTGACGGCGGTGGCCCGCCCGCCCTCCTTCGGGGAGCCGTCGCGGACTACTTCACGACGATCGAGGACCATGCCTTGACCCACTGGTCACGGTTCTTCGCGATGGTCTCGGGGGCCACGTTCTCCGGCTTCTCGACCACCACGCCGTGCTTGGTGAACACCTCCGGCAGCTTCGCGTCCTTGACCACCGGGTTCACGAACATCTGGAGCGGCATGTCCTCCTGGAACTTCTTGCCGATCAGGAAGTCGATGAGGGCCTTGCCGCCCTCCTCGTTCTTCGCGCCCTTCAACAGGCCCGCGAACTCGACCTGGCGGAAGCAGGTGCCGGTGGCCACGCCCGTGGGGGCCTCGGCCGGCTGGGGGTCGCCGTAGAGGACCTCGACCGGCGGGCTGGAGGCGTAGGAGACGACCAGCGGGCGGTCGCCCTTGGCCTTCTTGCCGCCCGCGGAGCCGGAGAACCGCTCGTTGTAGGCCTGCTCCCAGCCGTCGACGACCTCGACGCCGTTGGCCTTGAGCTTGCTCCAGTAGTCCTTCCAGCCGTCCTCGCCGTACTTGCCGACGGAGGCGAGCAGGAAGCCGAGGCCGGGCGAGGAGGTCGCGGCGTTCTCGGTGACGAGCAGGTTCTTGTACTCCGGCTTGAGCAGGTCGTCCAGCGTCTGCGGCGGGGCGATCTTCTTGTCGGCGAAGTAGGCCTTGTCGTAGTTGACGCAGATGTCGCCGGAGTCGACCGGCGTGACCCGGTGCTGCGGGTCGAGGAGGTACTCGGGCTTGACCCCGGCCAGGCCCTTGGCCTCGTACGGGGTGAAGATCCCGTTGTCGAGGGCGCGGGAGAGGAGCGTGTTGTCGACGCCGAAGAAGACGTCGCCGCGCGGGGAGCCCTTGGTGAGGATCTCCTGGTTGAGGGCGGCGCCGGCGTCACCGGACTTCAGCACCTTGACGGTGTAGCCGCTCTGCTGCTCGAACTCCTTGAGGACCGGTTCGGACACGACGAAGGAGTCGTGGGAGACGAGCGTGATCGTCTTGGACTTCGGGGCCCCGCTCGCGGCGGCCCCCTCCTCGTTCTTGGCGCCCCCGCCGCACGCGGCGAGCGTGCCGACACCGAGGGCCGCGGCCAGCGCCGCACCCGCGATCTTCTTGGTGGTGCTCACGGTTCATTCCTCCTGGGTATGACCAGGAGAAGACGCGGCCCCGCCCGGGCGCTCGGATGGAGCGGGCGCCCGGGCAGGGCGCAACAGCTTGAGGTGGTGACCGAACTTCCTACCCAGAATGACCTGGGCGAGGTTCAGAGGGTCTGCGGCCACGGTGCTCGATCCGAAAACGTGTTGCCGCACTCTCAGCGCTGTGGCGCTCCCCTGTCGGAATATGCAGATGTACGCGGGCCAGACTACCGCTCGCTCGCCGCGAGCTGCCCGCACGCTCCGTCGATCTCCTGGCCACGGGTGTCCCGGACGGTCACGGGCACGCCGTGGCGGGCGATGGCCTCGACGAAGGCCTTCTCGTCCTCGGGGCGCGAGGCGGTCCACTTCGAGCCGGGCGTCGGGTTCAGCGGGATCAGGTTGACGTGCACGCGCTTGCCCTTGAGCAGGCGGCCGAGGAGGTCGCCGCGCCAGGCCTGGTCGTTGATGTCGCGGATCAGGGCGTACTCGATGGAGACCCGGCGGCCGGACTTCTCGGCGTACTCCCAGGCCGCGTCGAGGACCTCGCGGACCTTCCAGCGGGTGTTCACGGGGACGAGGGTGTCGCGCAGCTCGTCGTCCGGGGCGTGCAGGGAGACCGCGAGGCGGCACTTGAAGCCCTCGTCGGCGAACCGCAGCATGGCCGGGACCAGGCCGACGGTGGAGACGGTGATGCCGCGCTGCGACAGGCCCAGGCCGTCGGGCTCCGGGTCGGTGAGGCGGCGGATGGCGCCGACGACGCGGTTGTAGTTGGCGAGCGGCTCGCCCATGCCCATGAAGACGATGTTGGACAGGCGGGCGGGGCCGCCGGGGACCTCGCCGTCGCGCAGGGCGCGCATGCCGTCGACGATCTGGTGCACGATCTCGGCGGTGGACAGGTTGCGGTCGAGGCCGGCCTGGCCGGTGGCGCAGAACGGGCAGTTCATGCCGCAGCCCGCCTGCGAGGAGATGCACATGGTGACCCGGTCGGGGTAGCGCATCAGGACGGACTCGACGAGGGTGCCGTCGTGCAGCTTCCACAGGGTCTTGCGGGTGGTGTCGTCGTCGCAGCTGATGTGCCGGATGACGTTCATCAGCTCGGGCAGCAGCTCCTGCTGGAGCTTCTCGCGCGAGGCCGCCGGGATGTCGGTCCACTCCGCCGGGTCGTGGGCGTAGCGGGCGAAGTAGTGCTGGGAGAGCTGCTTGGCCCGGAACGGCTTCTCGCCGATCGCGGCCACCGCCTCGCGGCGCTCGGCCGGGGTGAGGTCGGCGAGGTGCCGGGGCGGCTTCTTGGCCCCTCGCGGGGCGACGAAGGTGAGCTCACCCGGAGCGGGACGGGGGGCCATGCGGTACTCCTCGGTACGACGGGGTGGGGGTCACCCCGCGCATGCAGGGCCGGTCCGCGGCGTCGGCCGCCGGACGGAAAGGGCGCGCCGCGTGGAACACGGCGCGCCCTCCAGGATAACCCGGCCCGGAACCGTCAGCCGGTGCCGACGAAGGCGGCCAGCAGCAGCCAGACGACCGGGGCCGTCGGCAGCAGGGAGTCGAGGCGGTCCATGATGCCCCCGTGGCCCGGGAGCAGCGTGCCCATGTCCTTGATCCCCAGGTCGCGCTTGATCATCGACTCGCCGAGGTCGCCCAGGGTCGCGCTGACGGCGACGGCCAGGCCCAGGAGCAGGCCCTGCCACCAGGAGCCCCCGTCGATCAGGAACTCCATGCACAGCGCGCCGGCCACCATGGCGAAGGCCACCGCTCCGAGGAGTCCCTCGCGGGTCTTCCCGGGGCTGATGCGCGGCGCGAGCTTGTGCTTGCCGAAGCGCCAGCCGACGGCGTACGCCCCGGTGTCGCTGACGACGGTCAGCAGCAGGAAGGTCACCACCCGCTGCGGGCCGTCCTCGGCCGTGAGCAGCATCGCGACGAACGTCGCCAGGAAGGGCACGTAGAACGCCGCGAAGACGCCCGCGGTGACGTCCTTGAGGTAGTCCTCGGGCGGTTCCGTCATCCGCCAGACGAGCACCGCCAGCGCGGTCAGCGCCATGGCGACCCAGGCGCCCTCGGCCCCGCGGACGTAGCCGGCGATGACCATCGCCGCGCCGCCGACCGCGAGCGGGACCAGCGGCGCCTTGATGCCCTTCTTCTCCTGGAGCCGGGAGGTGAGCTCCCACAGGCCGACCACGACCGCGACGACGACCACGCCGACGAAGACGGCCTTGACGATGAACAGCGAAGCGAAGATCACCGCGCCGAGGCCGACGCCGACCCCTATCGCGGCACGCAGATCCCGCCCGGCACGCTTCTTCTGCGGCGGGGGCGAGGCGTCCTGCGGTGCCTGGGAAGGCGGTGGCGGGGGGCTGGGCATGGGCTCCTGCAACGGCATCTCGGTACGGAGCGGGGGGCCGCCGGCGAAGGCGGCCCCCCGATCGCGTGCTTCCCGGTCGTCGAACGCACGGCCGGCGGCATCGGGCACGATGGGCATGGGCGCAGTCTGCGGGCCCACCAGCGCATCGTATGCGGGACCCGCCGGTACCGGCTCAGCGGCCCAGGGAGAGTCGTTCATCAGACCTCGAGGAGCTCGGCTTCCTTGTGCTTGAGGAGCTCGTCCACCTGCGCGACGTACTTCGCGGTGGTGTCGTCGAGCTCCTTCTCGGCGCGGCGCACCTCGTCCTCGCCGGCCTCCTTGTCCTTGACCAGCTTGTCGAGGGCGTCCTTGGCCTTGCGGCGCACGGCGCGGATGGAGACGCGGGAGTCCTCGGCCTTGTTCTTGGCGACCTTGATGTACTCCTTGCGGCGGTCCTGCGTCAGCTCGGGGAAGGTCACCCGGATGATATTGCCGTCGTTGCTGGGGTTGACGCCCAGGTCGGAGTCGCGGATCGCCTGCTCGATGTTGCGCAGGGCGCTCTTGTCGAAGGGGGTCACGACGGCCATGCGCGGCTCGGGCACCGAGAAGGAGGCGAGCTGGTTGATGGGCGTGATGGCGCCGTAGTAGTCCGCCACGATCTTGTTGAACATCGCCGGGTGCGCACGGCCCGTGCGAATCGCGGCGAAGTCCTCCTTGGCGACGACGACGGCCTTCTCCATCTTCTCCTCGGCCTCGAGGAGGATTTCTTCGATCACCACGTGCTCCTGCATGTCTTGAATGGATGGTTCGGGCGGGCGGGGCGGTACGGGCCGCCCGGACCGGGCCCGTGAAGGGCCCGGTGCGACGGGCTCAAGCCCGGGTGCCCTGGTCGCTCACGAGCGTGCCGATCTTCTCACCCTTGACGGCACGGGCGATATTGCCTTCGGCGAGCAGTTCGAAGACGAGGATCGGCAGCTGGTTGTCGCGGCACAGCGTGATGGCCGTGGCGTCGGCGACCTTGAGGTCCCGGGACAGCACCTCGTTGTACTCCAGCGCGTCGAACTTCACCGCGTCCGGGTTGGTCTTCGGGTCGGAGTCGTAGACCCCGTCGACGCCGTTCTTGCCCATGAGGAGGGCCTCGGCGTCGATCTCCAGGGCGCGCTGGGCGGCCGTGGTGTCGGTGGAGAAGTACGGCATGCCCATGCCGGCGCCGAAGATGACGACGCGGCCCTTCTCCAGGTGCCGGACGGCGCGCAGCGGGATGTACGGCTCCGCGACCTGGCCCATGGTGATGGCGGTCTGGACGCGGCTGTCGATGCCCTCCTTCTCCAGGAAGTCCTGGAGGGCGAGGCAGTTCATGACGGTGCCGAGCATGCCCATGTAGTCGGACCGGGCCCGGTCCATGCCGCGCTGCTGAAGCTCCGCGCCGCGGAAGAAGTTGCCGCCGCCGATGACGACCGCGATCTCGGCGCCGTCTCGGACCACGGCCGCGATCTCGCGGGCGATGGCGTGCACGACGTCAGGGTCGACACCCAGCCCGCCGCCGCCGGAGAAGGCTTCGCCGGACAGCTTCAGCATGAAGCGGCGACCCTTCTTCTCGTGGTCGCTCTTGTCGTGGGATGCGGTGTGGGGGTCCACGCCCTGGTTCATGGAGATCTCCTCGTGCACATACGAAGAAGGCCATTGCCGTTGGGTCCTCTCGGTTCCCTCTGCGGCAATGGCCTCCTCGTCAGATCTGCGGTCGTCCGGCGCAAGCGCGGACGACTGCCTCAGACCCTATCGGGGTCCGGTGTCCGTCGCGTACGGACGGACTCAGATGCCGACCTTGATGCGGGCGAAGCGCTTCAGGGTGACACCGGCCTCGTCCAGAACCTTCTGGACGGACTTCTTGTTGTCCAGCGCGTACGGCTGGCCGAGCAGCGTGGCGTCCTTGAAGAAGCCGTTCACGCGACCCTCGACGATCTTGGCGATCGCGGCCTCGGGCTTGCCCTCGGCGCGGGTGGTCTCCTCGGCGACGCGGCGCTCGGACTCGACGATCTCGGCCGGGACGTCCTCGGCGGTGAGGTACTTCGGCGCGAAGGCGGCGATGTGCTGGGCGATGCCCTTGGCCAGGTCGGCGTCGGCCTTGTCCAGCTCGACCAGGACACCGATCTGCGGGGGCAGGTCGGGCATGGTGCGGTGCATGTAGGAGGCCACGAAGGCACCCTCGTACGCCGCGAAGCGGTCCAGGACGATCTTCTCGCCGAGGTTGGCGTTGGCCTCGTCCACGAACGCCTGGACGGTCTTGCCGGCCTCGATCTCGGACGCGAGCAGCGCCTCGATGTCGGCGGGCTTGGTGGCGGCCACGTGGGCGGCGAGCTGGTCGGCGACGGCCAGGAACTTCGGGCTCTTGGCCACGAAGTCGGTCTCGCACTTGAGCTCGACGAGCACACCGGAGGTGGCGTCGCCGGAGATCAGGGAGGTGACGGCACCGTTCTCGGCAGAACGGCCCTCGCGCTTGGCGACACCCTTCAGGCCCTTGACGCGCAGGATCTCGTTGGCCTTGGTGACGTCGCCGTCGGCCTCGACGAGCGCGTTCTTGCAGTCCAGCATGCCGGCGCCGGTGAGCTCGCGGAGCTTCTTGACGTCAGCGGCGGTGTAGTTCGCCATGAGTCTGTGATTCTCTCTCGAAGTCGTAGATCTACGGGTGAACGGCGGAGGAGCGCGCTCGTGGCGCGGCTCCCCCGCCGTCATCGTCCGTGCTGCGAGTGCCCGGCGGATGAACGCCGGGCGCTCTCAGTGGGTCAGGCCTGCTCGGCGGCCGGAGCCTCGGCAGCCGGAGCCTCGGCAGCCGGGGCCTCAGCCGCGGGGGCCTCGGCGTCAGCCTTCTTCTCGCCCTCGAGCAGGTCGCGCTCCCACTCGGCGAGCGGCTCGGCGGCGGCCTTCTCGCCCGGCTTCGAGTCGCCGGTCGCAGCGCCGGAGCGGGCGATGAGGCCCTCGGCGACGGCGTCGGCGATCACGCGGGTGAGCAGGGTGACGGAGCGGATGGCGTCGTCGTTGCCCGGGATCTTGTAGTCGACCTCGTCGGGGTCGCAGTTGGTGTCGAGGATCGCGACGACCGGGATGTGCAGCTTGCGCGCCTCACCGACGGCGATGTGCTCCTTCTTGGTGTCGACGATCCAGACGGCGCTGGGAACCTTCGACATCTCGCGGATACCACCGAGGGTCTTCTCCAGCTTGGCCTTCTCGCGGGAGAGGACCAGGAGCTCCTTCTTGGTGAGACCCGAGGCGGCGACGTCCTCGAAGTCGATCGCCTCAAGCTCCTTCAGACGCTGAAGGCGCTTGTAGACGGTGGAGAAGTTGGTGAGCATGCCACCCAGCCAGCGCTGGTTGACGTACGGCATGCCGACGCGGGTCGCCTGCTCGGCGATGGCCTCCTGCGCCTGCTTCTTCGTACCGACGAACATGATGGAACCGCCGTGCGCGACGGTCTCCTTCACGAACTCGTAGGCGCGGTCGATGTACGACAGCGACTGGAGCAGGTCGATGATGTAGATGCCGTTGCGCTCGGTGAAGATGAAGCGCTTCATCTTCGGGTTCCAGCGACGGGTCTGGTGACCGAAGTGGACGCCGCTCTCCAGCAGCTCCCGCATCGTTACGACGGCCATGGCCATCTCCTTGGTTTCTCGGTTTTTGGTTCCTGACGCCCCGCCGCGCCCTGCCCCTGGAGGGACCGAGAGACGCTTTCATCCGACCGGAACCGGTCGGCGCTGGGGCGTGCGAAGTCGACCCGGTGACCCGGATCGCCACAAGAAGTGTACGGGACCCGGCGGTATGCCGGGTGACGCCCTTGTCCACACCCTTTCGGCCGTCCACAGGCACGGGCGGGCCGGGGCGCCCGCGCGGGACGCTGGGCGCATGACGACGACCCTGCTGCTCAGCCTGCTGTTCGCCCTGTCCCGGGCCCTGGTGCCGGGCCCCGCGGCCGCCCCCGCCGAGGGGGCCTTCACGGCGGTCCGGCCCCTGCCGGCGCCGCTCGCCGTGGCCCGGTGGTGGGACCCGCCCCCGACCCCGTACGCGGCGGGGCACCGCGGGGTGGACCTGTCGGCCCCGGCGGGGGCGGAGGTACGGGCCGTCGGGCCGGGACGGGTCCACTACGCGGGGCCGGTCGCGGGGAGGGGCGTGCTGTCGCTCACCCTCCCGGGCGGGCTGCGGACCACGTACGAGCCGGTGCGGCCGCTGGTCGCGCAAGGGGAGGCGGTCGCGGCGGGCCAGGTGGTGGCGGTGCTCACGGAGGGCGCCCACTGCCCGGGACCCTGCCTGCACTGGGGCCTCCTGGCGGGCGAGGACGCCTACCTCGACCCGCTGGCACTGCTCCCCGCGCCCACGCCCCGGCTGCTGCCCTCCGCCCCGGACCCGGACCGGCCGGGCTGAGCCCGCCCCCTGCGGATCAGGCCGGGCCGTTGATGCCGTGCAGGGCCATGCCGACGGCGGTGGCGGTGATCACGGCCGGGTCCTCGGCGGCGCCGAGCTCGATCCGGCGGGCCGCCGCGTCCACGACCCCCTGGAGCAGCAGGGCGGCCAGGCGGGGCTCCGGCTGCCCGAGGGCCTCCAGCGCCTCGCCGATCATCGCGACCAGGCCGCCGTGCGCGGCGCGGATCTTCTCCCGCGCGCCCGCGTCCAGCTCGCCGGCGGAGATGGCCACCACCGCCCGGTGGCGCCGGTCGCCCACCAGGTCCAGCTGGCTGCGCACGTACGCCTCGATCTTGGCCGCGGGAGTCGGCGCGGCCTCCATCGCCGCCTCGATCTCGGCGGCCCAGACGGGGAAGTCGACCGCGCACAGCTCTTCGACGACGGCCGCGCGCGACTTGAAGTACTCGTACACGGAGGACCGGGCGAGGCCGGTCCGCTCCGCGAGGGCGGGGAAGGTCAGGGCCTCGGTCCCGCCTTCCGACAGCAGGGAGCGCGCCGCGTCCAACAGGGCGCCGCGCTGCATCGACCGGTGCTCGGCCACGGAGGCCGCTCGAATCCTGGGCACGTCACCACTGTACGGAGCGTGCGCAAGCTCCACCGGCCGCTGCCGCGGGAGGGGGGTCAGCGGCCGACGTCCGCGAGTTTGGCGCGCAGCTGGAGCACGGACTTGGTGTGGATCTGGCTGACCCGGCTCTCGGTGACGCCCAGGACGTTGCCGATCTCGGCGAGGGTGAGGCCCTCGTAGTAGTACAGGGTCACGACGGTCTTCTCCCGCTCCGGGAGGGTGTTGATGGCCCGGGCGAGCAGCCGGCGCAGCTCCCGGTCCTCGGCCACCTCCACCGGGTCGTCGGCGGCGGTGTCCTCCAGGGTGTCCATCAGGGACAGGCGGTCGCCGCCCTCGCCGCCGACGTGCAGCAGCTCCTCCAGGGCGACCACGTTGGCCAGGGACAACTGGCTGAAGACGGTGTGGAGTTCCTCGACCCCGATGCCCATCTCCCCCGCGACCTCGCCCTCGGTCGGGGTGCGCCGCAGCTGCGCCTCCAGGGTGGCGTAGGCGCGCTCCACGGCGCGGGCCTTCTGGCGGACGGAGCGCGGGATCCAGTCCAGCGCCCGCAGCTCGTCGATCATCGCGCCGCGGATCCGGGTGATCGCGTACGTCTCGAACTTGATGGACCGCTCGATGTCGAACTTCTCGATCGCGTCGATCAGCCCGAAGACCCCCGAGGAGACGAAGTCGGCCTGCTCCACGTTGGGCGGGAGGCCGACGCTGACCCGGCCCGCCACGTACTTGACCAGCGGCGAGTAGTGCAGGATCAGCTGCTCCCGCAGCCTCTCGTCACCCGAGTCCTTGTATGAGCGCCAGAGCAGCTCCAGGGACGAGGGCTCGGCGGACCGCACGCTGCCACGGGCAGCGGGTGGCACCGAAGCGCGGTCGGACCCTGAGGTGTGCTGGGGCATGCTTCGCCTTTGCCGGAGCGGGATTCCTTGGGAGCGTAGCGTGACGGAAGTGTCGCGGTGCGCGAAGAGTACGGGATGGCGCAGGGCCGCAGGGGCGCCCGGACTCGCGCGGGCGGCCCGGTACCGGCGCCTCGCGCACGGCCCGGGCGGCCGCCTCGGGGAAGACCGCGTCTCTCATCGCCTTCACTCTTTCACCGGAACGCCCCAGGTCAACGACCGCCTCGCCGGGCGGCTCCGGATTCCCCCTCCCCCTCGGGCCGGCGGCGGGTCAACCGCCAGGCGTCGCCCTGCCGTTCGACGAACCCCAGAGAGTGAAGTTCGTACAGTCTGCCGATGACTTCATCGGTACCGGTGCCCGCGGCGAGGGAGATCTCGTCCACGTCGGCGGGCCGGGCGGCGGGGAGCGCTTCGAGGATCCGGGCGGCCCCCGGGTCCAGCAGGTCGCGCGGGAGGACGGGTCCGCGCCGGGCGGGCGCCAGCTCGCCCATGGCGCCGACCAGCTCGACGACCTCGGCGGCGTCGGTGACCAGGAACGCCTCGCCCCGCAGCAGCTCGTGCACCCCGGCGGAGAGGCCGCTGGTGGCGGGGCCGGGGACGCCCATGGTGAGGCGGCCCAGCTGCTGGGCCCGGCGGGCGGTGACGAGGGAGCCGCTGCGCTGCGCGGCCTCCACGACGACGGTGCCCCGGGTGAGGGCGGCGATGACCCGGTTGCGCAGGACGAACCGGCTGGGCGTGGGATGGCTGCCGGGCGGGAGTTCGCCCAGCACCAGTCCCTGGCGGGTGATCCGGCCGAGCAGTCCGGCGTGGCCGCGCGGGTAGGCCGTGTCCACCCCGCAGGCCAGGACCGCGGCCGTGGCGCCGCCGGAGGCGAGGGCCCCGCGGTGCGCGGCGCCGTCGATCCCGTACGCCGCCCCGGAGACCACCACCCAGCCCCGCTCGGCGAGCCCGGCGGCCAGGGTCTGCGCCATGTGGGCCCCGTACGGGGTGCAGGCGCGGGCGCCGACGACGGCGACGGAGCGCAGGGCCCAGGTCCGCAGGTTCGGCCGGCCGCGCAGCCAGAGCCCGACGGGCCGGGCGTCGCCGAGGTCGTCGAGCTGGGTCGGCCACTCGGCCGATCCCGGGCAGACGAACCGGACGTCCTCCGCGGCCGCCCGGTCCAGGTCCTGCCGGGGCTCCGCCAGCGCCGCCCGTCGGCGGTACCCGGCGAGCCGCTCGGGGCCCACCCCCGTCAGCGGGCCGGCCTCCGCGTCGGCGGCCCCGGTCAGGAGCCGCATCAGCGCGACGGGGCCGAACTCCCGCAGCCAGCGCCCGCCGTGCTCGTCCCCGGGCTCCAGGACCCGCGTGAGTGCCGCCCGGGCCAGGAACTCCGGATCCGGCCGCGCGTCGGCGCTCACGACCCGGCCCCCAGGGCCGACGCCGCCCCGCGGGCGATCCCGGTGCGCAGTTCCAGCGCGACGGCCGCGTCCAGCGCCTCGGGGCGGTCGCGGCCGCGCAGGTCGGCCACGGTCCAGGCGACCCGCAGCACCCGGTCCAGCCCCCGGGCCGTGAGCAGCCCGCGCTCCATCTCCCGCTCGGCCTGTGCCAGGGCTCCGGGGCCGGCCGGCCACCGGGTGCGCAGCTCATGGCCGGGCACCTCGGCGTTGAGCCGCCAGGGGGTGCCCGCGTACCGGGCGGCGGCCCTCTCCCGGGCTTCCCGCACCCGGTCGGCGACGGCCCGCGTGGTCTCTCCGCGGCCGCCCCGGCCGAGCAGGTCGGAACGGGTGACCGGTTCCACCTCCACCCTCAGGTCGACCCGGTCGAGCAGCGGGCCCGACAGCCGGGCCTGGTAGCGCCGGATCACCGGGGAGGGGCATTCGCATCCGGACCCGGTCAGGGTGTGCCGTCCGCAGGGGCAGGGGTTGGCCGCGAGGACCATCAGGAAGCGGGCGGGCAGCCGTACCACTCCGGCGGCCCGGGCGATGACCACGTGTCCGGCTTCCAGGGGCTGGCGCAGGGCGTCCAGCACCTTCCCGCTGAACTCCGCGGCCTCGTCCAGGAAGAGCACGCCCTTGTGAGCCAGGGAGACCGCCCCGGGCCTGGGGACCCCGGCCCCGCCGCCCACCAGTGACTGCATGGTCGCCGAGTGGTGCGGGGCGCAGTACGGGGGCCGGGAGACCAGCGGTTCGCCGGGCGGGAGGATTCCCGCGACCGAGTGGACGGCCGTCACCTCCAGGGAGTCCTGTCGGGTGAGGGGCGGCAGGATCCAGGGCAGCCGCTCGGCGAGCATGGTCTTGCCGGCGCCCGGGGGCCCGTTGAGGAAGAGGTGGTGGCCCCCGGAGGCGGCCACCTCCAGGGCCCGGCGGGCGCCGTGCTGCCCGGCGACGTCGGCGAGGTCGGGGACCTCCGGGGCCTCCTCCCCGCCCCGGGCCAGGCCCGTACCGAGTCCGGCGCCCGGCAGGAGCAGTCCGGCCAGCATCGCGTCCGGGCGCCCCTCCCCGTCCGGCGGATCCTCCTCGGGGACCGGGGCGTCGGTCAGGACGGCGATCAGCTGCCGCAGGCTGCGCACGCCGAGCACCGCCACGTCCGGGACCAGGGAGGCCTCGGCGGCGCACTGCTGCGGCACCACCACCTGCCGGTACCCCGCCTCGGCGGCGGCGAGCACGGCCGGCAGGATCCCGCGGACCGGGCGCACCCGGCCGTCCAGCCCCAGCTCCCCGATGAGCACCAGGTCGGCGATCGCCCCGGGGTCGACGACCTCGGCGGCCCCCAGGACGGCCGCCGCGACGGCCAGGTCGAAATGGGCGCCGGACTTCGGCACGGAGGCCGGGCTGAGTCCGACCGTGAGCTTCTTCTGCGGCCAGGGGGCGCCGGAGTTCACCACCGCCGCCCGTACCCGGTCCCGGCTCTCGACCAGGGTCTTGTCGGGGAGGCCCACCAGGGTGAAGGCCGCCACCCCCGGCTCCAGGTCGGCCTGGACCTCCACCACGACGCCCTCGACGCCCACCAGGGCCACCGAGCAGGCCCGCGCGAACCCCATCACGCCACCCCCCGGACGTGCTCGACGAGGGGCGCGCCGCGCCGGGGCAGCAGGACCCCGACCAGGTCGATCCGCACCCCGCCCGGGGGCGGTCCCCCGTGGTCGGCGAGCCAGCGCCCGGCCAGCCGGCGCAGCCGGTCGGCCTTCGCGGCCCGGACCGCGGCCATGGGGTGTTCGAAGTCCCCCGTGCGGCGCGTCTTGACCTCGCACACGACGAGGGCGTCCCCGTCCCGCGCGACGATGTCGATCTCCCCGCCCCGGCACCGCCAGTTCCGGGCGATCACCGTCATCCCCGACTCGGTGAGCCGCCGCACGGCGAGCCCCTCGCCGTACCGGCCCAGCGCCTGTCGTGCCACGCCCTTCGCGTCCATCCGGCACCACCTCCGGCACCGACGATCCCGCGCGCCGGCCCATCGAGTGGATCTTGGTGGACAACCCGGGCGCTGTGGACAGCCGCCTCACCCGTGCGGGTGAGGCGGGGAGCCGGGGCGCGTACCCGGGGGAGCTCGGCCGGATCAGCCGCCCGGGAGTTCGAGGTCGCTCTTGTTGAGCTCCTCGATGTTCACGTCCTTGAAGGTCAGCACCCGCACCTGCTTGACGAAGCGGGCGGGCCGGTACATGTCCCAGACCCAGGCGTCGGCCATCGTGACCTCGAAGAACACCTCCCCCTGGACCGAGTGCACCTGCATCTCGTAGTCGTTGGTGAGGTAGAAACGGCGTTCGGTCTCGATCACGTACTTGAACAGCCCGACGACGTCGCGGTACTCCCGATAGAGCTTCAGCTCCATCTCGGTCTCGTACTTCTCGAGGTCCTCGGCGCTCATGGCATGTTCCCCTTCAGCCGTGCGTCCCCCTATTGTGCGCCAGCGCCGTGCGCCCCTAAACGATTTCCGGGGGCAGGACCACCGGAGCGTCCGGGGGACCGTTGTCGAGCAGCGTCCTCAGCAGCCCTGCGAGCTTGGTCGGGTACACCGTCTCACGGGCCGCGAGCAGTTCCTCGGAGGTCCACCATCTCGCCCCCGTGACGCTGCGCCGCTCCAGCGGGGTCAGCCCGTCCATCGCGGTCTCGGTCTGCGTGGTCCGGGCCAGGAAGTACCACTCGTCCTGCTCCCAGCGCAGGCCGTCGAAGGGGAAGGAGCAGTAGCGGTGCCACAGCACCGGCCCCAGCTCCACCTCGGTGATGCCCGTCTCCTCCGCGAGTTCCCGCAGCGCGGCCTGTGCGCGGGTCTCGTCGCCCTCCAGCCCGCCGCCGGGGGTGAACCACCAGTGGTCGGCGGGGTCGTCCGGCTCGAAGCCGTGCAGCAGCAGGATCCGGTCCGCCGGGTCCAGCAGGACCACCCGGGACACCTTCCGGGGCCGTGGCGCGCGCGGTTCCCCGGCCCGCCGCTCAGCGTCCACCGGTGCGCCCCCGCGCCCGTCCGCGCCCCAGGACACGGGCGACCGGCCCGTAGGCGGCCCCCAGCACGACCAGGGCGGCTCCGCCCAGCACCGCGGCCACCTGGAGCCGCAGCGGCCCGGGCTGCGAGATCCCGCCGGGGAGGGCCGCGAACACCCGGGGGCGCTCCAGCATCCCCGTGTTCGGCCAGGCCAGCGCGTCGACGCGGGCCACGACGGCCGAGCGCGGGACCGTGCCCTGGCCGGCGTCCTGGAGGTGCGCCCGCGAGTCGAGGGAGCCGGAGCGGCGGTCGCCCATGAGGAAGAGGTTGCCCTCGGGGACGGTCACCTCGAAGGAGGTCGTCCCCGCGGCCAGCGCGTCGCGCCCGGCCTGGTCCACGTAGGGCTCTTCGAGCGGTTTCCCGTTCACGGTCAGCCTTCCGCCCTGGCCGCAGCAGGCGACGGTGTCGCCGCCGACGGCCACGACGCGCTTGACCATGGGCGAGTCGCTCCACTGGGCGTCCTTGAAGACGACCACGTCGCCGCGCCGCACCTCGGCGCCGCCGATCCGCTGCGCCAGCACCCGGTCGCCCGGCTGCACGGTGGGGACCATGGAGTTGGTCGGCACCGTGTAGGGCTGGTACACCAGCGCCCCCCAGACGAAGCCGCCGAGGAAGAGCGCGAAGCCGATGGCCACGGCGATGCCCGACAACGTGTTGCCGAGGCCGCCGCGGCCATCTCTCGCGCTCGCGCGTATTGCCTGTGTTCCGCCCATCGGTGCGCCCCCATACCCGGAGATGGCCGCCACCCGGCGGTGTCCGGCCTGGGCGGCACCCTACCGGGCGGTACGCCCCTTGGTCAGCCTCCGCCGGCGCCACAGGACGAGGGGCACGGCGCCCACGAGCCCCAGGGCCGCCGAGTTGACGTCGGCCACGCCGGGACCGGCGGCCTGCGGCGAGTGCAGGGGCGCCGGGAGCTGCTTGTCGATGCCCTTCTGGTCGAAGGTGTCCGGGACCGGCAGGGTGGCCCAGCGGGTGATCGGCCAGGCGACGACCACGGCGCGTCCGACGACGTCGCTGACCGGCACGAAGCCCTGGGTGGAGTCCTGCATGTGGTAGCGGGAGTCCTGGGAGTTCTGGCGGTGGTCGCCCATCACCCAGATCTTGCCCTTGGGCACGGTGATCGGCCCGAACGGCGCGTCGTCGCAGGGGGTGTTGCCGGGGTAGATGTACGGCTCGTCCAGCGCCTTGCCGTTGACGACGACCGGGCCGCCCCGCTTGCACTCCACGGTGTCCCCGCCGATGGCGATGGTCCGCTTGATCAGGTCCTTCTCCTCGGCGGACGGCATCAGGCCGATCCAGCTGAGGACCTTCTGCACGACGTTGGGCTCGGGGGTGGGCTCCCCCTCCAGCCAGTGCGCCGGGTCGTGGAACACGACGACCTCGCCGCGCTCGGGCTCCGAGCCGAACCACGGGGTCAGCTTGTCCACGAGCACCCGGTCACCGCGCTGCAGGGTGTTCTGCATCGAGTCGGAGGGGATCGAGAACGCCTGGACCAGGAAGGTCTTGATCAGCAGGGCGAGCACCAGGGCGATGCCGATGAGGAGCGGGAGCTCCTTCCAGAAGGAGCGGGGCTGCTTCGCCTCCGCACCCGCCTCGTCGGTCTCGTGCGTGACGGCATCGTCCGGCCGCTCCTCGCCCTCATCGCGTCCGGATCGAGCGCCTACCGCCACATCCCCCACATCCACTCCTCACTCGGAAACCACCGCCCGCACCGGAACAGGAGCGGGCCCTCCCCTCCCTTAACGAGCGGGAGTTCCCTAAGGCGCGGGAGACCGGGAACACACTATGCGAACGCGGTGCCCCGACGGCGCCCGCCGGGCCGTCGGCGCCGACCGGCACGGACCGGATCCGGAACGTCGAGGAAGGTCGCGGGCTGCTCCAGCCGGCGCCAGTGGTCGAACGGCCAGGCGATCACCACGGCCTGTCCCACCACGCCCTTCTCGTCGATGGTGCCGTCGAACGCCTCGTCGAGGTGGTAGCGGGAATCGGCCGAGTTGGCGCGGTGGTCGCCCATCACGAAGAGCCGCCCGGCGGGTACGTGCACCTCGAAGGGGATGTCGGAAGGGGAGTTCCCGGGTGACACGTAGGGCTCATCGAGCGGCCTGCCGTTGACGGTCACCCGTCCCCGGTTGTCGCAGCACGCCACGGTGTCGCCGCCGATGCCGATGACCCGCTTGATCAGATCCTGCTCGTCGGCCGAGGGCAGCAGGCCGATGAAGGTCAGGGTCTGCTTGATCTGCTTCAGGCCGGCCGGGTCCTGGGCCGGCCGGGCCGCCTCGCCCTTGAGCCAGCCTCCGGGGTCCTTGAAGACGACGACGTCCCCCCGCTCGACCTTGGAGCCGAACCAGGGGGTCAGCTTGTCCACCAGCACCCGGTCGCCGATCCGGATCGTCTGCTCCATCGAACCGGACGGGATGAAGAACGCCTGGACGAGGAAGGTCTTGAGGACCAGGGCTATGCACAGGGCCACCGCCACCAGCAGCGGCAGCTCGCCCACCCGCCGGGTGCGCCGGCGCCTGCGCACCTTGCGCGCCATCCGGCGCCGCTGGGCCCGCCCGCCGCCCTCGGCCGGATCCGCCGCCGGCTCGGCCCCGGCCGGGGAACCGGGCGCGGGACCGGGATCGGGCCGGGCACCCGGATCGGGCCGGGCACCTGCACCGGACCGGGAACCCGGCTGCGGGCGCGCCGCCGCCCCGGACCCGCGCGCGGGCCCCGGCTCAGGGCGCTGCTCCCGCTCCCGGCCGCCCCGCGGCCGCCCCCGGCTACCCATGCGGGCCGCCGGCCGGCGCCGCCGCGTGCAGGCCGTCCCAGCGGGACGGCGGCCAGCCGATCCAGTCGGCCCGCCCGATCACCTTCTCCACCGGCACCATCCCCCCGCCCGGCTCCCCCAGGTGGTCCCGCGAGTCCCGGGACTGGGAGCGGTGGTCGCCCATGACCCACAGGGTCCCCAGCGGGACGACGATCCGGAAGGGCACCTTCGAGGGAGTGTCGCCGGGGTACAGGTACGGCTCGTCCACGGCGACCCCGTTGACCCGGATCCGGCCGCCCGCGTCACAGCACACCACGTCGTCCCCTCCGACGCCCACGACCCGCTTCACGAAGTCGGTGTCCGAGGGCTCCGCCAGCCCCAGCGCCGAGACCACGCCGTGCACGGCGTCGCCGACCGGGTTGCCGCGGGCGGGCTCCCGCACGAAGGACCCGGTGCCGTCGAAGACCACCACGTCCCCCCGCTTCGGCGTCGAGCCGAAACGGTACGCCAGCTTGTTCACCAGGAGCCGGTCGCCGACCCGCAGGGTCGGCTCCATGGACCGGCTGGGGATCAGGAAGGGCTGGACCACGAAATTGCTGACCAGCAGCAGGAAGACCGTGCAGACCACGCCCAGCACCCCGGCCCGCCGCCAGGGGCCGGAGGCGCCGCGCGTTCTGAAAAACGCGAAGCGCGGCCGCCCCTCCCCCTGCTCGGGGGAGGAGTGGCCGCGCTGTGTGAGCTCTGCTTCGGTGTCCATCGGGGGCGAGCCTATCCGGCCGTCCCCGGGACCCGGAGAGGAGATCAGCGGTCGCGCTTCTCCTTGATCTTCGCGGCCTTGCCGCGGAGCTCACGGAGGAAGTACAGCTTGGCGCGACGCACGTCACCGCGGGTGACGAGCTCGATCTTCTCGAAGATCGGGGAGTGGACCGGGAAGGTACGCTCCACGCCGACGCTGAAGGAGACCTTGCGGACCGTGAAGGTCTCCGAGACGCCGGAGCCCTGGCGGCGGATGACAACACCCTTGAACTGCTGGATACGGGAGCGGTTGCCCTCGATCACGCGGACGTGCACGTTGATCGTGTCACCCGGGCGGAAGGCCGGGACGTCCGTACGCAGGGAGGCGGCGTTGACGCCATCGAGCAGGTGAGACATGAGTTCGTCTGCTTTCTTCGCACGACGCCACAGGTCGCCGGTGCGGGTTTCCGTAGAGAATTCGAGAGCCGTGTCACCCGTCGGACGACGATCCCCCTGTGGCAGGGGCGCACGCGAGCACACAGCAGCCGCCTATTCTTCCACGGCCTCCGGCCTGCGCCAAAATCGGCCGTCTTCGGAAGGTTTCCAGCCCAGGATGCTCAGGATCTCCCGGTCCTTCTTGTCGAAGGCGGAGGCCTCGCAGCGCTCGATCAGGTCGGGGCGGTTCCGCGCGGTGCGGCGGAAGGCCTCGTCCCGGCGCCAGCGGGCGATCTTCCCGTGGTGGCCGCTGAGCAGCACCTCGGGGATCTCCCGCCCGCGCCACTGCGGGGGCTTGGTGTAGACGGGGCCCTCCAGCAGGTTGGCCATCTCGCCGGGGGCGAAGGAGTCGTCGCGGTGCGATTCGGCGTTGCCGAGCACCCCGGGCAGCAGCCGGGCGACGGCCTCGGTGACGACCAGGACGGCGGCCTCGCCGCCTGCCAGCACGTAGTCGCCGATGGAGACCTCGTACACCGGCATGCGCGTGGCGTACTCGTCCATGACGCGGCGGTCGATGCCCTCGTACCGGGCGGGGGTGAAGACCAGCCACGGGCGCTCGGAGAGCTCGACGGCCAGTTCCTGGGTGAAGGGCCGGCCGCTGGGGGTGGGCACGACCATGACCGGGCCGTGCGCGCCGGACTCGTAGCCGTCCGCCAGGGCCGCGTCCAGGGCCTCGCCCCACGGCTCGGTCTTCATCACCATGCCGGGGCCGCCGCCGTACGGGGTGTCGTCGACCGTGTTGTGCCGGTCGTACGTCCACTCCCGCAGGTCGTGCACGTGGACGTCGAGCTGCCCGCGGGCCCGCGCCTTGCCGACGAGGGAGACGTTCAGGGGCTCCAGGTACTCGGGGAAGATCGTGACGACGTCGAGCCGCATCAGGCGTCGTCCCCGGACTGCGCGGCCTCGGCGGACTCCGCGGCCCCGGCGGCCCCGGCGTCGCGGGCGGAGGCGATCTCGGCGCGGTCGTCGATCAGCCCCGGCGGCGGGGTGATGACGCAGCGCTGCTCCTCCAGGTCGATCTCGGCGACGATCTCCTCGACGAAGGGGATCATCACCTCGGAGCCGTCCGGCCGCTCGACGATGAACAGGTCCTGGGAGGGGAGGTGGGAGATCTCGGTGATCCGGCCGATCTCGGTGCCGTCCTCCAGCACCACGTCCAGGTCCATCAGCTGGTGGTCGTAGTACTCGTCCTCCTCCTCCGGCAGCTCCGCGGGGTCCACGTCCGCGATGAGGAGGGTGTTGCGCAGCGCCTCGGCGGCGGTGCGGTCCTTGACCCCCGCGAAGCGCAGCAGGAGCCGGCCGCTGTGCACCCGGCCCGCCTCGATGGTCAGCGGGCCCGCCGATGCCGGGTCGGTGCGGAGCACGGCACCGGGGCTGAGCCGCAGCTCGGGCTCGTCCGTGCGCACCTCGACGGTGATCTCACCCTTGATGCCGTGGGCGCGGCCGATCCGCGCGACTACCAGCTCCACTGTGTTTGTGCCTCTCCTGTTCAGACGACGACGGGCCGGGGCGGGCACGTATGCCCTCCCCGGCCCGTGCCGGTGATTCAACTGCTCAGCGGACCTGGTCCACGTCGACGAGGTCGACGCGGATCCCCCGCCCGCCGATGGCGCCCACGACGGTACGCAGCGCACGTGCGGTGCGGCCGTTGCGGCCGATCACCTTCCCGAGGTCCTCGGGGTGCACCCGGACCTCGAGCACCTGCCCGCGGCGCAGGTTGCGCGAGGCGACCTGCACGTCGTCGGGGTTGTCCACAATGCCCTTTACGAGGTGCTCAAGAGCCTCCTCGAGCATGATCAGGCCTCGGTCGACTCGGCGGCGGCCTCAGCCTCGTCCGCCTTCTTGTCGGCCTTCTTCTTCTGCGTGATGGCCTCGCCCTTGGCCTCGCCGATGCCCTCGAGGGCCTTGGCGAACTCGTCGAAGGAGCGACGCTTGTCTTCCTTCGTCGCCGGCTGCAGCAGCGGCGCGGGGGCCGGGAGGCCCTTGTGCGCCTGCCAGTCACCGGTGAGCTTCAGGATGGCGAGAACGGCGTCGGTGGGCTGGGCGCCCACGGAGAGCCAGTACTGCGCGCGCTCGGCGTTGACCTCGATGCGCGAGGGGTTGTACGTCGGCTGGTAGATGCCGATCTCCTCGATCGCGCGGCCGTCCCGGCGGGTGCGGGCGTCGGCGACGACGATGCGGTAGTGCGGGGAGCGGATCTTACCGAGGCGCTTGAGCTTGATCTTGACTGCCACTGGAGTGGTGTCTCCTGAACTTGACGTGGTTGGGCACTTGAGATGCCACGTGGGGTTGCGGTACTCGGGTGCCCGATGGACGCGTCAGCCGGAGGAGAGAGGGGTCCTGTGCGGCTGTCGAGTACAGCTGCCCATTGTGCCACATGCCCGCGGCGCCTCCGAGCGGGGAGGATCACCACACCGCCCGCCGGGGGCGCCGCGTCAGGACGCCGCCGCGGTGGCGACCTCGGGGATCCGGAACGGCTTCATGCAGCCGCCGCACACGATCGGCGCCTGGGCCAGCACGGAGGGGACGACCCGCACGTTGCGCCCGCAGTCGCAGACCGCCTTGACCCGCACGCCGCCGCCCGAGGAGCCGTGCCGGGCGGCCGGACCGCGGAAGCTGCGCTTGGTGTCGGCGGCCGTGGCGACCGTGTGCGCCTTGAGGGCGCGCTGGAGGCGCTCGATCGTGGGCCGGTAGCGCTTCTTGGCCTCGGGATTGAGGAAGACCAGGGAGAAACCGCTGCTGGCGTGCGGCTCCTCGGAGTGGTCCAGCCCCATCTCCTCGGCGATCGCGAGGAATCTGCGGTTGTGGTAGCGGCCGGCTCGCGAGGTGTCACGGACCCCGCGGGCGGCCGCGATGCCGTGGACTGCCTCGTGCAGCAGTCGCTCGAAGGAGAGTTCGGCGCCGCAGGCGGACGAAGACTCTCCGATCAGGGACTCGGGCGCGGCAAGGTCAGGCAGCTCGGGGTGGTACCGCTGAATGTCGGCCCACGCCTGCGCCAGCTCTGCGGCGAGAACAGGTGGTGTCGTGCTCACGTCGTGACAACGAGCCGGGGTGCCCCGGTGTTCCGATTCCGGGCCATTCCAAATTTTTTGCACGTACCAGTCAGTTCAGTCTCATGCGTCCCGACGAGGACGGGTGCGCCGATCCCAGGAGGAGTCGGTACGTAACGCCGACCAAAAAAACCAGCCCCCGGCGTGCGGCCGAAGCCGCGCGCCGGGGGCGTGGAAGCTGGGGCTCAGTACGAGCGCGCGACGATCGCGAGGGTACCGGGGGCGTCGTCCGCCTCCGGAACCGACCCGTCCTCGGCCACCAGGCAGCGGACGGTCACGGCCTGCTCGCCGAGCTTGGCCTCGCCCTCCGGGCCCAGGACGCTCCACGGGATCCGCGCCCAGCCGCCGGCGAGGGCGGCCTCGGCGGCCTCCTCGATGGTGGCGACGTCGGTCGTGCGGGACACCCGGCGCTCGCGGGACTCGCGCAGCAGCTGGGCCTGGTCCTCGTCGAGCACCTTGGGCAGCAGGTCGGCCAGCGCGTCGATCTGCACCGGCTCCTTCCCGCCGGGGATCCGGCGGGCCAGCATCGCGGTGCCGTTCTCCAGGTCGCGGGGGCCGATCTCGATGCGGACCGGTACGCCCTTGAGCTCCCAGTCCACGGCGCGGCGGCCGAACGGGGTGTCGACGCGGTCGTCGACGTGCACGCGCAGGCCCGCGGCCTTCAGCTGCGCACCGAGCTCGCGGACCTTGGCCACGGCCTCGTCGCCCTTGATCGCCATGACGACGACCTGGACGTGCGCCAGCCGCGGCGGGACGCGCAGGCCGTTGTCGTCGCCGTGGGACATGATCAGGCCGCCGACCATGCGGGTCGAGACGCCCCACGAGGTCTGCCAGACCAGCTCCTGCTGCCCCTCCTTGGAGAGGTAGGAGGTGTTGAAGGCCTTGGCGAAGTTGGTGCCGAGCTCGTGGCTCGTGCCCATCTGCAGGGCCTTGCCGTCGCCCATCATGCCCTCGAGGGTGAGGGTGTTGATGGCGCCGGCGAAGCGCTCCTTGGGGGTCTTGCGGCCGAGCACGACGTCGATGCCGAGCACGTTGGTCATGAAGTCGCCGTACACGTTCCGGTGGATGTGCGCGGCGTAGTCGCGGGCGTCCTCGTACGTGGCGTGGGCGGTGTGGCCCTCCTGCCAGAGGAACTCGCTCGTCCGGAGGAACACGCGGGGGCGCATCTCCCAGCGGACCACGTTGGCCCACTGGTTGATCAGCAGGGGCAGGTCCCGGTAGCTCTGGACCCACTTGGAGAAGTAGTCGTTGATGATCGTCTCGGAGGTGGGCCGGACGACGACCGGCTCGTCGAGCTCCTTGCCGCCGCCGTGGGTGACGACCGCGAGCTCGGGGGCGAAGCCCTCGACGTGCTCCGCTTCCCGGGTCAGGTACGACTGGGGGATGAACAGCGGGAAGTAGGCGTTCTGGGCACCGGCTTCCTTGATGCGGGCGTCCATCTCCTGCTGCATCCGCTCCCACAGGCCGTAGCCGTACGGTCGGATGACCATGGTGCCGCGGACCGGACCGTTGTCGGCCAGCTCGGCCTTGTTGATCAGATCCTGGTACCAGCGGGGGAAATCCTCCGCCTGCGGGGTGAGAACGGGTGCCTTTGCCATGGCGCGAATGGTACGGCGCCGGGCACCGGATGCGTGAATCGGGTGGCGCACTCCTCTGGACGCGGGGGCCGATGGGGAGTTCCCTGGCAACGGGGGCAAGGGGGCGAGACGGAATCAGGAGCGCTCTTTCGATGACACCGACGCCGACGGCGACGCTCGTCGCCCGTGACTGGGCGGAGATCCAGGAACGGATGCTGGTACCGCTGTACGAGGCGGTCTACGACCGGCTGGAGGTCGGGCCCGGAACCCGGCTGCTGGGGCTCGACTGCGGGGCCGGGCTGGCCCTGCTGCTGGCCGCCGGACGGGGCGCCGCCGCCACGGGCGTGGAGGCGGACCCGGCCCGGCGGGCGCTGGCCCGCGAGCGGCTGCTGGAGGTGGTGGCCGCTCCCCCGGTGCCCGCGGCCCGCCCCTACGACGTGCTGCTGGCCTTCTCGCCCGCTGCGGGCGCCCTGGAGGCGGCCCTGCCCGCGGTCCGGCGGGGCGGGGCGGTGGTGCTGGCCGGCTGGGGTCCGGCCGAGCGGTGCACGGTGCCGGCGGTGCTGGGCGGCGGGCCGGTGGTCCGGGACCTGGACGCGGTGGTGGAGGGCGCCGGGCTGGTGCCGGACGGGTCGGGGCGGGTGTTCTGCCCCTTCGGGTACGCCGACGCGGACAGCGCCGTGCGCGGGCTGCTGTCGACCGGGATGTACCCCGTCGCGGGGACCGGGTCCGGGCCCTGCCCGGCGGCGGACCCGGCCCTGGCGGAGAAGGAGCTGGCGGAGGCCCTTCACCCGTACGAGCGGTCCGACGGCGCGGTGTGGCTGCCGAACATCCTGCGGTACGTCATCGCCCGGGTGGCGTAGCGCTCACCGCGTGCCGTGGTCCTTGGAGGTCCGGGGGATGCCGGCCGCCTCGTACGCGGCGTGCTCGTCGAGGGTCTCGGCCGCCAGCAGGGCCTCCGCCAGGGCGTCGAGCCTGGGGCGGTGCTCGGCCAGCAGGCGGCAGGCCTCCGCGTAGCACTCGTCCACGATCCGCCGCATCTCGTGGTCCACGGCGTCGAGGGTGGCGGGGGCGGCGGTCAGGCCGTACGGGCCCTGGCCGTCGGACGGGATCGCGGTCAGGCGGCCGACGCGCTCGCTCATGCCCCAGCGGCCGACCATGCCGCGGGCGATGTTGGTGACCTGTTCGAGGTCGCTCTCGGCGCCCGTGGTGATGACGTCGTAGACCACGTGCTCGGCGGCCATGCCCCCGAGCGCGCCGATGATCCGGCCCCGCAGGTAGGGCTCGGTGTACGCGTAGCGGTCGGCGTCGGGGGTGGAGAAGGTGACGCCGAGCGCGCGGCCGCGCGGCACGATGGTGATCTTGCGTACGGGGTCGGCGCCCGGCTGGAGCATGCCGAGCAAGGCGTGGCCGCTCTCGTGGTAGGCCGTGCGGCGGCGTTCCTCCTCCGGCATCACGAGGGGGCGCTCGGCGCCCAGCTGGACCTTCTCCAGGGCGTCGGAGAGGTCGGCCTGGGTGACCGCGTCCTGCCGGCGCCTGACGGCCAGCAGGGCGGCCTCGTTGGCGAGGTTGGCGAGCTCGGCGCCGGTCATGCCGGGGGTGGTGCGGGCCACCTGGGCCAGGTCGACGCCGGCCGCGAGGGGGATCTCGCGGGTGTGGATGCGCAGGATCGCCTCGCGGCCGGCCTTGTCGGGCGGGGCGACGACGACCGTGCGGTCGAAGCGGCCGGGGCGGGTCAGGGCGGGGTCGAGGACGTCGGCGCGGTTGGTGGCGGCCACCACGACCACGCCCTCGGAGCCGGAGAAGCCGTCCATCTCGGTGAGGATCTGGTTGAGGGTCTGCTCGCGCTCGTCGTGGCCGCCCATGGCGGCGGAGCCGCCGCGGACCCGCCCGATGGTGTCGATCTCGTCGATGAAGATGATCGCCGGGGCCACCTTGCGGGCCTCGGCGAAGAGCTCGCGCACCCGGGAGGCGCCGACGCCGACGATCATCTCGATGAACTCGGAGGCGGACGCGGAGAAGAACGGCACCCCGGCCTCGCCCGCGACGGCGCGGGCCAGCAGGGTCTTGCCGGTGCCGGGCGGGCCGGCCAGCAGCACGCCGCCGGGCATGCGGGCGCCCAGCCGGCGGTACTGCGCGGGGTTCTTCAGGAAGTCCACGACCTCGCTGAGCTCGCCCTTGACCTCGTCGATGCCGGCCACGTCCTCGAAGGTGGTGCGTCGGGCGCCCTCCAGTTCGACGGGCCTGGGCGGCGCCTTGCGGCCGAAGCCGCCGGGCCCGCCGAGGGCGGAGCCCATCCGGCGGGCGATGAGCAGCCACAGGGCCACCAGGATCAGCATCGGGGCGAGGGAGAACAGCAGGTTGGCCAGGAAGCTGCGCTGCTCGACCACCGGGGAGGCGGTGACGGTGACCCCCTTGGAGGTGAGGCCGGCCCACAGCTGGTCGTCGGCGAAGGCGGGGCGCTGGGTGACGAACTTGGTGTAGTCGCCCTCGCCGCCGGGGACGGGCTGCTTGGTCTTCAGCTCGCCCTGGATGGCGTCGCCCTTGGAGTAGATCTTCTCGACGTTGCCGTCGGCGACCTGCTTGCTGAACTCGGTGTACGAGATCGTCGGCCCGTCGCCCTCGTTGAAGAAGGACAGCACGACGTTGGCGATCAGGTAGACGATCAGGGCGGCGAGGATCAGCCCGCGCCAGCCGCCGGGCGGCCTCCTGCGGGGCGGCGGGCCGGGCGGGGCGCCCTCCGAGCGCCAGGGGGTGTCGGCCCGGTCGCGCGGCGGTACGGGGGTGGGGCTGGGCACGGGGGCGCCTCCTTATGCCGTCCTCCCGGCCGACCCTAAGCGAAGCGGCACCCCCGTGCCCGCCCAGCGGAAGGGCAAGGGGAAGGGCCCCGCGGTGCGTGCACCACGGGGCCCTTCGCCGTACGGACCGCTACTTCATGAACTTCTTGAACTCGTCCGGCAGGTCGAAGTCCTGGCCGGGCTGCCCGCCGCCCGCCGGGAGCCCGAACGGGTTGCCGCCGGCGGCGGGGAGGGCGGGCTGGGCGCCGCCCTGCTCGCGCCGGGCCGCAGCCGCGGCCTCCTCTTCCCTGCGCTTCATCGGGTTGCCGCTCTTGCGCTTGCCCTTGGCCTGCTTGACCTGCTTCTTCTGCCGGCCGGGGCCTCCGCCCATCCCGGGGATGCCGGGCATGCCCGGCATGCCGCCGCCTTGGGCCATGCGGGACATCATCTTGCGGGCGTCGAAGAAGCGCTCGACGAGGTTCTTGACGGCGCTGACCTCGACGCCGGAGCCCTTGGCGATACGGGCGCGGCGCGAGCCGTTGATGATCGTCGGGTCCTGGCGCTCGGCCGGGGTCATCGACTTGATGATCGCGGCGGTGCGGTCCACGTCGCGCTCGTCGATGTTGTTGATCTGTTCCTTGATCTGCCCCATGCCCGGCAGCATGCCGAGGAGCTTGGAGATGGAGCCCATCTTGCGGACCTGCTCCATCTGGGCCAGGAAGTCGTCGAGCGTGAACTCCTTGGGGCCCTTGGCGAGCTTGGCCGCCATCTTCTCGGCCTCGGCCTGCGAGAAGGTCTTCTCGGCCTGCTCGATGAGGGTGAGCATGTCACCCATGTCGAGGATCCGGCCCGCCATGCGGTCCGGGTGGAAGGCGTCGAAGTCGTCGAGCTTCTCGCCGTTCGAGGCGAACATGATCTGCTTGCCGGTGACGTGCGCGATGGAGAGCGCGGCACCGCCGCGGGCGTCGCCGTCGAGCTTGGAGAGCACGACGCCGTCGAAGCCGACGCCGTCGCGGAAGGCCTCGGCGGTGTTGACCGCGTCCTGGCCGATCATGGCGTCGACGACGAAGAGGATCTCGTCGGGGCTGACGGCGTCGCGGATGTCCGCGGCCTGCTGCATCAGCTCGGCGTCGATGCCGAGGCGGCCGGCGGTGTCGACGATGACGATGTCGTACTGCTTGGTGCGCGCGTACTCGATCGAGTCCTTGGCGACCTGGACCGGGTCGCCGACGCCGTTGCCGGGGGCGGGGGCGTAGACGGCCACGCCGGCCCGCTCGGCGACGACGCTGAGCTGGTTGACGGCGTTGGGGCGCTGGAGGTCGCAGGCGACGAGGAGCGGGGAGTGGCCCTGCCCCTTGAGCCAGAGGCCGAGCTTTCCGGCGAGGGTGGTCTTACCGGCACCCTGGAGACCGGCCAGCATGATCACGGTGGGCGCGGTCTTGGCGAACCGCAGGCGGCGGGTCTCTCCACCGAGGATGGAGACCAGCTCGTCGTTGACGATCTTGAGGACCTGCTGGCCGGGGTTCAGCGCCTTGCTGACCTCCTCGCCGCGGGCCCTTTCCTTGACGTTCGCGATGAAGGAGCGGACGACCGGGAGCGCGACGTCGGCCTCGAGGAGGGCGATACGGATTTCCCGCGCCGCAGCGTCGATGTCCTGCTCGGAGAGGCGGCCTTTGCCCCGGAGGGACTTGAAGGTCGCGCTGAGGCGGTCGGAAAGCGTATCGAACACGGTGGTCGCGATTCCTCGGGTCGGGGGCGTGGTGGTCGTCCCCCAGGGTATCCGGCCCCGCCACCCCCCGGGGGCGGGGCCGGGGTCCCGCTGCGCGCAGCGGCTACGACAGGGCCGACTGGATCCGGTCGGCCAGGGCTGCCGCCTCCGCCGGCGGGAGGGGCTTGCCGTCCGGGTCGACCACGTAGACGGTGTCCACGGCGTTCGCGCCCAGCGTGGAGACGTGGGCGCTGCGCACCCGGACGCCCCCCTCCTCCAGGGCGCGGCCGACGCGGTGCAGCAGGCCCACGGCGTCGGGGGCGCGGACCTCCAGGACGGTGGCCAGGGGGGAGGCGTCCGGCACCACGGTGACGCGGGGCGGCGGGGGGACCACCCCGCGCCGGCGCGGGTAGGCCGCCTCGCGGGCGGCCAGCTTGGCCGGGACGTCCAGCGAGCCGTCCAGCGCCCGTACCAGGTCGGTCCGCAGCCGGGGCGCCTGCGGCAGCGTCCCGTACTCCGCCGCCACCCGCCAGCGCAGCACCAGCACCTCGCCCAGGTGGTCGGGCAGCTCCAGGAAGCGCAGGTCCGCCGCCCGCACCGTCAGCCGGTGCAGCGCCAGCACCCCGGACACGGCCGGGAGCACGCCGGGCCGGTCCGGGACCGCCACGGCCAGCTCGACCCCGACGGCGTCGTCCTCCTCCTGCCGGGCGTGCAGGGTGAGCACCGGCTCCCCGGTGCGCAGCGCCTCCAGGGCCAGGCGCTCCTGCTCCGCGGTGGGCCGCTCCGGCTGCGGGTCTGCCGCCGGGGCCCCGCTCAGCACGGCGGCGACCCGGCGCACCAGGTCGGCCACCAGGGAGCCGCGCCAGGTGCTCCAGGCGGCCGGGCCGGTCGCCAGGGCGTCGGCCTCGGTCAGGGCGTGCAGGACCTCCAGGGTGGCGGTCGAGCCGACGGCGCGCGCCACCGCGGTGACGGTGGCGGGGTCGTCGAGGTCCCGCCGGGTGGCGGTGTCCACCAGCAGCAGGTGGTGGCGTACGAGCGTGCCCAGGACGGCGGTGTCCTCGGCGTCGAAGCCGACCCGTGCGGCCGTGTCGCGGGCGATGGTCTCGCCGACGACGGAGTGGTCGCCGGGCCAGCCCTTGCCGATGTCGTGCAGGAGGGCCGCCATGAGCAGCAGGTCGGGCCGGCCGACCCGGCGGGTCAGCGCCGAGGCCCGGACGGCCGTCTCGATCAGGTGCCGGTCCACCGTCCAGGTGTGCACGGGGTTGTGCTGGGGGCGGCAGCGCACCCGCTCCCAGTCCGGCAGCAGGCGGCTGATCAGGCCCTCGGCCTCCAGCGCCTCCCACACCCCCACCATCGGCTCTCCCGCGCCCAGCAGGGTCAGCAGCTGCTCCCGCGCCTCGGCGGGCCAGGGCACGGGCAGCGGCCGGGCCTGGGCCGCGAGACGGCGGACGGCGTGCAGCGAGACGGGCAGCCCGGCCTGGGCGGCGGCCGCGCCGAACCGCAGGGGCAGGACGGGGTCCCGTTCGGGCCGGGCGGCGAGCGCCAGGACGGCCTCCCCGTCGGACTCCACGACCCCGTCGGCCAGCGGCGCCCGTTCGGCGGCGGCCGCCGCGCCCCGGGTGCCCAGCAGCCCGCGCAGGCGGGGCCGGGCGGCCCGGGCCCGCAGGACCCGTCCGACCTCCCGCCAGGTGACGTCGCCCGCGTAGGCGACGACCCGGGCGGCCTCGTACACCTCGCGCAGCAGGGCGTCCGCGTCGAGGAGCCCCAGCCGGGCGGCGACCTGGGGCTGTTCCTGGAGGGCGAGCCGGTCGGTGGCGCGGCCGGTGACCAGGTGCAGGGCGTCCCGCGCGTCCAGCAGCCGGCGCCGGGCCCCGTCGAGCCCCTCGCGGGGGGCGTCGGCCAGCCAGGACGCGGCGACGGCCCGCAGGGCGGTGGCGTCCCGGATCCCGCCGCGCGCCTCCTTGAGGTCGGGCTCCAGCAGGAACCGCAGCTCCCCGGCCCGTTCGGCGCGCTCCCGGCACAGGGCGTGCAGCTGGGGCAGCCGCCGGGGGGCCTGGTTGCGCCAGTCGGCGAGCACCGAGGTGCGCAGTCCGGCGAGGAGTCCGGCGTCGCCCGCGACGAGCCGGGCGTCGAGCAGCCCGAGGTGGGCCTTGAGGTCCTCGGCGGCGACCTTGCGGGCCTCGGCGGGGGTCCGTACGGAGTGGTCGAGGGCCAGCCCGAGGTCCCAGACGGGGTACCAGAGGCGGTCGGCGAGGGCGGCCAGCGCCCGCGGGCGGGCCTTGCCGTCGTGGAGCAGGAGGAGGTCGAGGTCGCTGCGCGGGGAGAGTTCCCCGCGGCCGTAGCCGCCGACGGCGACCAGGGCCGCGCCCCGTACGCCGGCCTCCTGCGCGGCGGTCGTGAACCCGTCCCCGAGCCACTGGTCGGTCAGGGCGGAGAGGGCGGAGCGCCGTGACGGCCCGGACCGCGACTCCTCCCCGAGGAGTCGCAGCCGGGCCGCGGCGTATCCGCCGGGTCCCGAGCCGGTGGGGTCCTGCGTGGTCGCTTCGGCGCTCGTCACCCGGGGGCTCCCGTCCGCTAGAGGGCGTCGGCGCCGCGCTCGCCGGTGCGGACCCGGACGACCGAGTCCACGGGGACGCTCCACACCTTGCCGTCGCCGATCTTCTCGGTGCGTGCGGCGCTGACGATGACGTTGATGAGCTCCTCGGCCTCGTCGTCGTCGGCGAGGACCTCGATGCGGATCTTCGGTACGAGGTCCACGGTGTACTCGGCGCCGCGGTAGACCTCGGTGTGGCCGCGCTGGCGGCCGTACCCGCTGGCCTCCGAGACGGTCAGGCCCTGGATGCCGAAGGCGTGGAGGGCCTCCTTGATGTCGTCGAGCTTGTAGGGCTTGACGATCGCGGTGATCAGCTTCATGCGTCGACCTTCTTGCTGGCTGCGGCCACGGGGGCGGGGGAGGCGGTGCTGCGTGCGGAGATCCCGCCGCCGGCGCCGCTGAAGTCGTAGGCGGTCTCGGCGTGCTCGGCCTGGTCGATGCCGGAGACCTCGACGTCCTCGGCGACCCGCATCCCGATGGTCTTGTCGAGGAGGAAGGCCATGATCGCCGATACGACGAGGGAGTAGGCGAGGACGGAGAAGACGCCGACGGCCTGCTTGCCGAGCTGCTCGAAGCCGCCGCCGTAGAAGAGGCCCTTGGCGTCGGACTGGACGCCGCCGGTGGCGAAGAGGCCGACGAGGAGGGAGCCCGCGACGCCGCCCACGAGGTGGACGCCGACGACGTCGAGGGAGTCGTCGTAGCCGAACCTGTACTTGAGGCCGACGGCCATGGCGCACAGCACGCCGGCGATGGCGCCGACGGCGATCGCGCCGAGCGGGCTGACGCAGCCGCCGGCGGGGGTGATGGCGACGAGGCCGGCGACCGCGCCGGAGGCGGCGCCGAGGGTGGTGAAGGAGCCGTGGCGCAGCTTCTCGTAGCCGAGCCAGGCGAGCATGGCGGCGGCGGTGGCGACCTGGGTGTTGACGAACATGACGGCGCCGACGCCGTCGTCGTTGCCGAGCCAGGATCCGGCGTTGAAGCCGAACCAGCCGAACCAGAGCAGGCCGGCGCCGAGCATCACGAGGGGGAGGCTGTGCGGGCGCATCGGGTCCTTCTTGAAGCCGACGCGCTTGCCGATGACCAGGATGACGCCGAAGGCGGCGGCGCCGGCGTTGATGTGGACGGCGGTGCCGCCGGCGAAGTCGATGACGCCGAGCTCGAAGAGCCAGCCGCCGGCGCCCCACACCCAGTGGGCGACGGGGAAGTAGACGACGGTGACCCACAGGGCGGTGAAGAGCACCCAGGCGCTGAACTTGACGCGGTCGGCGAGGGCGCCGCTGATCAGGGCGGGGGTGATGACCGCGAACATCAGCTGGAAGACGGCGAAGACGTAGACGGGGATGGTGTAGCCGTCCCAGAGCTCGGTGATGCCGATGCCGCTGAGGCCGACGTAGTCGGAGTTCCAGCCGATGACGGAGCCGGAGTCGGTGCCGAAGGCGAGGCTGAAGCCGAAGAGCACCCACAGGATCGTGACGATCCCGAGGCTGACGAAGCTCATCATCAGCATGTTGAGGCTGCTCTTGACGCGGACCATGCCTCCGTAGAAGAAGGCGAGTCCCGGGGTCATCAGCATGACCAGGGCGGAGCAGATGAGCATGAACCCGGTGTTCGCGGCAGACAGGGTCGGGGCGTCTGCTGCGAGGGTCGTGATGGCTGGTGCCATCGGCGTCTCCTCGTCGTCGGTACGGTCGCGTGCGGGCGATCGTGGGGTACCTGAGCGGCGGCGCAGGGTCTGGCCGGTTATTGGCCCTGAGGTTCGCGCAGGCCGGTTTCCGGCGGCGCCGCTCGGTGTTTCGCTCCGATGACGAAGAGGTCGGGCGTGTTACGCGTGAATGAACCGGTGAGGTAAGGGTCCGGTCCGTGTCATGTGAGGGTCAGGCGGGGCTTCGGCGCGCGTCGGGCGCGCGCCCGGGCCGCGGGGGCGGCTCAGACGGCCTCGGCGGCCTCGGGGAGGCGGGAGGCGAGGAGGTCGGTCAGCCGGACCACCTCGGCGACGTCGCCGTATTCACGGGCGGCGGTGTCCACGGTCTTGCGGAGCCGGGTGTTCACCCGTTCGGAGCGCACCTTTCGCGCCACGTCCAGGGCCTGGTCGACGAGGACGGTCGCCTGCTCGGGTTCGCGCTGGAGCAGGTGGACGGTGGCCATGCCGATGAGGTTGAGGGCGTAGGAGCGCTGGTGGACCTCGTCCTTGGCGAAGAGCTCGACGGCCTTCTCCATCACGGGTTCGGCGAGGGAGGCGTAGGTGGGGCTGCGTCCGGCGACGTAGGCCAGGTCCCGGTAGGAGTGGGAGTTCTCGCCGTTGAGTTCGGCCTCGGAGAAGAAGCCGATCCAGTCGGGTTCCGGTTCGCCGCCGAGCCCGACGTCGCCGAAGGTGTCCTCGGCCATGCGCACGGCCCTCTTGCAGCGGCTGGGCTGGCCCATGTTGGCGTAGGCGCGGGCCTCCATCGCGTAGAGCATGGCCTGGGTGCGCGGCCCGGCGCAGTCGCGGCTGCCGTACTGGGCGAGGTGGATGAGCTCCAGGGCGTCCTCGGGGCGGCCGAGGTGGATCATCTGGCGGCTCATGTTGGAGAGGATGTACGAGCCCAGCGGCTTGTCCCCGGCCTCCTTCGCGGCGTGCAGCGCGAGGACGAAGTACTTCTGGGCGGTGGGGTGCAGACCGATGTCGTAGCTCATCCAGCCGGCGAGTTCCGCGAGTTCGGCGGCGACCTTGAAGAGCCGCTTCATGACGGGGGCAGGGTGGTTCTCCTGGAGCAGGTCGGTGACCTCGTGCAGCTGCCCGACGACGGCCTTGCGGCGCAGTCCGCCGCCGCACTGGGCGTCCCACTGGCGGAACATCACGGTGGTGGCCTCGAGGAGGTCGAGCTCGGGTTCGGAGAGGCGGGGCGGCCGGTGGCCGGACGGGGCTCCCCCGTCGCGCGGCACGGGGTCGGCGGCCGGCATCGGGACGAGCCAGCGCTGCATGGGCTCGATGAGCGCGGGGCCGGCGGAGAGGGCGAGGGAGGTCCCGAGGAAGCCGCGGCGGGCCAGCATCAGGTCGCTGCGGGAGAACTCGCTGAGCAGCTCCACGGTCTGGGGGCCCGCCCAGGGCAGGTCGACGCCGGAGACGGAGGGGGTCTGGTGGGCGCTGCGCAGGCCGAGCTGCTCGATGGCGACGACGGCGCCGAAGCGCTCGGAGAAGAGCTCCGAGAGGATGCGCGGCACGGGTTCGCGGGGCTGCTCGCCGTCGAGCCAGCGGCGCACGCGGGAGGTGTCGGTGCTGATGTGGTGCGCGCCCATCTGGCGGGCCCGGCGGTTGACCTGACGGGCGAGCTCGCCCTTGGACCAGCCGCTGCGGACGAACCACGAGGTCAGCTGTTCGTTGCGGCCGGCCGCCTCGCCACTCGTTCCGCTTGCGCCGCTGCCGCCCACTGGAACGCCCCCATCCGGATCGCCTCTTCACACGAAACCCTGGCCGGGGCGGCCCCTGCCGCCTGGGACCTTCACAGGTCCTCCACACATTGCCTCCGGCATACCCACGGATGGGCCCGCCTCCGGGGTTCGTGAACCGAAAGTAATCCTACGATCACCCCGTCGGCGAGGTCGATTCCAGAAACGCCACCATTCGCCACCCCTTCGAATGAACTCGCCACCGGCCAGGCGCGATTCACTTGACAGGAAGGCGAAACGGAACGGTTGGACGGGAGCGCACCGGGGGCGCGCGCGGCGAGGAGTGCGCCGGGCAGCCCCGGTGGACAGTGCGCTCCGCCCGACCCCCGACAGGTCTCGCCGACGTCGTAACCACCGGCGCGTCCAACCCGTTGGAGGGGGCATGGGCATGGGCTTCACGATCGGCGGCAGCCGCGGCACCAAGGAATTCCGTTCCGGCGTCCGGCGCCGCGGCCGTACCTCGGAGTGCACGACGGTGGCGGAGTACACCGGCCTCTGGGGCTGGGACGCGGTCCCCGGCGCCCGCGCCGCGGCTCCGGCCCGCGCCTGCTCCTGCGGCCGCGCGGACTGCCCCGCCCCGGGGGCGCATCCGCTGGACTTCGCCCCGACCGTCCCGGGCGGGGCCACCCTGGACGAGGTCGCCGGGATCTGGGGCGAGTACCCGGGCGCGGCGATCCTGCTCCCGGTCGGCCGCGCCTTCGACGTGATCGAGGTCTCCGCCGAGGCCGGGCGGCGCGCCCTGGTCCGCATGGAGCGGATGGGCCTGCCGCTGGGGCCGGTGACGGCGACCCCGGACGGCCGGGCGCAGTTCTTCGTGGCCCCCGGCGCGGCGGCCGAGCTGCCCGAGCTGCTGTACCGGATGGGCTGGGACGACGCGGACCTGGACCTGCGCGCCCTGGGCCACGGCACCTTCCTGACGGCCCCGCCCTGCGACCACGCGGGCCTCGGCCCGGCCGTCTGGCTGCGCCCGCCCGCCCTGGACTGCGCGGGCGGGCCCCCGCAGGCGCGGCTGCTGCTGGGCACCCTCGCGTACACGTGCCACCGCTTCCGCCGCTGACCCCGCGCCCGCGCCCCCGCGGCCCGCGCCGCCTCAGCCCGCGCCCCCGCACAGAGCAGTGCCCCCGCGCCCGGAACACCGGGGCGCGGGGGCACTCGTCTGCGGGGCGGGCCGGGCCGCTCAGTCGCCGATCAGGGCGTCCACGAACGCCTCGGGCTCGAAGGGGGCCAGGTCGTCCGCGCCCTCGCCGAGGCCGACGAGCTTGACCGGGACGCCCAGCTCGCGCTGGACGGCGACGACGATGCCGCCCTTGGCGGTGCCGTCGAGCTTGGTCAGCACGATGCCGGTGATGTCCACGACCTCGGCGAACACGCGCGCCTGGGTCAGGCCGTTCTGGCCGGTGGTGGCGTCGAGGACCAGCAGGACCTCGTCCAGCGGGCCGTGCTTCTCCACGACGCGCTTGACCTTGCCGAGCTCGTCCATGAGGCCGGTCTTGGTGTGCAGGCGGCCGGCGGTGTCGATGAGCACGACGTCCGCGCCCTCTGCGATGCCCTCCTTGACCGCGTCGAAGGCGATCGAGGCGGGGTCGCCGCCCTCGGGGCCGCGCACGGTACGGGCGCCGACGCGCTCGCCCCAGGTCTGGAGCTGGTCGGCGGCGGCGGCGCGGAAGGTGTCGGCGGCGCCGAGGACCACGCTGCGGCCGTCGGCGACGAGCACCCGGGCCAGCTTGCCGGTGGTGGTGGTCTTGCCGGTGCCGTTGACGCCGACGACCATCACGACCGCCGGGGTGTCGACGCCGCTCTCGGTCTTCACGGCACGGTCGAAGTCGGTGCCGACGAGGGCGACCAGCTCCTCCTTCAGCAGGGCGCGCAGCTCGGCGGGGGTCCGGGTGCCCAGCACCTTGACCCGCTCGCGCAGCCGCTCCACCAGCTCCTGGGTGGGCGCGACGCCGACGTCGGCGATGAGGAGGGTCTCCTCGATCTCCTCCCAGGTGTCCTCGTCGAGGTGCTCGCGCGAGAGCAGCGTGAGCAGGCCCTTGCCGAGGGAGTTCTGCGAACGGGCGAGCCGGGCGCGCAGCCGGACCAGGCGGCCGGCCGTCGGCTCGGGCACCTCGATCTCGGGCGCGGCCGGGGCCTCGGGCTCCGCAGCCGGCGCCTCGACCGGAGCCTCGGCCCCCGCCTCCGGGAGCACGACCTCCTCGATGGTGCGGCGCGGCTCTTCCGCCGTCTCTACGGCGTCCTCCCCCACCTGCGGTTCGGCAGGCGGGGCAGTGATGGTCGGCGTGCTCGGCGGCGCCGTGGGGGGCAGCTGCTTCTTCTTGCGGCTGCTGACCACGAGCCCGCTGATCACGCCGACCGCGACCAGGGCGATGACTACAGCAAGGATCAGGATTTCCATAACGTCCCCCAGTATCGGCCACGGCGCGCCCCGGGCCCCGGACCTTGGACGTTCCCACCCGGCAGCGATCCGCCATTTGTGGTCTTAACGTCACATCTACGATGATGGGCGGATTGTCCCCAGCCACGCTTCCACGGAGTACGCATGCCTGCCGAACAGACCGCCGCCGACGGCGCCGTCGAGACCCGGGGTCTGGAGCCCGTACCGGACGGCGAGCGCGGCGGCCGGGTCCGCGAGCTCGTGCCCACCTGGGTCGCCGCGAACATCAGCGTGCTGCTGCTCACCATGGGTGCGGGGCTGGTCATCTTCAACCGGCTCAACATCTGGCAGGTGCTGGTCGTCGCGGTGGCCGCGCCGGTCGTCTCGTACGGGCTCGTCGGGCTGATCTCGATCGCCGGCCAGCGCGGCGGCGCCCCCGGCATGGCGCTCTCGCGGGCCGTCTTCGGCCAGCGCGGCAACCTCTTCCCGGGGGCGCTGATCTGGGTGGCCCGCTGGGGCTGGGAGACGATCAACGCGGTCAGCGGCGCCTACGCCGTGCTGACCGTCCTGGACCTCCTCTTCGGCGTGAAGGGCAACACCGCCCTGATCGTCGTCACCCTGCTGTTCTTCGTGGGCTGCACCTTCGTGGTGTCCGGGCTCGGGATCAACGCGCTGCGGGTCTGCTCGACCTGGTCGACGTACCTCTTCGGCGCCTTCAGCGTCCTCGTGCTCGGCTACCTGGTCTTCACCACCGACTGGTCCGCCGTCCTCGGCAAGCCGGCCGGCTCCACGGCGATGATGATCGCGGGCATCGGCACCATCGCGGCCGGCGGCATCAGCTGGGTGCCGTCCGGCCCCGACTTCACCCGCTACCTGCCCCGTACGGCCTCCACCAAGGGCGTGGTCGGGGCGACGGTCGGCGGCGCCGGCGTGGTCGTGCTGCCGATGGTGCTGATGGGCGCGGTGATGGCCGTCGGCACCCCGGACCTGGCCAGTGCGCAGGACCCGGTCTCCTTCATCGGCGAGCTGCTGCCGACCTGGATCGCGGTGCCGTACCTGCTGATCGCCCTCCTCGGCATGCTGCTGATCAACTCCATGTCGATGTACTCCGCCGGCTTCACCGCGCAGACCCTCGGCATCAAGGTGCCGCGCGCCTGGGCGGTCAGCGTCAACGCGGTCATCAGCCTGGTCTTCGGCTTCCTGCTGATGGTGGTCGCGACCAGCTTCTTCGGCTCCTTCATCTCCTTCCTGACCCTGCTGGCCGTGGCCTTCTCGGCATGGATCGGGGTCTTCGGCGTGGACATGCTGCGCCGGACCTCCTACGACGGCGCCGCCCTGCTGGACACCACCCCCACCAGCGCCTACTGGTACCGGGGCGGCTTCGCCTGGCAGGCGATGACGGCCTGGGGGCTGGCCCTGGTGGTGGGCACGCTGTTCACGAAGGTGGACTGGTTCACCGGGCCGCTCGCCGGGACCTGGATCGGGGAGAACGGGCTGGGCTGGGTGGCCGGCATCCTCACCTCCGCCGCGCTGTACGCCGTCCTGCCGCGCGACCCCGCCCCCGCCCCGGCGGACCCGGAGCCCGCCGACGGCCGCGAGCCCGCCGGAACCCTGTCCAGCTGACGTTCCGTCAGCTAGCCTCCCTTCGCCCGACCGACCGCATCCGGCGAAGGGAACCCCTCCATGCCCGTCACCGTGGCCCGCTTCAACCTCGTCGACCCGAACGGCACGCCCGAGAGCCTCGCCGCCCGCTACCAGGCGGCGGTGGAGATGGCCCGCTACGCCGACGGGCACGGGATCGACACGGTCCAGACCGAGGAGCACCACGGCACGGACAACCACTGGCTGCCCTCCCCCTTCGCGTTCGCCGGCGCGGTGCTCGGCGCCACCCGGCGGATCGCGGTCACGGTCTCGGCGATCATCGGCCCCCTGCACGACCCGCTGAGGGTGGCCGAGGACATCGCCGTCCTGGACCTGATCGGCGGCGGGCGGCTGGTGACGGTGGCGGGCATCGGCTACCGGCCCGAGGAGTACGAGCAGCACGGGGTGGAGTGGGGGCGGCGCGGCCGGCTCCAGGACGAGCTGCTGGAGACCCTGCTCAAGGCCTGGACCGGCGAGCCCTTCGAGTTCCGCGGCCGCACGGTGAAGGTGACCCCGGTGCCCTTCACGCGGCCGCACCCGATGCTGCTGGTGGGCGGGAGCTCGAAGGCGGCGGCGCGGCGGGCGGCCCGGCTGGGCCTGCCCTTCTTCCCCAGCGCCCACCTGCCGGAGCTGGAGGAGTACTACCGGGAGCGGCTCGCCGAGTACGGCACCGAGGGCTTCTGCATGATGCCGGCGGAGCGGACCCCGCTGCTGCACATCGCGGAGGACCCCGACCGGGCGTGGGCGCAGTACGGCAGGCACTTCCTGCACGAGGCCGGGGCGTACGCCGCCTGGCAGTCCAAGGACATCCGCTCGGCCGTCCGCTCCGGCGCCCGCACGGTCGGGGAGCTGCGGGCCGAGGGGGTCTACCGGATCCTCTCGCCGCAGGAGGCGGTGGACTTCGCCCGGGAGGCGGGCGAGGCGGGGAACCTGGTGCTGCACCCGCTCTGCGGCGGGATGCCCCTGGAGGAGGGGTGGCGCAGCCTGCGGCTGCTGTGCGAACGGGTGCTGCCCCGGCTCAGGGACTGAGCCGGGGCAGCACCGCGGAGGAGAGGGGTGGTGGCGGGGGTGGTTACCCCATCTCCTCCAACGCCTTGCCCTTGGTCTCCGGCACCCACTTGAGGATGAAGGGGATTGAGAGCACGGCGAAGACCGTGTAGATGACGTAGGCGCCGGAGAGGTTCCAGGCGGCCAGGGACGGGAAGGTGACCGTGATCACCCAGTTGGCGATCCACTGGGCCGAGGCGGCCACGCCGAGCGCGGCGGCCCGGATGCGGTTGGGGAACATCTCGCCGAGCAGCACCCAGACCACCACGCCCCAGGACAGGGCGAAGAAGAGGACGAAGGAGTGCGCGGCGATCAGCGCGACCGTGCCCTGGGTCTCGGGCATGGAGATCTCACCGCCGGTCTCGGTCTTGTACGAGAACGCCCACGCGCACAGGCCCAGGGAGATCGCCATGCCCACCGAGCCGATCAGCGCGAGCGGCTTGCGGCCGAGCCGGTCGACGAAGATCATCGCGATCACGGTGCCGATGATGTTGATGATCGACGTGGTGAAGGAGTACAGGAACGAGCTGGTCGGGTCGATGCCGACGGACTGCCACAGCGAGGAGCTGTAGTAGAAGATCACGTTGATGCCGACGAGCTGCTGGAAGACCGAGAGGCCGATGCCGATCCAGACGATGGGCAGCAGGCCGAAGCGGCCGCCGAGCAGGTCCTTGAAGGTGGACTTGTGCTCGGAGTGCATGGCCGTCTCGATCTCGGCGACGCGCGCGTCGAGGTCGACGTGGGAGCCCTCGACCTCGGCGAGCACCTTGCGGGCCTCGGCGTTGCGGCCGACGGAGACCAGGAAGCGCGGGGACTCCGGGATGACGAAGGACATCAGTCCGTAGAGCACGGCGGGGACGACCATCACGCCGAGCATCCACTGCCAGGCCTCGAGGCCGCCGATCACGCCGCGCTGGTCGCCGTCGGCGAGGTTGAGGATGCCCCAGTTGACCAGCTGCGAGACGGCGATGCCGATGACGATGGCGGCCTGCTGGAAGGAGGCGAGCCGGCCGCGGTAGGCGGCCGGGGAGACCTCCGCGATGTAGGCGGGGCCGATGACGGAGGCCATGCCGATGCCGAAGCCGCCGATCACGCGCCAGACGGCGAGGTCCCAGAGGGCGAAGGGCAGGGCCGAGCCGATGGCGCTCGCGGTGAAGAGGACGGCGGCGATCTGCATGCAGCGGATGCGGCCGAGCCGGTCGGCGAGCCGGCCCGCGGTGGCGGCGCCGATGGCGCAGCCGATCAGTGCGGCGGCGATCACCTGGGCGAGCACGGCCGGGCCGACGTCGAAGCGTTCGCGGATGGCGACGACGGCACCGTTGATCACGGAGCTGTCGTATCCGAAGAGGAAGCCGCCCATCGCGGCGGCCGCGGCGATGAAGATGACGTGGCCGAGGTGGTCGGGGTGGGGCGCGTTCGCGCCGCCCGACGCCGGCTTCGCTGTGCTGCTGGTCAAGGTGTGCTCCGTGGGGGGTTCTGTCCGTTCTCCTAGTGGCGCACAGGTCAAGATCGGGCACCACCCGGAGCCGGGAGACAGCCCAGAGCTTATGTGTTCATTTCCTGAAGTCAATAGCCCGTGTGAAGGTCGGGTTACCTTCTAAATGGCAACGTTGACTTCATTTCTTAAATGATCAACCTTTAGCGGAGCCGCTGGCTGATCACCTTCGAGACCCCGTCGCCCTGCATCGAGACGCCGTAGAGGGCGTCCGCGACCTCCATGGTCCGCTTCTGGTGGGTGATGACGATCAGCTGCGAGCTCTCCTGGAGCTCCTCCATGATCCGGATCAGCCGCTGGAGGTTGGTGTCGTCCAGGGCGGCCTCGACCTCGTCCATCACGTAGAACGGGCTGGGCCGCGCCTTGAAGATGGAGACCAGAAGCGCCACGGCCGTCAGGGACCGCTCGCCGCCGGACAGCAGGGACAGCCGCTTGACCTTCTTGCCCGGCGGGCGCGCCTCCACGTCCACGCCGGTGGCCAGCATGTCCTCGGGGTCGGTGAGCACGAGGCGGCCCTCGCCACCGGGGAACAGCCGCGAGAACACGCCCTCGAACTCGCGGGCGGTGTCCCGGTAGGCCTCCGTGAAGACCTGCTCGACCCGCTGGTCCACCTCCTTCACCACTTGAAGGAGGTCGGCACGCGTCTTCCTCAGGTCCCCCAGTTGCTCGCTGAGGAACCGGTGGCGCTCCTCCAGGGCCGCGAACTCCTCCAGCGCCAGCGGGTTGACCTTGCCGAGCTGCTGGTAGGCGCGCTCGGCGGCCTTGAGTCGCTTCTCCTGCCGGGCCCGGTCGAAGGGGCCGGGCCGGTTGCGGGGGTGGTCCGGGTCCTCCGGAAGCACCTCGCCGTCGGCGGGCGGGGACGGGGGCACCGGCTGGTCGGGGCCGTACTCCGCCACCAGCGCGGCCGGCTCCACGCCGAGCTCCTCCAGGGCGCGGGTCTCCAGCTGCTCGATGCGCAGCCGCTTCTCCGCGCCGAGCACCTCGCCCCGGTGTACGGAGTCGGTGAGCTTGTCGAGCTCGCCCTTGAGGTCGCGGCCCCGGCCGCGGGCCTCGCCGAGCTCCCGCTCGCGCAGCCCCTTGGCCTGCTCGGCGGCCGTCCGCTCCTGCTCCGCGCGGCCGGCGGACACCTCCAGGTGCGCCAGCAGCTGGCGGGCCCCGTCGGCGACGGCCCGGGCGACACCGGCCTCGTGCCGCATCCGCTGCCGGCGCCGCTCGGCGCGCGCCCGTGCCTCGCGCTCGGCCCCGGCCCCGCGGTCGAGCGCGTCCGCCCGGCCGGCCAGGCCCTTGACCCGCTCCTCGTGGGTGCGCAGCTGGAGCCGGGCCTCCATCTCGGTCTGCCGCGCGTTGGCCCCGTCGGCGGCGAGGCGGTCCCGCGCGGAGGTGTCGGGGTCCTCCGCGACCGGCATCTCCTCCACGGCCGCGAGCCGCTGCGCGCACTCCTCCACCTCGGTCCGGGCGCGCTCCTGCGCCTCCTCGGCGGTGGTCACCGCCAGCGCGCCGCGCTCGGCCTCCCCGAGGGCCGCCTTCGCCTGCCCGGCCAGCCGGCCGAGCTGCTGCGCGACCCCGGCCCGGGCCTGTTCCCCGGCCCGTCGCAGCTCGCCGAGCTCCTCGACGCGCGCGGCGGCGGCGGACCGCCGCGTCCGGGCGTCCTCCTCCGCACCGGCCAGCTCGCCGCACTCCCGGTCCAGCCGCTCCAGCTCGGCGCCCGCCTCGTCCACGGCGGCCTGCACCTCGATGAGGCTGGGCGCCCCGGCGGAGCCGCCGTGCGCGAGGCGGGCCCCGAGCACGTCCCCGTCGGCGGTCACGGCGACCAGCCCGGGGTGCGCGGCGACCAGGGCCTCGGCCTCCTCCAGCGTCCCGACGACCACGTGCCCGCGCAGCACCCACGCCAGGGCCCGCAGCACCTCGGCGTCCCCGCGCACCAGCCCGGCGGCCTCCCGGTACCCGGCCGGAGCCTCCGCGACCCCGCCGGCGGCCGGCACGGCGTCCGCCCCCACGGCCGGCGCGACACCCGGCCCGACCCGGACCCCCGCCCGGGAGGCGGCCTGATCCGGGGAGGCGGCGGGGTGGGGGAACCCTCCCCCGGCCGGGCCCCGCCCGGGCACCCCGGCCCCGCCCGGGACCGTCGCCCCGGGCCCCGGACCCTGCCCCGGCACCTGCCCGGGGGCCGGGCCGACGGCCGGGGCCGAGCCCGGAGCCGCGGCGGAGTCCCGGGCGGCGGGCGGGGTGATCAGGAACGTGGCGCGGCCGGCGTCGGACCGCCTCAGGTGCCGGATGGCGCCGGCCGCCGCACCCGTGGAGGCCACGGCCACCGCGTCCGCGGCGGAGCCGAGCGCCGCGGCCACCGCGGCCTCGTAACCCGCCTCCACCGACACCCGCTCCGCCGCCGGCCCCAGCACCCCCGCCAACCGCTCCCGCACCGCGAGCAGCGCCCCGGTGCCGTCCTTGCGCCGCAGCCCCAGCGCGAGCGCGTCGCGCCGCGCCGAGACGGCCGCGCGGGAGCGTTCCGCGGAGGTCCGCGCCTCCCGGGCAGCCGCCAGATCGGCCTCGGCCTGCGCCAGTCCGGCCCGCGCCGCCTCGTACTCCCCCTCCTGCGAGGAGGGGTCCTCCAGCCCGCCGACCTCCTCGGCCAGCGCCTCGTACTCCTCGCGGGCCTCCTCGGCCCGGGACCGCGCCGCGTCCCGGGCCGCCACGAGCCGGTCGATCTCCGCCCGGGCGGCCCCCGCCCGGGAGCGGGCCGCGCCCAGTCGCCCGGTCAGCCGGGCCAGCTCCTCGCGCCGGTCGGCCACGGCCCGCGCGGCGTCCCGCAGCCGCCGCTCCTCCTCGGCGAGGGACCGCTCCAGCTCGGCCCGGTGCGCGGCCGTGTCCTCCAGGGCCCGTTCGGAGGCATCGAGCGCGGCCGTCAGCTCCGCCTCCTGCTCCCGGATCCGCGCGGCCTCCCGCTCCATGTCCTCGGGGTCGCGGCCCCGCCGCTCCTCCTCCACCGGTGCCGACGCGCTCCTGACCCGCTCCTGCGCCAGCGATTCGGTCCCGCGCACCCGCTCGGCCAGCCGGGCGAGCTCGTGCCAGGTCTGCTGGGCCCGCTGGAGCCGGGGCGCGAGGCGCCGTACCGATTCCTCCAGCCCGGCCTCGCGGCGCAGCGCCTCCGCGAGGTCCCGCTCGGCGGACTCCTTGCGCTCCTTGAGGGCGGCCTCGTCGGCGATCTCCGCGTCGAGCGCGGCGCGCAGTGCGACCAGGTCGTCGGCGAGCAGCCGCAGCCGCGCGTCCCGCAGGTCCGCCTGGATCACGGCCGCCCGCCGGGCCACCGCCGCCTGCCGTCCCAGGGGCTTGAGCTGGCGGCGCAGCTCGTCGGTCAGGTCCTGCACCCGTGCGAGGTTGGCCTGCATCGCGTCGAGCTTGCGCAGCGCCTTCTCCTTGCGCTTGCGGTGCTTCAGCACGCCGGCGGCCTCCTCGATGAAGGCGCGGCGGCCCACCGGGTCGGCGTGCAGGACCGAGTCGAGCCGGCCCTGTCCGACGATGACGTGCATCTCGCGGCCGATGCCGGAGTCGGAGAGGAGTTCCTGGATGTCGAGGAGCCGGCAGGTGTCCCCGTTGATCTGGTACTCGCTGCTGCCGCCGCGGAACATGATCCGCGTGAGGGTGACCTCGGCGTACTCGATGGGGAGGGCGCCGTCGGAGTTGTCGATGGTGAGGGAGACCTCGGCGCGGCCCAGCGGCGGGCGGCCGGTCGTCCCGGCGAAGATGACGTCCTCCATCTTGCCGCCGCGCAGGGACTTGGCCCCCTGCTCCCCCATGACCCAGGACAGTGCGTCCACCACGTTGGACTTGCCGGAGCCGTTGGGGCCCACGACGCAGGTGATGCCCGGCTCGAAGCGGAGGGTGGTGGCGGAGGCGAAGGACTTGAAGCCGCGCAGGGTGAGGGACTTGAGGTGCACGCCGCCGGACTCTACCTTTCACGTCCGGTTTCACCCATGAAGGTGCAGGGCGGATCAGACCTCACAGGAACGAGTCCCCCACCTGGCCCAGTGCGCCGGTGGCCCACCGGGCCCGGCGGTCGGACCGCCGCGGGGCGGAACGCGGCAAGAAAGAGCGGAACGCGGCAAGAAAGAAGGGACGCCGGAGCGTCCCTTGCAGATCGTGCGGGTCAGGAGTCGACGACGGGTGAGTCGCTGATCAGGTGAGCGCAGGCTCCGCCTGGGATACGTCGAGGTCCATGCTGCCGAGCAGCGAGTCCCCGTGCTGAGCGGCGGCCGCGGTCAGGGCGTCGTTCTCGGACTGGATCCGTCCGAGCTCGGACTCGAGGTCCTGGACGCGCTGCTGAAGCCGTCGCATCTCGGCGAGGAGTCGCGGGTCGGAGCCGCCGACGTAACCGAGAAGCGCCTTTGCCATGATGGATGGTCCTCCACACTGAGTGACCGACCGAAGCGGTGTGGGTCGTGAGGGAATCGCACCCGCGGATGTCCGACAGCGACTGTCAGTCACTGCACTCGTTCTTTTGCTGACGCTGCCTACTGCCAGCACTGCCAAACAGCTCAGGTGCGCGGGGCTTCCAGCGTCTCACCAAAAAGTTTGACGGTCAACACGATCACGCCCCGTATCGGCGGGCATCCCGGCCCTCACTGGGGGCGTGGAGATCATCCTCGTCTCCGAGCCTTCCACGGTTCGCCGCCGACGGCAACGGGTCGACGGCGAATGCGCAGTTCCGACCGGGTGTGGCCGGTCTCGGGATCTGATCAGTCCATGATCGTTCGATAGGTCACCGGATCTCGAACCCGCCGTAGCCGCCGCGCGGTGTGCCCCAGATCTCCGTGACCCCGTCCACCCTTCCGGGCGTGTCGCCGTCGCGGAGCCAGTCGAGCAGCCGGTGGCAATTCTCACGTTGACCTTCGGCCACCACCTGCACCCGGCCGTCGTCGAGGTTGAGCGCGAAGCCGGCCAGCCCGCCGATCTCCAGAGCATTGGCCCTGGTGAACCAGCGGAAGCCCACTCCCTGTACACGGCCGCGCACCCAGGCGGTCATGCGGACATCTTCATTCATGCAAGAACGCTAACCGTGCCGGGGCTCCTTGATCCCATCGCCCCTTTGCGCCATGGGCTACAGTCCCCCACCAATGACTCACCCGTTCGGGTGAGCAAACGTTGATCCTGCAAAGAAGGGGCCGCGACCGATGGGACGCCACCGACTCCACGCCGCGCCGCGCCGCGGCGTCAGGCGCACCGCCGTGCGCACCGGCCTGCTCGGCGTCTCCGTGGCCGCGGTCCTCGGCACGGCGGCCGTGACCACCGGCTTCGTGCCCGTCGGCGGCTCCTTCCCGTACGTCGGCACGGGCTCCGCCGACCGGACCGAGGCCCGCGCGAAGCCCGCCCCGACCCCGAACCGGGGCCTGGAGCAGGGCGGCCTCGCCAACCTGTCCGGCCGCGCCTCCGCCGGCCCCGCCGCGGGCACCGCTTCGGCCACCCCCTCGGCTTCCCCCAGCCCTTCGGCCACGCCGTCCCCCTCGGCCTCGCCGACGCCCACGCCCACGCCCTCCGCGTCGGCCTCCACCAAGGCGCCGGAGAAGACGAGCGCCCCGCAGGCCCCGAAGGCGGCGGCCGCCCCCAAGCCCGCGGCGCCCAGGCCCCCGGCAGCCGGCGACGCGAACCCCTCCGCCGAGGCGGAGGTCCTCGCCCTGGTCAACCAGGAGCGGGCCCAGGCCGGCTGCGTCCCGGTCCGCGCGAACCCGCCGCTCGCCACGCTGGCCGCCGCTTTCAGCAAGGACATGGCCGCGCGGGGCTTCTTCGACCACACGGATCCGGACGGGAACACCCCCTGGCAGCGCGCGCAGAACGCCGGGATCTCCGGGCTGGGCGGCGAGAACATCGCCCGCGGCCAGGGAGACGCCAAGACGGTGATGGAGTCCTGGATGAACAGCCCGGGCCACCGCGCGAACATCCTCAACTGCGAATTCCGCACCCTCGGCGTCGGCGTCTACTTCGGCGCCGGCGGCCCCTGGTGGACCCAGGACTTCGGCTTCTAGAGCCGGACCGCCGACGCGCCGGGCCGGGTCAGGCCGAGGCCGCCGCCAGCGCCGCCCGGCCCGCGACGACCACGCGGGTGTGCTCGGCGACCCGGCGGCCGAGGTGCTCGGCGGTCGCGATGTCGGCCTTGTGCACGGCCTCCGGGCCCTCGTCGGAGTTGGTCTGGGCGGCCGCGCCGGAGGAGAAGCCGAGGCGGTTGAGGTCGTACTCGCTGCCGGTGGAGGAGTTCCAGCCCGGCTTCAGGCCGAGGTTCACCCAGCTCATGCCGTGCTGCGAGGCCAGCATCTGGAAGTACTGCAGGGTGTTCAGCTTGTCGCCGGACTTGGAGGCGGAGTTGGTGAAGCCCGCCGCCACCTTGTCCTGCCAGGTGTCGCCGAACCAGCGCTTCGAGGTGGCCTCCGCGAAGACGTGGAAGGCGCCGGACGCGGTGCCCATGTAGGTCGGGGAGCCGAAGACGATCGCGTCGGAGGCGTCCAGCAGGGCCCACTCCGCGTCGGTGATCTCGTCGACCTTGACGACGTGCACGGTCGCCCCGGCCGCGGCGGCGCCGGCCCGCACGGCCTCGGCGACGACGGCGGTGTGCCCGTAGCCCGAGTGGTAGGCGATCGAGACGACGGGGGCGGGGATGGTGGCAGACATGGCTGTACTCCTAGAGGGCTGTTCCGGTGCACCGCGGTGGGCCGCGGGGCGACACGAACCAGAGAAGCACTAACTTTTAGAAAGCGCAAGCAGACAGTTAGCGCTACCCGGAGGTACGCTAGGAGCCATGGAGACCCCTGCCTGTACCGACGTCTGCGCCGAGAGCGCCGCGGCCGACCTGCCGTTCGACGTCTTCGCGCGCGCCTGCCCCTCGCGGGAGACCCTGGAGCACGTCACCGGCCGCTGGGGCAGCCTCACCGTGGGCGCCCTGCGCGACGGCCCCCGCCGCTTCAACGAGCTGCGCCGCCGGGTGGAGGGGGTGAGCGAGAAGATGCTCTCCCAGACCCTGCACGCCCTGGAGCGCGACGGCATCGTCACGCGCGAGGCCCAGCCCACGAACCCGCCCCGCGTCGACTACGAGCTGACCCCGCTCGGCAGGGAGGTCGCCGACCGCCTGCTCTCCCTGATCCACTTCCTGGAGGGCAGCATGGACGGGGTCCTCGCCTCGCGGCAGGCCTACGACACCGCGCGCGGCGGCCTCTGACAGCGCGGGCAGAAGTAGCTGGACCGGTTCATCCAGGCCCGTCGCCGCATCGGCGTGCCGCAGCGGCGGCAGGGCTCGCCCTCGCGCCCGTAGGCGTCCAGGGACCGGTCGAAGTAGCCCGACTGGCCGTTCACGTTGACGTACAGGCTGTCGAAGCTGGTCCCGCCGACGGCGAGCGCGGCGTTCATGACCTCCCTCACATGGGTGAGGAGTTCCGTGCTCCGGGGACGGGTGAGGGTGGCGGTGGGGCGCTCGTAGTGCAGCTTCGCGCGCCACAGGGCCTCGTCGGCGTAGATGTTGCCCACTCCGCTGATCAGCGACTGGTCCAGCAGGGCCCGCTTGAGGGTCGTCCGCTTGGCGCGCAGGGCCCGGTGGTAGGCGCCCTCGTCGAAGAGGGGGTCCAGCGGGTCGCGGGCGATGTGCGCGATGACGTCCGGGAGCCCCTCCTCACTGCCGGGGGCGACCTCGTGCAGCGAGAGCCCGCCGAAGGTCCGCTGGTCGACGAAGCGCAGCTCGGTCCCGGCGTCGTCGGCGAAGCGGACCCGGATGCGCAGGTGCTTCTCGTCGGGGGCGTCGGCCGGCTGCACCAGCAGCTGCCCGCTCATCCCGAGGTGCCCGAGGACGGACAGGTCCCGGTCCTCCAGCGGCAGCCACAGGTACTTCCCGCGCCGGCGCGGCACCCCGATGGTCCCGCCGGCCAGGCGCGCCGCGAAGTCGGCCCCGCCCGCCGGGTGCCGGCGCACGGCCCGGGGGTGGAGCACCTCCACGCCGGCGACGGTCCGCCCGGCCACCCAGCGCTCCAGGCCGCGCCGCACCACTTCGACTTCGGGCAGCTCGGGCACGGTGTTCCTCCGGGGGGAAAGCGGCTTCACGGGAAGCGGAGCCCGCGGGAACGCGGGCGTCCGGCCCTGCCGCGAGCCTACCCGGCGGCCCGGTGCGGCAGGGGCCCCGCCCGTAAAGGGGGCGCCCGGAAACGGGACCGCCCGCCCCTGCCGGTGGCAGGGGCGGGCGGGAGGTACCCGAAGGAAGGGTCGGTCAGGCCTTCGGCGCGCGGTCGGCGGGAGCAGCTGCCCCGCCGACCTCGGCCGGTGCCCCGCCGGCTGCGGCGGACGCCGCTTCCGCGGCCTTCCGCTCGTCCGCGGCGGCACGGATCCCGCGCCACGCGGACTCCGCCGCCTGCTGTTCCGCTTCCTTCTTGCTGCGGCCGGTGCCGGTGCCGTACGAGACACCACCGACGCGGGCGGCAGCGGTGAAGGTCTTCTCGTGGTCCGGACCGGTCTCGGTGACCAGGTACTCGGGCACGCCGAGGCCTTCGGCCGCCGTGAGCTCCTGGAGGCTGGTCTTCCAGTCCAGGCCGGCGCCGAGGTTCGAGGACTTCTCGATGAGCGGGTCGAAGAGCCGGTGGACCAGCTCCGAGGCCGCGTCGAGGCCCTTGTCGAGATAGACCGCGCCGATCACCGCTTCAAGGGTGTCGGCGAGGATGGAGGCCTTGTCCCGGCCGCCCGTGCCCTCTTCGCCCCGGCCGAGCCGGATGAAGGAGCCGAGGTCGAGGCCGCGGCCGACCTCCGCCAGCGCACGCGAGTTGACCACCGCGGCCCGGAGCTTGGCCAGCTGGCCCTCCGGCAGGTCGGGGTGGGTCGTGTACAGCGTGTCGGTGACCACCAGGCCCAGGACGGAGTCCCCGAGGAACTCCAGCCGCTCGTTGGTGGGCAGACCGCCGTTCTCGTACGCGTACGAACGGTGGGTCAGCGCACGCACCAGAAGGGCGGACTCGAGTTGGTACCCGAGCCGCCCTTCCAGAAGCGTGTGGGACGAGGCCGCGTTGTTACTGTCTGCCTGCTTCTCAGCGTTGGACAGCTCAGACATTGCGCCTCTCACCAGCCGCTCAGACCTCGAGGACCTGGCGCTTGTTGTAGGTGCCGCAGCTCGGGCACGCGATGTGCTGGAGCTTCGGCTCCTGGCAACGCTCACACGAAACCAGGGTGGGGACCGCAGCCTTCCACTGCGACCGGCGGTGGCGCGTGTTGCTGCGCGACATCTTCCGCTTCGGAACAGCCACGGCTACTTCTCCTGCTTCTCGGCGGCGCCCTGAACTCCGTCAGAGGCAGTGCCGCTCATGTTGTCCTTCTCGACGCCCTGATCGGTGACGAGTCCCTGCAATGCCGCCCAACGGATGTCGACGGCGTCGTGGTGGTGCTCCGGGTCGTCGTTCAGGCTGACCCCGCAATCGGGGCACAGTCCGAGACAGTCCTCCCGGCACACCGGCTGCATGGGCAGTGCGAGCACCACCGCGTCCCGCAGCACGGGTTCGAGGTCGAACAATCCGTCCTCGAGGAAGAGCATGTCCTCGTCGTCCTCGGCGTCGTCGGCCGGCTCCGCCTTGGGGCGGCCCCGGTCGTCGGCGTCAGGGTACGAGAACATCTCCTGGAAGTCCGCCTTGAGCTCGCGCTCGACGGCCTCCAGACACCTTACGCACTCCCCCACGGCCTTCGCACGGACGGTGCCTGTGACAAGCACCCCTTCCATGACCGACTCCAGGCGGAGCTCGATCTTCACCGGGGCGCCTTCCGGCACTCCGATGACGTCGACGAGACCGAAGTCCGCCGGCGCCTCGATCTCACGGGACAGCCGCTGCATGGCACCAGGACGCCGACCCAGCTCGTGCGTGTCGAACACGAGGGGGTTGCGGTGGTCGAGGCGGGTGTTCAGGGCCGTTCCTGCTTTCACAGATCGCTGAAGATCAAAGATTTCGCTGCTCAAGGGCAGCATGGATCGCGGCGCATACGCGCGACCGAACAGCCAGGATACCCGGCGCTTCGCTCTGAGCCCAATCCGGTCTAACGACCTTGTTCGTACCGGCGCAGCTGATCCAGGTTGATCATGCTCGTGTCGAAGAAGCTGGTCTCGTCGAGCGCGGGCTGCTGGGGGTGGTGGGGCTGCGGGTGCTGCTGGTAGGCGGCGTACGGGTCGGGCTGCTGCGGGTAGCCGCCGTAGGGGTCCTGCTGCGGCGCGTAGCCCGCGTAGGGGTCCTGGTAGGCGTACGCGTCCGGCTGGGGCTGGTGGGGCTGCTGCTGCGGGTACGGGGCCGGGTAGACCGCCTGGGCGTAGCCGTCGTAGGCCGGCGCCGCCTGGGCGGGGACCGCGGGCGGCTCGGGCTCGGCCAGCCCGGCCAGGAACTCCGCGTCGCTGGACGGGCGGGCCTGGTCGCCGGCCGCGTCCTGGGCGGCCATGTGCGCGCCGAGGTCGTCCGTGGGCACCCGGCCCAGCAGCTTCTGGCGGCCCCTGCCGACGGCCTCCAGGGTCTTGGCGAGGACCGCCTCGACGGTGGCCAGCTTGGTGTCCACGTACGCGTCCGCCTGCTCGCGCCGGGTCTGCGGGTCCGGGCTGGGCTCGGGGGCGCCGCTGTCGTCGTGGCCCTGGGCGTCCAGGCCCGGGCCGCGGCCCAGCAGCTTCTCGCGGCCGCGGTCCACGGCGCCGATGGTCTTGCTGAGGACGACCTCGAAGTTGGCGAGCTTGCCGTCCACGTAGTCGTCGGCCTCGGCCCGGATCTCCGCCGCCTCCCGGCGGGCGTCGGCGAGGATCCGGTCCGCCTCGTCCTGCGAGCGGCGGGCGATCTCGGTGTCGGAGATCAGGGAGCCCCGCTGGGCGTGGGCGGACTCGATGATCCGGTCGGCCTCCCGGCGGGCCTCCTCGACCATCTGGTCCCGCCCGCCGATCAGCTCCCGGGCCTGTTCGAGCGAGCCGGGCAGGGCCTGGCGTACCTCTTCGAGCCGGGCGAGGAGCTCCGCGCGGTTGACCACGCACGAGGCCGACATGGGCATCGACCGGGCGCCGCCGACGGCCGCGACGATCTCGTCCAGCTTCTTCTGTACGTCCATGGGGGCTCGCGCTCTCTCTGCCTCGGACTCCGTCTCGGGCTGACGGGACGACTGTAGGCCCACCGGGGGAACGCGCGGGACGGACCGGGAGGCTCAGCCCCCCGGCGGCCGGGTCACTTGGCCCGCAGCCGTTCGACCAGCGCCGCGTGGACGTGCGCGGGGAGCAGGTGGGCGACGTCGCCTCCCCAGGCCGCGACCTCCTTGACCAGCGAGGAGGACAGGAAGCTGTACGTCGGAATGGTCGGGACGAACAGCGTCTCGACGCCCGACAGGCCCATGTTCATCTGGGCCATCTGGAGCTCGTAGTCGAAGTCGCTGACCGCGCGCAGGCCCTTGACGATGGCCGGGATCTCCCGCTGCTTGCAGAAGTCGACGAGCAGGCCGTGGAAGGACTCGACCTCGACGTTGCCGTAGCCGGCGGTCGCCTCGCGGATCAGTTCGATCCGCTCCTCGACGGTGAACAGCCCCTGCTTCGCCGGGTTGATCATCACGGCGACGTGCACGACGTCGTACAGCCTGGATGCGCGTCCGATGACGTCGAGGTGTCCGTTGTGGATGGGGTCGAAGGACCCCGGACAGACCGCGCGGCGCAACTGAACTCCCTCGTTCATGAGTCTTCGCTGGTGGAGGCGGCGCGACCGTACCAAAGGGTGCCTTCGCCGTACTTGCGCGAACGCAGCGGCTCGAACCCCTCGGGCCACGGGAACGGGCCGCTCCTGGTGCTGCGCTCCACGGTGACGAGGGCGTCGACGGTGAGCCAGCCATTGGCGCGGAGTGTGAGGAGGATCTCGCCGAGCTCGCCGTGTTCGACGGCGTACGGGGGGTCCAGGAAGACGATGTCGTACGGGTCGCCGGGCGCGGGCGCCGCCACGATCTGCTCGGCCTTGCCGGCCCGGAACTCGGCGCCGGGCAGGCCCAGGGCCTTGATGTTGTCGCGGATGGCCTTGGAGGCCTTGGCGTCGGCCTCGACCAGCAGGGTGTGGGCGGCGCCGCGGGAGAGGGCCTCCAGGCCCACGGCGCCGGAGCCGCCGTAGAGGTCGAGGACCCGGGAGTCCTGGACGCCGTGCAGCGACTCCCAGGTGGAGAAGAGCCCTTCGCGCATCCGGTCGGAGGTCGGGCGGGTGCCGGTGCCGGGCGGCACGGCCAGGCGCCGGCCGCCGGCGGTGCCGGCGATCACGCGGGTCATCTGGGGTCCTTCTCTGCGGCGGTCGTCGGAGGCCGGGGCCTCCGTTCTGGCCTCCCACCATAGGTCGTGGCGCTCAGCCCTTCTCCAGGTACTGCTCCCGCTCGGTGTCCAGCAGGGCGTCGAGCGCGGTGCGCAGCCCGGGGAGCTCCTCCAGTCCGGGGTCGGCGGCGACCACGCGGGTGGCCTCCTCGCGGGCCTCGGCGATGACCTCCTCGTCCTCGATGACGGCGAGCATGCGCAGCGAGGAGCGGACGCCGGACTGGGCCTGGCCGAGGACGTCGCCCTCGCGGCGCTGTTCCAGGTCGATCCGGGAGAGTTCGAAGCCGTCGAGGGTGGCGGCGACGGCGGCGAGCCGGGCGCGGGCGGGGCTGGCCTCGTGCATCTCGCTGACGAGCAGGCACAGTCCGGGGGCGGAGCCGCGGCCGACGCGGCCCCGGAGCTGGTGGAGCTGGGAGACGCCGAAGCGGTCCGCGTCCATGATGACCATGACGGTGGAGTTGGGGACGTTCACGCCGACCTCGATGACGGTCGTGGCGACGAGGACCTTGACCTCGCCGGCGGCGAACCGGCGCATGACGTCGTCCTTGTCGGCGGGGTCCATCCGGCCGTGCAGCACCTCGACGGAGAGTCCGGCGAGGGGTCCGCGGCCGAGCTGTTCGGCGATCTCCAGGACGGCAAGCGGGGGGCGCTTGTCGGCCTCGTCCTCGGCGGAGGCCTTCTTCCTGCCCTTGGGGTCGTCCTCGCCGTCGCCGATGCGGGGGCAGACGACGTACGCCTGGTGGCCGTTGCCGACCTCCTCGCGGACCCGCTCCCAGGCCCGGGTGAGGAAGTGCGGCTTGTCCTTCGAGGGCACCACGTGGGTGGCGATCGGGGAGCGGCCGGCCGGCAGCTGGTCGAGGACGGAGGTCTCCAGGTCGCCGAAGACGGTCATGGCGACGGTGCGCGGAATGGGGGTGGCGGTCATGACCAGCAGGTGCGGCGGCTGCTTGCCCTTCGAGCGCAGGGCGTCGCGCTGCTCGACGCCGAAGCGGTGCTGTTCGTCGACGACGACCAGGCCGAGGTCGTGGAACTGCACCTTGTCCTCGATCAGGGCGTGGGTGCCGATGACGATCCCGGCCTCGCCGGTGACCAGGTCGAGCAGGGCCTGGCGGCGGGCGGCGGTGCCCATGGAGCCGGTGAGCAGGACCACCTTGGTGCCCAGGTCGGAGCCGCCGAGCATGCCGCCTTCGGCGAGTTCGCCCATCATCTCGGTGATGGAGCGGTGGTGCTGCTGGGCGAGGACCTCGGTGGGGGCGAGCATCGCGGCCTGCCCGCCGGAGTCGACGACGGCGAGCATGGCGCGCAGGGCGACCATCGTCTTGCCGGAGCCGACCTCGCCCTGCAGGAGGCGGTGCATGGGGTGGCTGGTGGCCAGGTCGTCGAAGATCTCCTGCGAGACCTTCCGCTGGCCTTCGGTGAGCGTGAAGGGGAGCTTCGCGTCGAAGGCGTCGAGGAGGCCGCCGGGGGCGGCGCGGCGGGCGACGGCGGGGAGCTGGGAGTCGGCGTGCCGTCGGCGGGCGAGGGCGACCTGGAGGACGAAGGCCTCGTCCCACTTCAGGCGGCGGCGGGCGTCCTCGATGTCGGCCTTGGTCGCCGGGCGGTGGATCTTGAGGAGGGCCTCGGTGAGCGGGACCAGTCCGCGGCCGTCGCGCAGGGCGGGCGGGAGCGGGTCGAGGGCGTCCGCGGCGCCGGGCAGGACGGCGTCCACGCACTTGGTGATCTTCCAGGACTCCAGCTTGGCGCAGGCCGGGTAGATCGGGATCAGCTGGTTGGCGAAGGCGGTGGCGGCGTCCCGGTCGGAGGCGTCGCCGCCGAGGGGTTCGTACGCCGGGTGCGCGAGCTGGAGCTTGTGGTTGAACCTGGAGACCTTGCCCGCGAACATCGCGCGGCTGCCGGGCAGCAGCTCCTTGTGCGGCTTGTGGACGCCCGCGCCGAAGAAGACCAGCTGGAGTCGGCCGCTGCCGTCGGTGATGGTGACCTCCAGCCGCTTGCCGCGGCCCCCGTTGAAGGTCAGGATCCGGGCGTCGGCGACCTGGGCGACCACCGTGACGTGCTCGTCGAGCTGGTCGGCGAGGTCGGCGAGCGAGGTCAGCTCGCCGCGCTCCGCGTACCGCCGGGGGTAGTGGTGGAGCAGGTCCAGGGCCGTGTGCAGGCCGAGCTGCTCGGCGAGCACCTTGGCGGTGGCGGGGCCGAGGGTCTTCTTGAGGTCTTCGTCGAGCGCGGGCACGTGTTCCATTGCACACCATGCCGGTGACAGGGCCGCTACTCGACTCCGATGAGCAGGGGCGCCGAATGGCGGCCGCCGTGGTAGGTGACGGTGTCCACGGCCAGGTGGGCGTGCTGGACGTACGCCTCCAGGCGCGCGGCGAGCCCGTCCGGGACGTCGGGGCCCAGGACCAGGGTGACCAGCTCGCCGCCGGAGCCCAGCATCCGCTCCAGGACCGCCTCGGCCGTCTCGGGCAGGCCCGCGCCGATGACGGCCACGTCGCCGTCGATGAGCCCGAGGACGTCCCCGGCCTGGCAGATCCCGGCCGAGGTGAAGGACTGCCGCTCGGCGACGGCGAGCTCCCCGTAACGGGTGGCGCCGGCGGCGGCGGTCATGGTGACGACGTCCTCGTCGAAGCCGGCCTCCGGGTCGTGCACGGCGAGCGCGGCCAGGCCCTGGACGGCGGACCGGGTGGGGATCACGGCCACCCGCACGCCGTCGGCGCGGGCCTGCCCGGCGACGGCTCCGGCGGCCTCCCGGTGCTCGGCCCCGCAGATCAGCAGGACCACCTCGCGGGCGTGCGCCCGGTGCACGGCGTCGATCAGGTCGGCGACGGCGGGCGGCTCGCCGGGGCGGGCCGGCACGGTGGTCGCGCCCGCCTCCGCGCACAGCGCGGCCAGCCCCTCGCCGTGGACCACGGCCACCACGGCCCGCTGCGCGCGCGGGGCGCTGGCGCGGCGGCGTTCGTCACCGAAGTGGGTGATGCGGATCCGGTACGGCCGGCCGGCTTCCACTCCGGCCTCGACGGCCGCGCCGGGGTCGTCGACGTGCACGTGGACGTTCCACAGCCCGTCGCCGCCGACCACCACGAGCGAGTCGCCGAGCCCGTCGAGGGCGGCGCGCAGCCGGTCGACGGCCTCCTCGGCGGCTTCCAGCAGGTAGATCACCTCGTAGGCGGGTCCGCCCTCCTCCTGGGCGCAGGGCTCCGGGACCCGTTCCACGGGCACGGCCGGCACCGGGACCGGCTCGGGCCCGGGCTCCTGGCCGGAGAGCGCCTGCCAGAGCGCCCCGAGTACGGCGACCAGCCCGCAGCCCCCCGCGTCGACGACCCCGGCCCGGCCCAGGGCGGCCAGTTGCCCGGGGGTCTCGGCGAGGGCCGCGCGGGCGCCCTCGTAGGCGGCGCGGGCCACCTCGGCGGCGGTCCCGGAGACGGCTCCCGCGGCCCGGGCCGCGGCCCCGGCGACGGTGAGCATCGTCCCCTCCACGGGGTGCGCGACGGCCTGGTAGGCCTCCTCGGCCGCCCGGGCGAGGGCCTGGGCCAGCAGCGGGCCGGGGGCGCGGCCGGCCGGGTCCGCGCCGAGCACGTCGGCCACGCCGCGCAGCAGCTGGGCGAGGATCGTCCCGGAGTTGCCCCGGGCGCCTATGAGCGCGCCGTGCGCGTAGGCCCGTACGGCTTCGGGGAGGGAGGCCGGGGCTGTGCCTTCGGTCACCCCGGGGGCGGTCCGGGCGAGGGCCTCGGTCAGGGCGCGGTCGGCGGATTCGGCCGTCAGGTAGAGGTTGGTGCCGGTGTCGGCGTCCGCGACGGGGTAGACGTTGATCGCGTCGATGTCCGTGCGGGCCCGGCCCAGTGCGGCCAGGGCCAGGGAGCTCCAGGTGCGCACCGCTTCGGCGTCGAGGGTGTGCGGCTCGGGCTCGTGCGCCACCGGGCGTTCCTCCTTGTGCGGGCCAGGGTTCACCGCAGGGTAACGAAGGACGGCCGCCGGCCCGGGACCCCGGGGCGGAGCCGGGCCCCGTCATGGTAGTTTTCTCGGACCCAAGCAGTCGTTGTATGCTGCTCAGGTTGCCCGTCGAGAGTCGGGTCATTCGTCCGGCAAGCCACTTCAGATCTCTGATTCCGGTGCGCCGGATCCCACCGTAATTGCATCTGAAGTCTTGGAGTGACCTGTGGCTGCCAACTGCGACGTTTGCGCCAAGGGGCCGAGCTTCGGCAACAACATCTCCCACTCGCACCGCCGCACCTCGCGTCGCTGGAACCCGAACATCCAGCGCGTCCGTGCCGTGGTCAATGGGACGCCGAAGCGCCTCAACGCCTGCACCTCGTGCATCAAGGCCGGCAAGGTCTCGCGCTGACGCCTCCCGTCGTCGTAGCGCAGCCCTTTCCGGTTGCCAAGAAGGCCGGTCCACCTCTGGTGGGCCGGCCTTTTGCCTTGTCCGGGGCCGACGCACAGCCGGAGCACACCTAGACGTTCAGGTGTGCTCCGCGCGTCAGCGCCACCGCCAGGCGTGGTCCACCGGGCCGATGCCGCCGCCGAGCGCGAAGCCGGCGGCGATGGCGCCGGTGACGTACTCCTTGGCCGCCGTGACGGCCTCCGGGACGGGCAGGCCCTTGGCCAGGCCGGCCGCGACCGCGCTGGCGAGGGTGCAGCCGGTGCCGTGGGTGTGCCGGTTGTCGTACCGGGGCGCCCGCAGCCACAGCTCCTCGGAGCCGTCGGTCAGCAGGTCCACGGCCTCCCCGCCGTGGGCGGCGAGGTGGCCGCCCTTGATCAGCGCCCAGCGGGGTCCGAAGCCGAGGATCGCGCCGGCGGCCCGCCGCATGCCGTCCTCGTCCTCGACGGCCACACCGGTCAGCTGCGCCACCTCGTCGAGGTTGGGCGTGGCCACCGTGGCCCGGGGCAGCAGCGCCCCGCGGACGGCGTCCAGCGCGGAGGCCGCGAGCAGGGCGTCCCCGTGCTTGGAGACGCCCACGGGATCGACCACCACCGGGGCGTCGGTGCCGGCCAGCAGCTCCGCGACGGTCTCCACGAGGACGGCGGAGGAGAGCATCCCGGTCTTGACGGCCTGGACCCCGATGTCGTCGACGACGGCCCGGTACTGGGCCCTGACGGCCTCGGCCGGGAGCTCCCAGGCCCCCGTCACCCCGAGGGAGTTCTGCGCGGTCACGGCGGTGACCACGCTCATGCCGTGCACGCCGAGGGCGAGCATGGTCTTGAGGTCGGCCTGGATGCCCGCGCCGCCGCCGGAGTCGGATCCGGCGACGGTCAGGCACAGCGGGGGGTGCCCGCTCACGGGGTCTCGCCCTCGACCGGGTCGGCCCCGAAGTGGTCCCAGCCGCCGGTGCTGGTCCAGGGGGCGCCGTCCACGGTCACCTGCGGCAGGGCGGAGCGGTGCTGGACCTCCCCGATGACCTTCCAGCGGGCCGGGAGCTTCACGTCGGGCGGGAAGGTGGCCACGATGGCGTGGTCCTCTCCCCCGGTGAGCACCCACTGGAGCGGGTCCACGCCGACGGCCTGGCCGATGTCGTGCATCTGGGTCGGGATGTCGACGGCGCCGGAGCGCAGGTCGATCCGGACGTGGCTGGCCTCGGCGATGTGCCCGAGGTCGGCGATCAGGCCGTCGCTGACGTCGGTCATGGCGGTGGCGCCGAGCCCGGCGGCCGCCGGGCCCGCGTGGTACGGCGGCTCGGGGCGCCGGTGCGCCTCCACGAAGGCCCGCGGGGAGCGGAAGCCCCGCGAGAGCACCGCGTAGCCGGCCGCGGACCAGCCGAGCCAGCCCGTGACGGCCACGACGTCGCCGGGCCGGGCGCCGGAGCGCAGTACGGGCTCGTGGTTGCGCAGGTCGCCGAGGGCGGTGATGGAGACGGTGATGGTGTCCCCGCGGACGACGTCGCCGCCGACCACGGCCGCGCCGGCGACCTGGCACTCGTCGCGGATGCCGTCCATCAGCTCGGTGGGCCAGGTGACCGGCAGCTCCGCCGGGACCACGAGGCCGAGGAGGAGGGCGGTCGGCACCGCGCCCATGGCGGCGATGTCGGCCAGGTTCTGGGCGGCGGCCTTGCGGCCGACGTCGTAGGCGGTGGACCAGTCGCGCCGGAAGTGCCTGCCTTCCAGCAGGATGTCCGTGCTGGCCACGACCCGCCGGTCGGGGGCCGACACGACCGCGGCGTCGTCGCCCGGTCCGAGCCGGACCGCCGGGGTGGTGGTGAGCCGTGAGGTGAGCTCCCTGATGAGCCCGAATTCCCCCAGCTCGCCCACAGTGCCCTTCATCGCTGTGCCCCTTCTTGGCAAGTCCGCTTGCGGTCGCGAGCCGTCACAGCTCTGGGTACCGTCAACAGATACGTCAACTTCTGGTCTGCGTACGCCCCGCTGTGCGTGGCGCCTGGTCTGCGGGTCTCCCCGTGGCACCCGGCGACGCGGTACCGTGGCGTCCCTTCTTCCCCCGGCCCTTCCGATTCTGTCGGGCCCACCCGAAGGTTAGGGGAAATGATCCTCGTGGCCGCCCTGGAGGTTCCGTGGTACAGGCGTACATCCTCATCCAGACCGAGGTGGGCAAGGCGTCGGTCGTCGCCGAGTCCATCGGGAACATCGCGGGGGTGATCCAGGCCGAGGACGTGACGGGGCCGTACGACGTCATCGTGCGGGCCCAGGCCGACACCGTCGACGATCTCGGCCGCATGGTGGTCGCCAAGGTGCAGCAGGTGGAGGGGATCACCCGCACCCTGACCTGCCCCGTGGTCCATCTGTAGCCCCCGTCTACTCTTGGCCGGTGATGTCTTCGCACCACCGGCCCCTGCGTCTGCTGGCCCTGCCCGTCCTGTCGGCGGTCGCGGCCCTGGCGGGCTGTGCCCCCGGCGCCTCCGCGGCCCGGGTGGCACCGCCTCCCGTGCCGCCCGCCGACGTGGCGGGGCTCTGTGCCGCGCTGCACGAGGCGCTCCCGGAGAAGGTGTCCGGGCTGGACCGGACCGGGACCGACCCGCGGTCGGACCTGACCGCCGCGTGGGGCGGCTCGGCGATCGTACTGCGGTGCGGCATCCCCAAGCCCGCCAAGATGGCCGATCCGAAGGCGGACGGAGTCGAGGTGAACGGCGTCGGCTGGCTGGTGGAACGGCCGGCCGACGGCGGTCTGAAGTTCACCACCGGGTCGCGGCTCGCCTACACGGAGGTCTGGATCGACAAGGAGCATGCCACGGACGCGGGCATGCTCGTGGACCTGTCCGCCGCCGTGGCCAAGACCGTGCCGGTCGGGATCTCGTCCTACTGAGCCGCCCCTCCCCCGCGCACACCGCCGCCCGCCGGCGTGCCCCTCGGTGGGGGCTCCCGGCGGGCGGTCGGCTGTACGGGGCCGAGGCCCCCGGACACAGTCCGGGGGGAGCCTCTAGCGCAGGCCGGTGGAGCGGCGCAGGGCGGCCTGGATCAGGCGGTCCACCAGCTCCGGGTACTCGATGCCCGACTCCTGCCACATGCGCGGGTACATCGAGATCGGCGTGAACCCCGGCAGCGTGTTGATCTCGTTGATGACGAAGGTGCCGTCCTCGGTGAGGAAGAAGTCGGCGCGGACCAGGCCCTCGCAGGACGCGGCCTCGAAGGCCTCGACGGCGAGCCGCTGCACCTCGGCGGTCTGCTCCGGGGTGAGCGGGGCGGGCACGATCCCGGCGGCGGAGTCGATGTACTTCGCCTCGAAGTCGTAGAAGTCGTGGCTGGAGACCGGCGGGATCTCCGCGGGCGCGCTGGCGCGCGGCCCGTCCTCGAACTCCAGGACGCCGCACTCGATCTCGCGGCCGCGCAGCAGCGCCTCCACGATGACCTTCGGGTCGTGGCGGCGGGCCTCGCGGATCGCCGCGTCGAGGCCGGAGGCGTCGTCGACCTTGGTGATGCCGATGGAGGAGCCTGCGCGGGCGGGCTTGATGAACAGCGGCCAGCCGTGCTCGGCGGCGAAGTCCAGGACCCTGGCCGTGGCCGCGTCCTGGTCGGCCTCCCACTCGCGGGGGCGGATGGTCACGTACGGGCCGACGTTCAGCCCGAAGGAGGTGAACACCCGCTTCATGTAGTCCTTGTCCTGGCCGACGGCCGAGGAGAGGACGCCGCAGCCGACGTACGGGATCCCGGAGAGCTCCAGGAGGCCCTGGAGGGTGCCGTCCTCGCCGTAGGGGCCGTGGAGCACGGGGAAGACGACGTCGACCTCGCCCAGCGCCTTGGGGACGCTGCCGGGCTCGGTGTAGACGACCTCGCGGCTGGCGGGGTCCACGGGCAGCACGACGGTGCCGTCCGGGGACTCCGCCAGCGACTCCACGTCGGGGAGCCGGCGGTCGGCGATGGCCATGCGCTCGGGTGCGTCGGCGGTCAGCGCCCACCGGCCGTCCGTGGTGATGCCGATGGGCAGCACCTCGTACTTGGAGCGGTCGATGGAGCGCAGCACAGCGCCCGCGGTGACGACCGAGATGGCGTGTTCCGAGCTGCGGCCGCCGAACACGACGGCCACGCGGGGCTTGCGGCCCTGCTGCTCAGGGGTCTGGGGGAGGTTCTCGCTGCTCATATCGCCACGAGAGTACCCGCTCAAGCGTCCGGAAAGGTGTCAGTGACGTTCCGGTTTGGCGCTGCGGCCCATGAGCTCCTTCAGCGCGACCAGCGTGGGCTTGCCGTGGTGGACGATGTCGACGACCGTGTCGGTGATCGGCATGTCCACCCCGTGGCGGCGGGCCAGATCGGCCACGGACTGGCAGGACTTGACCCCCTCGGCGGTCTGCCGGGTGACCGCGATGGTCTCCTCCAGGGTCATCCCCCGGCCCAGGTTGGTGCCGAAGGTGTGGTTCCGGGAGAGCGGCGAGGAGCAGGTGGCGACGAGGTCGCCCAGGCCCGCGAGGCCGGAGAAGGTGAGCGGGTCGGCGCCCATCGCCAGGCCCAGGCGGGTGGCTTCGGCGAGGCCGCGGGTGATGAGCGAGCCCTTGGTGTTGTCGCCCAGGCCCATGCCGTCGGCGATGCCGACGGCGAGGCCGATGACGTTCTTGACGGCGCCGCCGAGCTCGCAGCCGATGACGTCGGTGCTGGTGTACGGGCGGAAGTACGCGGTGTGGCAGGCGGCCTGGAGGCGCTGGGCCACGGCCCCGTCCACGCAGGCCACGACGGAGGCGGCGGGCTGGCGGGCGACGATCTCGCGGGCCAGGTTGGGGCCGCTGACGACGGCGACGCGCTCGGCGGGGACCTTGGCCACCTCCTCGATGACCTCGCTCATCCGCTTGGCGGTGCCCAGCTCGATGCCCTTCATCAGGGAGACGAGCACCGTGTCGGGCTCCAGCAGCGGGGCCCATTCGGCGAGGTTGCCGCGCAGGGTCTGGGAGGGCACGGACAGCACGGTGAAGTCCGCGCCGCGGGCGGCCTCGGCCGGGTCGGTGGTGGCGCGCAGGTTCGCCGGGAGCTCCACGCCGGGGAAGTAGTCCGGGTTGGTGCGGCCGGTGTTGATGGCCTCGGCGACCTCCGGGCGGCGGGCCCACAGGGTGACCTCGCAGCCGGCGTCGGCGAGCACCATGCCGAAGGCGGTGCCCCAGGAGCCCGCCGAGAACACGGCTGCCTTGACGGGACGCGTCACTTGGAACCCTCCCCCCGGGCGTCGCGCCGCTGCTGGGCGCGGGCCTTGCGGTGGTCGTACGGCTGGTCGGGGGCCCGCTCGCCGCGGAGCTCCTCCAGGAGCTTCGTGATGTCGGCCATGATGGCCTCGGTGGCCCCCTTGAGGACCTCGGGCGTGGGCTCCTGGCCGTAGAACGCCGAGAGGTCCACGGGCGGCCCCGCGAGCACCCGGAGGGTCTTGCGGGGGAACAGGCGGACCTTGTTCTCCTTGGCGTACGGCGGCATCACGAGGTTGGCGCCCCACTGGGCCACCGGAATGACCGGGGCCTTGGTGATCAGCGCCACGCGGGCGACACCGGTCTTGCCGGCCATCGGCCACATCTCCGGGTCCCGGGTGAGGGTGCCCTCGGGGTAAAAGGCGACGCATTCGCCGCGCTCGACGGCCTCCACGGCGGCCCGGAATGCGTCCAGGGCGTTGGTGGTCTCGCGGTAGACCGGGATCTGTCCCGATCCGCGCAGGATCGCGCCGACGAAAGGCACCTTGAAGAGTCCGGCCTTGGCCAGCAATCGGGGCACCCGGCCGGTGTTGTACTGGAAGTGCGCGTAGGACAGCGGGTCCAGATACGAGTTGTGATTGACGGCGGTGATAAAGCCGCCGTCGGCCGGAATGTGCTCCATTCCCCGCCAGTCCCGCTTGAAGAGCACCACCAGCGGCGGTTTTGCGATGACCGCCGCCAGGCGGTACCAGAAGCCGATTCTGCGGCGGGACACTCGGAGCACCTTCCTCTAGGACCGGGGCGTGGGGCACCTCCCAGCGGTGGCTGGGGGAGCTCGGCACCTCATGGGCCGGACAAGTGTCGCCCCGGGTCCGGTCTCTGTCGAGAACACCGTACGCCCCGCCCGGACCGCCGGGCCCCCCTCAGGACGGTCTGAGGCGACAATGGGCCGACTGATGACCGGGCCGTGACCCCCGCCCTTGGCCGGGGCGGGTACGGCCGCGCACCGGAGCGAAGGAGCCCGCCACGAACGCCGTCTGGAGCCTGGTGGTCCCGCTGAAGCCCCTGGTGCTGGCCAAGAGCCGGTTGGCGGACGCCGTGGGCGCGTCCCGTCCGGGACTGGCCCTGGCCTTCGCCCAGGACACGGTGGCGGGGGCGCTGGCCTGCGCCTCGGTCGCGGATGTGGTGGTCGTCACGGACGACGCCGAGGCGGGGGCGGAGCTGGCCCGGCTGGGGGCGCGGATCGTGCCGGACGCCCCGGGGGCGGGGCTCAACGCCGCACTGGACCACGGCGCGCGGGCCGTGCGCGCCGGGCGGCCGGGAGCACGGCTCGCCGCGATGAACGCGGACCTGCCCGCACTGCGCCCTCCGGAATTGCTACGTGTGCTCGATATCGCCTCCGTATTTCCCCGGGCATTTCTGGCGGATGCGGCGGGAATCGGGACGACTCTCCTTTCCGCCGGTCCGGACGTGGAATTGGCACCGGCGTTCGGCGGCCCGTCCCGGGCCCGGCATTCCGCCTCGGGGGCGGTGGAAATAGCCCTGGAGGACGTCGAGAGCGTGCGCAGGGACGTGGACACGGGGCCGGACCTGCGCAGGGCCCTCTCCCTCGGCGTGGGCCGGCACACGGCCCGATACAGTGCGCTCATGCAGGCGACCGCGTACACGTACGACTCCCAGACCCGCAGTGGCAGCGTGCTGCTGGACGACGGCACCCCGGTGCCCTTCGGGGCCGAGGCCTTCGACGCGGGCGGCCTGCTGATGCTGCGGCCCGGGCAGCGGGTGCGCATCGAGACGGACGGCGAGGGCGCCGGCCTGCGGATCACCCTGGTCACCCTGCAGACGTTCTGACATCGGCGGAACCGCCCGCCCCCCTGTGACCTGCGAAGGAACGCACCGCGGGCCGGCTTCCCCCGGGGGGAAGCCGGCCCGGCGTGTGTGACTCGTGCCCTTACTTCTTGCGGGCGGTGGTCTTCTTCGCGGTGGCCTTGCGCGTCGTCGTCTTCTTGGCGGGCGCCTTCGTCGCGGTGGCCTTCTTGGCCGCCGGGGCGGTCTTCTTCGCGGTGGCGGTGGTCTTCTTGGCCGCCGTCGTGGTCTTCTTCGCCGGGGCCGCCTTCTTGGCGGTGGCCGCGGCCTTCTTCGCGACCGTGGTCTTCGCGGCCGTCTTCTTGACGGTCGCGGTGACCTTCTTGGCCGTGGTCTTCTTCGCGGCGGTCTTGGTGGCCGTGGTCTTGGCGGCGGCCTTCTTGGCGGTGGTGGCCTTCTTGGCGGCGGCCTTCTTGACCGTGGCCGAGGCACCGCCCGAGAGGCTGCCCTTCGGGGCCTTCTTCACGGCCACCTCGTCGCCCTTGGGGAGCTTCTTGGTGCCGCTGACCAGGTCCTTGAAGCCCTGACCCGCGCGGAAGCGGGGAACGGAGGTCTTCTTGACCCGGACGCGCTCACCCGTCTGCGGGTTGCGGGCGTAGCGGGCCGGACGGTCCACCTTCTCGAACGAGCCGAAGCCCGTGACCGAGACCCGGTCGCCCGCGACGACCGCGCGGACCATCGCGTCCAGTACCGCGTCGACCGCGTCGGCGGCCTGCTGGCGGCCGCCCAGCTTGTCGGCAATCGCTTCTACGAGCTGCGCCTTGTTCACGTCTTCCCCTTCGGAGACCTCGCCAGAACGAATGTGTTCAAGCTTATTTCGCACGTTAGGCGGATATATACCGCAAATCAAACACGAAACGGGCTAATCACCCTAGTGCCGCAACGCTGTGAGCCGTTACGGAGTTCCTTCGCATCAGTCGCCTTCAGGGAATCGACCCTCGTCGAGGTCCTTCATCAACCTGTCCAGGCGCCTTGCCGCATCGGCGAGATCGTGCTTCGACGCGGCAGTGACGACCAACAGCTTCCGGGACAGCGCCATCCTTACGCCCTCCGGGACTTGCAGTGCGCGCACCCTGGTGTGTGCTTCTTTCAACCGGTCCGCGACGAGTTCGTAGAGCTCGAGTTGACTGTCGCGTTCCATGCACAGATTGTGCCATCTGGGGCGAGTTGTCGCCTCACGGGGCCTCAACATACGGCTGTGCCCCCCGCCGGAAGGCGGGGGGCACAGTGTTGCCGACGTGATCACCCGAAGGCGAATAAGCGCTGATCAGGCAGGAATCAGACGCGAATCGTACGCGGCTTGAAGGCCGGGCGGGTGCTTTCGTAGGCGTCGATGTCGGCTTCGTTCTGAAGGGTGAGCGAGATGTCGTCCAGTCCTTCCAGCAGACGCCAGCGCGCGTTGTCGTCGAGTTCGAACTCCGCCTCGATGCCCTCGGCTCGGACCTTCCGGTCGACCAGGTCGACGGTGATCTCGGCGCTCGGGACGGCCTCGGTGAGCTCCCACAGCCGGTCGACGGTCTCCTGCGGCAGGACGACGGTCAGCAGACCGTTCTTCAGCGAGTTGCCGCGGAAGATGTCGGCGAAGCGGGAGGAGATGACCGTCTTGAACCCGAAGTTCTGCAGGGCCCAGACGGCGTGCTCGCGGGAGGAGCCGGTACCGAAGTCGGGGCCGGCGACCAGCACGGTCGCGCCGGCGCGCTCGGGGCGGTTGGTGACGAACTCCGGGTCCTTGCGCCAGGCCTCGAAGAGCCCGTCCTCGAATCCGTCGCGGGTGATCTTCTTCAGCCAGTGGGCCGGGATGATCTGGTCGGTGTCGACGTTGCTGCGGCGCAGCGGGACGGCGCGGCCGGTGTGGGTGGTGAAGGCTTCCATGGCTCAGACTCCGGCGGTGGCGTTGGCGTCGGACAGGTCGGCGGGCGAGGCCAGGTGGCCCAGCACCGCGGTGGCGGCGGCCACCTGCGGGGAGACCAGGTGGGTCCGCCCGCCCTTGCCCTGCCGGCCCTCGAAGTTGCGGTTGGAGGTGGACGCGGAACGCTCACCGGGGGCCAGTTGGTCGGGGTTCATGCCCAGGCACATGGAGCAGCCCGCGTGCCGCCATTCGGCGCCGGCGTCCTTGAAGACCTTGTCCAGGCCCTCCTCGACGGCCTGGAGCGCGACCCGGACGGAGCCCGGGACGACCAGCATCCGTACCCCGTCGGCGACTTTGCGGCCCCCGATGATGCCGGCGACGGCGCGCAGGTCCTCGATGCGGCCGTTGGTGCAGGAACCTACGAAGACGGTGTCGACCTTGATCTCGCGCAGCGGCTGTCCGGCCGTCAACCCCATGTACTCCAGGGCCTTTTCGGCGGCGAGGCGCTCCGAAGCGTCCTCGTACGAAGCCGGGTCGGGGACGCTCGCCGACAGGGGCGCGCCCTGGCCCGGGTTGGTGCCCCAGGTGACGAACGGGGAGAGCGCGGCGCCGTCGATGACGACCTCGGCGTCGAAGACGGCGTCGTCGTCGGTGCGCAGGGTCTTCCAGTAGGCGACCGCCGCGTCCCAGTCCTCGCCCGTCGGGGCGTGGTCGCGGCCCTCCAGGTAGTCGAAGGTGGTCCGGTCGGGGGCGATCATGCCCGCGCGGGCGCCGGCCTCGATCGACATGTTGCAGATGGTCATGCGGGCTTCCATCGAGAGCTTCTCGACGGCCTCGCCGCGGTACTCCAGGACGTAGCCCTGGCCGCCACCGGTGCCGATCTTGGCGATGATCGCCAGGATCAGGTCCTTGGCGGTGACGCCCTCGGCCAGCTCGCCGGTGACGGTGATCGCCATCGTCTTCGGGCGGGCCAGCGGCAGCGTCTGGGTGGCCAGCACGTGCTCGACCTGACTGGTGCCGATGCCGAAGGCCAGCGCGCCGAAGGCGCCGTGCGTGGAGGTGTGGGAGTCACCGCAGACCACGGTGGTGCCCGGCTGGGTCAGGCCGAGCTGCGGGCCCACCACGTGCACGACACCCTGCTCGACGTCGCCCAGCGAGTGCAGGCGGACACCGAACTCGGCGCAGTTCTTGCGCAGCGTCTCCAGCTGGGCCCGGGAGACCGGGTCCGCGATCGGCTTGTCGATGTCGAGGGTGGGGGTGTTGTGGTCCTCGGTGGCGATGGTGAGGTCCAGTCGCCGGACCTTGCGGCCGGCCTGCCGCAGCCCGTCGAAGGCCTGCGGGCTGGTCACCTCGTGCAGCAGGTGGAGATCAATGAAGAGGAGATCGGGCTCGCCCTCGGCGCGCCGGACGACATGGTCGTCCCAGACCTTCTCCGCGAGTGTCCTACCCATCGCTCTTTCCCTCCGGCTCACCGTCCCGGATCCAGTGGTTCGTGGACCCGTACATACAGACTCGCTCGTTCTTGGAAAATTTGAACTTGCGTTTCACAGTGTGAGACGTGAATATCGTTTCATGGACAACTCTAGCGGCGTCGGCGTTCTCGACAAGGCAGCTCTGGTATTGAGCGCACTGGAGTCCGGTCCGGCCACCCTCGCCGGGCTGGTCGCGGCGACAGGGCTCGCACGACCCACGGCACATCGCCTCGCCGTGGCACTGGAACACCACCGGATGGTGGCGAGGGACATGCAGGGCCGGTTCATCCTCGGCCCGCGGCTGGCGGAGCTCGCCGCCGCGGCCGGCGAGGACCGCCTGCTGGCCACGGCGGGACCGGTGCTCACGCACCTCCGGGACGTGACGGGCGAGAGCGCGCAGCTCTACCGGCGTCAGGGCGACATGCGCATCTGCGTGGCGGCCGCCGAGCGGCTGTCGGGCCTGCGGGACACCGTCCCGGTGGGCTCCACGCTCCCGATGAAGGCCGGATCGGCGGCGCAGATCCTGATGGCCTGGGAGGAGCCCGAGCGGCTCCACCGCGGGCTGCAGGGCGCGCGCTTCACGGCGACGGCCCTGTCGGGCGTACGGCGCCGCGGCTGGGCCCAGTCGATCGGCGAGCGGGAGCCCGGCGTGGCGTCCGTCTCGGCGCCGGTGCGCGGCCCCTCGAACCGCGTGGTGGCCTCCGTGTCGGTCTCCGGCCCGATCGAGCGCCTGACCCGGCACCCGGGGCGCATGCACGCCCAGGCCGTCATCGACGCGGCCGCCCGCCTGACGGAGGCCCTGCGCCGCTCCGGCTGATCCCGCCCGTTTCCCACCCCACCCCCGGGCCCGGGGGCGCGCACGACGCCGCACACGTCCGAACTCGCGCCCCCGGGCCCACACTTGTCCCCGGAGCCGGCGGCCTTCCGGCGCGACCCGCCCGGGAACGACGAAGAGGCCCTCCGCGATGATCGCGGAGGGCCTCTTCCTCATGTACCCCCGACCGGATTCGAACCGGCGCTACCGCCTTGAGAGGGCGGCGTGCTAGGCCGCTACACAACGGGGGCTAGCTTTACTGCGGTACTGCGCTGGGCTACCAGGACTCGAACCTAGAATAAGGGAACCAGAAACCCTCGTGTTGCCAATTACACTATAGCCCAATGGTCTAGACCTGCCAGACCTTGGTACCCCCGACCGGATTCGAACCGGCGCTACCGCCTTGAGAGGGCGGCGTGCTAGGCCGCTACACAACGGGGGCCCTAGCGATCCTGCATCAAAACCTCCGGGAGCGACCCTGGAGATCCTGCGGGAAGGATCTGTACCCCCGACCGGATTCGAACCGGCGCTACCGCCTTGAGAGGGCGGCGTGCTAGGCCGCTACACAACGGGGGCAAAGCACTGCGTTACTGCTGCACTGCGCTGGGCTACCAGGACTCGAACCTAGAATAAGGGAACCAGAAACCCTCGTGTTGCCAATTACACTATAGCCCACCGAACTTCAAGCCCCTGGGGGCCTTTCGTTTGGTTAGCGCCTCCGGTTTCCGGCCTTTCGGCCCGTCTCCCCGGCGCAGAAAGAACATTACCGGATGCCTGACCGTGCTCCAAAACGGGTATCAGCGGCCAGCAGCCCGGGGAGCCGTTCGAGCCCCTCGATCCGGTGGACGCCCGCGGGTCCGGGCCCCCGTCCGCCGTCCCGGTCGAGCCAGACGGCGGTCAGTCCCGCGTCGCGGGCGCCGCGCGCGTCGATCTCCGGCTGGTCCCCCACGTACGCCACCTCGGCCGGGGGCAGCCCGAGCGCTCCGCAGGCGGCGAGGAAGGCCGCGGCGTCGGGCTTGCTGACCCCGAGCTCGGCCGCGCACACCAGCACCTCGAAGCGGTCGCGCAGGCCGAGGCGGCGCAGCTTGGGGTCCTGGTTGACCTCGGAGGAGTTGGAGAGCACGCCGTGCCGGTAGCGGCCGGCGAGGGCGTCCAGGGCGGGCAGGACGTCCGGGAAGAGGGCCCAGGCGGCCTGGTAGTGCGCGACGTAGCGGTCGAACCAGTCGTCGGCCTCCTCGTCGCTCAGGCCGGGGTCGCCCAGGAAGTCCCGCACCCGGTCCTGGCGCTGGCCCCTGAAGGTGACCTCGCCGGCGGCGAAGCGCGCCCAGTGCAGCTCCGTGACCCGCCGCCACTCGGCCAGGGCCTCGGCGGGGGTTCCGTGGCGCTCCCCGAGGCCCTCGTCGCGCAGGTGCTGCGCCAGCCCGGCCGCATCGGCCCCCGTGTAGTCGAAGAGGGTGTCGTCGATGTCCCACAGCACGGCGCGGATCGGCATACCGGCGAGCCTACGCCCGGGCGGGGGCGCGCGGGGGCAGGACGGGAAACCCGGCCGCGCCGTGGGCCGCGTCACACCCCGCCGGGCCGCGCCGCGGTCCGGCGCCCCGCCGGGTGGGCCGCGTCACACCCGCGGCCGGGCGCGGTGCGGGCGGCGGGCGCCGGCCGGTGTGGGCGTTATCACCGCGCCCCCTGTGGGGGGGCGTGCGGGAACGCCGAAGGGGCGGCGGCCGGGTCGGCCGCCGCCCCTTCGGAAGGGCGCGGGTCAGGCGGCGAGCTTCGCCAGGGCCGCGTCGATGCGCGCGATCGAGCGCTCCTTGCCCAGGATCTCCAGGGACTCGAAGAGCGGCAGGCCGACGGTGCGGCCGGTGACGGCGACGCGGACCGGGGCCTGGGCCTTGCCGAGCTTGAGGCCGTGGGCCTCGCCGGCGGTCAGGACGGCCTGCTTGAGCGACTCCGGGTCCGCCCAGTCGGCGGCGAGGAGGTTCTCCCGGGCCGTGGTGAGCAGGGCCGCGGGCTCGCCCTTCATCGCCTTGTCCCAGGACGCCTGGTCCTCGACGGGCTCCTTGAGGAAGAGGAAGTCCACGTTCGCGGTGATGTCCGAGAGGACGGTCACACGGGTCTGGGCGTGCGGGGCGATCCGGTCCCAGGCGGCGGCGTCGAAGTCCTCGGGCGCCCAGTTGGCGTGCGGGGCCCGCAGCCACGGGGCGCAGGCGTCCGCGAAGGCCTTCGGGTCCAGGCGGCGGATGTGGTCGGCGTTGATCGCCTCGGCCTTCTTGAGGTCGAAGCGCGCCGGATTGGCGTTGACGCCGTCGATGTCGAACTTCGCCACCATCTCCTCGATCGAGAAGATGTCCTGGTCCTTGGAGAAGGACCAGCCGAGGAGCGAGAGGTAGTTCAGCAGGCCCTCGGGGAGGAAGCCGCGCTCGCGGTAGAGGTTGAGCGAGGACTCGGGGTCGCGCTTGGAGAGCTTCTTGTTGCCCTCGCCCATCACGTACGGCAGGTGGCCGAACTGCGGGGTGCCCTTGGCGACGCCCAGCTCGATCAGCGCCTTGTAGAGGGCGATCTGGCGCGGGGTGGAGGAGAGCAGGTCCTCGCCGCGCAGGACGTGCGTGATCTCCATCAGCGCGTCGTCGACCGGGTTGACCAGCGTGTAGAGCGGGGCGCCGTTCGCGCGGACGATGCCGAAGTCCGGCACGTTCTCCGGGGTGAAGGAGAGCTCGCCGCGGACCAGGTCCGTGAAGGTGATGGTCTCGTCGGGCATCCGGAAGCGGACGATGGAGGTGCGGCCCTCGGCCTCGTAGGCGGCGACCTGCTCGGAGGTCAGCTCGCGGCAGTGGCCGTCGTAGCCGGAGGGCTTGCCGGCGGCGCGGGCGGCGTCGCGGCGGGTGTCGAGCTCCTCGGTGGTGCAGTAGCAGGGGTAGGCGTAGCCGCCGTCCTGGAGCTTCTGCGCGACGTCCTTGTAGATGTCCATCCGCTCGGACTGCCGGTACGGGGCGTGCGGGCCGCCGACCTCGGGGCCCTCGTCCCAGGTGAAGCCCAGCCAGCGCAGCGAGTCGAGCAGCTGGACGTACGACTCCTCGGAGTCGCGGGCCGCGTCGGTGTCCTCGATGCGGAAGACGAACGTACCGCCGTGGTGGCGGGCGAACGCCCAGTTGAAGAGGGCGGTGCGGACCAGGCCCACGTGGGGGTTGCCGGTCGGGGAGGGACAGAAACGTACGCGGACGTTCGCGTTAGCCACGCTTGATCACCCTGTTGGTGAGAGTGCCGATGCCTTCGATGGTGACGGCGACCTCGTCGCCGACGTTGAGGGGGCCGACTCCGGCCGGGGTCCCCGTGAGGATGACGTCGCCCGGGAGCAGCGTCATGGCCTCGCTGATGTGCACGACCAGGTCCTCGACGGAGCGGACCATGTCGCTGGTGCGGCCGAGCTGGCGCTGTTCGCCGTTGACGGTGCACTGGACCGTCAGGTCGGACGGGTCCAGGTCGGTCTCGATCCAGGGGCCGAGGGGGCAGGCACTGTCGAAGCCCTTGGCCCGGGCCCACTGCTTCTCCCGCTGCTGGACGTCGCGGGCGGTGACGTCGTTGGCGCAGGTGTAGCCGAGGACGACCTCCTTGACGCGCTCCTTCGGGACCTCACGGCACATGCGGCCGATGACCACGGCGAGCTCCGCCTCGTGGTGGACGTCCTGGGAGAAGGAGGGGTAGACGATCGGGTCGCCGGAGCCCACCACCGAGGTGGAGGGCTTGAAGAAGGTGATGGGTGCCTCGGGGAGCTCGTTGCCGAGCTCCGCCGCGTGCTCCGCGTAGTTGCGGCCGACGGCCACGACCTTGTTCGGGAGCACGGGCGGCAACAGCCGGACCTTGCTCAGCGGGACCTTCGTGCCGGAGAGCTCGAAGTCCGCGAACGGGATGCCCTTGATGATGTCGAGGACGAGCTCGCCTTCGGCGCCGGGGGCAGTGCTGCCCTCGACCGCGCCGAACGCGACGTTGCCGTCGATCGAGAACCTGGCGATGCGCACCTGCTGCGTCTGCCCCTCTTGTGTTTCCGCTGGCTGGAGTCTGCGGACTCCAGGCTAACGCGGTGGGGGCCGGCGCTTCGCGCTCCTTTACTGCTGCGCGGCGGCCACCGGCGCGTCCATGAGGACGGTGCGGCGCGGGTTCGCGGTCTGGGTGGGCAGCTCGACGCGGTGCTCCGGGTTGGCCGGGGCCGCCTGCAGCTCCTCGGCGTCCTTGAGGTGCGCGAGGGTGGTGCGGCGGGGGTTGGCTATGTTGCGGATCATCGACGTCGTCTTCATCGGAGTTTCGGGCCCTCGGCTCGCTGGTGGGGTGCGGGTCGTCTGCTGCGCCGGATGTGGCGCCAACCCTTTAACAGGCAAGGCTAAACATCCGAATCCCCGACTGAACCGGTAAGTAACAGCCATAGTCATGTGAGTTTCCTCACCAGCGAGCGGGCAATACGGACATAACTGACAGTCAATTGCCGCCCCCGAAACGGACATTGCGCCACTGAATGCAGCATTCCGCTCCTGATCATCTCGACTGGGACACCTTGCCAGACGCGAGCTTTGGTTGACGTAAGTCCGATTCCTCCGCATTGGACTTCCACATCGCGTAGCACGCCCGTCACAAGCCGTGACCGGCTCGCCGGGGCGACACGCGCACCTTGTTGGAGATCCCCCTCTGTGCTGGAATTCGCGAGACCGCCGCGGGTATCAGCCGGCGCGCAGGTGGCGCAAGAGAGCGCCGAGCGCGGCGGTATCGACAGGGAAACGCGCCGGTCACCGACGACCACCATGGGGCCGTCAGTGCCCCACGACTCGACACCGTTCCGCCGCTCATCCGGTGGGGCGCCTGGTCCAGAGGTTGCGACGCTAGTGCAGGGACGATTCAAGAGGGATGGCAAGGGGTCTCCCCAGGCCCTTCAGGGCCGAGGGGAAGCTGCGGCGGAGCAGGAGCCGCTCGGCGGGACCGACCGTGGCGCCTCGCCCCAGCACGCCCCGGGCCGCGGCCCGGCACTCGAAGGGGCGGGGCTCGAAACCACCCCCTCGGGCAAGGCCAAGGGCCGCGGGAAGTCCGGCAAGGCCCCGAAGGCCGGCCGGTCGAAGGGCAAGGCCAAGGCCGAGACCGTCGAGCAGGACGAGGCGATACCCAAGGTCCCCAGCAAGGGTTCCCGCCTCGCGATGCAGAACTGGCGCATCAGCACGCGACTGGTGTCGCTGCTGACCCTGCCCGTCGTCGCGGCCACCACCCTCGGTGGCTTCCGCATCAACGACTCGCTCAACGACATCGCACAGCTGGACCACATGCAGCTGCTGACGACCATGACCCGGCAGGCCACCAACCTGGCCGCCATGCTCCAGGAGGAGCGGGACAAGTCGGCCGGCCCGATGTCGATCACCAAGGACGGCAAGGCGAACAGCCTCGTCCAGGGCGTCCGCGACCAGACCGACGCCGCCGCCAAGGCCTTCGCCGCCGCGACCGACAAGGTCGACAGCGCGCAGGACAAGGACGAGACCCTCAAGTCGATCCGCAACAACATCCTGCAGATCGGCCGCCAGCTCACCGGCATCGAGGACATCCGCAAAAAGGCGTACATGAACGGCGCCCAGCAGACGGTCACCGAGTACAACTCGCTGATCGTCTCGCTGCTCTCGCTGTCGCAGGACATGGCACAGGCCACCTCCAACCCGGAGATGATCAAGCGCACCCGCGCCCTGGCCGCCTTCTCCTCCGCCAAGGAGTACGCCTCCATCCAGCGCGCCGTCATCGCCGCCTCGCTCCTCGAGAGCAGCGACAAGCCCGGCAAGCTCGATGAGAACGACCGCCTCTACGGCCTCTCCGCGCTCCGCGGCGAGAGCCAGGCGAAGAAGACCTTCGAACTCGTCTACCAGGGCAAGCCCGAGGAGCTCCTCGCGGCGCTCGGCGACGGCAACAGCGAGATCGGCAGCGCCGACCACTACGCCCGCCGCGTCCTGAGCACGCAGGGGCAGTTCCTCAAGGAGAAGAACCGGTCCTGGATGGACTGGTACGACGCCGACGACACCAAGCTCCAGGCCATGAAGGTCATCGAGCTGACCCTGCTCGAGGACATGGAGCAGAAGGCCCGCGAGCTGAAGAACGCCTCGCAGCAGGACGCCATCATCAACGGTGCCCTGATCCTCCTCGTCCTCGGTGTCTCCCTCGTCGGCGCCTTCGTCATGGCGCGGTCCATGATCCGCTCGCTGCGCCGCCTCCAGGACACCGCGACGCGCGTCGCCCAGGACCGCCTGCCCGAGCTCGTCAAGCAGCTCTCGGAGTCGGACCCGCAGGACGTCGACACCTCCGTGGAGTCCGTCGGCCTGCACACCCGCGACGAGATCGGCCAGGTGGCCGCGGCCTTCGACGACGTGCACCGCGAGGCCGTCCGCCTCGCCGCCGAGCAGGCCCTCCTCCGGGGCAACGTCAACGCGATGTTCACCAACCTCTCGCGCCGCTCCCAGGGCCTCATCCAGCGTCAGCTGTCGCTCATCTCCGAACTGGAGTCGCGCGAGGCCGACCCGGACCAGCTCTCCTCGCTCTTCAAGCTCGACCACCTCGCCACCCGAATGCGGCGTAACGGTGAGAACCTCCTCGTCCTCGCGGGTGAGGAGCCGGGCCGCCGGTGGACCCGCCCCGTCCCGCTCGTCGACGTGCTCCGCGCCGCGGCGTCCGAGGTGGAGCAGTACGAGCGCATCGAACTGGCGGCGGTGCCCGGCACCGATGTCGCCGGCCGCGTCGTCAACGACCTCGTGCACCTCCTCGCCGAGCTGCTGGAGAACGCCACCTCGTTCTCCTCCCCGCAGACGAAGGTCAAGGTCACCGGTCACGCGCTGCCGGACGGCCGCGTGCTCGTCGAGATCCACGACACCGGTATCGGCCTGTCCCCCGAGGACCTCGCCGCGATCAACGAGCGGCTCGCGTCGCCGCCGACCGTGGACGTCTCCGTCTCCCGCCGCATGGGCCTGTTCGTGGTCGGCCGACTGTCCCTGCGACACGGCATCCGCATCCAGCTGCGCCCCTCCGACTCGGGCGGTACGACCGCGCTCGTCATGCTCCCGGTGGACGTCGCCCAGGGCGGCAAGAAGCCGGGTCCGATGCCGGGCCAGGGCGGCCCGCAGGGCGGCCAGGGTGCTCCCGGCGGCCAGGGCTCGGGGCCCGGCACCGGCGCGCGTCCCCCCGTGGGCGCGGGCCAGCAGCGCGGTCAGGTCGGCGGCGGCCAGCGTCCGGCGCTGCCGGGCCAGGGCGGCCAGGCCGGCGGTCAGCAGCAGCGTCCGCAGGGCCAGGGCCCGCGTCCGCAGGGCGGCCCCGGCGCCCCCACGGGCCAGGGCCAGGGCGGCTTCGGCGGCGGTGCCCCGCTGCCCACCCGCGGGCAGGGCGGCCCCGCCGGCGCTCCGGCCGCCCAGGACAACAACCTCTTCAGCGGTCCGCAGGCCCGTCCCTCGGGCGTGCCCCAGGCCTCCGGCCCGGGTGTCTTCCCGGCCCAGGGCAGCGGCTTCGAGCGTCCCCAGCAGCAGCCCCAGGGCGGCCCCGGCTTCGGCCAGCAGCAGCCCGGGCAGGCCCCTCAGCAGCAGGGCCCCGCAGCCCCCGTCAAGCGCCGGCGTCCGCAGCTGCCGCCGCAGGGCGGCGCCGCGGCCCGTCCGGAGCTTCCGGGCGCGGGCGGCCCGGCCGCCGGGATGCCGCAGGCCACGAGCTGGGGTGCCGGCCAGGCCGGGCAGGAGGCCCCGCGCGGCCACGACGAGCTGTCGGGCCCCGGTTCGACGGCGGAGTTCGCCCGCCCCGACTTCAACGCCCCGTACCCGCAGGCCGCCGGCGGTACCCCCGTCGGCTCCACGACGGGCCAGTTCGAGCGCCCCGAGGTACGCGGTCCCCAGGACCCGTCCGCCACCGGGCAGTTCGAGCGCCCGCAGGCGGGCGGCCCCCTGGACCCGTCCTCGACGGGCCAGTTCGCCCGCCCCGGCGGCCCCGGCGGCCCCGGTGCCGGCGGGTACGCGGACCAGCAGCCCCAGGACCGGCAGCCCGGCGGCTACGCCCCCGTGCCCATGCCGGCTCCGCGTGCCGAGGCCCCGCAGCTCCCGCAGGCGTACCAGCCGGAGGCGCTGCCGCCGGCCCAGGCCCAGCCCGGTGGTGAACTGCGCGGTCCGATCTTCGATACGCTGGACCCGAACTGGTCCGGCCAGAACGGCGGCCCGTCCGCCGGACAGGTCCCGGCCGTTCCGCAGCAGCCCCAGCAGGCGCCGGCCCCCCAGCAGCAGCAGCCGCTGCCGCAGCGGGGACAGGAGCCCGCGGCCGAGCCCGCCACGGCGGTCACCGGCAGCACGCCGACGGTCAGCTGGCGGTCCTCCCCCAATGACGAGCTGATGCGGCAGGCCGAGCGCGTGCGCCAGCCCGCCGCCGGGGGGATCACCACCTCGGGGCTCCCCCGGCGGGTGCCGCGGGCCAACCTCGTCGCCGGCACCGCCCAGCAGCAGGCCGAAGCTCCGGCCGGGCCGCAGGTGTCGCGCGCCCCGGACGACGTGCGCGGCCGTCTCACCAACCTCCGACGCGGTATCCAGCAGGGACGGCAGGCCGGCGGATCCGGCCCGGCGACCGGCAGTTACCCCATCGACCCCACTTACCAGCAGGAGCGATAGTTGAGCTCGATGAGCCAGGCGGCACAGAACCTGAACTGGTTGATCACCAACTTCGTGGACAACACCCCCGGGGTGTCCCACACGGTGGTGGTCTCCGCCGACGGACTCCTTCTGGCCATGTCCGAAGGGTTCCCCCGCGACCGCGCCGACCAGCTGGCGGCCGTGGCCTCCGGTCTGACCTCGCTGACCGCCGGGGCCTCCCGGATCTTCGAGGGCGGCGCCGTCAACCAGACCGTGGTGGAGATGGACCGGGGATTCCTCTTCCTCATGTCCGTCTCCGACGGGTCCTCGCTGGCCGTCCTGGCGCACCCCGAGTGCGACATCGGCCTCGTGGGCTACGAGATGGCCCTCCTCGTGGACCGCGCCGGCAACGTCCTCACCCCGGACCTGCGCGCGGAGCTCCAGGGAAGCCTGCTCACCTGACACCCCCTCTCCCGGCCGGACGGTACTTCCGGCCGGGAGGACCGGGACCGCGTCCCGGAACCCCAGTACCCCCGAAGGCCGTCATCAAGTCCCCCCCACCGGCCGCCCCGTCAGACGGCACGCTGACCACTGCTGTCCAGCCCGGAGGATCAATGACCCCGCCCCCCGCCTATCCCGATGCGTACGGAGATTCGTACTCGGAAGGCGACCAGCCGCTGGTGCGTCCGTACGCGATGACCGGCGGCCGGACCCGGCCGCGCTACCAGCTCGCCATAGAGGCGCTGGTCAGCACGACGGCAGACCCGATGCACCTGTCCGGCCTGCTGCCGGAACACCAGCGCATCTGCACCCTGTGCCGCGAGGTGAAGTCGGTCGCGGAGGTCTCCGCGCTGCTGTCGATGCCGCTCGGTGTGGCCCGCATCCTCGTCGCCGACCTGGCGGAGGCCGGCATGGTGGCGATCCACCAGCCGGGCAATGGAGAGGCCGGCGGAACGCCGGACGTTACGCTGCTCGAAAGGGTGCTCAGTGGACTTCGCAAGCTCTAACGGCGGAGCGGCTCGCTCCACCACCTCCGCGAAGATCGTGGTGGCGGGCGGCTTCGGCGTGGGCAAGACCACGTTCGTCGGCGCGGTCTCCGAGATCAACCCCCTGCGCACCGAAGCCGTCATGACCAGCGCCTCGGCCGGCATCGACGACCTCACCCACACCGGTGACAAGACGACCACCACGGTCGCCATGGACTTCGGCCGCATCACCCTGGACCAGGACCTGATCCTGTACCTCTTCGGTACCCCCGGACAGGACCGCTTCTGGTTCATGTGGGACGACCTCGTCCGCGGCGCCATCGGCGCCGTCGTCCTCGTCGACACCCGACGCCTCGCCGACTGCTTCCCCGCCGTCGACTACTTCGAAAACTCGGGCCTCCCCTTCGTCATCGCCCTCAACGGCTTCGACGGACACCAGCCCTACACCCCCGAAGAAGTCCGCGAGGCCCTCCAGATCGGCCCCGACGCCCCCATCATCACCACCGACGCCCGCCACCGCGGCGACGCCAAGAGCGCACTCATCACGCTCGTCGAACACGCCCTCATGGCACGGCTGAAGTAACACCCGGCCATACGCGGAGGCGGGCTGTGTCATACGACACGGCCCGCCTCTGGTGTTCATAACGTTTCGACAGAGAATTACTCTCACATGGACACGGCATGCGTTCGCCCGGTGCCGCTGTGCGCACGACCGGCCCCGTTTTTGCCGCGGCTCGCTCTTTATGTCCGTTTTATATGGGACTTAGGTCTCTGGGAATGGCTGGTTTCAACTGTTTGGAACACGGCGCTTAATCGTGCTGGAATTCAACGAACTAGCTAGTAGCACCGCCGAGAGGTTGTTGGTCGAGTGAGGCGAAGCAACTCGAGCCCCGCGGATGAATCCGCGCGCGGCAACTTCACCCCGCCGCCGCGCGCGGCCATGTCGCCCGTCGACGTGCCCGTGGAACCACCCGCGAGCGGCGGCAGCACCAGCAAGCTCTCGCCCCGCAACTGGCGGGTGCCGACGCGTCTGAACGCGATCCTCCTCGTGCCCGTCCTCGTCGGACTGGTCATGGGCGGCTTCCAGGTGAAGGGCTCCATCGACACCTGGAACGAGGCGAAGGACGCCGAGAAGACCGTCCGCATCGTCCAGGCGGCGGCCGAATACGGCCAGGCCCTCCTCAACGAGCGCGACCTCAGCGCCGAGCCGCTCCTCAAGGGCGACCGCAACAACGAGGCCGTGACGAAGGCCTACGCGGCCACCGACGCCGCCAAGGCCAAGTTCGCCTCGGCCGTGAAGGACATGCCGAAGAAGCAGGGCCTGGAGCGCCGCCTGGAGCTCTTCCGCCAGGAGGAGCCCAAGCTGGAGCAGGTCCGCAAGACGGCCTACGCCGTCCCGGAGTCCGCCAAGAAGAACCTCCCGACCTCGGCCGGCCCCGTGCCGACCGAGGAGGGCTACGTGCTGGTCCAGCACTACCTGATGCAGTTCTCCAACGAACTGGGCCTGGGCACCGGGAACGTCACCAGCTACGGCCGCATGGTCTACGCGGTCGAGCTGGCCAAGGCGGCCAACTCGCTCCAGCGCTCCATCGGCACCCACCTGCTGGTCCGCCCGAACGAGGACGAGAACGTCCGCAAGGCCCAGCTCGTCGCCTTCTCCTCCTACGCCTACCTCGAAGAGATCGCGGCCGGCGAGTACGTCGCCGCCGGTACCGAAGAGGACACCAACCGGCTCAAGGAGGTCATGGGCAAGAAGTCGCAGGAGGGCGCCGCCAAGCTCGCGCAGGCCAAGCAGGCCGCCGAGCAGGCCGGCACGCCCTTCAAGGCCCCGCCCGTGGTCAACGGCTCCGCCCTCACCGGCATGACCGAGGCGATAGCCGGCGGCGAGAAGCCCTCCAAGCTCGCCCTGGCCGGCACCACGCCGCAGGCCTGGCAGGCCGCCGCCACCGCCAAGTTCGACGGCTACGCCGAGATCGAGCGCGAGCTCCTCGACAAGGCCGTCAAGGATACGGTCGCGATCTCCGACAAGGCCCAGGGCGACGCCATCCTGACCGGTGCCATCGTGGTCGTGGCCCTCCTCGCCGCCTTCATCCTGGCCGCGATGATGGCCCGCCAGATGAGCCGCTCGATGCTGCGCCTGCGCACCTCCGCCTTCGACATCGCCGAGCAGCGCCTGCCGATGCTCGTCGACCAGCTCTCGCGCACCGACCCGGGCAAGGTCGACACCCGTGTCGAGCCGATCCCGATCAACTCCCAGGACGAGATCGGCGAGGTCGCGCGCGCCTTCGACCAGGTCCACCGGGAAGCGGTCCGCCTCGCCGCCGAGCAGGCGCTCCTGCGGGGCAACGTCAACGCGATCTTCACGAACCTCTCCATGCGCAACCAGTCGCTGATCGAGGGCCAGCTGACCCTCATCACCGACCTGGAGAACAACGAGGCCGACCCGGACCAGCTGGAGAACCTCTTCCGCCTGGACCACCTGGCCACCCGTATGCGCCGCAACGGCGAGAACCTCCTCATCCTCGCGGGTGAGAACCCGGGCCGCCGCTGGGACCAGCCGGTGCCCCTCGTCGACGTGCTGCGCGCCGCCTCCTCCGAGGTGGAGCAGTACGAGCGCATCGAGCTCTCGGGCGTCTCCGAGGCCGAGATCCACGGCCAGGCCGTGACCGACCTCGTGCACCTGCTCGCCGAGCTGCTGGAGAACGCCACCACCTTCTCCTCCCCCCAGACCAAGGTCCGGGTCAACGCCACGCGTCTGCCCGACGGCCGCGTGATGATCGAGATCCACGACAAGGGCATCGGCCTCACCGCCGAGGACTTCGCGGACATCAACCACAAGCTGGCCAACCCGCCGACCGTGGACGCCGCGATCTCGCAGCGCATGGGTCTGTTCGTGGTCGGCCGGCTGGCGGACCGCCACAGCATCCGCGTCCAGCTGCGCCCCTCGGGCGAGCAGGCCGGCACCACCTCGCTGATCATGCTCCCCGACGCCATCACCCACGGTGGCGGCGGCGAGGGCATCCCGGACGACGACTTCACCGTCTCCTCGATCATCCCCGAGCAGCAGGCCCAGCAGGCCGCCCCGCTGCGCACCGCCGCCGAGCTCGGCTTCGACGACTCCCGCTACGAGGCCCCGGGCGGCCAGGGCGGCGAGGAGAAGCCGGTCGACCCGGTCGTGCGGTCCCTGGGCCGCGAGGAGCGCCGGGCCGCGCTGGAGGCGCAGCTCAACTTCGGGCAGGAGCAGGCCCCGCAGCCGGAGCAGCAGCAGTACTCCGCCGACGGCTATCCGGAACCCCAGCCCGAGCACGCGTACCAGCCGTACCAGGAGTACGAGCAGCCGTCCGCGCAGGGCTACGAGGCCCCGTACGCCGAGCAGGGCCAGCAGCAGTCCTACGAGGCGTTCCCGGAGCAGGGCTACGCCTATCCGGAAGTCGGACACCAGGACCCGCAGCAGCCCGCCCAGGCGTACGACGGCGGCTACGCGGACCAGTCCCCGCAGGCCGCATGGCCTGAGCAGAACACCTACGCAGAGGCGTACCAGCCGGACTACGGGAACGAATCGGAACCCCCGGCCGCTCCCGAACCGGCCGTGGACCGCGTAGGCTTCGACCGTCCGGGTGCCGCTGCCGACGCCGGTCACGCGTTGACCGGGGCGGGCCTGCCGCGACGCGGCAGCCAGCAGCAGTGGGGTTCGGGCCAGAAGGAAGCGGAGCCCACCGGTTCTCTCTTCGAGCAGCGGCCGCAGCGACAGCAGCAGCCCGCCGAACCGAAGGGGGCCCCGGAGGACGAGGCGGCCGGCGCGGGCTGGCGTTCGACGAACGACGAGCGCTGGCAGCAGGCCGGCAAGCTCCGTGAGCCGAAGGCGGGCGGGGTCACCTCGTCCGGTCTCCCTCGGCGGGTGCCCAAGGCCAACCTGGTCGAGGGCGCTGCGGAGACGACCCCGCAGGGCGGCCCCCAGGTCTCCCGCGCCCCGGAGGACGTGCGCGGCAGGTTGAGCAACCTGCGCCGTGGTGTCCAGCAGGGACGCAGCGCGGGTTCCGAGCAGTCAAGTAACAGCTATGACCAGGAGCGTTAGTGTGAGCGCGATGAGCCAGGCGGCGCAGAACCTGAACTGGTTGATCACCAACTTCGTGGACAACACCCCCGGGGTGTCCCACACGGTGGTGGTCTCCGCCGACGGCCTTCTGCTGGCGATGTCCGACGGATTCCCGCGCGACCGCGCCGATCAGCTGGCGGCCGTGGCCTCCGGTCTGACCTCGCTGACCGCCGGAGCCTCCCGCATCTTCGAGGGCGGCGCCGTCAACCAGACCGTGGTCGAGATGGACCGGGGATTCCTCTTCCTCATGTCCGTCTCCGACGGATCCTCGCTCGCGGTGCTCGCGCACCCCGAGTGCGACATCGGCCTCGTGGGCTACGAGATGGCCCTCCTCGTGGATCGCGCGGGCAGCGTCCTGACTCCGGACCTGCGCGCGGAGCTGCAGGGAAGCCTTCTCAACTAGCAAACAAGCAGTGCGTTTCGCGTCATCGCACCGTAGGGTGCGGTGGCGCGGTTCCACAGGGAGTACTGCGTTCTTGGAGTCGGAGGAGGAAACGTGACAACACCCGGAGGACATCCTTATGGCGGCCAGCAGCCGCAGGGTGGGCACGACCAGAACCGCTTCAACTTCCCCTCTTCTCCCAGCCGGCCCGTGCCGGAGCAGAACCCCTACGCGCAGCAACCGTACGGCCAGCCCCAGCAGCCCCAGGCGCCCCACCGGCTTCCGCAGCAGCCCCCACGGGCCTCGCGGCCGCAGGCTCCGAAGGCGCACAACCCGCTGGTGCGTCCGTACGCGATGACCGGCGGCCGGACCCGGCCGCGCTACCAGCTCGCCATCGAGGCGCTGGTCAGTACCACGGCGGACCCCGCGCGGCTGCAAGGGCAGTTGCCCGAGCACCAGCGCATCTGCCTTCTGTGCCAGGAGATCAAATCCGTCGCGGAGATCTCGGCACTTCTCTCCATTCCTCTTGGTGTCGCCCGCATCCTCGTAGCCGACCTGGCGGAGGCGGGCCTTGTCGCCATTCACCAGCCCGGCGGCGACGAGTCCGCCGGCGGTCAGCCAGATGTGACACTGCTCGAAAGGGTGCTCAGTGGACTTCGCAAGCTCTAACGGCGGAGCGGCTCGCTCCACCACCTCCGCGAAGATCGTGGTGGCGGGCGGCTTCGGCGTGGGCAAGACCACGTTCGTCGGCGCGGTCTCCGAGATCAACCCCCTGCGCACCGAAGCCGTCATGACCAGCGCCTCGGCCGGCATCGACGACCTCACCCACACCGGTGACAAGACGACCACCACGGTCGCCATGGACTTCGGCCGCATCACCCTGGACCAGGACCTGATCCTGTACCTCTTCGGTACCCCCGGACAGGACCGCTTCTGGTTCATGTGGGACGACCTCGTCCGCGGCGCCATCGGCGCCGTCGTCCTCGTCGACACCCGACGCCTCGCCGACTGCTTCCCCGCCGTCGACTACTTCGAAAACTCGGGCCTCCCCTTCGTCATCGCCCTCAACGGCTTCGACGGACACCAGCCCTACACCCCCGAAGAAGTCCGCGAGGCCCTCCAGATCGGCCCCGACGCCCCCATCATCACCACCGACGCCCGCCACCGCGGCGACGCCAAGAGCGCACTCATCACGCTCGTCGAACACGCCCTCATGGCACGGCTTCGGTAACCGGAGCGGAACCGCGGAAGGCCCCCGTGCCCTGGCACGGGGGCCTTCGCCGTACCCGGAACGCCGCACACCGGCGCACAGGGACGCGGGCGCGCCCGCGCACGGGCGCGCGGACACGGCGAAGGCCCCGCACCGTGGACGGTGCGGGGCCTTTCGGCGTGCGCTGCTGCTCAGCCCTGCCAGCTGTGCGGGGCCTGGAAGCCCCGGCTGCGCTCCAGCCGGCGCCATCCGGCGCTGGAGGGGCGGGTGGCGGCGACCTCTTCGGGGGTGGCGGCGGCGCGGGCGAGCAGGATCGCGGTGATCGCGGCCAGCTCCTCGGGCGCGGCGTTGCCCTTCTCGACCTTCAGCAGGGTGTCGGTGGCGGTGCTCATCGTTGGCAGGTCTCCTCAGCTCGTTTACTGCGGCGGGTTGCCGTGCTTGCGAGACGGCAGATCGGCGTGCTTGGTGCGGAGCATCGCGAGGGCGCTGACGAGCACCCCGCGGGTCTCGGCGGGGTCGATGACGTCGTCCACGAGGCCGCGCTCGGCCGCGTAGTACGGGTGCATCAGCTCGGCCTTGTACTCCTTGACCATCCGGGCGCGCATGGCCTCGGGGTCCTCGGCGTCCGCGATCTGCTTGCGGAAGATCACGTTGGCCGCGCCCTCCGCGCCCATGACGGCGATCTCGTTGGTGGGCCAGGCATAGGTCAGGTCGGCGCCGATGGACTGGGAGTCCATGACGATGTACGCGCCGCCGTAGGCCTTGCGCAGGATCAGCGAGATCCGCGGGACCGTGGCGTTGCAGTACGCGTAGAGCAGCTTGGCGCCGTGGCGGATGATGCCGCCGTGCTCCTGGTCGACGCCCGGCAGGAAGCCGGGGACGTCCAGCAGGGTGACGATCGGGATGTTGAAGGCGTCGCACATCTGGACGAAGCGCGCGGCCTTCTCGGAGGCGTGGATGTCCAGGACGCCGGCGAGGTGGCCGGGCTGGTTGGCGATGATGCCGACGACCTGTCCGTCCAGGCGGGCCAGGGCACAGATGATGTTGCGCGCCCAGCGCTCGTGGATCTCCAGGACGTCGCCGTCGTCGACGAGCTCCTCGATGACCTTGAGCATGTCGTACGGGCGGTTGCCGTCGGCCGGGACCAGGTCCAGGAGGACGTCCGAGCGCCGGTCGACCGGGTCGGTGTTCTCGTGGACCGGGGGGTTCTCGCGGTTGTTCGAGGGGAGCATCGTGATGAGGTAGCGGACCTCGGCGATGCAGGTCTCCTCGTCGTCGTACGCGAAGTGCGCGACGCCCGAGGTCTCGGCGTGCACGTCGGCGCCGCCGAGGCCGTTCTGGGTGATCTCCTCACCGGTGACGGCGCGGACGACGTCGGGACCGGTGATGAACATCTGCGAGGTGTCGCGGACCATGAAGACGAAGTCCGTGAGCGCCGGGGAGTACGCGGCGCCGCCGGCGCAGGGGCCCAGCATGACGGAGATCTGCGGGATGACGCCCGAGGCCTTGGTGTTGCGCTGGAAGATGCCGCCGTAGCCGGCGAGGGCGGAGACGCCCTCCTGGATACGGGCGCCCGCGCCGTCGTTGAGCGAGACCAGCGGGGCACCGGCCGCGATGGCCATGTCCATGATCTTGTGGATCTTGGTGGCGTGGGCCTCGCCCAGCGCGCCGCCGAAGATGCGGAAGTCGTGCGCGTAGACGAAGACCGTGCGGCCCTCGACCGTGCCCCAGCCGGTGATGACACCGTCGGTGTACGGCTTCTTGGCCTCCAGGCCGAAACCGGACGCGCGGTGGCGGCGGAGCTGCTCGACCTCCCGGAAGGAACCCTCGTCGAGCAGGAGCGCGATGCGCTCGCGGGCGGTCAGCTTGCCCTTGGCGTGCTGCGCCTCGGTCGCGCGGTCGCTGGGGCCGCGCCGGGCCTCCTCGCGGAGGGAGTGCAGCTCGGCCACGCGCCCGCGGGCGTCCGTCGGCTCGCTCGGAGTCTGGTCCACAACGGTCATGTACCGACCTTACGAAGCCGGGCCGTCAAAACCCTCCGTTGGTTCCGCACAGTCTCGGACCCCTCCTGCTGTGCGGGCCGGACAGAACCGCCGGAGTATGCAGGGACTCCCCCAGCGGGGACCTTCGGCCTTTGTGGGGTTCCCATAAATCGACCCCCGAACGGGTGATGTAGTTGAAATTTGAACGGAATGGCTCTAGCGTTGCTCTCGTTGAACTTTGAACCAAATCGCAGGACTTCCAGGAGGACGTCATGGCTCTCTTCTCCCGCCGCAACCGCACCGCCGCCCCCGCCGCCGCCCGACAGGGCGCAGTGGCCACGCTCGACGTCGACCCGGCACTCGCCGCGCTCACCGGTGACTACGTCATCGACGCCGCCCACAGCAGCATCGGCTTCACGGTGCGCCACGCGATGGTGACCAACGTCCGCGGCGGCTTCGCGCAGCACGAGGGTGCGCTGCACCTGGACGGCGCCGACCCCTCGCGCTCCACCGCCTCCATCGACGTCACCATCGCCTCGGTGAGCACCGGCATCGCCGACCGCGACGCCCATCTGCTGGGCGGCGACTTCTTCGACGCCGAGGCCTTCCCGCTGATGACCTTCCGCTCCACCTCGGCGGCCCGCGTCGGCGGTGACACCTACCGCGTCAGCGGCGACCTGACCATCAAGGACGTCACGCGCCCGCTCTCCATCGACCTGGAGTTCACCGGCTCCGCCACCGACGTGTACGGCAACGAGCGCGTGGGCTTCGAGGGCTCCGCGGAGATCCTGCGCTCCGACTGGGGCCTGACCTGGAACGCCGCGCTGGAGGCCGGCGGCGTGATGGTCAGCGACAAGGTCAAGCTGACCTTCGACATCTCGGCGATCAAGCAGGCCTGACCGGCGCCCCCGGGGGCGGCTACCAGCCGCCCCCGCCGTCGAAGCCCCCGCCCCCGTCGAAGCCGCCCCCGCCGCCGAAGTCCCCGCCGCCGAAGTCGGACGGGTTGAAGTCGGCCCCGGAGACGTCTCCCCCCTCGAACCCGCCCCCGTCGATGCCGCCGCCGAAGTCGGAGGCGTAGGCCGGAGTGGACATCATCGACCCGAGCATGGTGCCCACCAGCAGGCCGGGCAGCATCCCGCCCCCGAAGTAGCCGCCCGCCCAGGGGCCGTAGGCCGGGCCGGCGTCGTAGTAGGGGCGCGGCCCGTGGTCGGTGTCCACCGTGCGCACCGCCGGGTCCAGGCCGTCCCGCAGCCGGACGGCGTCCGCCGTGCACACCGGTACCGTCCGCGCCGCCCCGCCGGGCGGGGCCCACGGTGCGTCCTCGGTGCTCGGCCCGTGCCGCGGGTCGAAGAAGCAGGGCGCGCGCCGCTCGGGCACGGGCTCCCCCCGCCGCCGGGCGTCGAGGCGCGCGAGCGCGGAGCGGCCGTCCTCCAGCGCCTGGGTCACGCCCTGGACCTCCTCGGGCCGCTGGACCGAGGCCATGATCTGCTTGGCCCGCTCGTAGGAGTCGAGGCCCTGCTCGTAGTCCCCCCGCATGGCGTCGTCGGCGCCGGGTTCGCCGGGGTGGAAGTCGAGCCGGTCGAGTTCCTCGCCGAAGGCGGTGATGTCCTCGTCCACCACCACGCTCAGCCGTGCGACGGCCTCCCGCCGGGCCTCTTCCTTCTTCTTCCGGTTCCGCCTGACCAGCAGGTAGCCGCCACCGCCGCCGACCACGGCCACCGCCCCGAGGGCGATCAGCGCCCCGGCCGAGGACCCGCCGCCCGCCCCGCCGCCGCCCCAGGAGGCCGGGGCGTGGCCCTTCATCTGCGGGAGGGCCTGGTCGACGAAGGCGTTCAGCTGTGTCGCGGCGTCCACCGTCCCGCCCGCCTTGACCGCGTCGGTGAGGTTGCGGACGGCGTTGCGGGGCATGACGGCCGGGTCGGCCCCGGCGTTGAAGCCGTCGCCGAGCCGGATGGCGTAGAGCCCGGTGACACCCGTCTCGGTGCGGACGGTGCGCAGCACGCTGTCGGCGGGGAAGGCGGGGGTGGCGGGCAGCACGGCGACGAACAGCGGCTTCCCGGCCGCCTTGATCTTCGCGGCCAGGGCGTCCGCCTGGCCCTGCGACAGCTGCGCGGAGGCGCCGGGATCCACGTAGACCGGGCCCTTCTTGAGCGCCTCCGCGACCGCCGCGGTCCCGCCGTCGGCCGCGACCGCCGCGGGGGCGCCGCCGAGCGCACCCGCGGACAGGGCCAGCAGCAGACCGGACAGCATCGCTCCCACGCGTACGGATATCAGCCTGGTCCTCATGCTGACGACGCTACCCGAACCGGACCTTTCCCGTGTGAGCCGGACATAAGGGAGCCGGACATAAGGGCCGGTCCGGCGGCTACTCCGCCGGTTCCACGCCCGCGTGCAGGAGGCCGTAGGTGTAGGCGTCCTCCAGGGCCTGCCAGGAGGCCGCGATGACGTTCGGGGCGACGCCGACCGTGTTCCACTCCCGGGTGCCGTCCGTCGTGGAGATCAGGACGCGGGTCGTGGACTCCGTGCCGTGCTTGCCCTCCAGGATGCGGACCTTGTAGTCGATCAGCTCGAACTTGGCCAGCTGGGGGTAGAAGCGCTCCAGGGCGACGCGCAGCGCGCGGTCCAGGGCGTTGACCGGGCCGTTGCCCTCGGCCGTGGCGACGATGCGCTCGCCCTTGGCCCACAGCTTGACGGTGGCCTCGTTCGCGTGGGTGCCGTCCGGGCGGTCCTCGACGATCGCGCGCCAGGACTCCGTGCGGAAGTACCTGCGGGCCCGGCCCTCGGCCTCGGCGCGCAGCAGCAGCTCGAAGGAGGCGTCGGCGGCCTCGTACGTGTAGCCCGCCAGCTCGCGCTCCTTGACCCGCTCGACCACGCGGGCGATCAGCGCCCGGTCCCCGCCGAGGTCGACGCCGAGTTCCCGGCCCTTGAGCTCGATGGAGGCGCGGCCGGCCATGTCGGAGACCAGCATGCGCATGGTGTTGCCGACCCGCTCGGGGTCGATGTGCTGGTACAGGTCCGGGTCGACCTTGATCGCCGAGGCGTGCAGGCCCGCCTTGTGCGCGAAGGCGGAGACGCCGACGTACGGCTGGTGGGTGGAGGGGGTGAGGTTGACGACCTCGGCGATGGCGTGCGAGATGCGCGTCATCTCGGCGAGGGCGCCCTCGGGGAGGACCGTGCGGCCGTACTTGATCTCCAGCGCGGCCACGACCGGGAAGAGGTTGGCGTTGCCGACGCGCTCGCCGTAGCCGTTCGCGGTGCACTGGACGTGCGTGGCGCCCGCGTCCACGGCGGCGAGGGTGTTGGCGACGGCGCAGCCGGTGTCGTCCTGGGCGTGGATGCCCAGGCGGGCGCCGGTGTCGGCGAGGACCGTGGCGACCACCGCGGTGATCTGCGCGGGCAGCATGCCGCCGTTGGTGTCGCAGAGGACGACCACGTCGGCTCCGGCCTCGTGGGCGGTGCGCACGACGGACTTGGCGTACTCGGGGTTCGCGCGGTAGCCGTCGAAGAAGTGCTCGCAGTCGACGAAGACGCGGCGGCCCTGGGCGACGAGGTGGGCGACGGTGTCGCGGACCATCTCCAGGTTCTCGTCCAGGGTGGTGCGCAGGGCGAGCTCGACGTGCCGGTCGTGGGACTTGGCGACGAGGGTGATGACCGGTGCGCCGGACTCCAGGAGGGCGCGGACCTGCGGGTCCTGGGCGGCGGAGCCGCCGGCCCGGCGGGTGGCGCCGAAGGCGACCAGCCGGGCGTTCTTGAAGTCGATCTCGGCCCGGGCGCGGGCGAAGAACTCGGTGTCGCGGGGGTTGGCGCCGGGCCAGCCGCCCTCGATGAAGCCGACCCCGAACTCGTCCAGGTGCCGCGCGATGGTCAGCTTGTCCGCGACCGTGAGGTTGATGCCCTCACGCTGGGCACCGTCGCGCAGGGTGGTGTCGAAGACGTGGAAGCCGTCGTCGAGCGCCCCTGCCGGCGCAGTCGCCTCTGTCGTCGTCATGCTGATCTGACTCCTGTCGGATGAGTGGTTCCGGAGACCGGGGATCCACTGCCCCCATCATCGCGCGCTGCCCGTTTCCGGCATGATTTGGGCCGTTAAACGAAAAGACCCCTCGCGGGTGCGAGAGGTCTGCGCGCGGGTCTGGGGCACGGTGGCCGCTGCCGCGGAGGTCTTCCACGGTTCAGCGGTCACAGAGGACCGGCGCGCTGCTGTCCATAATCATGAGCCGAGCAGACACGCTCGCAGTGTGCCACAGGCTCCGGCGTTCCTGGACGCCGGTCTCAGCATGCGGGCACCCATCGTCCGGCAGGCGGCCCGCGCCGGGAAACCGCTAGGCGGCGAGGGCTTCCGCGAGGAACTCCCGTACGTGTTCCAGGATGTCCTCGCGCCCTATTCCGGGCAGGCCGACGGCCACCTGGATGCTGAACCCGTCGAGCAGGGCCCGCAGCCGGGCGGCGAAGCGGTCGGGGTCCACCGGGCGGAACTCGCCGCGCGAGATGCCCTCGGCGAGCAGGGCGACCAGGTCGCGGTGCCAGGCGCCCTCGATCGCGGCCTGCCGGTCGCGTTCGCCCGGACCCGCGTTCTGGGAGCGGTTCCAGACCTCCAGCCACAGGGTCCAGTGCGGGTCGCGGGCGCCGTCGGGGACGTACAGGTCCACGTACGCGCGCAGCCGCTCGCCGGCCGGCTCGCGGCGCGAGAGCAGGGACCGGCGACGGGCGCCGAGCGCCGCCTCGCTCCACTCCAGGGTCTGCAGCAGGAGCTCGTCCTTGCTGCGGAAGTAGTAGAGGAGGTGGCCGCTGCTCATGCCGACCTGCCGGCCGAGGCCGGCCATGGTCAGCCCGTCGAGGCCGCGTTCGGCGATCGTGGCCATGGCGGCGACGAGTACGTCCTCGCGCGGGGGCGCGTTCTTGCGCGCCGCCCGTACCGGTACTCCGCCCGCCGCCATGGGTCACTCCTTCGTCAGGTCACGAGGCCGCCTCGGGTTCACACCTTCGGCTGCTGCTGGGTGATGCAGTGGATACCGCCACCCCCGGCGAAAATCGTACGTGCGTCAACGAGGGTCACGGTCCGCCCGGGGAACAGTCCGCGGAAGATCTCCGCGGCCTCCTCGTCGCGCGGGTCGTCGAAGGCGCACAGCACCACGCCGCCGTTGCAGAGGTAGTGGTTGATGTACGAGTAGTCCACCCATTCGCCGTCCTCCTCCAGGACGGTCGGCGCCGGGACCTCGACGACCTCCAGCCGGCGGCCCTGCGCGTCGGTGGAGGCGCGCAGGATGGCGGCGATGGTCTTGCAGCGCTCGTGGTCCGGGTGGGCCGGGTCGGGCTGGGTGTGGACCACGACCACGCCGGGGCGGGCGAAGGCGGCGACGATGTCCACGTGGCCCTGGGTGCCGTAGGTGCCGTAGTCGCCGGCCAGGCCGTAGGGCAGCCAGATGGCCTTGGTGGTGCCGAGGTGGGCGTGGACCTCCCGCTCGACCTCCTCGCGGGTCCAGTCGGGGTTGCGGCCCTTGCCCAGCTGCACGGTGTCGGTGAGGAGCACGGTTCCCTCGCCGTCGACGTGGATGGCGCCGCCCTCGTTGACGAGGGGGGTGCTGAAGGTGCGGGTGCCGACGAGGTCGGAGACGTGCCGGGCGATCTTGGAGTCGTGGTCCCAGCGGGCCCACTCCTGGGCGCCCCAGCCGTTGAAGGTCCAGTCGACGGCGGCCAGCTCGCCGGCGTCGTTGGTGACGAAGGTCGGGCCGATGTCGCGCATCCAGGCGTCGTCGAGGTCGCGCTCGACCAGGTCGACGTCGTCGCCGACGACGGCGCGGGCGCCGTCGGCGTCGCCCGGGGAGACCACGAGGGTCACGGGCTCGTACGCGCGGACGGCGCGGGCGACGGCGCCCCAGGCCTGGCGGGCCTCGGCGAGCTCCTGCTCGTTGGTGAAGGTCGGGTTGGGGCTGGGCCAGGCCATCCAGGTGCGCTCGTGGGGCGTCCACTCGGCGGGCATCCGGAAACCGTGGTCCACGGGGTTGGCGGGGTGCGCGGGCTGTGCAGTCATGGCGGGGTCCTAACGAGCGGCTTCAGAGGAAGTACAGGCGGTTGAGCGAGACCGATTCGGCCGCTTCGGAGCGCAGCGGTTCCCCGTCGAGGGAGACGAGTCCACTGCGCGCGTCCACGTCGACCGCGCCCACCCGGGAGTTGAGGAGCATGTCCTTGGGGCCGATGCCGCGGGTGCCGCGGACGGCCACCCGGCGCCGGCGGGTGGGCATCTCGTCGGATCCGAGGGCGGCGGCGGCCGCCGAGACGAAGGCGACGGAGATGTCGGCTGCGGTGGCCCCGTAGGAGCCGAACTGCGGGCCGAGGACCAGCGGTTCGCAGGTGTCGGTGGCGGCGTTGGGGTCGCCGGTGACGCCGTAGGCCGGGAATCCGGACTTGAGGACGAGCTGGGGCTTGGCGCCGAAGAACGGGGGGCGCCACAGGACGATGTCGGCGAGCTTGCCGACCTCGATGGAGCCGATCTCGTGGGCCAGGCCGTGGGCGATGGCCGGGTTGATCGTCAGCTTGGCCATGTAGCGCAGGACGCGGGCGTTGTCGTCGCCCTCGCCGTCGCCCTCCAGGGGGCCGAGCTCGCCCTTCATCTTGGCGGCCATGGCGAAGGTGCGGCGGACGGTCTCGCCGGCGCGGCCCATGCCCTGGGCGTCGGAGGAGGTGATGCCGATGGCACCCAGGTCGTGCAGGACGTCCTCGGCCCCCATCGTCCCGGCGCGGATGCGGTCGCGGGCCATGGCGGCGTCGCCGGGGAGGTCCGGCTTGAGGTCGTGGACGGAGACGATCATGCCGTAGTGCTCGGCGACCGCGTCCCGGCCGAAGGGCAGGGTGGGGTTGGTGGAGGAGCCGATCACGTTCGGCACGCCCGCCATCTTCAGGACGTTGGGGACGTGTCCGCCGCCGCAGCC
>NZ_JBIWFZ010000015.1:0-192893 GCF_044763325.1 Streptomyces sp. NPDC096136 | reverse complement strand
CGAAGCCCGGCCCTTCAAGTGGGCCAAGACCGCCGACCAGATCCTCGACCGCATCTGCCGCTACTGCGACAGGATCTCCGAACCGGATCACTAGGGCTGTGGCGCCAGGGGGGTGAACAGGCGGAGCCGGTGGGCGAGCGCCGCGGCCTCCCCCCGGCTCGCGACGCCCAGCTTGGCCAGGATGTTCGACACGTGCACGCTGGCCGTCTTCGGGGAGATGAACAGCTCCTCCGCGATCTGCCGGTTGGTGCTCCCCGTCGCGACCAGGCGCAGGACGTCCCGTTCCCGGCTGGTCAGGCCCAGGGCCTCGATCGGGTCGGTGTCCGGGGCGGGTGCGGCCGGGCGGCCCTCGTCGGCGGTCAGCGGGAGCCTGGCGCGCCGGGCGAGCAGGGCCAGCTCCTCGCGGAGCCGTCGGGAGCCCAGCCGGTCGGCGGTGGCGTGGGCGTCGACGAGCAGCCCGGCGGCCGTCTCGCGGTCCCCGCCGGAGCCCAGCAGGGCCTCGGCGAGCCGGTGGCGGGCGCGGGCCAGGAGGTAGGGGCGCTCCAGCGGGCTGACGGCCGCCTCGACGGCGGTCCAGTCGGCGACGGTGTCGCGGCCCTCGGCGCGCAGCAGCTCGGCCCTGAGGTACTCGGAGTGGGCGCTCCACAGGGGTGCCGGGGTGGCCAGGGAGCGGGCGGCGGTGCGCACGGCCTCCAGGGCGGCGGCCCGGCCCTCGTCGGTGCCGGGCAGGCCCCTGGCGTCCGCTTCGGCGGAGGCGGAGGCCAGCAGGAGGGGCCAGGCGTAGCGGTGCTGGCCGAGCGGGAAGCCGTAGGCGATGGCCTGCGCGGTCTCGGTCCGGACGTCGGCGATGCGGCCCTCGCCCTCGGCCACGCCGACGGCCAGCCGGAAGAGCGGGATCCGGTGCTGGGGCTGGCTGTCGTGGGTGCCGAAGTGGGCGTGGGCGGCGGCGAGCTGGGCGGCGGCCTCGGCGAGTTCGCCGCGGGCCAGGGCCAGGTAGGCCAGGCGGGCGGAGGCGGAGCCGCGCGGGGCGGCGCCGTGGCCGACGCGCAGGGTGTGCCGGGCCGCTTCGGCGGCCTCGTCCCAGCGGCCGAGGCTGTACAGGCTCTCCGCCATGTTCCCGCGGACCCAGGCCTCGGTGTCCAGGAGCCGGGCCCTGCTGACGAGTTCGACCCCTTGTTCGGCCAGTTCCACCGCTTCGCGGGACCGGCCCATCGATTCGAGCTGGGAGGTGATGTTGATATGGGCGCGGCCCGCCACGACGGTGAAGCCGAGCCGGGCGGCGCGGTCCTTGACCGAGTGGAGCTCGGCGAGGCCGGTGGTGCCGTCACCGGAGTCCATGAGCAGGCAGCCGTAGGTGATGCGGGCGTTGAGCTCGGTCTCCTCGGCGCCGATCATCCGGGCGTACTCCACGGCCCGTTCGGCGGCGGCGAGGTTGCCGGGGCCCGGGTTGTGGAGCATGCCCCAGCCCGCGACCCGGACGAGGACGTCGGCGTGCACCTGGGACGGGGGCAGCCCCTTGACCAGTTCCTGGGCGGTGGCGATCTCGTGCCAGCCGTCGCCGCGGCCGAGGTTGGCGATCAGGCGGGAGCGCTCGGTCCAGAACCAGGCGGCGCGCAGGGGGTCGCCGCCGTCCTCGTCGAGGATGCGCAGGGCCAGCTTGGTGAGCTTCAGGGCGCGTTCGCGGTCGCCGCCGTAGCGGGCGGCGACGGTGGCCTCGGCGAGGAGGTCGACGCGCTGGAGCGGGGTGGCGGCCGGGTCGCAGCCGCAGGGCGGGTAGACCTCGGTGTAGTCGGCGGGGCGCAGTTCGCCCCGTACCTCGTCGGGGACGCCCTCCCACAGGTCCATGGCCCGTTCGAGCAGGCTGAGCTGCTCGGAGTAGGCGTGCCGGCGGCGGGCGGTGACGGAGGCCGCGAGGACGGCGGGCAGGGCCTTGGCGGGGTCGTTGGCGGCGTACCAGTAGTTGGCCAGCCGGATGATCCGCTCTTCGGCGCGGATCAGGGTCTCGTCGGCCTCCAGCGCCTCGGCGTAGCGCCGGTTGACGCGGGCGCGCTCGCCGGGCAGCAGGTCGTCGCTTACGGCCTCGCGGACCAGGGAGTGCCGGAAGCGGTAGCCGTCGCCGTCGGCGGTGGCGAGGAGGATGTTGGCACCGACGGCGGCGCGCAGGGCCTCGATGAGCTCGTCCTCGCCGAGCCGGGAGACGGCGAGCAGCAGCGGGTACTCGACGGTGGAGCCGCCCTCGGCGACGATGCGGACCACGCGCTGCGCGGCGTCGGGCAGGACCTCGACGCGGACGAGGAGGAGGTCGCGCAGGGATTCGGTGAGCCCGGTGCGGCAGCCGCTCTCGTGGGAGGCGACGAGTTCCTCGACGAAGAAGGCGTTGCCGTCGGAGCGGTCGAAGACCGAGTCGACGAAGGCCTCTTCGGGCTGCGAGGCGAGGATTCCGGCGAGCTGGCGGCGCACCTCGCCCCGGTTGAAGCGGGACAGTTCGAGGCGCTGGACGGTGCGGAGCCGGTCGAGTTCGGCGAGCAGGGGGCGCAGCGGGTGGCGGCGGTGGATGTCGTCGGCCCGGTAGGTGGCGACGAGGACGAGCCGGCCCCGGCCGAGGCTGCGGAAGAGGTAGGCGAGCAGGTGCCGGGTGGAGGTGTCCGCCCAGTGCAGGTCCTCCAGGACGAGGACGACGGTGCGGTCGGCGGCGAGGCGCTCCAGCATCCGGGCCGTCAGTTCGAAGAGGCGGGCGGTGCTCTCCTCGTCGTGGGGGCCGCGGGGGGTCTCGCCGAGTTCGGGGAGGATGCGGGCGAGCTCGTCCTCCTGTCCGGCGGCCGCGGCGGCGAGTTCGCCGGGGAGCAGGCGCAGCAGGGTGCGCAGGGCGGTCGAGAACGGTGCGAAGGGAAGGCCCTCCGCCCCGATCTCCACACAGCCTCCGACGGCCACCACGGCTCCGCGACGGGCGGCCTCGCCGAGGAATTCCTCGGTCAGCCGGGTCTTTCCGACTCCGGCCTCGCCTCCGATGAGGAGGGCCTGCGGCTCCTGGTCCGCGGCGCGGGCCAGGGCGTCGACGAGTACGGCCAGTTCGTCGGCTCGGCCGACGAACACCGGGCTGACAGATCTGGTTTCCACGCCGCCGAGCATCGCACACGGGTCCGGTCGGGCGGCAGTCGTTATCGGTGCGCTCGTCATCTCGCGTCATTCCACGGGGTGCGTGGCGCGGGTTACGCGGCGCGGGTGAAGAGGCTCCGGTGGCGACTCACCGTCCTCTCGCTTTCCTGGCCGCGAGAGGTGCGGGGGGCCTTCTTGGCCTCGCGGGCCATCCGGTACCGGTCGGCCTCGCGGATGAGGTCGGCGCGGCGGGCGGTGGCGATCTCGGACTCGAACATCTCGTTCTCCCTGGTTGCTCTTCTCGGGCACCTCGTTCGGTGTGATCCAAGATTCGCGTCCCAGAGGGGTGCGGCACATGGGGTGCATGCCGCATCTGTGGGGCCCCGGGGTCCTTAGGCCGGGGGCCCGAGGTCCTGAGAAGCCCTGGAGCCGCCCGGGGGCGGCCTAAGGCAGGGGGTAAGGCGGTGCCTACTCGGCGGCCGTCGGGAGGGGGACGAGGAGGTCGAAGTACATGAGTCCGAAGAGCAGGACTCCGAGGACGCCGAGGGCGACGGCGGCCCAGGAGACGGAGCGGACCCAGGTGGGATGGACGCGGCCGGGGGCGCCGAAGGCGGGGGCGGCGAGGACGACGGCGGCGAGCAGCAGGGCGAGGGAGGAGAGGAGGCCGTTGACGAGGGCGGTCATGTGCCAGGCGTCGCCGTACAGGGCGGCGATCTTCTCCTTGGCGGTGGTGGCGTTGGCCGACTCGATCTGGCCGATGAGGGTCTGGCGCTCGCCGATGACGCGGGCGACCCAGCTGCCGCTGAGGGCGATGAGGCCGAGGCCGGCGGCGGTGAGGGCGGCGGCCGCGGAGCCGACGCCGGTGGGCCGCTCGGGGAAGGCGTCCGCCCCGTCGTCGTCCGGGTCCTCGCCGGCCTCCTCGGCGGCCTCCTCGGCGGCGGGGTCCTCGGCGGCGTCGGCGGAAGCGGTGGTGGCGTCGGACGCGGCCTCGGCGTCCGGCCGGTCGGTTCCGGCGGCGGGGGCGGCGGTGTCCCCGGCCCCGGCCGGGGTACCGGTGACCGGCTTGTCCTCGGCGGCGTCCGCCTCGGGAGCGGTCGGAGCGGCGGTCTTGGTGGTGTCCATGGCGCGCACCGTAGGCGGCGTTTCTGAGAGGCTCCTGAGAGGCCTCGCGGCCCGCCGGGCCCGGCGGGCCGCGGGTCCCCGGCGGGGCCCGCGGCCGTGGCGGCTACGCGGTGCGGGCGGCGGCCCATTCGGCGGCGAGGACCGACCAGACCTCGGTGTCCTGGCGGACGCCGCGGTGCAGGTGGTTCTGGCGCAGGACGCCCTCGCGGGTGAGGCCCAGGCGCTCGGCGACGGCGATGCTCTTGCCGTTCCCGCTGGCGACGTGCCATTCGACGCGGTGCATGCCGCGCACGTCGAAGGCCCAGTCGATGAGCACCCGGCAGGCCTTGGTGACCAGGCCCCGGCCGGTGCCCGCGGGCTCCATCCAGCAGCCGACCTCGCAGTTGCCGGCGTCGGCGTCGAAGTTCGGGAAGAGGACGCCGCCGACGAGGGTGCCGCCGAGCCGGATGCCGTAGAGGCGGGCGCCGTCGGCGGCGGACTTCTCGGCGTTGGAGCGCAGGAGCCGGCGGGCCGATTCGAGGTCGGTGGTGCGGTCGGGGAAGCCGATGAACTCCCCGATGAACTCCCGGCCCCGGTCGATGTGCGCGAGGAACTCCTCCGCGTGCCAGACCTCCAGCGGGAAGAGCTGGGCGTCCTCGGCCAGGTCTATCGCGAACATGCGTGTTTCCTTACGGCTCGTAACCGGTCAGCGGGACAGCTCGGCCGGTTGCGCGTGGTCCGCGTCCGGCCGCTGCGCCGGAAGTGTCGCACGGGGGCGCCGCTCCGGGGGTTCGATGCTGATCCTGGGCATGCGGCGGTCGAGCCAGCCCGGGATCCACCAGTTCGCCCCGCCGAGCAGGTGCATGAGCGCGGGGACGAGCAGGGTGCGCAGGACGAAGGCGTCGAGGGCGACGGCGGCGGCGAGCGCGATGCCGAACATGGCGATGATCCGGTCCCCGCTGAGCACGAAGGCCAGGAAGACCGAGATCATGATGACCGCGGCCGAGTTGATCACGCGGCTGGTCTCGGCGAGGCCCACGCGCACGGCCCGCCGGTTGTCGCCGGTCTCCAGCCATTCCTCGTACATCCGGCTGACGAGGAACACCTGGTAGTCCATGGAGAGCCCGAAGAGCACCGACACCATGATCACCGGCAGGAAGGGCTCGATGGGGCCGGCGCTGCCCAGGCCCAGCGGTTCGCTGCCCCAGCCCCACTGGAAGATCGCGACGACGACGCCGAAGGAGGAGGCGACGGCGGCGACGTTCATGGCGGCCGCCTTGAGCGGGATGCCGAGGGAGCGGAAGGCGAGCAGCAGGAGCAGGCAGCCGAGGGCGATGACCACGCCGACGAAGAGCGGCAGCTTGCCGACGATCACGTCGGCGAAGTCGTCGTAGCCGGCGGTGACGCCGCCGACGCGGGCCTCCATGGAGCTGCCGTGTCCGGCGCGGGGGATGACGTCCTCGCGGAGCCGGTCGACGAGTGCGCTCGTGGCCCGGGACTGCGGGGCGGAGTCCGGGACGACCGTCAGGACGGCGGTGTCGCCGCTGCGGTTGAAGACGGCCGGGCCCGTGGAGGCGACGCCTTCGGTGGTGCGCAGGGCGTCGGCCAGCCGCTGGACGGCGACCCGGTCGCCGGCGCCGTCGAGCCGGGCGACGACGGTGAGCGGGCCGTTCACGCCCGGGCCGAAGCCGTCGGCGAGCAGGTCGTAGGCCTTGCGGGTGGTGGAGGTGGCCGGGTTGTTGCCCTGGTCGGAGGTGCCGAGGTGGAGCGAGAGGGTGGGCAGGGCGAGGACGGCCATGACGAGGGCGGCGACCAGGCCCAGGAGTTTGGGGTGGCGTTCGACGAAGGCCGACCAGCGGGCCGCGAACCCGGTGGGCGCCTCGGCCCGGGGGCCCTCGGCGGCGAGCCTGCGGCGTTCGCGGCGGGACAGGGCCCGTATGCCGATGTACGAGAGGAGGGCGGGCAGGAGGGTGACGGAGGCCGCCACGGTCAGGACCACGGTGAGGGACGCGGCTATCGCGACGCCGTTGAGGAAGTCGAGCCGCAGCACCAGCATGCCGAGCAGGGCGATGCAGACGGTGGCCCCGGCGAAGACGACGGCCCGTCCGGTGGTGGCGACGGCGTTCTCGGCGGCTTCCCCGACGTCCAGTCCGCGGGCCAGGCCCTTGCGGTGCCGGGTGACGATGAAGAGGGCGTAGTCGATGCCGACGCCGAGGCCGACGAGGGTGCCGAGCATCGGGGCGAAGTCGGCGACGGCCATGGCGTGCCCGAGGAGGGTGATGCCGAAGTAGGCGCTGCCGACGCTGACGAGGGCGGTCGCGATGGGCAGCAGGCTCGCGGCGAGGGAGCCGAAGGCGAGGAAGAGGACGAGCGCGGCGATGGCCACGCCGATGACCTCGGCGAGGTGGGGGCTGGGGGCCTCGGTCAGGCCGATGGCGCGGCCGCCGAGTTCCACCTGGAGGCCGCCGGCCTCGGTCTCGGGGTTCTTGGCCGCCTCGACGACCGCTCGGGCCTGGGCCTTGGGCACGGAGTCGGCCTGCCGGTCGAAGGTGACCACGGCGTAGGCGGTGCGGCCGTCGGGGCTGATCTGGGCGGCGGCGCCGGGGCCCGGCCCGTAGGGGCCGCTGACCGAGCCGACGCCGGGGAGGGCGGCGACGGCGTCCAGGGCCCGGCTCATCCGGCGTTCGACCTCGGGGGTCCGGGCGGTCTGGTGGTCCGGGGTCCGCCAGACGATGGTGTCGGTGTCGCCGCCCTGGCCGTGGAAGCCGTCGCGCAGGAGGGCGTTGGCCCTGCTGGACTGCGTGCCGGGGACCTCGTAGTCGTTGGAGAACGCCGTTCCGGCGGCCGTGGCCGCGGCGGCGGTCCCGCCGAGGGCGAGCAGCCAGATCAGGACGGTGACCAGCCGGTGTCGCATGCACCACCGTGCGATTGCTGCCAACGGACGTGCTCCCTGGTGGTTCGGATCTTCAGCGGGAGTCGGCCCGACGCAAAGAACGCTTGAACTCGTGAAGTCGTGACGGGTGGGTCGTGGACTTGTGAAAGGTGCGGCCGCGGCGGGCGGCCGAGGTGTGTGGGTTTACACCTCGGTCGACACGATCGCAGCGTTTCGTGATCGTCGGTCGCTTTCGTGTGCATCGTCACAGGCCTGGCCCTCGGCGGGCCCTTCGGCCCGGTAGCCCGGGACGGAGGGCCAGCGGACGGTGAGGACGACGGTGTCCTCCTCCGCGTACCAGGAGTGGTCGACGCCCCGGCCCCAGACGACGTAGTCGCCCTGTTCGGCGAGGACGACGGTGCGCCCGGGGAACTCCAGCCGGAAGCGGCCGCTGATCAGCACCTGGAGGGCGGTGCGCCGCTCCCCGGTGACCCAGCGCCCGCGTGCCTCGCCCTTGGGGTGGACGCCCCACTTGATCTCGACGTCCTCGCTGTGGCGGGGGTCGCCCGGTTCCTTGAAGTGCCCCAGGAGCCAGCCCCGGTCGGCGGCGGCGTCGGGGGCGGCCTTGCCGGTGTAGATGGTGTGGTCGTCGTTCACGAGGGTGAGGCTAATGGACTTGTGGGGGCGGAGGATCAGCTGATGAGGTGCGCGCATGACGATGGATCTTGATGAACTGCTGAAGGTGCGCGACCGCTACGACACCGAGGTGCGGCGCGGAGCGGAGGGCCCGCACGTGGAGCGGGCGGGCCGGGTCGTGCGGATCAGCGTGCCCGGCTGGAACGGGGTGGTGTGGTCGGACCTCGACGAGGACACGGCGGACGCGGAGATCGCGGCGCAGGTCGCGCACTTCGGCGCCGGCGGCCAGGCGCCGGGCGGGCCGGTGTTCGAGTGGAAGCTGTACACCCATGACCGTCCGGCCGATCTCGCCGACCGGCTGCGGGCGGCGGGCTTCGTGCCGGAGCCGGCCGAGACGCTGATGGTGGGACGGACCGCCGACCTGGCCGCCCTGCCGGTGGAGCCGCCGGAGGGGATCACCCTGCTGCGGGTGACGGACGAGGCGGGCGTGGACCTGATGATGGCGGCGCACGACCGGGCCTTCGGTGTCGAGCGGCCCCGGATCAAGGAGGAGGTGCTCGCCCAGCTGCGGGAGGACCCCGAATCCATCGAGGTCGTGGTGGCGATGGCCGGGGAGGTCCCGGTCAGCTCGGCCCGGATGGAGATCCGGGCGGGCAGCGACTTCGCCGGCCTGTGGGGCGGCGGCACCGACCCGGACTGGCGGGGCCGGGGCATCTACCGCCTGCTGGTGGCCCACCGCGCCCGGATCGCGGCCGAGCGGGGGATCCCGTACCTCCAGGTCGACGCCTCGGACGACAGCCGGCCGATCCTGGAGCGCCTGGGCTTCGGGGTGCTGGGCGTCACCGTCCCGTACATCTGGCAGGGCTGAGGGGGCGCTCCGGCGGCCGCCGGGGCGGACGGGCCCCCGGCGGGCCGCCGACCGGGCCGCCGGCCGGGCCGCGAAATCGCTTCCCGGGCCGCCGAAGACGCGGCAGGATCGCGACCATGGACACCACCGAACGCATGGGACCGCCCCTGACCGGGGACGAACGCGAGACCCTCCGCGCCTTCCTCGACTTCCACCGGGCCACCCTCGCCTGGAAGTGCGACGGACTCACCGACGAGGAACTGCGCCGCCAGGCCTCCCCGCCCTCCACCCTCTCCCTGCTGGGCCTGGTCCGGCACATGGCCGAGGTGGAGCGCCAGTGGTTCCGCCGCACGATCGGCGGGGACACCGAGGTCCCGCACCTGTGGTCGGACAGCCGCGACTTCCAGGCCGCCTACGACGCCTCCGGCGCGACCCGCGCCGAGGCCTTCGCCGCCTGGGAGGCGGAGGTGGCGCACTCCCGCGCGGTGGAGGCGGCCGCCGAGTCGCTGGACGTGACGGCGTACGTGCCGAAGTGGGAGGAGGACGCCTCGCTGCGCCTGGTGATGCTGCACATGATCCACGAGTACGCCCGCCACAACGGCCACGCCGATTTCCTGCGGGAGTCGATCGACGGCACCGTCGGCGCCTGACCGGACCTGGCGGCAGGGCACCCCCCGATCACCCTTATAGTTAGGGCAGCCTAACCTAAGACACTGGGGGAAGAGCGTGAGCGCTGTGACCACCGAGACCTACGAGGTCTACCGCGACAGCTGGGGCATCCCGCACCTGCGGGCGTCCGACCCGCTCCGCCTCTCCTACGCCCAGGGCCGGGTCACCGCCCGGGACCGGGCCTGGCAGCTGGAGGTGGAGCGGCACCGCGCCCAGGGCTCCAGCGCCTCCTTCCTCGGGGCCGACTGCGTCTCCTGGGACCGCTTCGCCCGCCAGGCCCGCCTCGACGACACCGCCCACCGGTGCTTCGAGGCCCTGGACGCGGACACGGCCGCCTGGGTCGGCGCCTACGTCGACGGGGTCAACGCGGGCCTCGCCGAGGGCGCGGCCCGCGACGACCGCTTCGCGGCCGCCGGCCATTCCCCCGCCCCCTGGAAACCGTGGGTCCCGCTCTCGATCTGGATCGGCACCCACATCCTCTTCGCGGGCTTCGCCACCAAGCTCTGGCGCGACCGCGTCGCCCGCGCCCTCGGCGACGGCGCGGCCACGCTCTTCGCGACCGACGGCCCCGGCACCGCCGGCAGCAACGGCTGGCTGGTCCCGGGCGACCGCACCGCCGGCGGCGCGGCGATCATCGCGGGCGACCCGCACCGGTTCATCGAGGACCCCGGCGTCTACCAGCAGATCCGCCTGGCCTGCCCCCAGTACGACGTCCTCGGCCTGGCCGTCCCCGGCGTCCCGGGCCTCGCCCACTTCGGCCACGCCGGTTCCGTCGCCTGGGCCATCACCAACGCCATGGCCGACTACCAGGACCTCTACACCGAGCGGCTGCGCCCCGCGGCCTACGGCGTCGAGGCGCTGGGCCCCGACGGCGACTGGGAGGCGGTGGCCCGCCACACCGAGACCATCGCGGTCGCCGGCGGCGAGGACGTCGAGGTCGAGGTCCTGGAGACCGCCCGCGGCCCGGTGATCGTCAACGACGACTCCGGCGTCCTCTCCCTGCGCTATCCGCCCCGCGTCCGCGCCGACCTCGGCTTCGCCGCCCTGCCCGCGCTGCTGCGCGCCCGCACCGTCGCCGATGTCGACCGCGCCCTCGACGGCTGGGCCGAGCCCGTCAACGTCGTGCACGCCGCCGACACGGAGGGCGGCCTGCTGCACCGCGTCGCGGGCGCCGTCCCGCTGCGCGAGGCCGCCAACCGGCTGCGCCCGGTGCCCGCCTGGGACGTCCGGCACGCCTGGCGGGGCTGGGCCGAGACCCCCGCCGAGCCGGTACGGGGCTTCGCCGTGATGGCGAACGCCCGCGGGATCGCCTCCCCGCTGGGCGTGGAGTTCGCGCCCCCGCACCGCGCCGACCGGATCCGCGCCCTCCTCGACGCCTCCGCGGACTGGTCCCCGAAGGCGATGGCCGAGGTCCACCGCGACACCCGCCTGGCCTCCGCCGCACCGCTGCTCGACCTGCTGCCCGGCCTCGGCGCCCTCTCCCCCGCCGCCGACCGGCTCCGCGCGCGGCTGCTGGCCTGGGACCGGCACATGGAGGCCGACAGCACCGACGCCGCCGTCTTCGCCGCCTTCCGGACGGCCGTCGTACGCCGCCTGGCGGCCGACCCCGTCTTCGCTGACCTGGCCGGCGCCCCCGGCGGCCCGGAGGTGTTCCACCCCTGGCTGTACCTGGTCCCCCGCGTCGGCTACGCCCTCGAAGGCCTCCTCACCACGCCCCTCCTGCCCGGCCTGGACCGCGCGGCGCACGTCCGCGCCGCCCTGGAGGAGACGGCGGCCGCCGGAGCCCCCGAGACCCCCTGGTCGGACACCCACCGCCTGACCCCCTGGCAGGCCGTCCCGGACCCGGAGGCCGTCTGGCCCGGCCTGGGCGGCGACCACGACTGCGTCAACGCCACCTCCTCCGTCCCGGGGGTCACGGACACCGTCGCCCGCGCCTCGGCGGCCCGCTACGCCTGGGACCTGGCCGACCGCGACAACAGCCTGTGGGCGGTCCCGCTCGGCGCCGACGGCGTCACCGGCTCCCCCCACCACCGCGACCAGCTCCCGCTCTGGGCCCGCTGCGAACTCGTACCGGTCGTCACCGACTGGACCCGCCTCACCAAGGAACCCTCATGACCCGCACCGCCATCTACAGCCACCCCGTCGAGGGCTTCGGCACGGTCTCCTTCGCCCCCGTCGACCCCGCCGCCGACGCCGCGCTGATCCACAGCTGGGTCACCGAGGAGCGGGCCCGCTTCTGGGGCATGGGCGGGGCCAGCCGCGAGCTGGTGCAGGAGATCTACGAGGACGTGGACCGCCGCACCACCCACCACGCGTTCATGGTCAGCCTGGACGGGGAGCAGGTCGCGCTGTTCCAGACGTACGACTGCGCCGAGGACCGGGTCAGCGAGTGCTACGAGGTCCGGCCGGGGGACGTCGGCGTGCACCTGCTGCTCGGCCCCAGCGGCGGCGCGGCCCGGCACGGCTTCACCGGTGCCCTGATGGAGGCCTTCCTCACCTACCTGTTCACCGACGGTGGCGCCCTGCGGGTGGTCGGCGAGCCCGACGCCCGCAACACCAAGGCCATCGCCCTGCTGGAGCGCACCGGCTTCGAGCTCGGCCCGGAGGTGGAGCTCCCGGAGATCGACCTCCCCGAGGTCTACCTCCCGGCCAAGCCCGCCCGCCTGGCCTTCCTCAACCGACCCGCAGCTCGCTGAGGAACCCGGTCACCAGCGCGGCCCATTCGGTCGGGCGCTCGGCGAAGGGGAGGTGACCGGTGGGCAGCTCCGCGTACCGGGCGCCCGGCACGGCCTCGGCCAGCTCCCGCTGGAGCTCCACCGGGACGAGCCGGTCCTCGGTGGTCGCGATCACCAGGGCCGGCACGGAGACCCCCGCAGCCTCCGCGCGCAGATCGGCCCCCTTGATCAGGTCGACCTGATCCACCGTGCCCGCGGGTACGGACGCGGCGGTCGCCCGCACGAAGTCCTCGACCTCCTCCGGGGTCAGCCCCTCCAGCGCCGCCGGGCTGAGCGCCAGCGGCACCATCAGCCGCGCCAGCAGCTCGTTCTCACCCCGTGCCGCCAGCCCCGACCACAGGTCGCCGACCAGCTTCAGCCGGTTCCCGGCCCGCACGAAGGTGGCCGTCAGCACGAGCGCGGTCACCCGCTCCGGATGGCGGGCGGCGATCCGCAGCGCCACGTTCCCGCCGAGGGAGTACCCGAGCACGGCGAAGGTCTCCAGCCCCTCGGCGTCGGCGGCGGCCACCAGCTGGTCGGCCAGCTCGTCCAGCCGGAGCGGCTCGTCGGACTTCGGAGTCCCGCCGGTGCCGGGGTAGTCGACGCCGACGACGCTGTGCCCGGCCGCCAGTTCGTCGAGGATCGCCCCGAAGTTCCCGTCGACGGAGCCGCTTCCGCCATGGGCGAGCAGCAGACCGGGACCGCCGCTCTCCTTGCGGACGGTACGGGCGTAGGAGGCGGTGATGACGGACATGGCAGGACCTCGTTCATTTCCCTAGCGATCGTTACAGATTGAACAGTACACAGCTTCTCTATCGATCACTACAGAAATAGTTCGTACACCGATTCTGTACGGGTGGCGTACGTGCGGTTCGCGCGTCGGCGGAGCCGCGAGAGGGGAAAGCGTCGGGAAGGTCGTCGGCGTCCTGCTGGCCCATCAGCGCAAGCTCTCCGGACTCACCCAGGCCAGGCTGGCCGAACTGGCCCACTGCGACGTGGAGTCCATCGCCTCCGTGGAACAGGGCCGCCGGCCGCTGTCGGTGAAGATGGCCCAGGTCCTGGAACCCCACCTCGACGCGAAGGGGGCCGTGCTCAACGCGGCGGCCGCCGTCCCGCGCCGCGAGCGATATCCGGCTTTCGTGCGGGAGTGCATGGAGCACGAGGAGGAGGCGTTGAGCCTGCTGTCCTATGAGAACGCAGCCGTTCCGGGCCTGCTCCAGACCCCCGAGTACGCGGCTGCGGTCTTCTCCAACTTCCACCCCCATGCCCACCGACCAGATCACCCAGCAGACGGAGGACCGCATCGCCCGCCAGAAGCGATCGAGCACAGCAAGAGCCTGCTGGACGACCTGCCAGGAGAGTCATGACGCACCAACTGGCCTGGTTCAAGTCGGGCTACAGCAGTGACGCCGGCGGTAACCGTGTCGAAGTCGCCTACAACTGGCGGAAGTCGACCTACAGCGGCAGCCAGGGCGGCGACTGCGTCGAGGTAGCCGCCCACCCCGCCGCCGTGCACGTCCGCGACTCCAAGGTGGCCGACGGCCCCGTCCTCACGGTCTCCCCCACCACCTGGTCCGCGTTCCTGGGAACCACTGTTTCCCATTGACCCCACCCACCCCGGCCAGCCAAGCTGATCTCCGTCAACTGACTGGCCTTGGGGGGAGCTTGACCAGCCAGAGCCTGTACATCGGCCCCGACTCGGCGTCCGACCGTTACCGGTTGCTGCGGTCCATCGGACGCGGCGGCGAGGCCGTGATCCACCTCGCGGAGATCCAGCTGGCGGGCGGGGCCGAGCCGGTCGTCGTCAAGGTGTTCGACTCCACGACGACGATCCCGTCCGAGGAGTTCGCCCGGATCAGCCGGAAGTGGAACGAGCAGGCGGAGCTGCTGCGCTTCGTCCACCGGCCCGGGGTCGTCGGCGTGCGGGAGCACTTCGAGGGCCCGCCGATCCACCGCCGGGGTGAGGCCTCCGGCCTGTCCGGGCGCTCCCTGGTGCTGGTGATGAACCACGTGGACGGGCTCGACCTGCGCGACTGGCGGACCGAGCGCGACCTCTCCACCCCCGCCGGGCGGCGCGAGGTGATGCGGACGCTGGAGCAGCTCGCCGACGTGCTGGACTGGCTGCACTCGGGGAAGGCCACCCCGTCCGGGCGCCAGGTGGTCCACGGCGACCTCTCCCCCGGCAACGTGATGGTCGACGCCGACGGGCAGGCCACGCTGGTGGACTTCGGCCTCAGCAAGCTGACCGCCGAGCACCGGACGGCCGAGATCTGGTTCACCCCCGGCTATGCGGCCCCCGAGGTCTTCGACGGCAGGCGCACCCCGGCCACGGACCGGTACGCCTTCGGCGCCCTCGCGTACTTCCTGCTCAGCGGGGAGTCGCCGCCCCGCGCCCCGGGGCTGCTGGCCGAGGCGATGGCGCAGCTGCCGCAGGTCGCGGCGCTGGACGCCGAGCGGCGGGCACGGATCGCGGCGCTCTGCGCCGACGACCCGCAGCAGCGGCCGCCGAGCCTGGCCGGCTGGGTGCAGGAGCTCCGCCAGGCCGTGGTCTCCCGGCCGCTGGGCGGGGTCCGGGACGCGCGGCCGGCGCGGACGCCGGGACGTCGGCGCCCGGTCCTGATGGCGGCGGGGGGCGCGGTGCTCCTGACCGCCCTCGCGCTCACCGGCGTGAAGCTGTTCGGGGACTTCACGCAAGGGGATGACGGCGGCGGCCGCGACCGTGCGGGCGGCACGCAGCCGACGGCCCCGTCCGCCTCCCGGTCTCCCTCCCCGACCCCTGCCGCGTCCGACCCCGGCGGGGTCTCGCTCACCACCCTGGACCCGGTCGCCAAGAGCGAGTACGCCTGGTTCGAGGCGGGCGGCGGCACGCTCGGTTCCCAGCGCTACGACACCGCCCTGGTGGCCGCCGGTCCCTACAAGATCTGCGACGGGTCGGCCTCCTACGACCTGGGCGGCGGCTGGAAGACCCTGACCATGGTCGCCGGCGTCGACGACGCCTCGACGCACGCGAGCGCCGACGTCACCGTGGACGTGGACGGCAAGTCCGTGTGGAGCGGCACCCTGCGCGTCGGATCGCCGAAGCCGCTGTCGATCGACGTCGCGAACGGCAAGCGCCTCGACATCTCCTACGTCGACCCGGGGCGCACCTGCGGAATGGGCCGGCTCGTGCTGGGCACGCCCACCCTGAAGAAGTAGCGGAGCGGCGCACTCAGTCGGACGACGACACCCCGAGGTCTTCGCGCATGGCCGCGCGCATCTCCCGGAGCAGGCCCCAGACCTCCTGCTGGGCCCGGGAGACCGTCGCCATCGTCTCGCCCTCCTCGGGGTCGCCCCGTTCCAGCCGTTTGACCTGGCCGTAGACCAGGTTCAGGGCGTGGTTGACGGCCGTCGCCGCCCCGAGGACGGCGTCCGGGGCGATCATCTGCGCCTCGGAGTACGTGTCCCGGTGGGCGGCCTTGGCCGCGTCGAGGACCTCCCGGTCCGCGTCCCCGGCCCCGCCCTCCCGCATGACGTGCAGGTGGCGGTTGAGGGCGGTGGTGAACTGCCGCGAGTCCCGGTTGAGGGCCGTGTAGCAGCCGCGCCGCAGCGTCAGGTGGTCCCGTACCGCGTCGTGCGCCCGCACGAGTTCTATCTCCCGGCGCTTCGCCCGCTCCGCGCCCCGCTGCGTGAGCAGCGAGGCGCCCAGGGTCCCCGCCACGCCCACGGCGGCGATGACCATCGCCCCGATCTCCATCCCGTTCCCCCTCCGTACAGAAGAGACGGCCCGTACCGGTCGGGTCGATCGGTACGGGCCGCCGTGCTCACAGCCGTCCTGAGCTACTCGGAGACGCCGAGCTTCTCCAGGATGAGCTCCTTGACGCGGGCCGCGTCGGCCTGGCCGCGGGTGGTCTTCATGACCGCGCCGACCAGGGCGCCGACGGCGGCGACCTTGCCGCCGCGGATCTTGTCGGCGATGGCCGCGTTGCCCGCGATGGCCTCGTCCACGGCCGCGCCCAGCGCGCCCTCGTCCGAGACGACCTTCAGGCCGCGCTTCTCGACGACCTCGTCCGGGGTGCCCTCGCCGGCGAGGACGCCCTCGATGACCTGGCGGGCCAGCTTGTCGTTCAGGTCGCCGGCCGCGACCAGGGCCGCGACGCGGGCCACCTGGGCCGGGGTGATCGGCAGCTCGTCGACCGACACGCCCTGCTCGTTGGCGTTGCGGGCCAGCTCGCCCATCCACCACTTGCGGGCGGCCGCCGAGTCGGCGCCCTCCTCGATCGTGGCGACGATGGAGTCCACCGCGCCCGCGTTGAGGATGGACTGCATGTCGTGCTCGCTGACGCCCCACTCCTCGCGGAGGCGGTTGCGGCGCACGCGCGGCATCTCCGGGAGGCCGGCGCGCAGCTCCTCGACCCAGGCGCGGGCCGGGGCGACGGGGACCAGGTCGGGCTCCGGGAAGTACCGGTAGTCCTCGGCGTTGTCCTTGATGCGGCCGGCCGTGGTGGAGCCGTCCTCCTCGTGGAAGTGCCGGGTCTCCTGCACGATGGAGCCGCCCGACGAGAGCACCGCCGCGTGGCGCTGGATCTCGAAGCGGGCCGCGCGCTCGACGGAGCGCAGGGAGTTGACGTTCTTCGTCTCCGAGCGGGTGCCGAATTCCTTCGTCCCGTTCGGGCGCAGCGACAGGTTCACGTCGCAGCGCATCTGGCCCTTGTCCATCCGGGCCTCGGAGACGCCGAGGGCCTTGATGACCTCGCGCAGCTCGGCCACGTACGCCTTGGCGACCTCGGGGGCCCGCTCGCCGGCGCCCTCGATCGGCTTGGTGACGATCTCGATGAGGGGGATGCCGGCGCGGTTGTAGTCCAGCAGGGAGTGGGACGCGCCGTGGATGCGGCCGGTGGCGCCGCCGACGTGCAGCGACTTGCCGGTGTCCTCCTCCATGTGGGCGCGCTCGATCTCCACGCGGAAGACCTCGCCGTCCTCCAGCTGGACGTCCAGGTAGCCGTTGAAGGCGATGGGCTCGTCGTACTGGGAGGTCTGGAAGTTCTTCGGCATGTCCGGATAGAAGTAGTTCTTCCGGGCGAAGCGGCACCACTCGGCGATCTCGCAGTTCAGCGCGAGGCCGATCTTGACGGCGGACTCGACGCCGATCGCGTTGACGACCGGGAGCGAGCCGGGGAGACCGAGGCAGGTGGGGCAGGTCTGCGAGTTGGGCTCGGCGCCCAGCTCGGTGGAGCAGCCGCAGAACATCTTGGTCTTGGTGCCGAGCTCGACATGGACCTCGAGGCCCATGACGGGGTCGTACGACGCGAGGGCGTCTTCGTACGACAGCAGTTCGGTGAAGGTGGTCACGGTGAAACTTTCCCTCTCAGCCCAGCAGGACGTCGTCGTCGCCCAGGCGCTTCAGCTCGCGGTACAGGATCGCGAGCCCGGTGACGATGGCGGCGGCGGACACGACGGCGTCGACGAGCTGGAGCGTGTCGTGCTCGGTGCGGGCCTTGCGCACCTGCTTGATCACACTGAAGGCACCGAAGGCGGTGGTGCCCATCGACAGGTAGGTCCCGGTCTTCGACTTCTTGAAGCCCTTGGCCTTGGACAGCGCACTCGAACTCACAGCGACGGAGCCTCCTCAAGCAGCGGGTGGCCCCAGCGCTCGACGAAGGCGGCCTCGACGGCCGCGCCGACCTTGTACAGACGGTCGTCCTTCATCGCCGGGGCGATGATCTGCAGACCGACCGGGAGACCGTCCTCCGGGGCCAGGCCGCAGGGCAGCGACATGGCGGAGTTGCCTGCCAGGTTGGTCGGGATGGTGCAAATGTCCGCGAGGTACATCGCCAGCGGGTCGTCGGTGCGCTCACCGATGGCGAAGGCGGTGGTCGGGGTCGTCGGGGAGACGATCACGTCGACCTGCTCGAAGGCCTTCTCGAAGTCCTTCGTGATGAGCGTGCGGACCTTCTGGGCGGAGCCGTAGTACGCGTCGTAGTAGCCGGAGCTGAGCGCGTACGTGCCGAGGATGACGCGGCGCTTGACCTCGTCGCCGAAGCCGGCTTCGCGGGTCAGGGCGGTGACGTCCTCGGCGGACCTCGTGCCGTCGTCGCCGACGCGCAGGCCGTAGCGCATGGCGTCGAAGCGGGCCAGGTTCGAGGAGCACTCGGACGGCGCGATCAGGTAGTACGCGGCCATCGCGAGGTCGAAGGACGGGCAGTCCACCTCGACGATCTCGGCGCCGAGCTCCTTGAGGAGCTCCACCGACTCGTCGAAGCGCTGGGTGACGCCGGCCTGGAAGCCCTCGCCGCGGAACTGCTTGACCACACCGACGCGCATGCCGGCGACGGAGCCGTTGCGGGCGGCCTCGACGACCGGCGGGACCGGGGCGTCGATGGAGGTGGAGTCGAGCGGGTCGTGGCCGGCGATGACCTCGTGGAGGAGGGCCGCGTCCAGGACCGTGCGGGCGCAGGGGCCGCCCTGGTCGAGGGAGGAGGAGAAGGCCACCATGCCGTAGCGGGAGACGCCGCCGTAGGTGGGCTTCACGCCGACGGTGCCGGTGACGGCGGCGGGCTGGCGGATGGAGCCGCCGGTGTCCGTGCCGATAGCGAGCGGGGCCTGGAAGGCGGCCAGGGCGGCCGCGGAGCCGCCGCCGGAGCCACCGGGGATCTTGGTGAGGTCCCAGGGGTTGCCGGTGGGGCCGTACGCGCTGTTCTCGGTGGAGGACCCCATGGCGAACTCGTCCATGTTGGTCTTGCCGAGGATGACGACGTCGGCTTCCTTCAGCTTGCGCGTCAGGGTGGCGTCGTAGGGCGGGATCCAGCCTTCGAGGATCTTCGAACCGACGGTGGTCGGCACGCCGACCGTGGTGAAGATGTCCTTGAGGGCGAGCGGGACGCCGGCCAGCGGGCCGAGCTCCTCGCCCGCGGCGCGCTTGGCGTCGACGGCGCGGGCCTGCGCGAGGGCGCCCTCGCGGTCGACGTGGAGGAAGGCGTGGACCTTCTCGTCGGTCGCGTCGATGCGGGCCAGGTGGGCCTCGGTGACCTCGACGGCCGTCAGCTCGCCGGAGGCGATCTTCGCGGCGGTCTCGGCGGCCGTCAGCTTGATGATGTGGGTGTCAGCCATGGTGATTAGTCCTCCCCCAGGATCTGCGGCACCTTGAAACGCTGCTGCTCCTGGGCGGGAGCGCCGGAAAGCGCCTGCTCGGGGGTGAGCGAGGGACGGACCTCGTCCGCGCGCATGACGTTCGTCAGCGGGAGCGGGTGGGAGGTCGGCGGGACGTCTTGGTCGGCGACCTCGGAAACGCGGGCGACCGCGCCGATGATGTCGTCGAGCTGTCCGGCGAAGTGGTCGAGCTCTTCGCTCTTCAGCTCCAGACGCGCCAGCCGAGCGAGGTGGGCGACCTCCTCGCGCGTGATGCCAGGCATGCAGCGATCCTCTGGGGGTGGTGAGTGTGTAGTTTCGGGCCCAATCCTATGGGGCCCGCCCCTGGACCTGGTAAACGGTTTGCCGCCGGGCTGCGCCGCGGTGCGGGTACACCGCCGCGCGGAGCGCTCTCCCCGCCCCGCCCTCTCGCCGTTCCCCGGGGGCTCCGCCCCCGGACCCCCGCGCCTCAAAGGCCGGCGGGGCTGGAAATTCGCTGCGCGAATTCCAGCCCGCGCGGCGTTCGGGCGCAACGGGGTCCGGGGCTCGCCCCGCGCAGCGGCGACCCCGCCGGACCGGGCCCGCCTCCCCGCCCCGCAGGGACCCGCTACGGGGCCGGGGTGTCGGCCGTGGCGGCGAGTTCCGCCGTGATGTCCGCCGGGCGGCGCCAGCCGCGTTCGCCTCGGGCCAGGAGCCAGGCCGTGGCCTCCTGCGGGGGCATCGCGGCGGCGACGAGCCAGCCCTGGACGGCGTCGCAGCCCAGGTCCCTCAGGCGCTCCCACGTCTCGTCGTCCTCCACGCCCTCCGCGACGACCAGGAGGCCCAGGGAGTGGGCCAGGTCCACCGTGCAGCGGACGATCTCCGCGTCCTGGGCGTCGACCGCCAGGCGGGCGACGAAGGAGCGGTCGATCTTCAGTTCGCTGACCGGGAGGCGCCGCAGGTGGACCAGGGAGGAGTAGCCCGTGCCGAAGTCGTCCAGGGACATCTTCACGCCGTGGCCGGTCAGGCCGGCCATGGTGTCGGCGGCGCGCTGCGGGTCCTCCAGGAGGACGTGTTCCGTTATCTCCAGCTGGAGGCCGCTCGCGGGCACCCCGTGGCGGGCCAGGCGGGCGGCCACGGCGCCCGCGAAGCCGGGGGTGTGCACGTCGCGCGGGGAGACGTTGACCGCGACCGGGACCTTGAGGCCCTGGGCGCGCCAGCGGGCGACCTGGGCCAGGGCGGTCTCCAGGACGTACTCGGTCAGGTGCGGCATCAGCCCGGAGGTCTCGGCGATGGCGATGAACTCGTCGGGAGGGACGCGGCCGCGCTCCGGGTGGACCCAGCGGACCAGGGCCTCCAGGCCGGCGACCTGGCCGTCGAAGCGGACCTTGGGCTGGTAGTGGAGCTCCACCTCGCCGGCGTCCAGGGCGCGCCGGAGGTCGCCGAGGAGGCCGAGGCGGTCGGGGGTGTTGCTGTCGCGCTTGGACTCGTAGACCTCGACGCCCGTGCGGTCCCGCTTCGCCTGGTACATGGCGACGTCGGCCCGGCGCAGCAGGCCCTCCGCGTCCAAGGCGTGGTCCGGGAAGACGGCGAGGCCCGCGCTGGCCTCCAGGACGAGGGTCAGCCCGTCCAGGTCCAGCGGGGAGCTGAGCTCGGCGACGAGGTGGCGGGCGACCCGCTGGGCGCTGGTGGTGGAGTCGGTGGTGGGCAGCAGGACGGCGAACTCGTCGCCGCCCAGGCGGGCCGCCTCCGCCTCGGCGGGCAGGGCCTGGCGCAGGCGGGCGGCGATCTGGAGCAGCAGGCGGTCCCCGGCGAGGTGGCCGAGGGTGTCGTTGACGGCGCGGAAGCGGTCCAGGTCGATCAGGACGAGGGCGGAGCGGGTGCCCAAACGTTCAGCCTCGTCGAGCGCGGCCCAGGTCCGCTCCAGCAGCCACTGCCGGTTCGGCAGCCCGGTCAGCGGGTCGCGCAGCTGCTCCTCGGCGCGGGCGCGGGCGATCCACAGGGTGGAGTCGAGGGCGATGAGCGGTACGGCGAACAGCGGCAGGAGCACCGGCTGGGTGCTGGCGACCACGCAGATCAGGGGGGCGATGCCGAGCAGGGCCGCCGCCACCAGGGCCTGGCGCATGAGGGCCGTGCGGGCCACCGTGGGCAGGCCGCCGCCGGGCGGGGTGAGCGCGAACCACAGCAGGACGCGGGTGACGAGGAGGTAGGAGACGGCGACCAGGGCCACCTCGGGCGCGGCCGCCAGGTCCCAGGTGGTGGGCTGCCACGGCGACTCCACGGTCGGTGCGTCGCCGAAGCCGGCCAGGACGAGGGCGCCCGCGCCGATGCCGAGGATGTCGACGGAGCCGTGCAGCAGGCCCTGCCGCCACCGGTGCCGGCGTGCGGCCCCGACGAGGGTGACCACGGCCAGCGAGACCAGTCCGGCGGGGACCCAGCCGTAGAGGATGAGCACGCCGAGGGTGAGGGCGGCGCCCGAGCCCGTGCCGCCCCACCAGCGGTCGCGGCCGAGGGCGACGAGGTGGCCGACGATGATGCCGGTGAGCAGGGCCAGCGCCCATCCGACCGCGCCGCCCGGGAACAGCGACTGACGGGCGGTCAGGGCGGCGACGATCCCGCCCACGAGCAGCACGGCGGCGGAGCCCACGACGGCGGCGGGCAGCACGGTGCGCCGCCGGTCTCCCGCTCCGGTGTCCAGGGGGCGGGTCTGCGGTGTCCTGGCACGCAGGACACCGAGCCGGCCCGCCCGCAAGGACGGGGGGTCCCCGCCGAGTTCAGGTGACGGGTCGGCGCTTTCGGTGGGTTTCATGCCCGTCCCTCTCACAGCCGGCGATGCCGATGTCGCGCGATGGCCCCGATGTCATGCCATCACGGCTGGAAGGCACATCAGGCAGCCGCGCACGACAGGCGCACCCCACAACAGTAGGACGGGAGAGGCTCCCAGGGGCAGCAGTCGGCGGTGGTTGCCCGAATGCGACCCAGCCATCCTCATCAGTACGGTATCCGCCGAACGGGTGAGTTTGGACCAGGACCCCCCGTCACCCCACCGATGATCCGACAGCTCACGGGCCCTCGACCAGCCATGTACCGGCCGTTTACCACCGGGCGCCGCGCCGGGGCGTGCGCCCGCCCGTACGGCCGCACGCCGCGCATCCGTTCGCGGTACTACTGCCCTTCGCCGCCGCCGTCCAGCGGAAGGGCCGCCTCCAGGGCCGCTTCGGGCCCCTGTTCGAGCAGGACATCGAAGCCGGCGTCGTCGAGTACCGGGAGCTTCAACTGGACGGCCTTGTCGTACTTCGAGCCGGGGTTGTCGCCGACCACGACGAAGGAGGTCTTCTTCGACACCGAGCCGGTCACCTTGGCGCCCCGGCTCTGCAGGGCCTCCTTGGCGCCGTCGCGGGTGTGGCTCTGGAGGGTGCCGGTGACGACGACGGTCAGGCCCTCCAGGGGGCGCGGGCCCTCCTCCTCGCCGGACCCCTCCTCCTCCATGCGCACCCCGGCCGCCCGCCACTTGCGCAGGATCTCCTGGTGCCAGTCGACGGCGAACCACTCCTTGAGGGAGGCGGCGATGATCGCGCCGACGCCCTCGGTCGCGGTCAGCTCCTCCTCGGTGGCCTGTTCGATGCGGTCGATGGACCGGAACTCGCGGGCGAGCGCCTCCGCGGCGACCGGGCCGACGTGCCGGATGGACAGGCCGTTGATGATGCGGGCCAGCGGGCGCTCCTTGGCGGCCGCGATGTTCTCCAGCATCGCCAGGGCGTTCTTCTTCGGCTCGCCCTTCTGGTTGGCGAAGACCGTGACGATCTTCTCCTCGCCCGTCTTCGGGTCCCGCTTGGGCAGTCCGCTGTCGGGGTCGAGGACGTACGCCTTGATGGGCAGCAGCTGCTCGATGGTGAGGTCGAAGAGGTCGCCCTCGTCGAGCAGCGGCGGCCGCGCCGGCTCCAGCGGGCCGGTGAGGGCGGCGGCGGCCACCATGCCGAAGTTCTCGATGTCCAGGGACTGCCGGCCGGCCAGGTAGAAGAGGCGCTCGCGCAACTGGGCGGGGCAGGTCTGCCCGTTGGGGCAGCGGACGTCGATGTCCCCTTCCTTCATCGGGCGCAGGGCGGTCCCGCACTCGGGGCACTGCGTCGGCATCACGAACTCCCGCTCGCTGCCGTCGCGCAGGTCCACCACCGGCCCGAGGATCTCGGGGATGACGTCGCCCGCCTTGCGCAGGACGACGGTGTCCCCGATGAGGACGCCCTTGGCCTTGACGACCTCCTGGTTGTGCAGGGTCGCGAACTCGACCTCGGAGCCGGCCACGGTCACCGGCTCGACCTGGGCGTACGGGGTGACGCGCCCGGTGCGGCCGACGCCGACCTTGATGTCGACCAGCTTGGTGTTGACCTCTTCGGGGGCGTACTTCCAGGCGATCGCCCAGCGCGGGGCGCGGGCGGTGGAGCCGAGCCGGCCCTGGAGGGCGATCTCGTCGAGCTTGACGACGACGCCGTCGATCTCGTGCTCCACGGAGTGCCGGTTCTCCCCGAAGCGGGCGATGAACGCGCGCACCTCGGCGAGGGAGGACACCACCGCGTTGTGCCGGGCGGTGGGCAGGCCCCACTCGCGCAGCAGCTCGTAGGCCTGGGACTGGCGCTCGATCTCGAAGCCCTCGCGGGCGCCGATGCCGTGCACCACCATGTGCAGCGGGCGGGTGGCGGTGACCTTGGGGTCCTTCTGGCGCAGGGAGCCTGCCGCGGCGTTGCGCGGGTTGGCGAAGGGCTTGCCCTCGGCCTCCACCAGGCGGGCGTTGAGCTCCTCGAACTTCTCCATCGGGAAGTACACCTCGCCGCGGATCTCGACGAGGGCCGGGACCCGGTCCCCCTTGAGGCGGTCCGGGATCTCGGCGATGGTGCGGACGTTGGGCGTGATGTCCTCGCCGGTGCGGCCGTCGCCGCGGGTGGCGGCGCGGGTGAGGCGGCCGTGCTCGTAGGTGAGGTTGACGGCGAGGCCGTCCACCTTGAGCTCGCACAGGTAGTGGTAGTCCGGGGTGTTCACGTCCCGGGCCACCCGGTCGGCCCAGGCGGACAGTTCCTCGTCGTCGAAGGCGTTGTCGAGGGAGAGCATCCGCTCGCGGTGCTCGACGGAGGCGAAGTCCGTCTCGTACGCCCCGGCCACCTTCTGGGTGGGCGAGTCCGGGGTGCGCAGCTCGGGGTACTGCTCCTCCAGGGCCTCCAGCGAGCGCAGCAGCTGGTCGAACTCGGCGTCGCTGACGACCGGCTGGTCGTTCACGTAGTACCGGAAGCGGTGCTCCTCGACCTGCTCGGCGAGCAGCTGGTGCTGCTCGCGCGCCGCCGTCGGTACTGCCGTGTCCTGCTGTTCGGCTGCCATGCCGTGTCCTCCCGTGGCCCGTGCTCGACCGTCACTCAGGGTTGTCGGCGAGTGACCTCGCCGCCCTGACGCAGTGGGCCTGCACCGCGCGGGCGTAGGCGGGCGAGGCGCCCGCCAGACCGCACGAAGGGGTGACCACGACGGACTCGGCGAGAGTCCCCGGAGCCAGCCCCAGCCTGCGCCAAAGCTTCCTGACACCCATGACGCTACCGCCCGGGTCCGACAACGGGCCGTCGGTGCCCGGCACCACTCCGGCGAAGAGTTTCATGCCGCCTTCGACGGCTTCGCCGATGGCGTCGTCCTCGCGCTCGGTGAGCAGGGAGAAATCGAACGAGACGGCCGCGGCGCCGGCCCGGCGCAGCAGCGCGAAGGGGACGTCGGGCGCGCAGGAGTGGACGACGACCTCCCCGTCGTGGACGGAGAACAGGTCGCGCAGGGCGCTCTCGACGACCTGCCGGTCGACCGCCCGGTAGGTGCGGTAGCCGCTGGCGGAGCGCACCCGGCCGCGCAGGACGGCGGTGAGCGAGGGTTCGTCGTACTGGAGGACGATCTCGGCGCCCGGGACGCGCTTGCGGACGTCGGCGAGGTGGCCGCGCAGGCCCTCGGCGAGGGAGGCGGCGAGGTCGCGGCAGGCTCCGGCGTCCTGGAGGACGGCCTCGCCGCCGTGCAGTTCGAGGGCGGCGGCCAGCGTCCACGGCCCGACGGCCTGGACCTTCAGCCGGCCGGTGTACCCCTGGGTGAACTCCTCCAGCGCGTCGAGGTCCTCGCCGAGCCAGGAGCGGGCGCGCCGGGTGTCGCGGCCGGGGCGGTCGCTGATCCGCCAGCCGCTGGGCTCGACGTGGGCGTACAGGTCGACGAGCAGCCCGAGGGAGCGGCCGATCATGTCGGCTCCGGGTCCGCGGGCGGGCAGTTCGGGCAGGTACGGGAAGTCCTCGAAGGAGCCCGTGGCGGTCTTGGCGGCCTCGCGGGCGTCGCCGCCCGGCAGGGATCCGACGCCGGTGGCGCCCGCGGTCATCGGCCGGGCCTGACGCTCAGGTCGTTGACCTCGGCGTCGCGGGGCAGGTCGACGGCCATGACGATGGTGGTGGCCACGGACTCGGGGTCGATCCAGTCGGCGGGGTCGTACTCCTTGCCCTCCTGCGAGTGGACCTTGGCCTGCATGGGGCTGGCGGTGCGGCCGGGGTAGACCGAGGTGACGCGGATGCCGTTGGCCTTCTCCTCCCCGCGCAGGGAGTCGGCGAGGGCCTTGAGGCCGTGCTTGGAGGCGGCGTAGGCGCTCCACTCGGCGTGGGCGCTGAGGCCGGCGCCGGAGTTCACGAAGACGACGGTCGCCTTGGAGGCCCGCAGGGTGGGCAGCAGGAGGCGGGTGACCTCGGCGGGGGCGATCAGGTTGACGTTGAGCTGCTGGTGCCAGGTCTTGGGGCGCAGCTCGCCGACGGGGCCGAGGTCGACGATCCCGGCGATGTGCAGGAGGGAGTCGATCCGCTCGGGCATGGGCTGCTTGGAGAAGGCCCAGGAGAGCCGGTCGGGGTCCGCGAGGTCGCCGACGAGGGTCCGGGCTCCGGGGTAGCGCTCGACGAGCTGCCGGGCGCGGGCGGCGTCGCGGGCGAGCAGGACGAGGTCGTCGCCGCGGGCGTGCAGGCGGGCGGCGACCGCCGCGCCGATGCCGGAGCCGGCGCCGGTGATCAGGTGAGTAGGCATACGGCCATGCTCGCACCCCGCGCGCGCCACCGGCCCCGCCACCCGGGGCCGGCCGGCGCGCGAGGTGTCAGAGGCCGGCGGACTCGCGGATGGCCGCGGCGGTCTTCGTGGCGTCGTAGCCGGGCGGGACGCCGTCGACGAGGAGGATGTCGCCGGGGATGTGGCGGGTGCGCAGGGGCAGGATCTCCTGGTAGGCGGGGGAGGCGTACCAGGCGCGGGCGCGCTCGATGTCGGGGAAGGCGATGACCACGAGGTCGCCGGGGAAGGACCCCTCCAGGACCTCGACCGGGTTGCCGTGGACGAGGAAGCGGCCCTCGAAGGGGTCCATGGTCGACTGGATCTCCTCGATGTAGCGGAGGATGTCCTCGTTCATGGTCTCGGGACGTATGTGGCCGATGGCGTACGCGGTCATGTCTGGCTCCGATTCCCTGGTCCTGGCGGCTTGTTGATCTCATCCTGGCAGGGCGGGCGCGGCCGGTCGATTACCTCCGGGGTCATGTGTCACATGGGCTGGTGGGCCTCGGCGGGGGCGGGCCGGAAGGTGCGGCGGTAGGCGATCGGGGAGACGCCGAGGGACGCGCGCATGTGCTGGCGCAGGGAGTTGGCGGTGCCGAAGCCGGCGCGGTGGGCGACCAGGTCGACGGGCAGGTCGCTGGACTCCAGCAGGTCGCGGGCGACTTCGAGCCGCTGGGCGGTGAGCCACTGCACCGGGGTCATGCCGACCTCGTCGCGGAAGCGGCGGGTGAAGGTGCGCAGGCTCATCCGGGCGTGGGCGGCGAGCTCGGCGAGGCTGACCGGTTCGGCGAGGCGTTCCAGGGCCCAGGCGCGGGTGGCGGTGGTGGTGGCGACGGTGGGTTCGGGGACGGGGCGGTCGATGTACTGGGCCTGCCCGCCGTCGCGCCAGGGCGGTACGACGCACACGCGGGCGGCCCGGTTGGTGACGGCGGCGCCGTGGTCGCGGCGGATCAGGTGGAGGCACAGGTCGACGCCGGCGGCGACCCCGGCCGAGGTCAGGACGTCCCCGTCGTCGACGAAGAGCACGTCCTCGTCGACGCGGACCTGCGGGTAGGCCTCGCGGAACTCCCGGGCGAGGTTCCAGTGGGTGGTGGCGGGCCGGCCGTCGAGGAGCCCGGCGGCGGCGAGGACGTAGGAGCCGGTGCAGATGGACACCAGGCGGGTGCCGGGGCGGATGCCCGCGATGGCCGCGGCGACGGCGGGCGGCAGCGGACCGCCGAGGCCCAGCTCGGGCATGGCGTGGGTGGGCGGGACGATCACGGTGTCGGCGGCGGCGAGGGCTTCGGGCCCGGCGGCGGGCTGGAGGGTGAAGCCGGAGTCGCTGGGCACGGGAAGGCCGTCGGCGGTGCAGACGACGACCTCGTAGAGGGCTTCGCCGTCGTCGTCCACGGCGCTGCCGAAGACCCGGGAGGGGATGCCCAGCTCGAACGGGGGGAAACCCGGCAGGGCCAGCACCGCGACCAGGTGCCTGCCGCCGGCGCCGCTCCCGGTGCGGGGCGCGTCCTCGGTGCCGTCCCGTGTCTCGCTCATGGCCAGATCCTGTCACATAGTGGCCAAACGGCCAACACCACGAAGGCGTGCGGTGCCCCAGTCTGGGACGTGTCGCCGGGAAACGGCCCGGAATCAGACGCAAACGGATGGAATGAGGCAGGCGGACATGCGCGCGATCGTCGTGAACGAGTGGGGCGGCCCGGAGAACCTGGTCGAGCGGGAGATCGACCGGCCCGAGCCCGGTCTGGGCGAGGTCCTCGTCCGGGTCCACGCGGCCGGCGTGAACCCGGTCGACTGGAAGACCCGGGCCGGCGGGGGCCTGATCGCCTGGGGCGAGACCCCGGCCGTGGGCTGGGACGTGTCGGGCACCGTCGAGGCGGCGGGCCCCGGCGTCACCCTCTTCGCCCCCGGTGACGAGGTGTACGGGATGCCGCTCTTCCCGCGGCAGGCGGGCGGCTACGCCGAGTACGTCGTCGCCCCGGCCCGGCACCTGGCGGCGAAGCCCGCCTCACTGAGCCACGTCGAGGCGGCGGCCCTGCCCCTGGCCGCGCTGACCGCCTGGCAGGCACTGGTGGACACCGCGGACGTGCGTCCCGGAGAGCGGGTCCTGGTGCACGCGGCGGCCGGCGGCGTCGGGCACCTGGCGGTGCAGATCGCCAAGGCGCGCGGGGCGTACGTGATCGGCACGGCCAGCGCGGGCAAGCACGAGCTGCTGCGCTCGCTGGGCGCGGACGAGGTCGTGGACTACCGCGCGGTGGCCTTCGAGGACATCGTCTCGGACGTGGACGTGGTCCTGGACGGCCTCGGCGGCGAGATCGCCGAGCGCTCCCTGTCGGTGCTGCGCGAGGGCGGCCGGCTGGTCACCCTGCCCGGCCCGGACGACGTGCCGGCCGACACCCGCGGCTTCCGCGCCGACTGGGTGCTGGTCGAGCCGGACCGGCTGGGGCTGCGCGAGATCGCGGCACTGGCCGACGGCGGCGCGCTGAAGCCGCTGGTGGAGACCGTGCTGCCGCTCGCGGAGGCCGCGAAGGCCCACGAGATCGGCGAGCTCGGCCGGACCACCGGCAAGATCGTCCTGACGGTGGTCTGAGCCGGGGCGTCCTAGACGGCGGCGGTGGTGGCCCGGGTGGTGGCGGCGATGGTGGCGGAGCCGACCACGCGGGTGCCGTCGTAGAGCACGATCGCCTGGCCGGGGGCCACACCGCGGACCGGCTCGGCGAAGCGGACGCGCAGCTCGCCGTCCACGACCTCGGCGAAGACCTCGGTCTCGCCGCCGTGGGCGCGCAGCTGGGCGGTGTAGGTGCCCGCGGGGGCGGCCGTGGAGCCGCACCAGCGGGGGCGGATCGCGGTGAGGGCGGTGACGTCGAGGGCCTCGGCGGGGCCCACGGTGACGGTGTTGTCCACCGGGGAGATGTCGAGGACGTAGCGGGGCTTGCCGTCGGGGGCGGGGTGGCCGATGCGCAGGCCCTTGCGCTGGCCGATGGTGAAGCCGTACGCCCCGTCGTGGGTGCCGACCTTCTCGCCGGTCGCCTCGTCGACGATGTCGCCCTCGGCCTTGCCGAGGCGCTTGGCCAGGAAGCCCTGGGTGTCTCCGTCGGCGATGAAGCAGATGTCGTGGCTGTCGGGCTTCTTCGCCACGGCCAGGCCCCGGCGCTCGGCCTCGGCGCGGATCTCGTCCTTGGTGGTGACCGTGTCGCCCAGCGGGAAGAGGGCGTGGGCCAGCTGCTTCTCGTCCAGGACGCCGAGGACGTAGGACTGGTCCTTGGCCATGTCGGAGGCGCGGTGCATCTCGCGCGTGCCGTCCTCCTTCTCCACGATCGTCGCGTAGTGGCCCGTGCAGACGGCGTCGAAGCCGAGGGCGAGGGCCTTGTCGAGGAGCGCCGCGAACTTGATCTTCTCGTTGCAGCGCAGGCAGGGGTTCGGGGTGCGCCCGGCCTCGTACTCGGCGACGAAGTCCTCGACGACGTCCTCGCGGAAGCGCTCGGCGAGGTCCCAGCAGTAGAACGGGATGCCGATGACGTCGGCGGCGCGGCGGGCGTCGCGGGAGTCCTCGATGGTGCAGCAGCCGCGGGCGCCGGTCCGGAAGGACTGGGGGTTCGCGGAGAGCGCCAGGTGGACGCCCGTGACGTCGTGCCCGGCCTCGACGGCGCGCGCGGCGGCGACGGCGGAGTCCACGCCGCCGGACATGGCGGCGAGGACGCGGAGGGGGCGGGCGGTGCGCGGCAGGTTCTCAGTCATAGCGCCTTCCAGGGTACGGGGAACCGCGCGGGGTCACGGCGCGTTGTCGGCGGTGGGGGGTGGATCACATGGTCGAGAAGGGCGCGAAGGCGAAGGGCGGGGGCCGGACCCGGCGGGCGGTGCTGTTCGGCGGGCTCGGGGTGCTCGCGGTGGGGGCTCTGGCGGGGCAGCAGGAGCTCCGGCGGGCCTGGTGGCTGCTGCCGGGGGTGAGCAGGCCGCGCAAGGAGGGGGAGGTGGACTCCCCCGGGGTGGGCTGGACGCCGGCCTCGCCGGCGAACTGGCGGATGGCGGACCGGCCCGACGACTACCGGGTGGACCGGATCGTCGTGCATGTCACACAGGGGGACTTCGCCTCGTCGGTGGACGCGTTCAAGAACCCCTTCCACAAGGCGTCGGCGCACTACATAGTCCGCCAGGACGGGCACGTGGAGCAGATGGTGCGCGAGCTGGACGTCGCCTTCCACGCCGGGAACCGGTCCATGAACGAGCGCAGCGTCGGCATCGAGCACGAGGGCTTCGTCGACCGCCCGCAGGACTTCACGGACGCGATGTACGCGGCGTCGGCGCGGCTGGCGGCGGACGTCTGCCGGAGGTACGGCATACCGGTGGACCGCACGCACTTCCTGGGCCACTCGGAGGTCCCGGGCGCGGACCACACCGACCCGGGACCGCACTGGAACTGGGACCGCTACCTGCGGACGGTCCGGGAGGAGCTCGCCCGGACCGCTCCCGCGAAGGCCGGCTAGCTAGGGCCTGTGCGGCCCCGACCCGCCGGAAGGCCCTAGCTGAGGCCCGCCGTGCGGGCCCGGGCCACGGCCGGGCCGATGGCCGCCGCCACCGCCGCCACGTCCTCCTTGGTGGAGGTGTGCCCCAGGGAGAAGCGGAGGGTGCCGCGGGCCAGCTGCGGGTCGGTGCCGGTGGCGAGCAGGACGTGGCTGGGCTGGGCGACGCCCGCCGTGCAGGCGGAGCCGGTCGAGCACTCGATGCCCTGCGCGTCCAGGAGCAGCAGCAGGGAGTCGCCCTCGCAGCCGGGGAAGCTGAAGTGGGCGTTGGCCGGGAGCCGGTCCTCGGGGTCCCCGCCGAGGACGGCGTCGGGGACGGCTGCCAGGACGGCGCCGATCAGCTCGTCGCGCAGCGCGCCGACCTCGGCGGCGAACCGCTCGCGCCGCTCGGCGGCGAGGACGGCCGCCACCGCGAAGGCGGCGATGGCGGGCACGTCGAGGGTCCCGGAGCGGACGTGCCGCTCCTGGCCGCCGCCGTGCAGCACGGGGACGGGGGTCTGGTCGCGGCCGAGGAGCAGGGCGCCGATGCCGTAGGGGCCGCCGATCTTGTGGCCGCTGACGGTCATGGCGGCGAGTCCGCTGTCGCCGAAGCGGACGTCGAGCTGTCCGACGGCCTGGACGGCGTCGGAGTGCAGCGGGACGCCGTGCTCGCGGGCGACTGCGGCGAGTTCGCGGACCGGCATGACGGTGCCGATCTCGTTGTTGGCCCACATGACCGTGGCCAGGGCGATGTCGTCGGGGCCCCGCTCGACGGCCTCCCGGAAGGCCTCGGGGCGGACCCGGCCGTGGCGGTCCACGGGCAGGTACTCCACGTCGGCCCCTTCGTGCTCGGCGAGCCAGTGGACGGCGTCGAGGACGGCGTGGTGCTCGACGGGGCTGGCGAGGACGCGGGTGCGGGCCGGGTCGGCGTCGCGGCGGGCCCAGTAGAGGCCCTTGACGGCGAGGTTGTCGGCCTCGGTGCCCCCGGCGGTGAAGACCACCTCGCTGGGGCGGGCGCCCAGCGCTTCGGCGAGGGCCTCGCGGGCCTCCTCGACGGTGCGGCGGGCGCGGCGGCCCGCGGCGTGGAGGGAGGAGGCGTTACCGGTGGCGGCGAACTGCGCGGTCATCGCCGCGGCGGCTTCCGGGAGCATCGGCGTGGTCGCGGCGTGGTCGAGGTAGGCCATGATGGGGTGATTCTACGAGCCGCCCGCACCGGCGGGTCCCGTCCGGGTCGGGTCCCGGCCGGTTCTGCCGGACCACGGCAGGGCCACGGCCGGGCCGCGGGGTGCCGTACGGGCCCGCCGTCTCCCCCCGGGGACGGCGGACCCCGCCGGCTAGCGCGGGGCGCGCGCCAGCTGGCGGGACTGGGCGACCAGGCGGTCGGCGGAGTCCCAGACCTCCGCGTCCTCCTCCAGGAAGCCGCCCGCCAGGTTGCGGGTGACGATGCCGATGCGGAGGGGGCCCGGGGCCGGGCGGCGGCGGACGTGGGTGGTGAGTTCGACCGTCGGGGCCCACCCCAGGAGGCCGAGGTCGAAGGCGGTCGGGGGAAGGGCGTCCACCGCGAGCAGCAGCGACAGAGGGTCCGCGTCGCGGCCGTCCGCCAGCTCGAACCAGGCCCGCATCTCGCCCTTGCCCGACGGCGCGCCGACGGCCCAGCCCGCCGTCGCCGGGTCCAGCCGCAGCCGGAGCCGGTCCACGATGGCGCTGCTGCCGGGGATCGGGGCCGGGCCGGCCTCGGCGCCGAGGCAGTCCTCGTAGGGCGGGATGGCGGGGGGCAGCGCCACGGTGTGGACGCTGTCGGGGAGCGCGGAGAGGTCGCCGTAGGAGGCGAGGACGCGGATGCGCTCGACCTCCGCGCCGCTCTCGTCGTACTGGAAGAGCGAGGCCTGGCCGGTGGAGAGGGTGCGGCCGACCCTGACGACCTCGGTGCGGATCACGGCGGGGCCGGGCACGGAGGAGGTCAGGTAGTGGGCGGAGACGGTGAAGGGGTCCGGGTGCGGCAGGGCCGCGGACAGGGCCCGGCCGACCAGGGCCAGCAGATAACCGCCGTTGACCGCGGTGATGATCGTCCAGCCGGCGGAGAGCTCCGCGTCGTACACACCCGGCTCGCCCGCGCGGGGCGTGACGTTGGTGTCCCGGTCGAATTCGCTGTCGCCGATGGATGCCTGGGCCGCTGCGTATGACATGGCGACGACGGTACACGCGGAAGCTACTAAGCGGTAGCTTTTGTTTTGGGGGTGGAGGACCTAGGGTTCTTCGGCCACCGAGGAGCGGCGGTTCCAGGCCAGCGGGGCGCGCCAGTGGTACTGCATGGCGAGGATGCGCAGGACGAACGTGGTGACGATCGCGAGGGCGGTCGTCATGGCGTTCAGGACGTCGAAGCTGATGAAGAGGGCCACCATCGAGGCGCCGACGACGGCGGGGACGGCGTACATCTCGCGGTCGCGCAGCAGCGAGGGGACCTCGTTGGCGAGGACGTCGCGCAGGACGCCGCCGCCGACGGCGGTGGCCACGCCCAGGGCGGCGGAGGAGGTCAGACCGAGGCCGTACTCGTAGGCCTTCGTGGTGCCCGACACGCAGAACAGGCCGAGGCCGGCGGCGTCGCAGACGTTGATGGCCCGGTTGATGCGCTGCACCTCGGGGTGCAGGAAGAAGACGAGCGCGGCGGCGAGCAGGGGCGTGACGAAGAAGCTGAGCTCACCGAAGGCGGCGGGCGGGACGGCGCCGATGCAGAGGTCGCGGAAGAGGCCGCCGCCGAGGGCCGTGACGAGGGCGAGGACGGCGATGCCGAAGACGTCGAAGTTCTTGCGGACCGCGAGGAGGGCGCCGGCGAGGGCGAAGACGAAGATGCCGGCGAGGTCCAGGGCGTGCTGGACTCCGGGCGGGAAGAGATCGTGGAGCACGTCTCATTGTCACCTGGGGGGAGGAGGCCGCCGGCCAGGTGCACCGTCGGCGGGTGGGGCGGGGTCGGGGGCCGCTGCGCGGAGCAGTCCCCGACCCGCCCTTTCACCGTTTCTCCCCCGGCTACCGCCGGGAGGTGCCCCCAGGGGCTCCGCCCCGGCCCCCGCGCCTCAGGCGCCGGCGGGGCCGGATTCGCCGGCCGGGGCGGGCGCCTCCGCGTTCTCCGGGTGGTGGCAGGCCACCTCGTGGCCCGTCTTGAGGGGGACCAGCGGCGGGTCCTGGGTCTTGCAGACCTCCGTGGCCTTCCAGCACCGGGTGTGGAAGCGGCACCCGGCCGGCGGGGAGATCGGCGAGGGGACGTCGCCCTTGAGCAGGATGCGGCCGCTCTTGGCGCCGCGCCGCCGGGGGTCCGGGACCGGGACGGCGGAGAGCAGGGCGTTCGTGTACGGGTGCATGGGCGACTCGTACAGCGACTTGCGGTCGGCCAGCTCCACGATCTTGCCGAGGTACATCACCGCGATGCGGTCCGAGACGTGCCGGATGACCGACAGGTCGTGCGCGATGATCACGTAGGTCAGGCCGAGCTCCTGCTGGAGGTCGTCCAGCAGGTTGACCACCTGGGCCTGGATCGACACGTCCAGCGCCGAGACCGGCTCGTCCGCGACGACCAGCTTCGGCTTGAGGGCCAGGGCGCGGGCGATACCGATGCGCTGGCGCTGGCCGCCCGAGAACTCGTGCGGGTAGCGGTTGTAGTGCTCCGGGTTCAGGCCGACCAGGGAGAGCAGGCGCTGGACCTCCGCCTTGACCCCGCCCTCCGGGGTGACCCCCTGGAGGTGGAAGGGGGCCGAGACGATCGCGCCGACGGTGTGGCGCGGGTTGAGGGAGCCGTACGGGTCCTGGAAGATCATCTGCACGTCGCGGCGCAGCGGGCGCATCTGGGAGACGCCCAGGTGGGTGATGTCCCGGCCCTCGAACTCGATGCGGCCGCCCGTCGGCTCCAGCAGCCGGGTGATCAGCCGGCCCATCGTCGACTTGCCGCAGCCGGACTCGCCGACGACGCCGAGCGTCTCGCCGCGCCGGACCTCGAAGTCGATCCCGTCGACGGCCTTGACCGCTCCGGTCTGGCGGCGCAGCAGCCCCTTGTTGATGGGGAAGTGCTTGACCAGTCCGGAGACCTTCAGCAGGGTCTCCGGCTCGGAGGGCTGCGCGGGGGCGGGGGCGGAGGCGGGGGCGGTGCCCTTCTTCATGTCGGTCACAGCTTCGGCGCAATCTCTTCGGTCCAGATCCGGGTCCGCTCCTCCTGCGACATGTGGCAGGCGGACCAGTGCCGGCTGCCGTCCTCGGTGAGTTCGGGGCGCTGGGTGCGGGTGATGCCGCCCTTGGGCACGTCGGCGTAGGGGCACCGGGGGTTGAAGGCGCAGCCGCTCGGGATGTTGATCAGGCTGGGCGGCGAGCCCTTGACCGGGATCAGCCGGTCGGTCTGGTCGCGGTCGATGCGCGGCATGGAGCCGAGCAGGCCCCAGGTGTAGGGGTGCCGGGGCTCGTAGAAGACCTTCTCCGCGGAGCCCCGCTCGACGCAGCGGCCGCCGTACATCACGAGGAGGTCGTCGGCCATCTCGGCGACCACGCCGAGGTCGTGCGTGATCATGATGACCGCGGAGCCGAACTCCTTCTGGAGGTCGCGGATCAGGTCGAGGATCTGCGCCTGGACGGTGACGTCGAGGGCGGTGGTCGGCTCGTCCGCGATGAGCAGCTCGGGGTTGTTGACCAGCGCCATCGCGATCATCGCGCGCTGGCGCATACCGCCGGAGAACTCGTGCGGGTAGGCGTCCACGCGCCGGTGGGGCTCGGGGATGCCGACGCGGTCGAGCATCTCCACAGCCCGGGTGCGGGCCGTCTTCTTGTCGACGTCGTGATGGGTCCGGTACGCCTCGACGATCTGCTTGCCGACCGAGTAGTACGGGTGCATCGCGGAGAGCGGGTCCTGGAAGACCATGGCCATCTTGCGGCCGCGCAGCCGGCGCACGTGGTCGGCGGAGGCGCCCACGAGCTCCTCGCCGTCGAGGACGACCTCGCCCGAGATGTGCGGGCGGCTGCGGGCGTTGCCGGTGCGGTGCAGGCCCATGATGGCCAGCGAGGTGACGGACTTGCCGGAGCCGGACTCGCCCACGATGCCGAGGGTCTTGCCGCGTTCGAGGTCGAAGGAGAGGCCGTCGACGGACTTCACGAGGCCGTCGTCGGTCGGGAAGTGCACCTTCAGGTCGCGCACGGAGAGGAAGGGGGCCCCGTCGCGCGGGCCTCCCTGCTCGGGCACGAAGGCGGGCGCGCCGTTGTTCTGGTTCTCGGTCACGTCAGCCTCACGCGCGGGTCGATGACGGCGTACAGCAGGTCCACGATCAGGTTGGCCAGCACCACGAACAGCGCGGCGAGCAGGGTGACGCCCATGATCACGGGGAGGTCGCCCTGGCTGATGGCGGCGACGGCCGCCGTGCCGAGGCCCTGGAAGTTGAAGGTGGTCTCGGTCAGCACCGCGCCGCCGAGGAGGCCGCCGAGGTCCAGGCCGAACATGGTGACGATCGGCGTGAGGGTGGAGCGCAGGGCGTGCTTGCGGATGACCACGCCCTCCTTGAGCCCCTTGGCGCGGGCCGTGCGGATGTAGTCCTCGCCGAGGACCTCCAGCATGGTCGCCCGGGTGATGCGGGCGTAGGTCGCGGCGAAGAGGAAGGCGAGGGTGACCCAGGGCAGGATCAGGCTGTTGAGCCAGGCCAGCGGATCCTCGGTCAGGGGTTTGTAGTTGGAGACGTCCAGCCAGCCGAGGCTGTAGACGAAGATCGCGGGGGCCACCATGCCGGTGAAGAAGATCGGCAGGGAGACGCCGGCGAGCGCGCCGACCATCACGGTGCGGTCGATGGCGGTCCTGCGTTTGAGTGCCGAGACGACGCCGGTGGCCACTCCCGCGAGCACCCAGATGACCGCCGCGCCGAGGGCGAGCGAGAGGGTGACGGGGATGCGGTCCATCATGGTCTGCCAGACGGGCGCCTCGGTCTTGAAGGAGTAGCCGAAGCACGGGGCCGCACAGTGGGTGACGCCCGTGCCGCCGTCGTAGTCGCGGCCGGCGAAGATGCCCTTGACGAAGAGCAGGTACTGCTCGGAGATCGGCTTGTCGAAGCCCATCTTCACGCGGATGCCCGCCAGGGCGGTCTCGTTGGTCTCGCGTCCGGCGTACATGAGCGCGGGATCGCTGCCGGTCAGCTTCGGGACCGCGAAGAAGATGCCGAAGGTGACCACGGAGACCACCAGCAGCGTGGCGGCGACGTTGAACAGCCGCCGTATGAGGTAGACGAGCACTGCAGTCGGCCGCCCGGCGCGGGTGGCCGCCACCCCTCGTGGGGACGGCGGCCACCGCCTGCGGCCTTCACCTGCCCTTCGGACTAGCGCATGTGCGGTGAAGGCACTTGCCTGTGGTGTTACGTGGTACGTGACGACTCGGGCCGGGGGCCGGCCGGTGTTACTGCTTGATGCCCACGGTGGCGAGGTCGATCTTGCCGAAGGACTCGTTGAAGTAGACGTTCGTCAGGCGCGGGTTGTGGTAGACGAGCGCCTTGTCGAAGTTGATCGGGAGGTAGAGCGCCTTCTCCATGACCTTCTTGTTGATGTCCGTGTAGAAGGGCGCGGCCTCTTCCGGAGTCTTGGTGGCGGCCGTCTTGAACAGGCCGTTGATCTCCGGGTCGTTGATCATCGTGTAGTTGTTGTTGCCGTTGGGCAGGATGAACGATCCGTCGACCAGGGGCTGGAGGAAGCCCGAGCCGGAGTTGTAGTCGGCGCCCCAGCCCATGACGATGATGCCGTAGCCCTTCTTCTTCACGTTCTCGGGCGAACCGATCACGGAGGAGTTGAGCTTGCCGTCGTACTGGTCGATCGTCGCCTTGATGCCGACCTTGGCGAGCGAGGCCTGGAGGGACTCGGCCGTCTTCACCTCGGGCGCCTTGTTGTTGCGCACGGCGATGGTGGTCTCGAAGCCGTCCGGCTTGCCACAGGCCTTGAGGGCCTCCTTGGCCTTGGCCTCCTGCGGCTTGCCCTTCGTCAGACCGAACGGGTCGTAGGCCTTGTCCGAGCCGGGGACGCCGGGCGGCAGCATGTTCGCGCCGAGGTCACCGCTGGTCGGGCCGCCGCGGGCGGTCTGCAGGGACTTCGGGTCGGCCGCGTAGATGACGGCCTTGCGGCACTCGATGTTGTCGAACGGCGCGACCGTGGTCGGGAAGGCGAAGTAGCGGATGTAGCCCGTGAACGGGTTGTCCGCGTTCTTCTTGAGGTTCGCGTCCTTGAGGATCTTGTTCTTGGCGGCCTGCTGCACACCGGTGCCGTCGATGGCGAGGTCGATGTCGCCGGAGAGCAGGCGCTGGTCCATGTCGTCCGGGTTGGTGGTCACCGTGAAGGAGACCTTGTCCGGCAGGCCCTTGCGGATCGGGTCCGTCTTCGGGTCCCAGTTCTCGTTGCGGACGAAGGTCGCGCCCTTGCCGGCGGTGAAGCTCTCCACCTTGTAAGGACCGGTGGAGACCGGCTTGTTGGTGTAGGTGGCGCCCGTGTCCTTGCCCACCGGGACCGGCGAGGAGGTCGGCATGGCCAGCAGGTAGCTGAAGTCGGCGTTGGCGCTCGCCAGGTTGAAGACGATCGTCTTGTCGTCCGGCGTCTGGACGGACTTCAGACCCATCTTGTCCGGGTCGGTGTCCTTGTACGGGCCGGGGTACTTCTGGCCCTGGTCGAGGACGTCGATCAGGTAGGTCGGGCCGCCGGACAGCACGTCCTGCGCGAAGACGCGCTCGATGCCGTACTTGACGTCCTTCGAGGTGATCGGCGTGCCGTCCTCGAACTTCACCCCGTCCTTGAGCTTCAGGGTGTAGGTCTTGCCGTCGTTGCTCACGACCGGCAGGGCCTCGGCGAGGTCCGGAACGGCCTTCGTGCCGTCCTTGCCGGGCTTCGCGTCGTAGGCGAGGAGGCTGCGGACGTACAGGCGCTGCATGTCCCAGACGAAGCCGTAGTAGGCGCGGGCCGGGTCGAGGTAGTCCACGTCCTGCGGGGACCAGAGCTTGAGCTCGCCGCCCTTGGTGTCGGAGGCGTTGATCACGCCGTCCGCGGCACCGCTGTAGCCCTTGCCGCTGTCGGCGTCGGCCTTGGTGTCGTCCTTCTTGTCCCCGCCGCCACCGCACGCGGCGGTCATCGACAGGGCGGCGATCACGGCGGCGATCGCGAGGGCCTGCTTTCTGCGGATCACGGTGGTCCAACCTCCATAGGTGGTGAATCGAAGAAGCGGTTCAGCTGCCCTTGGGGTCGAGCGCGTCGCGCAGCCCGTCCCCGAAGAGGTTGAACGCCAGGACGGTGATGAAGATCGTCATACCGGGGACCACCATGTACATGGGGTCGTCCTGGTAGATGGGGACGGCGTCGGAGAGCATCTTTCCCCAGGAGGAGGTGGGCGGCTTGACGCCGGCACCCAGGAAGCTGAGGGCCGCCTCCGTCAGGATGTTGGTCGGGATGATCAGCGTGGTGTAGACGAGGATCGGCGCGACCAGGTTCGGCATCAGCTCCTTGACGAGGATGTATCCGCGGCCCGCCCCGAGGCTGCGCGCCGCCTCGACGTACTCGCGCTCCCGCAGGGAGATCGTCTGGCCGCGGACGATGCGTCCGATGTACGGCCATCCGAAGAACCCGATGACGAGGATGAGCACGCCCATCCGGACGCCCGAACCCTCGAAGCCCCAGACGGAGTTGGGGACGACGGAGACCAGGGCGATGGTGAACAGCAGCTGCGGGAAGGCCAGCAGCAGGTCCATCAGGCGGCTGATGACGCCGTCGACCCAGCCGCCGATGAAGCCGGCGAGGGCGCCCAGGAAGCTGCCGAGGACGACCGAGACGAAGGCGGCCAGGAAGGCGACGATCAGGGAGATGCGCGCGCCGTAGACGATCCGGCTGAAGACGTCGCGGCCGTTGGTCGGCTCGACGCCCAGCAGGTAGTCGGAGCTGATGCCGCCGAAGGAGCCGAGCGGCGTGCCCAGGTCCGGGTCGATCAGGTCCTCGTGGAACTCGTTGGGGTCGTGGCCCAGCAGGTTCACGATCAGCGGCGCGAAGATCGCCACCAGGATCAGCAGGATCACGACCACACCGCCGGTCAGCGCGACCTTGTCGCGCTTGAGCCGCATCCAGGCGATGCGGCCGGGCGAGCGGCCTTCGATGGCCTTGGCAGGGACGTCGGCTACGGACACGGGTGCGGGCGTTTCCGCGCTCGTGTCGTGCAGTGGTGCCGTCATCGTGGTGGGGACCCCTCTCGGCCGACGGGTGGTCGGCCCATGCCCGCCGCTGTGGCGGCGTTGGTGCGGAGTGGCGCTCGGAGTGCTCGGGACACGGTGGAACGCGGGTGAGGTGCGTCGGGAGGTGCGTGAGTACTGCGAGAACTGCGGGAGGTGCAGGAAGTGCAGGAGATGCGGGAAGTGCAGGTGTGACGCGTGGAATGCGAAGACTGCGGACGTGCGGAAGTGCGGGAAGTGCTGTGCGGAACGACAAGCGGAGTGCACGTGCCGAGCCGGGTCCTGGAGGACTGACCGGCTCTTGGGTGGGGAGTCTTCATCGGGCGCTCGACCAGCCGCCAGACCCGCAGATGAAAGGATGCGCAACCGTGATCTGAGGCTTGAGTTCCCGTTATCCGGACTCCGGTGGCGGCTCAGCGGAGCAACACCGTCCGTTCGGTAGCCAAACGGACATGGCGCCCAACTCTACGGAGGAGCATGCCAATTGGGCGCCCAATGGGGGCGAAATCCGGACAAGGCAAAGGCCGCCGGGAACGGTGGTTCCCGACGGCCGGACGTCGCGTCGGACGGCCCGTCTCATGGTGCGGGCATACCCGGAAATGTCCCTGTAACGGGCTCGGTGTTCGGCCCGCGGCGGCTCAGTACGCGGCCGCCTGCCCCTCGCGGTCGTAGAAGGGACGCGTCTGGGAGCGCAGCCACATGGCCACCGGATCGTGCTCGTCCGCCAGCGCGACCGTGCACACCGGCACGCCCTCGGGCACGACGCCGACCGACTGGCGCATCATCTCCCGGACGGACTCCAGCGCGGGCGCGGAGGCGTCGTAGAGGTCGAGGCCGACCGCGAGGTACGCCGACCCGAGCGCGGGCTGCACCCAGGCGCGGCGCAGCGAGCGGACGGCGGGCGTGCGGTGGGCGTGCTGGGTCAGCAGGCCGTAGAACTGCGGGAGCTCCAGGGCGGGCTCGGACAGCCGCAGCGGGCCGGCCGGCATCCGGTCCAGGCCGGTCGCGATCCGGCGGAGGTCCGCCCAGGGGATGCCGAGGCCGCCGCCCTGGGCGTGCGGGTTGACCCACAGCCCCCAGCGGTCGGGGTAGAGGGCACGGGCGATGTCCCGGCCGGTGACCACCTCGTAGCCCCGGTTCCAGCCGCTGGCGGCCAGCTCCTGCGGGGAGGTCACGCAGGGCGCGTAGCCGAGCCCCTCGACCTCCATCCCGCCGTACTGGGCGTCCGGTGAGCCCGGCTGCCCCTGCCAGAGCAGCATCCACAGCCGGCCCTCGGCGAGGGCGTGCAGGAATGACTCGTAGCTCTCATAGCGCCCGGGAGTCACCTGGCGCAGCATGTGCTCGACCTGCCCGGCCGCGGCCGTGCCTGACGCACTCACCCGGTACCCCTCTTCGTCTTCGTCCGCCCGTCGTCTCCACGTCCCGAACAGCTTAAGCGGCGCTACGGGAGGTAGAAGGGGCGCACGCGCTCACGAATCCAGTCCGTGACCGGGTCCTCGGCGGCCTCCAGCAGGATCAACTGCACCGGCCAGGGCGCCGGCACGCGGGCGAGCGCCCGGCCGAGCGCCTCCAGCGGGGCGGTCCGGGATCCGGCGTCCCATCCCACCAGCTGGACGCCGATGTAGAGCTCGGGGTCCTTGCCCTCGACGCTGGCCAGGCAGCGGTGCGCGGCGGAGACGACGCCGGTGGCGCGGAACTCCTCGGCGGCGGCGGTGAGGAAGTCGACGGGGTCGTCCTGCCAGTCGGGCTCGAAGAGCCGGACGCGGGCGCCGCTGGCGGGGCCGTCGAGCTCGGTCCGGCCGGTGCGGCAGAGCTGCGCGACGGCGGCGGGCGGCAGGGGGACGCCGACGGCGCCCTCGGGGTTGACGGCGATGCCGAGCTGCGGGGGCAGGCCGCGGGCGAACTCCACGGCGGGGGCGACGGCGAAGTCCATGGCGGGGCCGGCGGCGGAGCGGAACTGGGCCTCGGAGCTGTAGACCGGGACGTAGGCCTCGCCGGCGATCAGCATGGTGGGGAGGTCGAGGGAGGTGCTGTCGGGGCCGCCGCCCTGCGGGAGCGGCACCCAGACACGGGCGCGGCCCAGGGCCTCCAGGATGCGGGGGCCGGCGTCCGGCTGCCCGAGGGCCGTTCCGAGCACCTGTTCCAACTCGTTCGCCGGCCAGCCGTTGCCCTGCATGTGCCCCTGCCTTTGTGGTGCGTCCCGTGGATGTGGCCCCGAGGCTACCGGGTGGCTCCGCCGGTGGAGCGGGGCACCGGGTGCGGGCCGCCGCGCGGAGCCGTCTCCCCGCCCCGCCCTCTCCCCGCCCCGCCCTCTCCCCGTCTCCTGGGGCTCCGCCCCGGACCCCGCGCCTCAAACGCCGGCGGGGCTGTGGATGGCCCCGCGGCGCACCCGGGCCGGGTCAGGGCGTGAAGGTGATCTCCGTCAGCGTCGCCGCCGACGGGCGGTCCAGGAGGGTGGTGGTGGCGCAGCCCCTCGGGGAGCGGCCCGCGGCGGCGGCAGCCAGGAGGCGGGTCACCGCCGCGCGGTGGCGCGCGAAGGCGTACGGCGAGACCCCGCGACCCCGGGACTCCTGGCCCGCGAGGGCCTCCTCCGGGGTGGTGTCCAGCAGGAGGAGGTGGAGGCGGCTGCCCCGGCGGCGGACGGTGGCCGCCAGGAGGGCCCGGACCCAGGACTGGGTGCCGCAGTCGTGGACGACTACGGACGCGCCGGAGCGCAGCTCGCGCCACAGGGCCCAGTAGTGGGCCGCGCGGACCAGCGGGCGGTACGCCGCGTACGGCAGCGCCCGCGGCATCCGGCGCTCCCAGCGCTCGCGGACGTCCTGGGAGTCGATGCCGCCGCCGGGGGCCGCCCGCTTGATCAGGGTGCTCTTGCCGCCACCCGGCAGACCGGACACCACGACGATGTCCCCCACGCGGAAGCTCAGGCTCCGAGGGCTCCGGGCGGCCGATCCGCGCAGGTCGCGGACCGTGCAGGCGGCCGGGGCGGCGAGGGGCCGCACCCGGGTCCCGTCCACCGCTCCCGTACTGGTCACCACTCCGAATCTCCGCACGTGATCGTCTCCCCCCGACTCGGGCCGTGAGGGCCCTGTGCCCGCTGAATGTAAAGAGACGGTAATCCGCGCCCTCCGGTTCCGGGCGGGACGTCCGCCACCTGGGACCGCCGGGGCCACCGGGGCCTTTGGTGTTCCGTACGTTCTTTCGGGCCCCGCTGCCCGCTTCCGCCCGACCCGTGCAATGATGTGCGCCATCTGGACACCAACTGCATACCGGCCGCTTGAATCCGCGCGGGAGAGTCCCGGCTGGCCGTGAGGCCGTGCCCGGGCGCCGAAGGAGCAAGTTCCTCCCTTGAATCTCTCAGGCCCCGTACCGCGTGGATGAGGCAGATCTGAAAAGCGAGCTGTCCGCAGCTCCACCCAAGGTGCAAGTCGGCGTTCCCCGCGCGGGAACTCTCGGCGAACCTCTCAGGTTCCGATGACAGATGGGGAGGATCGTCCTCGTCATGTCATGCCCTGGGACCCGGGAGCCACACCCATGAGCACTGCCCCCCGCCTGACCGCGCTCGACGCGCTGCACCGGTCGCTCGGTGCGACCATGACCGACTTCGCGGGCTGGGACATGCCGCTGCGCTACGCCAGCGAGCGCGACGAGCACAACGCCGTGCGCACCAAGGCCGGCCTGTTCGACCTCTCCCACATGGGCGAGATCACCGTCCAGGGCCCCGAGGCCGTCAAGGCGCTCGACTACGCCCTCGTCGGGAACATCTCCACCGTCGGCGTCGGCCGCGCGCGCTACACGCACATCTGCCAGGAGGACGGCGGGATCCTCGACGACCTGATCGTCTACCGCCTCGGCGAGACCGAGTACATGGTCGTCGCCAACGCCTCCAACGCCCAGGTGGTCCTGGACGCCCTGGCCGAGCGCGCCGCCGGCTTCGACACCGAGGTCCGCGACGACCGCGAGGCGTACGCGCTGATCGCAGTCCAGGGCCCCGAGTCCCCCGGCATCCTGGCCTCGCTGACCGACGCCGACCTGGACGGCCTGAAGTACTACGCGGGCCTGCCGGGCACCGTCGCGGGCGTGCCCGCGCTGATCGCCCGGACCGGCTACACGGGCGAGGACGGCTTCGAGCTGTTCGTCTCCCCCGAGCACGCCGTGGAGCTGTGGCAGGCGCTGGCCAAGGCCGGCGAGGGCGTCGGCCTGGTGCCGGCCGGCCTGTCCTGCCGCGACACCCTGCGCCTGGAGGCGGGCATGCCGCTGTACGGGCACGAGCTCACCACCTCCCTCACGCCCTTCGACGCCGGGCTGGGCCGGGTCGTGAAGTTCGAGAAGGAGGGCGACTTCGTCGGCCGCGCCGCCCTGGAGGCCGCCGCCGAGCGCGCCGCCACGCAGGCCCCGCGCAAGCTGGTCGGCCTGGTCGCCGAGGGCCGCCGCGTCCCGCGCGCCGGGTTCTCCGTGGTCGCCGACGGCAAGGTGATCGGCGAGGTCACCTCCGGCGCCCCGTCCCCGACGCTGGGCAAGCCGATCGCGATGGCGTACGTCGACGCGGAGCACGCCGCGCCCGGCACCTCCGGTGTCGGCGTGGACATTCGCGGTACGCATGAGCCGTACGAGGTCGTGGCCCTGCCGTTCTACAAGCGGCAGAAGTGACCCCCGGGGTCCCCGGGACCCCGCCGGCGGCCCCCGCCGGCACGCAAGACCACCGTTCGTATCCACCGCACCGCATCCAGGAGAATCAGGCCATGAGCAACCCCCAGCAGCTGCGTTACACCAAGGAGCACGAGTGGCTGTCGGACGCCGTCGACGGCGTCGCGACGGTCGGCATCACGGCCTTCGCCGCCGACGCGCTCGGTGACGTCGTCTACGCCCAGCTCCCCGAGGTCGGCGACACCGTCACCGAGGGCGAGACCTGTGGCGAGCTGGAGTCGACGAAGTCGGTCAGCGACCTCTACTCCCCCGTCTCCGGTGAGATCGTCGAGTTCAACCAGGACGTCGTGGACGACCCGGCGCTGGTGAACTCCGCCCCGTTCGAGGGTGGCTGGCTGTTCAAGGTGAAGCTCTCGGAGGAGCCCAAGGACGCGCTGTCCTTCGACGAGTACACCGCCCTCACCACCGGTAACTGACACCCCAGGGGATCCTGATGTCCGTTCTGAACACCCCCCTCCACGAGCTCGACCCCGACGTCGCCGCCGCCGTCGACGCCGAGCTCGTGCGCCAGCAGTCGACCCTGGAAATGATCGCGTCGGAGAACTTCGCTCCGGTCGCCGTCATGGAGGCCCAGGGCTCGGTCCTGACCAACAAGTACGCCGAGGGCTACCCGGGCCGCCGCTACTACGGCGGCTGCGAGCACGTCGACGTGGTCGAGCAGATCGCGATCGACCGCATCAAGGCGCTCTTCGGCGCCGAGGCCGCGAACGTCCAGCCGCACTCCGGTGCGCAGGCCAACGCCGCCGCGATGTTCGCGCTGCTGAAGCCGGGCGACACGATCATGGGCCTGAACCTGGCCCACGGCGGTCACCTGACCCACGGCATGAAGATCAACTTCTCCGGCAAGCTCTACAACGTGGTCCCGTACCACGTCGACGAGTCCGGCCAGGTCGACATGGCCGAGGTCGAGCGCCTCGCCAAGGAGTCCAAGCCGCAGCTGATCGTCGCCGGCTGGTCCGCCTACCCGCGCCAGCTGGACTTCGCCGCCTTCCGCCGGATCGCGGACGAGGTCGGCGCGTACCTGATGGTCGACATGGCCCACTTCGCGGGCCTGGTCGCCGCGGGTCTGCACCCGAACCCGGTGCCGCACGCCCACGTCGTCACCACCACCACGCACAAGACCCTCGGCGGTCCGCGCGGCGGTGTCATCCTGTCGACGCAGGAGCTGGCCAAGAAGATCAACTCCGCGGTCTTCCCGGGCCAGCAGGGCGGTCCGCTGGAGCACGTGATCGCGGCCAAGGCGGTCTCCTTCAAGGTCGCGGCCTCGCCCGAGTTCAAGGAGCGCCAGGAGCGCACCCTGGAGGGCGCGAAGATCATCGCCGAGCGCCTGGTCCAGCCGGACGTCACCGAGGTGGGCGTCTCCGTCCTCTCCGGCGGCACCGACGTGCACCTGGTCCTGGTCGACCTGCGCAACTCCGAGCTGGACGGCCAGCAGGCCGAGGACCGGCTCCACGAGATCGGCATCACGGTCAACCGGAACGCCATCCCGAACGACCCCCGCCCGCCGATGGTCACCTCGGGTCTGCGCATCGGTACGCCGGCGCTGGCCACCCGCGGCTTCGGCGCCGAGGACTTCCGCGAGGTCGCCGAGATCATCGCGCAGGCCCTGAAGCCGGCGTTCGACGCGGACGACCTCAAGGCGCGCGTCTCCGCGCTCGCCGCGAAGTTCCCGCTGTACCCGTCGCTCTAGCAGCGGGCCAGGAGGGGGTCCGGCCTTGTACCGCACAGGGCCGGGCCCCTTTCTGTCTTCTTCCCCGGCCCCCCTCCCCCCGCCGGGGCACCGGAACGCGAGGCGGCTCACGTCCGCCGGACCCTTCCGCGAGCCGAAACGTTCATCTCCACGCGTTACGCTCGTCTGCCGGACAAAATCCGCAGATCCCCCCTGCACCACCCCGCTCCACCCACACCCCTGCCCCCTCTCCACCCCACGAGCCGACAAGGGAGTCCGCCAGTGGCCATCTCCGTCTTCGACCTCTTCTCCATCGGTATCGGCCCCTCCTCCTCCCACACGGTCGGCCCGATGCGCGCGGCGCGCATGTTCGTGTCGCGCCTGAAGAAGGACGGCGTCCTCGCCCAGACCGCCGCCGTGCGGGCGGAGCTCTTCGGCTCCCTCGGCGCCACCGGCCACGGCCACGGCACCCCCAAGGCGGTCCTGCTGGGCCTGGAGGGCCACTCCCCGCGCACGGTGGACGTCGAGACCGCCGACGACGAGGTCGAGCGGATCCGCCGCACCGGGAAGCTGCGCCTGCTGGGCACCGAGATAGGCGATGTCCACGAGATCGACTTCGACGAGCCGAGCCAGCTGATCCTGCACCGCCGCCGCTCGCTGCCGTACCACGCCAACGGCATGACCCTCTTCGCCTACGACGCCTCCGGCGCCCCGCTGCTGGAGAAGACCTACTACTCGGTCGGCGGCGGCTTCGTCGTGGACGAGGACGCGGTCGGCGAGGACCGGATCAAGCTCGACGACACCGTGCTGAAGTACCCCTTCCGCTCGGGTGACGAGATGCTCCGCCTCGCGAACGAGACCGGCCTGTCGATCTCCTCCCTGATGATGGAGAACGAGAAGGCCTGGCGCACCGAGGAGGAGATCCGCGAGGGCCTCCTGGAGATCTGGCGGGTCATGCAGTCCTGCGTCTCGCGCGGCATGTCCCGCGAGGGCATCCTCCCGGGCGGGCTGCGCGTCAAGCGCCGGGCCGCCGCCACGGCGCGCCAGCTGCGCACCGAGGGCGACCCGCTGCTGCACCGCAGCGAGTGGACGACGATCTACGCGATGGCGGTGAACGAGGAGAACGCCGCGGGCGGGCGCGTGGTGACCGCCCCCACCAACGGCGCCGCGGGCGTCCTGCCGGCCGTCCTGCACTACTACGTGAACTTCGTGCCCGGCGCGGACGAGGACGGCGTGGTGCGCTTCCTGCTGGCCGCGGGCGCGATCGGCATGCTCTTCAAGGAGAACGCCTCCATCTCGGGCGCCGAGGTCGGCTGCCAGGGCGAGGTCGGCTCCGCCTGCTCCATGGCGGCGGGCGCCCTGGCCGAGGTGCTGGGCGGCTCCCCGGAGCAGGTGGAGAACGCGGCCGAGATCGGCATGGAGCACAACCTGGGCCTGACCTGCGACCCGGTCGGCGGCCTGGTGCAGATCCCGTGCATCGAGCGCAACGGCATGGCGGCCGTCAAGGCGGTCACGGCCGCCCGGATGGCGATGCGCGGCGACGGCAGCCACAAGGTCTCCCTGGACAAGGTCATCAAGACCATGAAGGAGACCGGCGCGGACATGAAGGTCAAGTACAAGGAGACCGCGCGCGGCGGCCTCGCGGTGAACGTCATCGAGTGCTGACCTGAACGACGCAGCGTGACGAGGGGCCCGGCGCGGGTGCGCCGGGCCCCTCCGCGCGTCCGGCGAAAGAGGTCCCACGGCCCGCCCGGGTCGGGACCTTCGGCCCCCGGATGGGGGGCGGTCGGTGCACTAGCGTGCTGCGGGGGGCGCTGTTACCCCGCGACGAGAGGCAGCCGCCATGGCCATCACCGAACACCGTGTACTGCCGATGCGGCTGGAGGCCGCACCGACGGCGGTCCCCCTGGAGGGCGTCTTCGTCTACCGCACCGACCGGCCGTACGAGGTCGCCGTGGAGTTCCGGGGCGGCGGTGCGCGGATAGCCCGCTGGGTGTTCTCGCGGGAGCTGCTGATCGACGGGCAGACCTCCGCCACCGGGGAGGGCGACATACAGGTGTGGCCGCGCTGGACGGGCACCGAGCCGCGGATCCTGCTGGCCCTGACCAACGGCGAGCACGGCTGCGTGGTCTCCGCGCGGGCCAAGGACCTGCGCGGCCTGTGCCGGCGGATGACCGAGCTGGTCCCGCGCGGGGAGGAGCACCGCCACTACGACCTGGACGCGGAGCTGAGCGCGCTGCTGACCTTCTGAGGCGGCCGGGCCGCCCCGTGCAACCGCACGGCCCCCGGGGATGTCCTACCGGATGACAGTCAGTCCCCGTCTCAGAGGATCGGGGGGACGCCATGCGTCACCACCCGCACCGCCGCCGGCTCGTGGCCCTGGCCACGGGTGCCCTGCTGACCGCAGGGCTCGCGCTCGCCGCACCGGCCTCGGCCGCCGCCCCGGCGGCCGTCCGCTCCGCCACCCCGCTGGTCGTCAACGCCCGCTGGGGCGGTCACTGCACGTACGACCGGATCGTCGTCGACCTCCAGGGCTCCGTGCCCCCGTTCACCGTCACGCCCGTCTCCCAGCTGGTCTACGACGGGTCGGGCAAGCCCGTGCCGCTACCCGGGAAGTACTTCCTGGAGATCCGCCTGCACCCCGCCGCCGGCCACGACGAGGCGGGCAACAACGTCTACCTGGGGCCCAAGCTCCAGCAGATCGGCCTGAGCAAGCTCAAGGGCCTCGCCCTGACCGGCGACTACGAGGGGTACGTGACCTTCGGCGCCGCCTTCGACACCAAGCCCGCCTACAGCACCTCCGTCCTGCAGGCGCCCGAGCGGCTCGTGGTGGACGTCGCGCACCCGAACACCTGCTGAGGACCCTCCCTAGCGGTGTTCCGGGTTCGGGAAGTCGAAACGGCAGCCGGCGTCCCACGCGGAGCGCTGGTTGCCGTGGGCGGGGACGCCCCCGGCGCGCTTGAGGAGCGCCGCGAGGTGCATCAGGTTCCACGACATGAACGTCGTGTTCCGGTTGGTGAAGTCGTTCTCGGGGCCGCCCGAGCCCGGGTCCAGGTACGAGGGGCCGGGCCCCGCCTCGCCGATCCAGCCGGCGTCGGCCTGCGGCGGGATGGCGTAGCCCAGGTGCTGGAGGCTGTAGAGGACGTTCATGGCGCAGTGTTTGACGCCGTCCTCGTTGCCGGTGATCAGCGCCCCGCCGACCCGCCCGTAGTACGCGTACTGGCCCTTGTCGTTCAGCAGCGAGGAGCAGGCGTAGAGCCGCTCGATGACCTGCTTCATGACCGAGCTGTTGTCGCCCAGCCAGATCGGGCCGCAGAGCACGAGGATGTCGGCGTCCATGACCTGGCTGTAGAGCACCGGCCACTGGTCGCTCTCCCAGCCGTGGTCGGTCATGTCCGGCCAGACGCCGGTGGCGATGTCGTGGTCGACGGCGCGGATCAGCGAGGTCCGGGCCCCAGCCGACTCCATGACGGCGCGGCTCTTGGAGATCAGCCCCTCGGTGTTGCTGGTCTCGGGCGAGCGCTTGAGGGTGCAGTTGACGAAGACGGCGGACAGGTCGGAGTAGTCGAAGTCGGGCACGCCCCCACCCTGCGGGCCGGCCGCCGGCCCCGCCAGCGCTCGGCGGCCGTCCGGGGGAGGAATCGGAATTCGGCCATCCGATCGGCCGGATCGGTCCGGGTTGATACCGGTCCGTGCGGACGACTAGGGTCAGCTGGCCTTGGTGTTCGGGAAACCGGTGCGAAACCGGTGCGGCCCTCGCCACTGTGATCGGGAAGTCCAGCTCCACCCCCTTGCGGGAGCCACTGGGTCCGCACGGGAGACCGTACGGACCCGGGAAGGCGGAGCCGGGGCGGCAGTACCCGTCAGCCAGGAGACCGGCCGGGGCGCGTACGTCCATCCACGAGGTGCTGGAGAGGTCTCCCAACTCATGCACATAGCCGAGGGGTTCCTGCCCCCGCTGCACGCGGCCGCCTGGGGCGCCGCGTCCGCCCCGTTCGTCGTCCACGGGGTCCGCGCCCTGACCCGCGAGGTGAAGTCCCACCCGGAGAGCACGCTGCTCCTCGGCGCGTCCGGAGCGTTCACGTTCGTCCTGTCCGCCCTGAAGATCCCCTCGGTCACGGGCAGTTGCTCGCACCCCACCGGGACCGGGCTCGGCGCCATCCTGTTCCGGCCGCCCGTCATGGCGGTGCTCGGCACGATCACCCTGCTGTTCCAGGCGCTGCTGCTGGCGCACGGCGGCCTCACCACCCTCGGCGCCAACGTCTTCTCGATGGCGATCGCCGGGCCCTGGGCCGGGTACGCGGCCTACAGGCTGCTGCGCAAGTCCGGTGCGCCGCTGATGGTCACCGTCTTCTTCGGGGCCTTCTTCGCCGACCTGGTCACCTACTGCGTGACCTCGGTCCAGCTGGCGCTGGCCTTCCCGGACCCGGCGAGCGGCTTCCTGGGGTCCCTGGAGAAGTTCGCGGGCATCTTCGCCCTCACCCAGATCCCGCTCGCGGTCAGCGAGGGGCTGCTGACGGTGCTCGTGATGCGGCTGCTGATGCAGTCGAGCACGTCGGACCTGGTCCGGCTCGGCGTCGCCAGGCTGGCCGGTACGAAGCGGACCGAGGAGGCGGCCGCCTGATGAGCAGGAACGCCAAGATCAACACCCTGCTGCTGCTCCTGGTGGCGGCGCTGGCCGTGCTGCCGCTCGCGCTGGGGCTCGGCGAGGGCAAGGAGGAGCCCTTCGCGGGCGCCGACGCCCAGGCGGAGTCGGCCATCACCGAGCTCGAGCCGGACTACGAACCCTGGTTCTCCCCGCTGTACGAACCCCCCTCGGGCGAGATCGAGTCCGCGCTGTTCGCCCTCCAGGCGGCCCTGGGCGCGGGCGTGCTCGCGTACTACTTCGGGGTCCGCAGGGGCCGCCGCCAGGGCGCGGCGCAGGCCCTCGCGCAGGCGCAGTCCCCCGCCGAGCCCGCGCGGGAGCCGTAGCCGGTGCTGCCCATCGACGTCGCGGCGCACAGCAGCCGCTGGCGCGGCCGCCATCCGCTGGAGAAGGCCCTCCTGGGGTTCGGTCTGACCGTCACCGCGGTGTGCCTGCCCCCGTGGCCCGGCGGGCCGCTGGTGGCCGCCGCGACCCTGGCCGTGCTGTTGGGGCCCGCCGGGGTGGCCGGGCGGCAGCTGTGGCGGGCCTTCCGGGTCCCGCTCGGGTTCTGCGTCACCGGGGCGCTGCCGCTGCTGGTGTCGGTGGGCGGCCCGGACGGCTTCCTCGCGCCCGCCCCGGACGGGCCCCGGCACGCGCTGGACCTGCTGCTGCGCACCTCGGCCGCCTCCCTCGGGGTGCTGTTGTTCGCCTTCACCACACCGGTCTCGGACGTACTGCCCCGGCTGGTGCGGGCCGGGGTGCCCGCGCCCGTGGTCGACGTGGCCCTCGTCATGTACCGGATCGGCTTCCTGCTGCTGGACTCCCTGGCGCAGGTCCGCCGGGCCCAGGCGGCCCGGCTCGGACAGGCAGGACGGGCGGCCGCCTGGCGTTCGGTGGCGGGGCTCGCGGCGACCTCGTTCGTCCGGGCCTTCGACCGCGCCGCCCGGCTCCAGGAGGGGCTGGCGGGGCGCGGCTACGACGGCGCGCTGCGGGTGCTCGTCCCGCCGGCGGCGCTGTCCCGGCGGTTCCTGGCGGCCGCCGCCGCCCTGCTGGCCGCCCTGGTCGCGGGGACCCTCGTACTGAAGGAGCTGGGGCTGTGACCCCGTTGGTGGAGCTGGTCGGCGCCGGGTACGCGTACGAGGACGGGCCGGCGGTGCTGTCGGGCGTGGACTTCGCGATCGCCGAGGGGCGGGCGCTGGTGCTGCTGGGCCGCAACGGCAGCGGCAAGACCACGCTGATGCGGCTGCTGAGCGGGGGCCTGCGGCCCGCGTCGGGCGCGCTGCGGCTGGAGGGCTCGGCGGTGGCGTACGACCGGCGGGGGCTGACCCGGCTGCGCACCACCGTCCAGCTGGTGGTGCAGGACCCCGACGACCAGCTCTTCGCGGCCTCCGTGGAGCAGGACGTGTCCTTCGGCCCGATGAACCTGGGCCTCCCCGAGGCGGAGGTCCGCGCGCGGGTGGACTCCGCGCTGGCGGCGCTGGACATCACCGCGCTGCGGGACCGTCCGACGCACCTGCTGTCGTACGGGCAGCGCAAGCGCGCGGCGATCGCGGGCGCGGTGGCGATGGCCCCGCGGGTGCTGATCCTGGACGAGCCGACCGCGGGCCTCGATCCGGACGGGCAGGAGCGCCTGCTGGACGTCCTGGCGGGGCTGCGGGCGGCGGGGACGACGGTGGTGATGGCCACCCACGACGTGGACCTGGCGGTGCGGTGGGCCGACGACGCGGCCGTGCTCACGCCTTCGGGGATACGGGTGGGGGCGGCGGGGGTGCTGCTGTCGGACCCCGAGCTGCTGGCTTCGGCCGGCTTGCGCCAGGCGTGGTCCCCGGCGGTGACGGCGTTCCTGCGGGCCCACGGGTTCCTGGGCGCGGACGCGGCGGGGCCCCGCGTGCCCGAGGCGCTGGCCGCGCTGGGCTGAGCGCGGCGGGGCGGGGGCGGCGCGGCCGACGCGGGGGCGGCCCTGCGGGGCGGGGTCCCGGTGTGCCCACCCGTCCCGCCCTGCGGGACGATTGCCCGCACCTAGGATGGCGGCATGTCGCTGCCGCATGCCATTCTCACCGCGTTGTTGGAGAAGCCCTCGTCCGGGCTGGAGCTGACGCGGCGGTTCGACAAGTCGATCGGCTACTTCTGGTCCGCGACCCACCAGCAGATCTACCGGGAGCTCGGGCGGCTGGAGGAAGCGGGGCTGATCCGGGCGCTGCCCAGCGAGGTGCCCGTGCGCGGGCAGAAGAAGGAGTACGAGGTGCTGCCGGACGGCAGTGCCGAGCTGGCCCGGTGGGTGGACGAGCGGCAGGACCCCAAGCCGATGCGGGACGCGCTGCTGCTGCGGATCCGGGCGGCGGCCGTGGTGGGGCCGCAGGGGCTGGGTGCGGAGCTGCGGCGGCACCTGGACCTGCACCGGGCGCAGCTGGCGGAGTACGAGGCCATCGAGGCGAAGGACTTCCCGCCGGGGCGCGACGCGGACCCGGACCGGCTGCGCAGGCTGGTGCTGCACGGGGGGATCGCCCTGGAGGGCTTCTGGCTCGGCTGGCTGGAGGAGGCCCTCGCCGAGGTCGAGGACATGACGGGCTCCGGCGCGGGAGCCTGACGCGCCCCCGTCCCGGCGGGCGGGACGGAGGCGGGCGCGGCGCCCGTTCGGCGGGGCCTTACTTGTTCAGGTCGGCCCAGAACTCGTCGAAGCTCAGCAGCTTGTCGCCGTTGAGGTCCTTCGCCGCGATGATCGCTTCGGCGACCGCCGGGGTGACGAAAGCGTCCCCCATGGCCTTCATGGCCGCGCTGTACTCGTCGGCCGTGATGACGCCGTCGCCGTTCGCGTCGAACCGGTCGAACGTCTCGCGTGCCTTGTCGATGTCCGCCACTGGGGCCACCCCTTCCTGGTGCTTGTTGACCGGCTCAGGGTAGCCGTACCGGGGGCGGGTCACGCCCACGGGTCCCGGGAGCCGTGCGGGCTCCCGGGGACCGCCGGGTTCCGGCGCGGCGGGCGGGCCGCGCCTAGCGGAAGATCCCGGTGTGGCCGAGGGAGTAGCGGCCGGGCTGCGGGTAGACGGCCAGGCCGTGGGGTCCGCTGCCGACGGGGATCCTGGCCAGCTCCTTGCCGCTGGTGGTGTCGATCGCGTAGACCTCGGAGTTGTAGCGGCCGGACAGCCACAGCACCTTGCCGTCGGCCGAGACCCCGCCCATGTCGGGGCTGCCCCCGTCGGGCAGCTCCCACTTCTTGGTGAGCTGCTTCTTCTTGAAGTCGAAGACCGAGATGCTGCCCTCGCCGCGGTTGGAGACGTACATCTCGCGGGAGTCGCGGCTGACGTAGAGGCCGTGGCAGCCCTTGCCCGTGGGCAGCAGCTTGGGGGTGTCGAACTTGTCGCCGCTGAGCACCCACATCCCGTGGGCCATCATGTCGGCGACGTAGAAGGTCTTCCCGTCCGGCGAGATCTTGACGTCCTGCGGCATCGCGCCCTCGAAGGGGAGCTTCTGCTGGGCGATGACCTCCATCTTCTCCGTGTCGACCTTGAGCAGCTCGCCGGAGAACTCGCAGCTGACGATGAAGTAGCGGCCGTCGAGCGAGAAGTCGGCGTGGTTGACGCCGAAGCAGGTCACCGGGACGGTCTTGACCCGGTTCATGGTGTGGGGGTCGCGGAAGACCAGCTCGCGGTCCATGGAGGCCATCACGACGGCGTACTTGCCGTTGGGCGTGAAGTAGAGGTTGTACGGGTCGTGGACCTCGACGGGCTCCCCGGCCTCTCCGGTGGCCGGGTTGATGGGGGTGAGGGTGTGGCCCCGGTTGTTGTTGACCCACAGGGTCTTCATGTCCCACGAAGGCACCACGTGCTGGGGCTGGACGCCGACCGGGATGGTCTCGACGACCTTGTAGGTGGCCGGGTCGATGACGGACACCGTGTTGGAGTTGGTGTTCGGCACGTAGACGCGCGAGGGGAAGTCCTTGACGACCGGGGAGAGCTGGTTCGGCCGGTCCGCCGCGTACACGTCGGTCGGATCGAGCACCGGGGGCATCCCCGGCAGCCCCGGCGGCACGGCCGGCAGGGCTTTGACGGGGTTGGCCGGCCCCTTGGAGCCGAGCGCCTCGGCGGGCGACTTGTCGCCCGATCCGCAGCCGGCCAGGGCGGCGAGGACCAGACCGGCCAGCAGCACGGTGGCCTTCCGGGGAAGGCGGGTGGTCGTCATGGGGTCAGCAGCTCCGTGGTGGTCACCGCGCGCAGCTCGCGGCGCGCGAGTTCTTCGAGGAGGGGCGGCATCGCGTCGACCGTGTCCGCGTAGCCGAAGTGCAGGCTCACCACCGATCCGCCGTGGATCGTCCCGGTGACGTTGCGGATGACGGCCGCGGCGCCGGGCGAGGTGAAGTCGAGGGAGTCCACGTCGTACGAGAGGACGTGCGGGTAGCCGGCCCGCTGGGCCAGCTTCTGGACGAGCGGGCTCGCGTACTGGGTCTGGGAGGGCCGGAACCAGGTTCCGATGGAGCCGGTGAGGCGCTTGAGGCGCTCGGCGCAGCCGGTGATCTCGGCGTAGGCCTCCGCTTCGGGCAGGGAGTTGATCGCGAGGTGGCGCTGGGTGTGGTTGCCGAGCTCGTGGCCGCCGTCGAGGATCCGGCGGGCCATGTCGGGGTGGTCGTCGAGCCAGGTGCCGATGGCCAGGACGGTGATCCGCGCGCCCGCCTTCTCGGCCTCGGCGAGCACGGCGCGGGCGAGGGCGGGGTCCCCGTTGCCGTGGAAGGTGAGCGCGACCCCGGTGCGGTCGAGGGGGCCGTGCGCGATCTCGACGGGCTGCCCGGGGAACCGGCGGGGGGCGGGGGCGGCGGCCGGGGCGGGCTTGGCGGCGCCGGGGCGGACCGTGTCGGGCCGGCCGGAGGCGGCCCGGGCGGTCCGGGGCGCCGACGGGGCGCCGACGCCCGTGCCGCAGGCCGCGGTGAGGGCGCCGGCGGCGACCGCCGCCGTGGCGCGCAGGGCGGTACGGCGGTCTGGGTAACAGAGCACCTGCCCATTTAAGTGGCGAACGCCCCAAAAGATAATGATTGACCCATTTCGGGACCTCCGGTAGTGGCGTTCCGGGAGGCGATCGTCCGATATTTGATCAACGAATTACACAGGGCAGTGGATAGTCATTCATGGATTGCGAGGCGAGTGGCTCACCTCACCTAAGATTTAGATGAAAACTCTTAGGATATGCACACTTATGTCCGAGTAGGGACTTTTGGTGTTCGGGCCCCCGTCTGCCATAGTCGGAACCACGGCTTCCCATTGACCCGAGCGAAGCCCACCGCCGAGGACCACACACCCCACCGGTCCTCGGCGCCCACGAAACCCCCGTAGCGCCCCACCTCGGCGACAGGGGGTTTCCGGCGTTGTGGGGGGTCAGCGGTCCGCGACCCGCATCTCGAACCAGGTGATCTTGCCGCGCGGCAGCAGGTCGGCGCCCCAGCGGTCGGACAGCTTGTCGACGAGGAAGAGCCCCCGGCCGGTGGTGTCCAGCTCGTGGACCGGCATCAGGCAGGGCAGCCCCCGCGAGGGGTCGCGCACCTCCACGCGGATCCAGCCGCGGCGGCGCAGCATCCGTAAACCGAAGGACCGGGCCCCGGTGTGGCGCACGGCGTTGCCGACGAGCTCCGAGACCAGCAGGACGGCGTGCTCGGCGATCTGCGGCGACAGGCCCCAGAAGCGGATCACCACGCTCTGGGTGAGCCGGCGGGCCGTCCCCGCGGACTCCGGCATGGACGGCAGGGTCACCTCCGCCTCCGCCGGGTTCCCGTGCAGCTCCAGCGCCTTGAGTCCCTGCTCGTCCTCGACCGCCGCCGTGAGCCGTACGGCCATAGCGCTGCCGCGCTGCCGCGGCTGTTCCACACCCTCCAGGCCCGCCATGCCCCCATCATGGACGGCCGCCGCGCCCGGCCGGGCCGTTCCACGGAATACGCCCCCCGGAATTGGGGATTCCGAGAGGGCGCACTGGCATATGCGAGGGGCAACCGGCTTACTGGCGGGCCGTGTTGACCTGCGGTGACGGTCCGCCGAGAGGTGATCACCCTGAGTTGATCAACCGTTTCGCCTTAAGGTTGCCTTAAGGCCTGGATAAACCACCCGCAGGGGTTCTCCCGGACGGCCGCACCGCGACGGCCGGGCTCAGACGAACTTGGCCTTGCCGGGGCCCTCCTCCACGAAGCTGCGCATGCCGCGCTCGCGGTCCTCGGTGGCGAACAGGCCCGCGAACCAGTTCCGCTCGATGGTCAGGCCGGTGTCGATGTCGGCCTCCAGGCCGGCGTCCACGCACTCCTTGGCCGCGCGCAGGGCGATCGCCGGACCCTGGGCGAGCTTCGCCGCCCAGGCGTGCGCCTGCGCGTACACCTCGGCGGCGGGCACGACCCGGTCCACCAGCCCGAGGGCGAGGGCCTCGTCGGCCTTGACCATCCGGCCCGTGAAGATGAGGTCCTTGGCCTTGGAGGGGCCGATCAGCCGGGACAGCCGCTGGGTGCCGCCCGCGCCCGGGATCAGGCCGAGCAGGATCTCGGGCTGGCCGAGCTTCGCGTTGTCGGCGGCGATCCGGTAGTCGGCGCACAGCGCGAGCTCGCAGCCGCCGCCGAGCGCGTAGCCGGTGACGGCGGCGACGACGGGCTTGGGGATCCGGGCGACGGCCGTGAAGGCGTCCTGGAGGCCGCGGGACCGGGCGACCATGGCCGCGTGGTCCATGGTCTGCATCTCCTTGATGTCCGCCCCGGCCGCGAACACCTTCTCCCCGCCGTAGATGACGACGGCGCGCACGTCGGCGCGGTCGGTCGCCTCCACGGCGAGCTCGCGCAGCCGGTCCTGGGTGGCGATGTCCAGGGCGTTCATGGGCGGGCGGTCCAGGCGGAGGGTGCCGACGCCTTCGGAGACTTCGAGAGAGAGGGTCATACGGGGAAGGTTAGCGGCGGTTAACGAGAAGTGGCCCGGTGCTGTGGGTCACAGCACCGGGCCACGGGATCAGCTCGCCGATCCGCCTACTTCTTCCACTCCGCCCAGTCCATGTTCCAGCCGTTGAGGCCGTTGTCCGGGGCGATCTGCTTGTCCTTGGAGTTCTTCACGACCACCACGTCGCCGATCAGCGACTCGTTGAAGAACCAGGCGGCGGGGGTGTTCGGGTCCCCGGCGCCGCGCTCGTCCTCCAGGCCGACGCAGCCGTGGCTGACGTTCTCCGAGCCGAAGGTGCTGGAGGGGGCCCAGTAGTTGCCGTGGACGAAGGTGCCGGAGTTCGACAGGCGCATCGCGTGCGGGACGTCCGAGATGTCGTACTCCCCGCCGAAGCCGACGGTGGCGCCGTTCATCCGGGTCACCTTGTACTTCTCGCTGATGACCATCTGCCCGTTGTAGGTCGTCGTCGCGGGGGCGCCGGCCGTGATGGGAAGGGTCTTGATGACCTGGTTGTCGCGGACGACCTCCATCGTCTTCGCCGTCGCGTCCACCGTGGACACCTGGGAGCGGCCGATGGTGAAGGTGACCGTACGGGTCTGCTTGCCGTAGACCCCCGGGCGGCCCTCGACGCCGTCGAGGGCGAGCTTCACGGTGACCTTGGTGCCGGCGGCCCAGTACTTCTCGGGGCGGAAGTCGAGGCGGTCGTTGCCGAACCAGTGGCCCTCGATCGGCACGGAGGGCTCGGCGGTGACCGTGATGGCCTTCTCCACGGCCTCGGTGTTGGTGATCCCACGGGTGAAGTTGATCGACACCGGCATGCCCACGCCGACGGTCGAACCGTCCTCGGGGGTGTAGTGGCCGACGAAGGTGTTCTGCGGGGTGAGGGTGGTGAAGGTGGTGTCCTTGGCGGACTCCCGGCCGGCCTCGTCCTTGGCGACCGCGTGCACCTTGTACTCGGTGGCGGAAGCCAGGTTGCGGGCGGGCTCCCAGCCGGAGCCGTCGGGGGTCAGCTTGCCCTCGACCGCGTTGCCCTTGGTGTCGGCGACCGTGACCGTCGTCAGCTTGCCGCCGGTGCTGGAGACCTTCAGGACGCCGCTGGTGGCGACCTCCTTGGCGCCGTCGTCCGGCTTGACGTTGACGACGGCCTTCGAGGCCTCCGTGTTGGCCTTGGCCGCGTTGCCGCCGCCGGGCTTGCCGTTGTCGCCACCGCCGCCGCTCCCGGCGCTGCCGCCGCCGCTGCACGCAGTGGTCAGCAGAAGGGCCGCGCCCAGCATCAGGGCCGGCAGGCCGGTGCGGACGCGGCCGCGTATCGGCTGCACGTTCACTCGTGTTCTCCCCATGTCCCCCGCGCACGGACAGTCGCGCGCTTCGTCGACAGGAAATCACACGGGGAGCTTACGAATAGGCACGGTCATGTCACCGTTCCGTCCCAACTGCCTGCGGGGACGGACCGCGGACACGGCCGGTGCGCGGGGCACCGGCCGACCCGTGGGTCAGCCGCGGGGGGCGGCCCAGTCACCGCCGAGGCCCGGGAGGCCGAGGCCCTCGTGGTCGCCGTGGCCGGGCCCGTCGCGGCCCGGCCGGTGGGGGCCGTCGTGGTCGCCGTGCTCCTCGTGGCCCGGCTTGTCGTGGCCCGGCTCCTCGTGGCCCGGCTTGTCGTGGCCCGGCTCGTGGTGGCCGGGCTTGTCGTGGCCGGGCTCGTGGTGGTCCGGCTTGCCGTGCTTGTCCCGCTTGTTGAGGACCGGGACGACGACCTCACGGCCCGGGGCGGCACCCTCCAGCCGCAGCGGGCCGGTGACCCGGTCGGCGGGCAGGGCGTAGCCGTCGGGGGCCGCGGTCTCCAGGACGTAGTACGAGCCCGGGGCGAGCCCGTCGAAGGCGCAGGCCCCGTTGCCGCCGGTGGTGCAGGGCTCGCCGATCCGCTCGTCGGGGTACCGGCCCGCGGTCTGGAGGCCTTCGGTGTTGTTGGTCTCCTTCCACAGCTGGAACACGGCCCCGGCCAGCGGCTTGCGGGTCTTGGCGTCCTTCTTCAGGACCTTGAGGGACCCGGGGTGCTCCACGTCCTTGCGCTGGTTGCGGATGGTGACGACGACGCCCTGGGCGACGTCGTTCCCGTCGAGGTCGAAGGCCGTGACGGGGTCGGCGGGACGCTCGTAGCCGTCGGGGACGCCCACCTCGCGCCAGTAGTAGCGGTCGCCGACCGGCAGTTCGACCGTGCAGGTGCCCTGGGTGTCGGTGACGCAGACGCCGCCGACCCGGGTGTCCGGGTCCTGGCCGGTCGTCTGGAGGTCGGCGACGCCGTTGGTCTCGCGCCACAGCTCGAAGCGGCCGCCGGGCACGGGCTCCCCGTTCTCCAGGTCGACCTTGTGCAGGACCACGCGGGCCTTGGCGGCGGGCGGCTCCGTCCGGCGGTTCTGGGCGACGACCTCCACCCCCTCCTCGACGTTGTCCGGCGTCAGGACCGACATGAAGACCGGGTCGGGGGACAGGTCGTACCCGGGGGGCGCGGCCGTCTCGCGCCAGTAGTAGACGCCGAGCTCCTCCTCGCGGGTGCAGGTGCCGTCGGCGGGGGTGGTGCAGTCGGTCACCTGGCTGTCGGGGTTCGGGCCCTCGGTCTGGAGGTCCGGGATGCCGTTGGACTCGCGCCACAGCTCGAAGCGGGCGCCGGCCAGCGGCCGGCCCTCCTCGTCGGTCTTCTGTACGGACAGCCGTCCCGTGACGGGCGGGTTGGGGGCGCACTGGGGCAGGTCCCCGTCGAAGGGGTAGGCGTGGAACTCGGCTCCGAGGCCCGTGGTCTCCGTGGGGCTGGTGTGGGTGACGCTGCCGGCGGTGAAGAAGCGGCCGTTGACGCCGATGACGGAGACGGTCGCGCGGGAGGAGTCCGGGCCGATCAGGACGCTGCCGCCGAGCTGGGCGGAGCCGGCGATGCCGACCGTGCGGACGTCGGGGAAGTTCCACAGCAGCCGCTCGCGCAGCCCGGTCGGCAGCAGGACGTTGTTGACGCGGAGCGCGCGCGTCTCGCCGGTGACGTTGACCAGGACGGTGGCGCCCGCGGGGATGCCGGTGAAACGGACGGTCTGCTGGGCGGTGCCGGGGCCGGCGAGGTCGAAGTCCACGTTGAAGACCTGGAGCATGGAGGTGCCGTCGCCGGTGAAGACGGTCTCCTGCGCGCTCCACACGGCCCGGCCGGTCGCGGGGCGCGGGGCTCCCTGGGGGTAGGCGTAGCAGGTGCTCGCGGCGCCGAGCTGTCCGCGCAGCGCGGTGTAGGGGGCCGCTGCGGCGGGGTCCTTGGTGGTGGTGCCGGTCACGGTGCCGGTGAGGGTGCCCGCGTAGCGGACGACGCCGTTGTCCGCGAGGAGGCGCTGGCCGGCGGCGACGGTGATGTCGTCGCCGGTGGTCAGGAAGTCCGAGCCGTCCGCCGGGGGGACCCGGGAGCCGACGCCGGCGATGCCCACGTTGTAGACGTTGCCGCCGGCGGACTTGTTCATGTCGAAGTCGCCGAGCACGACGACCTTGCCCTCGGCCTCGGCCGCTCCCCGGCGGACCTGCATGTCGCCGCCGACGAAGAGGTTGATGCCGTTGTCCCGGCCGGTGAAGGGGCCGTTGTTGGGCTCGGGCCAGACGGGCGGGCAGCCCTGGTTCGGGCCGGTCCCGCCGGGGATGCACGGACCGAGGCCGCCGGGCAGCGGGGCCCGCAGGGCGCGGGCCGCCGGCGGGGGGCCGCCGGGGCCCGCCGCGAGGGCCGAGGGGGCCCCGGCGGTGGCCGCGAGTACGGCTCCCACGGCCAGCCCGAGGGTCCAGTTCCTTGCTGACATGACGCTCCGTCCGTGAATCCGGCCACCGCCTGCGCTGATGGCCCTGCCAGGCTGCGGGCGGGGCCCGGCGTGGCGGACGGACGACACTCCCCGGCTACGGCATTCCGGTCCGACGATCACTCGATTGCGGCGCCGGTCAGCTGAGGGCGGAGCCCGCGACCCAGTCGGCCCAGGACATGTTCCAGCCGCCCAGCCCGTTGTTCGGCGCCACGGTCTTGTCCTGGGAGTTCACGACCTCCACCACGTCCCCGATCAGGGTCCGGTCGAAGAACCAGCCGGCCGGTGTGTCCGAGCCGCCGCCCTTGTCGTCGCGCAGGCCCACGCAGCCGTGGCTGGTGTTGGTGGTGCCGAAGGTGTCGGGGCTGGACCAGTAGTTGCCGTGCAGGAAGGTCCCGGAGGCGGTGAGCCGGATGGCGTGCGGGACGTCGGGGATGTCGTACTCGCCCTTGCCGTCGTCGCTGGTGAAGCCGACGGTGGCGCCGTTCATCCGGGTGACGTCGAACATCTCCGTCACCACCATCTTGCCGTTGTAGGTGGTGTTCTTCGGGGCGCCGGCGCTGACGGGGATGGTGGACAGCAGCTCGCCGCCGCGCCGGACCTCCATGGTGTGCGCCGCCGCGTCGACGGTGGAGACCTGGGAGCGGCCGATGGCGAACCGGATGCTCTTGTCCTGGATGCCGTACGCCCCCGGCGCGCCCTCGACGTCGCGCAGCTTCATCCTCACAGTGACCTGGGTGCCCGGCTTCCAGTACTCCTTGGGCCGGAAGTCCAGGCGCTCGGAGCCGAACCAGTGGCCCACGACGGGCACGGCCGGTTCGGAGGTGACGGTGATGGCCCGTTCGACGTCGGCGCGGTTCTTGACGCCCCGGCTGAAGTTGAAGGAGACGATCATGCCGGTGCCGACGGTGGAGCGGTTCTCGGGCTTGAAGTAGCCGATGAACCGCTCCTCGGGGACGTAGGTGGTGAAGGTGGTGTGGCGGGCCTGGCGGCGGTCGTGCCCGTCGAGGGCGACCGCGTCGACGGTGTACTTGGCGGCGAGCGAGAGCCGCCCGGCCTCCGGGTCGGGGCTCCAGCTGAGCCCGTCGGGGGCGATGGACCCGGGGACCTGCTCCTGCTGGGCGTCCTCCACCTTGGTGACCACGACCCGTTCCAGCCGGCCTTCCGGGACGTTGACCCGCAGCGGGCCGTCGGCGGGGACCCCCTTGGCGTTGTCGGCGGGGGTGATGCGGATGGCCTCGTCGGGCGAGCGCGGTTTGCCGGGCAGCGCCACCTCGACCGGGGACCCGCCGTCCCCGGTGCAGCCGGTGAGCCCGCCCAGCAGCGCCGCCCACACCGCCACGGCGGCCCATCCCGCCCCTGCCCGCCTCGTCAGAAGTGTCACGTCCCGTCCAACGACGGGGGCCCTCCGGGGGAAACGTGAGGGCCGGACACGTTCCGGGTACGGCAGTCAGGGCAGAACAGTGGGAAGGACCAGACGGGGGCGGGCCCTGGCCGGGACGCCGGGCCGCACTCCCCCCGCCGGTACCCAGGAGCCGTGGAGGCGGGCAGTGTCGAGCGCAGCCGAGCAAGAGGCGGTGGATGCCGCCGCCAGCGATACCACCGAGGCCGCCCCCCGGGGCGGCCCCGACATGGACGCCGTGCGGGACCGCGTCCAGGCGCGGGTGCTGCGCGCGGCCGCGCACCCGGGGCCACCGGTGTGGCCGGGGTCCTCGCACCCGCTGGGGGCCCGGTTCCACGAGGGCCCCGGCGGGGTCGCGGGCACCAACTTCGCGCTGTGGGCGCAGGGCGCGGAGGCGGTGGAGCTGTGCCTGTTCGACGCCCTGGGCACGGAGACCCGCTGCACCCTGACCGAGCTGACGCACGAGATCTGGCACGGTTTCGTGCCGGGCGTGCGGCCCGGGCAGCGGTACGGGTTCCGGGTGCACGGGCGCTGGGACCCCTGGACGGGCGCCCGGTACAACCCGGCGAAGCTGCTGCTGGACCCGTACGCGCGGGCCGTCGACGGGGACTTCTCGCTGCCGCCGGAGGTGTACGGGCACGTCCGGGACTGGCCCCAGCAGTACATCGCGGACACCGTGCGCGACGACCGGGACTCGGCGCCGTTCGTCCCGAAGGGGGTCGTCGTCCACGATGACGACGACTGGGCGGACGACGTCCGGCCGAAGACGCCCTGGGCCGATTCGGTGATCTACGAGCTGCACGTGCGCGGGTTCACCATGCGCCATCCGGGTGTTCCCCCGGAGCTGCGCGGCACCTACGCGGGGCTGGCGCATCCCGCGGCGGTGGAGCACCTGGTGGGTCTGGGGGTGACGGCGGTGGAGCTGCTGCCGGTGCACCAGTTCGCGCACGAGGACCACCTGCTGCGGCGGGGGCTGCGCAACTACTGGGGCTACAACTCGGTCGGCTACTTCGCCCCGCACGCCGGGTACTCCGCCAGCGGGACCGCCGGGCAGCAGGTGGGCGAGTTCAAGCGGATGGTGCGCGCCCTGCACGCGGCGGGGATCGAGGTCATCCTCGACGTGGTCTACAACCACACGGCGGAGGCCGGGGAGCTGGGCCCGACCCTGTCGCTGCGGGGCGTCGACAACCGGGGCTACTACCGGCTCCAGTCCGACCAGCGCCGCTACGCCGACTACACGGGCTGCGGCAACACCCTGCACGCCGGGCGGCCGCACGTGCTGCGCCTGATCACCGACTCGCTGCGGTACTGGGTCACGGAGATGGGGGTGGACGGCTTCCGCTTCGACCTGGCGGCGGCCCTGGCCCGGTCCATGCACGACGTGGACATGCTGTCGCCGTTCCTCGCGGTGATCGCCCAGGACCCGGTGCTTCGCCGGGTGAAGCTGATCGCGGAGCCGTGGGACGTGGGCTCGGGCGGCTACCAGGTGGGGGCGTTCCCGCCGCTGTGGACGGAGTGGAACGACCGCTACCGGGACGCCGTGCGGGACTTCTGGCGGGGCGCGCTGCCCGACGTACGGGACCTGGGGTACCGGCTGTCGGGGTCGAGCGACCTGTACGCCTGGGGCGGACGGCGGCCCTACGCCTCGGTGAACTTCGTGACGGCGCACGACGGGTTCACCCTGCGCGACCTGGTGTCGTACGAGCGCAAGCACAACGGGGCGAACGGCGAGGGCGACCGGGACGGGACCAACGACAACCGGTCGTGGAACTGCGGGGCCGAGGGCGAGACGGACGATCCTCGGATCGCCGCGCTGCGCCGGCGGCAGCTGCGCAACCTGCTGACCACGCTGCTGCTGTCGACGGGCGTGCCGATGCTGGTGGCGGGGGACGAGTTCGGGCGGACCCAGGGCGGCAACAACAACGCCTACTGCCAGGACAACGAGACGGGCTGGGTGGACTGGTCGCTGCTGTCCGACCCGGCGTGGAGCGGGCTGTTCGCACTGGCCCGGCGGCTGGTCGCGCTGCGCCGGACCCATCCGGTGCTGCGCCGGCGGGCGTTCTTCTCGGGGCGGGCGCAGGGCGCGGACGGGCTGCGGGACCTGGCCTGGTTCACCCCGGCGGGGGCGGAGATGACGGAGCGGGACTGGTACGCGCCGGCGTCCGCGGTGGGGCTGTACCTGTCGGGCCGGGACATCCCGGGGCGGGACGAGCGGGGCCGGCAGGTGGCGGACGACAGCTTCCTGGCGCTGCTGCACTCCGGGGACCGGCCGGTGGAGTGGGTGCTGCCGGGGCCGCCGTGGGCCGGGGAGTACGAGCTCGTGCTGGACACCTCGCGGGAGGAGCAGGAGGCCGCGCCGGGAACCCGGCACCGGGGCGGGCGGCCGCTGACGGTGCCGGCGCGGTCGGTGCTGCTGCTGCGGGTGGCGGGCTGAGGGGCGAAGGGGGGCCGCCGCCCCCGTTCGCCCTGCGATGATGTGCCCTTTCCGTGAACATACGAACACATGGGCACACGAACGGGAGTACGCATGTCGAGGGTGGGGACGGCGCTGCGGGAGCTGCGCGGGGCGCAGAAGTCGGCGAAGGGCGTGTCGCTCTACTCCCGGTTCGTGAACCGGCCCGCCGGCCGGTACCTGGCCGCGGGCTCGTACGCGCTGGGGCTGACCCCGAACCAGGTGACGCTGGTCAGCGCCGCGTTCAGCTTCGCCGCCGTGGCGGCGGTCGCCCTGGCCGCGCCCTCGTGGGGGCTGGGGATCGCCGTGTGGGCCGCGCTCGCGGCCGGCTTCGCCTTCGACTCCGCCGACGGGCAGCTGGCCCGGCTGCGCGGGGGCGGCAGCGCGGCGGGCGAATGGCTGGACCACGTCGTGGACGCCGCCAAGCTGACCGCGCTGCACTCCTGCGTGCTCATCGCCTTCTACCGCTTCCCCGAGGCCTACGGCACGGGCGCGACCGGCTGGCTGCTGGTGCCGCTGGGCTTCCAGTTCGCCGCGGTGGTCACCTTCTTCGGCGGGCTGCTCACCGAGAAGCTCAAGCCCAAGGCCGCCCCGGGGAGCCCCGCCGCCGCGCCGTCGACCCTGCGCGCGGTGGCGCTGCTCCCCGTCGACTACGGGGTGTTCTGCCTGGTGTTCCTGCTGCTCGGCGGCGGGGCGCTGTTCCGCTGGGCGTACGCGGGCCTGGGCGCGGTCGCCGCGCTGTTCCTGCTGGCGTTCCTGGCGAAGTGGTTCCGGGAGCTCAGCGCCGTTCGGCGGTGAGGGGTCCGGCCGACGGCTGGTGCAGGGGGACGGCCTGCGGCTGGGCGAGGGCGTCCAGGGCCCGGCGCAGCTGGGTGCTGGACGTGTGCACGGTGTAGGGGAAGTAGACGACGTCGACCCCGTGGGCGGCGAAGTCCCGTTCCAGCCTGTCGCCCTTGGGGGTGCCCCGCCAGTCGTCGCCCTTGAAGATGACGTCGAAGCGGACCTGCTTCCAGGTCTCGACCTTGTCCGGGACCGTCTCGACGAAGGCGGCGTCGACGTACTTGACGCTGCGGACGATCTCCAGCCGCTCGACCAGCGGGATCATCGGGCGGCGCCCCTTGGCCAGTTCGGCCATCTCGTCCGAGACGACGCCCGCCACCAGGTAGTCGCACTGGCTGCGGGCGTGCCGGAGGATGTTGAGGTGTCCTATGTGGAACAGGTCGTAGGCACCGGGGGCGTAGCCCACCCGGTACGGCCGGCGCGCGGACCGCGCGGCATCGGACATGTGATGCTCCGTCATCGATTACCCCCCACAGGCCGCACCCCCCGGTGCGGCGGAATGACCAGACAATAGCGCGCACGTTCCACTGCCCGACGGTGAACGCATAGGGTGACGTGCGCATCATCCAGGGGAGAAGGGGACGCCAAGTGTCCACATCCGGCCACCGGCGGCGGTTGCTGCTGGTTTCCACCAACTACGCCCCGGAGCACGCGGGCATAGGCCCGTACGCCACCCAGATCGCGGAGCACTGGGCGAGCAGCGGCCACGACACCCACGTCCTCGCGGGCATGCCGCACTACCCGGCGTGGTCCCTGGAACCCGAGTACAAGGGGGCGCTGCGGCGCACCGAACGGCGCGCCGGGGTCACCGTGCACCGGCGCGCGCACACCGTGCCGGCGCAGCAGACCGCCGTGAAGCGGGCCCTGTTCGAAGGATCGATTCTGCTGCACGGCGCCGCGGCCCCGCCCCGGATGCCGAGGCCGCACGCGGTGATGGCCCAGATGCCCAGCCTGGCCGGCGGGGTGATCGCCGCGCGGCTCGCCGCCCGCTGGAAGGTGCCGTTCGTCCCGGTGGTCCAGGACCTGATGGGCGCCGCGGCCGCGCAGAGCGGGATCAGCGGCGGGGACAAGGCGGCCGCGCTGGCCGGGCGGGCGGAGGCGTACGCCCTCAAGCGGGCCGCGCTGGTCGGCGTCATCCACGAGACCTTCGTGGACCGGGTCGTCGGCATGGGCGTGGACCCCGCGCGGATCCGCCTGGTGCCCAACTGGTCGCACGTCCCCCGGCCCGCCCGGCCTCGCGGGGAGACCCGCCGCCACCTGGGCTGGGCACCGGACCAGACCGTGGTGCTGCACTCCGGGAACATGGGCCTCAAGCAGGGGCTGGAGGTCCTCGTCGGCGCCGCCCGGCTCGACCCCCGCGTCCGCTTCGTCCTGATGGGCGACGGCAGCCAGCGCGCGGCCCTCGCGGCCCTGGCCGCCGACGTGCCCAACCTGGACATCATCCCCCCTGCCGCCGACGGGGAGTTCCCGGATATCCTCGCCGCGGCGGACGTGCTCGCGGTCACGCAGCACGCGGCCGTGCTGGACATGAGCGTTCCGTCCAAGCTCACCTCCTACTTCCAGGCCGGCCGGCCCGTCGTCGCCTCCGTCGCGGCGCAGGGCGGGACCGCCCAGGAGGTGGAGCGTTCGGGCGCCGGGGTGCTCGTACCGCCGGAGGACCCCGAGGCCCTGCTGGGGGCCGTCCGGTCCCTGGCGCAGGACCCCGAGGGCGCGGACGCGCTGGGCGCGGCCGGTCCCGTCCACGTGGCGGCCCACCTGAGCCGTGAAGCGGGCCTGGCCCGCATCGACGCACTGATCGACGAAGCACTTGGGGGTCCCCAGTCGTGACCGAGACGAACCGCCCGGCAGCGGCCCCGCCCGAGGACGAACCGGACCTCCTGAGGGACCAGTTCAGGCAGCTGCTGCGCTACCGCCGGCTGCTCGGCGCCGGCGTGGGCATCGGCCTGCTGGGCGGCGTCTACCTCGGCATCTCCACGGCGGACACCTACGTGTCGGTCGCCGACGTGGTGCTGCGGGCCCCCACCGACGACCCGTTCAACCCGAGCCTGGCGCCCGACAAGGCGATCAACATCGGCTCGGAGCGGCAGGTCGCCCTCTCCAGCTCCATAGCCGAGCAGGCGGCGAAGACGCTCGGCATCCCGGACAAGGGCGTGCCCGCGCTGCGCTCCGGCCTCCAGGTGACCAACCCGCCGCAGACGATGGTGCTCCGCTTCACCTACACCGCCTCCTCCCCCAAGGAGGCCGCCAAGCGGGCGAACGGCATGGCCCAGGCCTACCTGCACAAGCGGCAGGAAGCCCTCGACGTCACCCGCACCACGATGGTGAAGGGCTACGCGGACCAGCGCGACCCCGTCGCCAAGCAGCTCGACGACCTGGCCAAGCAGATCAACGCCATGCCGGCGGGCGCGGCCCGCGACGCGGCCCTGGGCTCCAAGACCGACCTCCAGAGCAAGGTCAACACCCTCAACAACAACATCACCAAGCTCCAGGCCCTGGACATGACCCCGGGACGGGTGACCAGCCCGGCGGCCCCGCCCGCCGCCGCCGACGGCCCGGGCATCCCCATGTCGCTCGCGCTCGGCGCGGCCACGGGCCTGGCCCTCGGCCTGCTCGCCGCCTGGGTGCGGCTGGTCTTCGACCCGGCGCCGCGCTCCGAGGGCGACGTGGCCCGGGCCCTGCGCGCGCCCGTCCTGGGCTACCTGCCCCGGGACAAGACGGGCGGCGGTCCGCTGCTCGCGGCCGGCGAGGCCGATCCGCGGCTCGCCGAGGAGTACCGCTCGGTGGCCTTCCGGCTGGCCTACGACGCGCGCTTCGCCGACCGGCGCCGGCTGCTGGTCGTCGCACCGCGCGGCAGCAGCGAGACGGCCGCCGCGGTGGCAGTGAACCTGGCCGCCTCCTTCGCCGAGACCGGCAAGGACGTGCTGCTGATCGAGGCCGACCTGCGCACGCCGGTGCTGGCCAGCCAGCTGCCGACGGACGCGGGCGGGCGGCCGCGCTGGAGCCAGGTGACCGGCGGCCCCGGTACGGGCGGGCCCGAGTCCGACTGGCCGGACGGCCGGCAGCTGGTGGTGGACGCCGGGGAGTCGGGCGCCTTCGACCTGATCCCGGGCGACCGGGTGCGCAACGTGGCCCGCGCGCTGACCTCCCCGCGCGCGACCCGGCTGATCTCCGAGGCCGACTCCCCCAACTCCACCGTGGTCGTGCTCGCGCCGCCGGTGCTCTCGTACGCCGACGCGCTCGCGCTCGTCGACCGCGTCGACGGGGTCCTGGTGGTCTGCGACCCGCGCGCGGTGCACCGCAGCGACCTGGCCCGGATCCGCGAGCTGATCAGCGGGGCCGGCGGGACCGTGCTGGGCGCGGTGCTGCACTCCCCGCTGCCGGGCGAGAAGCGCGGCAGGGGCAAGGGGGCGCCCGCCGCCTCCGCCCCGGGGGCCGTGCCGCCCCCGCCGGCCCACGAGGCGGACGCCGCCGAAGGGCGGCTCCCGGGCGAGGGCGGCGACACCGTGGCCCTGCGCACGGTCCGTTCGGGCCGGCGGTGAGCCGGCGGGGCCTCGCCGCGGTCTCCTCGGTCCTGGACCAGGCCGCCTCCAGCGCCACGAACATCCTGGTGCTGGTGCTGGCCGCCCGGCTGTCCTCGGCGTCGGGCTTCGCCGACTTCTCGATGGTCTACGTGGCCTTCAGCGTGCTCCTCGGGCTGAACATGGCCTACGTCGGCCAGACCGTGGTGCTGGAGAAGGGCGCGGGGCTGGGGGCGGTGTGCCGCTCGTCGGTGCTGTTCACGGCCTGCGCGGCCGCCGCGGCCGGGCTGCTGCTGGCCGCGGCGGGCCCCCTGGTGCCCGGGGACGCCGGTTGGGCCGTCGCCGCGCTGGGGCTCGTCCTGGCGCCGGTCCTCGTCCAGGACGGGCTGCGGTACTGCTTCTCCGCCCTGCGGGTGCCCGAACGGGCGCTGGCCGCCGACGCGCTGCGGCTCGTGTGCGCGGTCGCGGCGCTGGCCGTGCAGCCGCAGGGGGTTTCGGCGGGACGGCTGGTGCTGGTGTGGGGGCTGTCCGCGCTGCCCGCGCTGGGGCTGGGCCTGTGGCTGCTGCGGCCGTACGTGCGGGGCGCCCGCGCCGATGTCCGGCCGTACCTGCGGCGCGGGCACCTCGGGCAGCGGTTCGTGGTCGAGTTCGCCGTGGGCAACGGCTCCAGCCAGCTCGCGGTGCTGGGACTCGGGGCCTTCGCGACCCCGCTGGCCGTGGGCGCGCTGCGCGGGGCCACGACCCTGTTCGGTCCACTGAACGTGCTGTTCAACTCGGCGAACGCCTTCGGCCCGCCGATCGTCGGGCGGGCCTCGGGCAAGCGCGGCGTGGTCCGGCTGACCGCCCTGACGGGTGCCGTCCTCGCGCTGGTCGGCGCCGGGTGGGCGGCCGTGCTGTACGCGCTGCCGGACCGGCTGGGCCGGCAGCTGCTGGGCGACACCTGGGAGGCGGCCTCCGCGCTGCTGCCGGCGACGGGCGCCCAGTACGCCGTGATGGGCCTGGGGACCTGCGCGCTGCTGACCCTGCGGGTGCTGAACCCGAAGGCCACCCTGTCGTTGCAGGTGGTGTTCTCGCTGCTGTCGGTGGCCCTGCTGCTGGGCGGGTACGCCGCCTGGGGCGTGGCCGGGGCCGCCTGGGGCCTGGCCCTGGGCTCCGCCGCGAAGGCGGCGGCGGGCTGGCTGCGGGTGGCCCGGCTGGAGCCGCCGGCCCCGGTCCCGGCGCCGGCCGCCGCGCGGGACGCGGCGTAGCCCCGCCGGCCCCGTGCGTCAGGGGCAGGCGGTGGCCGGGGTGTCGTGGGTGAGGGCGCAGATCATCCGCTCGCCGCGCCGGTGCTCGGGGTACGCCGCGCGCAGTGCGGCCTCGAAGCCCTTCCACTGGCGGGTGATCTCGGCGGTGGCGCCGGCCGTGGCGCGGCGGAAGTCGTCGTCGGTGCGCGAGCGGACGGACGCGGCCGTGTCCTTGTTCAGGGCGCGGTTGTGGGTGACGCGGCCGCGGCAGTCGGGGCTCCTGGCGCCGGTGGAATCGGCGTCGGGGTAGCAGCCGGTGGTGAGGTCCGCGGGGATCAGCTCCCGCGCCCGCCGGATCCAGTCGGCCTCCTTCATGGTGCTGTAGCGGCGGATGTCGAGGAACGGCGCCACGTCCGTGCGCCCCAGTCCGGGCGGGTTGTCGGGGCCGATGGGGCCGGGGGCGGCCCGGTCGGTCCAGTTCGAGTGCGCGTAGAAGTCCTCGATCTGGTGCCAGCCGCGGCCGAGCTGCTCCAGGACGGCGCATTTGGCCCGGTCGGAGCGCCCGGACCAGGTGCAGGGGGTGGACAGGTCGCTCTGGCCGGCGCGCACCCGGCCGTCGGCGTCGACGAGGCCGTCCGCGGCCTCGACCGCGTTGCGGAAGCGGGCGACGGCGGAGCGGACGCAGGCGAGGAGCTCGGCGGTGGCCCGGGCCCGGGTGCGGGGGTACCGGGGGTCGTAGCGGGGGGCGAGGTAGTCGGCGTTGTCGCAGTGCAGGGGGCCGATGTCGAAGTAGGGGCGGCGGTCGTCGGCGTTGACCGCCCCGTCCCGGGCGTCGGCCATCGCGGTCAGCGTGAGCGGCTGCCAGGGCAGCGCGGCCCGGGTGATCTCCTCGTGGTTGCCGCCCGTGAAGGCGTGCGCGGCGCCGGCGGGCACGGCGGTCAGCACGGCGGCCATGACGCCCGTGGCGACCGCGGAGGCCGCCCGGCGCCGGCCGGCCGACGGGCGGTGGTCCATGCGGGGCTCCCGGCGTACGGGGGCGTGGGCTGCTCCCGCACTGCTTCCATGCTGCGCGCCCGGCCCGGGCCCCGCACGCCCGGGGTCAGCGGCGCAGGGTGGTGCTCTGGTCCGTGCGGTACGTGGCCACCAGCGCGAGGCACATCGCGGCGATCGCGACCCGGCCCGAGGCCTGGAGGAGCGGCCCGCGCAGCAGGATGAAGGAGTACCCGGCCACCAGCGGGACCACCACCGAGATCAGGCTGCCGGGCGGCGAGCGGCGCGTGGCGCGCTTGGCGTAGCGGCGGTCGACGCGCGCGGCGGCGTACCCGACGGCCAGCAGGCCGGCGCCCATGCCCAGGGGGCCGAAGTCCAGCCACAGCTCCGCCCAGATCGGGGAGGAGAGGTTGGTGTTGACCGTGCCCATCCACTGGCCGACCATCACGCCCGTGTCGCGCGGCTTGCCCGGCCACACCGAGCGGGGCACCGCGAAGAGGACGGATCCGGCGAGCTGGCGGCCGTAGGAGTGGCCGGGGCCGGAGTCGGCGAAGGTGATGGTGTTCGCGAACATGCCGATCTGGTCGTAGTCCTTGAGCGCCATGGGCTCCAGGAACGAGGTGGTCTCGACGGGCTTGTAGTTCTTCTCGTCGTAGCGGAAGCGGTCCGCGAAGGGGAAGACGAGGAGGGCGACGACCACGGCCATGGACAGCGCGACGCGGTACATGGCGGCGCTGACCGGGAAGAGGGTGAACAGCATCGCGAACATGACGGTCAGGAACCAGTAGCGCGGGTTCGAGACCGGGTTGTTGACGACGAGGTTGAGGGCGAGCAGCCCGGCCCATGTGACGATGACCGACACCTTGCGGCGGGCGTACGTCGAGGTGATCAGCCAGCGCGTGTACAGCAGCATGGCGAGCAGCGCGGGGACGGTGCCGAAGCCGCGCAGCAGGGCCTGGCCGGCCTGTCCGTCGCCGTTGGAGACGCCCGCGTCCTGGATGCCGGCGATGATCTCCTGGCGGCTGGAGAAGAAGACGGCGGGGCCGCCCAGCTTGAGGATGAACGCCGCGCTGCACACGAAGGCGACGACGGTGAGGAGTTGGAGGCGCCGCCGGTGCGCCATGACGGGGCGGGGCTCCTTCGGGGAGCCGCCCGCGCGGCCCGCCGGCCGGTGGCGGGCCAGCAGCACGCCGACGTCGAAGGCCGCGCAGCCGAGGAGCACCAGCCCGATGGCGAGGGTGAGGTCGGAGCGCGGCCCGACGACCGGGGTCGGGACGCGGCCCAACACGGCCTGGGCGAGCGGCGCCACGCCCATCGCCATGTAGACGAAGAGCCAGAAGGACCCCTGGAGGAGCTTGCGGCGGCTGGTCAGCACCATGGCGGAGAGCCGGGCGCCCGCGTACATGGTGAGCAGCAACTGGAGCCAGAAGGCCGCGTCCTGCTGGCCGTCGCCGGACTGGGCGGCGACGAACACCGGCAGGAAGACGGTGAATCCGAGCGCGAGCGGCACGGACAGCGCCCGGGAGAGCAGCGTGCGCGGTGTGGTGACCGGCCCCCACTGCGCCTCGTCCCCGGGTGTCGGCGGCGCCTCCTTCACGCTGGGCGTGCGTATGTCCGTAGCCACCTTTGCCCCCACCCCATGTGCGTGATCCGCGCGCAGTCTAATCTGAGCGTTCCGCGCCAGGGGAGGCGCGTGGGACGACGGGGGCGACCGGTGCGCAATCTTCCTGCCTTCACGCTGGGCGGATACGACAAGGGGCGGGGGCTGCTGACGCAGGCCCTGTGGTTCGCGGTGATGAACACCCTCTTCATGGCCTGGTTCTGCCCGGCACGGCTGCGCGTGGCGCTGCTGCGGGCCTTCGGCGCGGAGATCGGCGAGGGCGTGCTGATCCGCCACCGGGTGCGCGTGCTGTGGCCCTGGAAGCTGAAGGTCGGCGACCACACCTGGATCGGCGAGGGCGTCTGGCTGCTCAACCTGGAGCCGGTGGAGATCGGCGCGCACGTGTGCCTGTCGCAGGAGTCGATGCTGTGCACCGGCTCGCACGACCACCGGGCCGCCGACTTCCGCTACCGCAACGCCCCGATCACCGTCGAGGACGGCGCGTGGGTGGCCGTGCGGGCGACGGTGCTGGCGGGCGTGACGGTGGGCCGCTGCGCGGTGGCCGGCGCCGGCTCGGTGGTCCACAAGGACCTCCCCGCCCTGACCCTGCAGACCCAGGACGGCCGCCGCCGCCCGGTGGAGGAGCCCAAGTGAAGATCCTGCACGCCGTCACCCTCCACTCCCCCTCGCACGCCTTCGGCGGCCCGGTGCGGGTGGCCCTGAACCTGGCCGAGGGGCTGCGGGAGCGGGGCCACGAGGCGCGGCTCGTGGCCCTCGGCGAGGGCTTCGACCCCTGGCCGGCCTCGGTCGAGGGGGTCCCGGCGAAGCTCTTCCCGGCCCGCCGCCTGCTGCCGCTGGGCTTCAGCGGGATGACCTCCCCGGCCCTGCTGGCCTCGGCGTCCCGCCTGGTGCGCGAGGCGGACGTGGTCCACGTCCACCTGGCCCGCGACCTGGTGACCCTCCCGCTCGCCCTGGCGGCCCTGCGCGCCGGCAGGCCCCTGGTCCTGCAGACCCACGGCATGGTCGACCCCAGCGACAAGCTCCTCGCGAAGGTCCTGGACGCGGTGGCGGTCCGCCGCCTGCTGCGCGGCGCGGACGCGGTCCTCCACCTGACCCCGCACGAGCGCACGGGCCTGGACGCTGTGGTCGGCGCCCCGCCGCTCGCTCGGGCGGTCCGCCTGGTCAACGGCACCCCGTCCCAGGAGGAGCGGCCGCCGCCGAGCGGCCCGCCCCGCATCCTGTATTCGGCCCGCCTCCAGGCCCGCAAGTGCCCGGTGGACTTCGTGGACGCGGCCCCGGCGGTGCTGGCCGTCCACCCGGACGCGCAGTTCGTGGTGGCGGGCCCGGACGAGGGCGAACTGGCCGCCGTCCGCGCCCGCATCACCGCCCTGGGCCTGACGGACCGCTTCACGGTCCCGGGCGCCCTCTCCACCCCGGAGGTCCTGACGGAGCTGCGCCGCGCCCACGTCTACGTCCTCCCGTCGGTGGACGAGCCCTTCCCCATGTCGGTCCTGGAGGCCCTGTCGGTGGGCGTCCCGACGGTGGTCACCCACTCCAACGGCCTGGCCCGCGACATCGCGTCGGCCGGCGCGGGCCGGGCGGTGGACCCGGGCCCGCAGGGCGTGGCGCAGGCGGTCCTGGACCTCCTGGACCCGTGGGAGAACGGCGCGGCGTCGAAGGCGGCCCGCGAACTGGCGGCGAACTCCTTCTCGATGGACACGGTCCTGGACACCCTGCTCGGGGTCTACGAGGACGCCGTCCGGCGGGGCTGAGGACGTGCGGACGCCGCCGGCCCCTCAAGGGGTGCGGCGGCGTCCGCGGGTGGGCCGGGTTACGCCGGGAGCCAGGCGTAGCAGTTCGTCGAGGTGAATTCCGACGTGCCTGCGGGGATCGTCGCCGTGATGCGGTCGCCGGGCTTGGGCGGGGCTTCCGGGCCCGAGGCGAGGACCGTGCCGTCCTTCGACTTGGCTTCCCAGGTGCAGGTGGTGGTCTGGGTGGCGGCGCGGTAGGTGCCCGCAGCCGGGTTGGTGCGGGGGCCGTCGCCGAAGCCCTTCTCCGCCGTGGCCAGGATGGGCTTCTGGTCGGGGCAGAGGTACGTGATCGCGTCCCGGGCGCCCGTCACCTCGCCCGAGGCGATCGACGCGGCCGCCGCGTCCTTGTCGCGCTTCGCGGTGCGCTCCACCCGCTGGCAGGTCTCCTGGCCGGTCTGGAGGACGGCCGCCGGGTCCGTCTTCTCCGGGACGCGCCCGCTCAGGTACTTCTTCTCGTTCTCCTTGAAGCTGCCCGTCTTCGGGGTGAGCTGCGCGTCCGGGAGGACCGGGCCGGCCGGCTTGGCGTTCGGGTCGGGGGCGGCCGAGGGGCTCGCGTCCGCCGGGTCGGGGGCCGGGGACGCGGCCGGCGGCTTCGGCTTGGCCGGGCCCGCGTCGGCCTTGGTGTCGCCGGAGGAGCTGCATCCGGTCAGGGCGAGGGCGGAGGCCAGGAGGAGGGCGGTGGTCGCCGTTGCGGAGCGGAGGTGCATGGAGAGGGCTCCCGTGGGTGGGAAGGCGTACGGGGCCCGGCGGTCTGCGCGCCGGGCCCCGTACGTCCTCAGGTGGTTACTTCTGGCCGAAGGTGAGGATCAGCTGCGGAGCGGCGTCCGCGGCGGTCGACTCCGAGGACCAGAGCCACAGCGCGTCGGTGCCCGTGCTGGTCAGGCCGAGGCTGTAGCTGCTGCCCAGCACCGCGGAGAGCGCGGTGGTGTCCAGCTCGACGTTCGCGAGGGCCGAGCCGTCCGGCACGCCCGCGATGCTGCCGAGCGGGGTGGTGCCGAGGGTGGGCTTGGTGGCGAACGTCGTGCCCGCGCCGCTCCAGGTGCCGGTGACCGGGACCACGGAGACGGTGTCGGTGGTGCCCGCACCGGTCTGCGTGGAGGTCTTGAACTGGAGCGAGGCGGCCTTCAGGACCTGCCCGGCCGGGGCGGCCGGGAGGGTGAAGCGCAGGTACGACTCGTACGCGGAGGTGCCGCGCACCGCGAGCTGCGTGGAGGTGCCGTAGGCCGTGGACGGGGCGCCCTGGTTGATGTAGGTGTCCTCGGCCGCGGGGACCTTGGAGACCGTGTCGGCGGGCGCCTTGGCCAGGTCGTAGTGGTTCTTGACCTGGGCCTGGGTGAGGGCCGTCGGGTAGACGGCGGTCTCGTCGATCTGGCCGGCGAAGAAGTTGCTGGTCGGCCGGTTCGGCCAGCTGTTGAGGTTGTCCCCGCCCACGTGCCAGTAGCCGGCGTACGGGGTGGAGGTGGTGGCGCTGTTGGTGCCTTTGTTCTGGCCGTCGACGTAGAGCGTCATGCCGCCGGGGCCCTGGGTGCCGACCACGTGGTGCCACTTGTTGTCGTTGTACGTCTCGAACAGGCCCGTGGTGATGGTGCGGGTCGAGCCGTTGTAGACGCCGAAGGCGAGGCGGCCGGTGTTGGTCATGTACAGCTGCTTGTCGTAGGACCCGCTGCTGTTGGCCGTGTTGTTGCCGAAGCCGATCAGCTTGCCGCCGCGCGTGGTGTTCGTCTTGAACCAGGTCTCGACGGTGAAGCTGCTGCCCACGAACTGGCGGTGGTCGCTGTACACCTGCTGGCTGGTGCCGTTGAAGCCCATGGCCGTGCTGGTGCCGCTGACGGCGCCGGGGCTCTGGTTCAGCGCCGGGGCGTTGACCTGGATGCCGCTGGTGTTGCCGCCGTCGGAGGAGTCGGCCGCGTACGGGCTGGAGGTGTCGTCGTAGCGCCAGTACAGGTTGGCGCCGTCGGCGCGGACCTTGTCCGGGTAGGCCTGGACCGAGGTCGGGACGGTCACGGAGGCGGCGGCGGACAGGGCGCTGGTGTTGCCGGCGCCGTCGGTCGCGGTCACCCGGTAGGTGTAGGACTGGCCGGCCTTGGCGGTGGTGTCGGTCCAGGAGGCCTGCGGCCGCTCGAACTCCAGGGAGTCGGCGGTCATGGTCTGGATCGGGGTGGCCGAGCCGTTGCGGTAGATCCGGTAGGTCAGCTTGCTGTCGTCCTGGTCGTAGCTGGTGCGCCAGCGGACCTGGACCTCGCCGGGCTTGGTGCTGCCGGCGCTGGCGACCGGGGTGGTGGGCGCGCCGACGTCGCCGGTGTTGGCGAAGCGGGTCAGGCCCGCCTGCGGCTTGCCGTTGATCAGGGTGAACTCGCCGCCCACCCAGAGGTACTTGACGTCGGACTTCTCCGCCACGGCCATGACGCGCGGGCCGATGCCCTCGCCGATGCCGTCGTTGGCGGTCGGGTGCCAGCCGAGCTTGCGCGGGCCGCGCACGAAGCCGTCCACGGGGGCGGGGGCGGCGCCGGTGTGGTCGGTCGGCTGGGCCATCAGGAAGTTGCGCTTGCCGTCGGGGAACTCCAGCTCGGTGGAGCAGTCGTGGCCGTGCGAGGCGCTGTAGAGGACGCCGTCGTACGGGAGCACGAACTGGGTCGCGCCGAGGCAGCGGTCGCGCCACTTCTCGTTGAAGTCGGTGTTCAGGCCGATGCGGCCGTCGAAGACGCCGCCGCCGGAGCCCTCGTTGGCCGTGTAGTAGCCGGTGGCGTCGGCTGCGATGTCCTTGACGACCGAGTTCGACGGGATGGTGGAGTAGGTCTTGGCGACCGCTCCGGTGGTGGCGTCGACGACGGCCAGGGCGTGCGAGTTGGAGCCGTTGACCGTGAAGAAGTCGCCGCCGAGCAGGACCTTCTTGCCGTCGTTGCTGACCTTGATGGCGCGGCCGGGCTCGTCGGCGTTGGCGGTGAAGGGCTTGAGGGCGCCGGAGGAGGCGTCCACCGCGGCGAACCGCTCGCGGGTCTGGCCCTCGACGGTGCCGAAGTCGCCGCCCACGTACAGGGTGTCGTCGGTGACCTCCAGCGCGCGCACGGTGGCGGGCACGCCGGGGTGGAAGGAGGCCTTGGGGGTGCAGGTCTCGATGTCGACGGCCGCGAGGCTGGAGACCGGGGTGCCGTTGACGGCGCCGAAGTAACCGCCCGCGTACAGGGTCTTGCCGTCCTTGGAGACGGCCAGCGCCCGGACAGTCGCGGTGCCGTCGCCGACGGTGAACGCCAGCTTGCAGGAGGTGGGGTTGCCCGTGGCGGCGTCGAGCGCCACGAAGTTCACGGCCTCCTGCTCGGTGCCGCCGACGGCGTCGGGCGGGCGGACGGCCGAGAAGGTGCCGCCGGCGAAGACGGTGCCGTTCGCCTCGGCCATGGCGAAGACGACGCCGTTCGGCTGCCAGGTGGGCAGCTCGTCGGCGGTGAACGCCACCGGCGGCGTGATGGCCGACGCCGCGGGCATCAGCACGACGCCCAGGCCGGTGCCGGCACCGGCCAGGGACAGGACGAGGGCAGCAGTCAGCCCTCTGGATCTACGCATGAACCCCCCAGGGCAGTCGCCCGGTTCTGATGGCTGGAACTGTACGAACAGCCATGTGTACCCGGCGCAGACTAGGACTCAGGCGAAGGCCCGGTCACCTCACTTGACCCACTGCATACCAACTTGGGATCAACAGGGTTCAGAACAGAGGGCGCACGAGGACATACGGCAGGTTTGCCCCGGTCAGGACCGCGGAGCATCGCGGACATGACCGAGACACGGCAAATCGTAGGCGAAATATACGGCCTCAGCGGTCGATACGGACGGTCGCGCCCGCCAGTTGGTCCTCGACCTGTCGGACGTCCGCGTCGACCATGATGCGGGCGAGTTCGGGCACGAGGACCGTCGGCTTCCAGCCGAGGATCTCACGCGCCTTGGAGGCGTCGCCGATGAGGGCGTCGACCTCGCTGGGGCGCTCGTACTTGGGGTCGTAGCGGACGTGCTCGTTCCAGTCCAGGCCGGCGTGGGCGAAGGAGGACTCGACGAACTCCCGCACGGTGGCGGCGACTCCGGTGGCGACCACGTAGTCGGTCGGCTCGTCCTGCTGGAGCATCCGCCACATCGCCTCGACGTACTCGGGCGCGTAGCCCCAGTCGCGGACGGCGTCGAGGTTGCCGAGGTAGAGGTGGTCCTGGAGGCCGGCCTTGATCCGGGCCACCGCGCGGGTGATCTTGCGGGTCACGAAGGTCTCGCCGCGGCGCGGGGACTCGTGGTTGAAGAGGATCCCGTTGACGGCGAACATGTCGTACGCCTCGCGGTAGTTGACCGTGGTCCAGTACGCGAAGACCTTCGCGGCGCCGTACGGGCTGCGCGGGTGGAACGGGGTGTCCTCGTTCTGCGGGGGCGGCGTGGAGCCGTACATCTCCGAGGACGAGGCCTGGTAGATGCGGGTGTCCACGCCGCTGGCCCGGATGGCCTCCAGCAGGCGCAGCGCGCCGAGGCCGGTGACGTCGCCGGTGTAGAGGGGCGCGTCGAAGGAGACCCGGACATGGGACTGGGCGCCGAGGTTGTAGACCTCGTCGGGGCGTATGTCGCGCAGCAGGTTCACCAGGGCCACGCCGTCGGAGAGGTCGGCGTGGTGCAGGACGAAGGAGCGGTTCGCCGTCTGCGGGTCCTGGTAGACGTGGTCGATCCGCTCCGTGTTGAAGCTGGAGGACCGCCGCACGAGTCCGTGCACCGTGTAGCCCTTCGAGAGCAGGAGCTCGGCGAGGTACGAGCCGTCCTGTCCGGTGACGCCGGTGATCAGTGCGGTCTTGCCCATGGGTCCCCCTGGGGTCCGTTGTTGCTGTTGCGTGTGAGGCTTCGCCTCGGTGTGCGGTCTGTGTGGTCGGTGCGGCGGGCGGGGCGCCGTAAGTCCGGGTCGGCGCGCACGGGCGGACTGGCATCATCGGCGGTATGACTAATCCGCAGCCGCTCCTGCCCCCGCACGCCCGTGTCTTCGTCGCCGGACACCGCGGCCTGGTGGGGTCCGCGGTCGTCCGCCGCCTCACCGCCGACGGCCACGAGGTGCTCACCCGCGGCCGCGCCGACCTCGACCTGCGCGACGCCGGCGCGACGGAGGCGTACCTGAGGGACGTCCGCCCGGACGCCGTGGTGCTGGCCGCCGCCAAGGTCGGCGGGATCATGGCCAACAGCACCTACCCGGTGCAGTTCCTGGAGGACAACCTCCGGATCCAGCTCAGCGTCATCGGCGGGTCGCACGCCGCCGGGGTGGGCCGCCTGCTGTTCCTGGGCTCCTCCTGCATCTACCCCAAGCTCGCCCCGCAGCCCATCACGGAGGACGCCCTCCTGACCGGGCCGCTGGAGCCCACCAACGAGGCCTACGCGCTGGCGAAGATCGCGGGCATCGTGCAGGTCCAGTCGTACCGCAGGCAGTACGGGGCCTCGTACGTCTCGGCCATGCCCACCAACCTCTACGGCCCCGGGGACAACTTCGACCTGGAGTCCTCGCACGTGCTGCCCGCGCTCGTCCGGCGCTTCCACGAGGCCGCCGCCGAGGGCCGCGAAGAGGTCACCCTGTGGGGCAGCGGCACCCCGCGCCGGGAGTTCCTGCACGTCGACGACCTGGCGGCCGCCTGCGCGGTGCTGCTGGAGCGCTACGACGGGGACGAGCCCGTCAACATCGGCTGCGGCGAGGACCTGACCATCCGGGAGCTGGCCGAGACGGTCGCCGAGGTGACCGGCTTCGAGGGCCGGCTCGCCTGGGACACGTCCAAGCCGGACGGGACCCCGCGCAAGCTGCTGGACGTGTCCCGCCTGACCGCGCTGGGCTGGAAGCCCGGCATCGGGCTGCGCGACGGCATCGCCTCCACCTACCGGTGGTGGCGGGAGCAGAACTGATCTCAACCCGGGCCCCTCAGTACGCTCCGCGGCCGTCGACGACGGCGCGGAGGGTACGGCCCATGACGTCGACATCGCTGGTGAAGGACCAGTTGTCCACGTACTGGAGATCAAGCTGAATCGTTTCGTCCCAGGAGAGGTCGGAGCGTCCGCTGATCTGCCACAGCCCCGTCATCCCGGGCCGCACCGTGAGCCGGCGCAGCTCGACCTCGTCGTACTCCGCCACCTCCTCCGGCAGCGGCGGGCGCGGGCCGACCAGGGACATGCTGCCCGTCAGGACGTTGAAGAGCTGCGGCAGTTCGTCCAGCGAGGTGCGGCGCAGCAGCCGGCCCACCCGGGTCACCCGGGGGTCCCGGCGCATCTTGAACATCGGCCCGTCGTTCTCGTTGGCCCCCGACAGCTCGGCCTTGAGCCGGTCGGCGTCCACCACCATCGTGCGGAACTTCCACATGACGAACGGGACCCCGTCGCGCCCGATGCGGCGCTGGCTGTAGAAGGCGGGGCCGCGCGAGCCGAGGCGGATGGCCAGCACGAGCCCGAGGAACAGCGGTGACAGCAGGAGCAGTCCGGCCGCGGCCGCGACCCGGTCGAGCACGGCCTTGAGGAGGGCCTGCACCCCCCGCCGCACGGGCGGGGCGACCCGCAGCACGGCGAGGCCGCCGGCGGACAGGGTCTCCAGCCGCTTGACGGAGACCTCCACCAGGCCGGGGAAGACCGCCATCTCCAGGCCCTCGTCGTGCAGCGCCCACGCCACCCGGCGCAGCCGCTCCCCCGCGATCCGCGCCCCGGGCACCACCAGCACCAGGTCGGCGTGGTGGCTGCGGACGGCGCCGAGCACGGCGGCCGAGTCCTCGGACAGGGCCTCGGGCATCCGCGCGGCGAGCCGGGCCGCGACGGGCACCCCGCCCTCCAGGGGCCCTTCGCCGACCGGGAGCACGCCGACGACCACGTACGGGTGGTCCGTGCGCGCCGCGAGGTGCGCGATGACGTGCTCGGCGGCGGCCGGCTCCCCGGCCACGAGCACCCGGCTGACGGCCTGGGCCGCGCGCCGGGCCGCGTACAGGTGACGGTAGATCAGTTTTCGGCAGGCGACGGTGACGAGCAGCGCCGGCAGCAGCGCCCCGAGGGCGGCCAGCCGCGGGGTGCTCTCCCCGGTGATCACGCGGGCGACGGCCAGGACGCCGATCAGAATCAGCCAGTCGTGCACCATCGGCAGCACGCCGCGGGATTCTCCGAGCGCGCGGGTGGCGTAACGTCGGCGCAGCGCCTGCACGCCCGTCCACGCGAGGGCCGCGCCCAGGGCGCAGTACACCGGCCTGGCCTGCTGCGCCGCGTCGAAGACCAGCCCGACGGGAACGGCGGCGCCGGCGAAGTCGGCGGCCACCGCGGCGGGCAGGTACCAGCGGGCCTTGTCACCGATGCGCCGCGCGGGGGCGTCCAGGGGCCCGTCCGCATCCCCGGCCGCCGCGGCCACTCTTTGCGCAGGAAAATGGACATGCCTCATGGGCCCCCCTGGCACGTGGTCTATGTCGGTGGCGCTCGTCCGCTGCTTCCCCAAGCAACGAACATCTGTCGCACCGGGAAACAGTACGACAAACACCCGTACGGTAAATGCCGTTCGGGTGAACGCCGCCTCTTGTTACCCAAGGGTTAGCAACCGGTACCAACCGTTCCACCCCGTCCGGACCGCCCTTGCACACAAAGGTGAATGGTCCGGATACCGGATACGTCTCTTCGGACAACGAACCGTTTCCAGCCAACCTTTTGATGTGGCCCTGACATCGGACACTCCAGGTGGCACGCTCTGATCCGTTCATCGCACAGCCCTGATCTGCCCGGAGGCCCACCCAGCCATCCGGAACCCCCCTTGCAGAAGGAGTCTGCGTTGAGTCCCACCCCCCAGCGGCGTGCCACCGCGGCCGGCGCACTCGTAGCTGCGGCTGCCCTGGTCGCCGTAGGTATGCAGGCCGGTACCGCCACCGCCGCCGCCGACGTCACCGCGTCGCAGGCCCGCACGGCCGCCCAGCCCAACCCGGGCGCGGCCAACCTCGTACTCAGCGCTTCGGAGCGTGCGACGCTCATCAGCGAGGCCAACTCGACCACCGCGCAGGCGGCCAAGGCGCTCGGCCTCGGCAGCGGCGAGAAGCTGATCGTCCGTGACGTGTCCAAGGACGCCGACGGCACCACGCACACCACCTACGAGCGGACCTACGACGGCCTGCCCGTGCTCGGCGGCGACCTGACCGTCCACGCCAAGGGCGGCGTCACCAAGAGCGTGACCAAGGCGACCCAGCACGAGATCAAGGTCGCGGACACCAACGCCACGGTCAGCACCACCGCCGCAGAGGGCCAGGCCGTCTCCGCCGCCAACTCCGCGGGCTCCAAGCAGTCCAAGGCCGACAAGGGCGCCCGCAAGGTGATCTGGGCCGGCTCCGGCGTCCCGGTCCTCGCCTTCGAGACCGTCGTCGGCGGCCTCCAGGACGACGGCACCCCGAGCCGCCTGCACGTGATCACCGACGCCAAGACCGGCGCGAAGATCACCCAGTGGCAGGCCGTCGAGACGGGCACCGGCAACACGCAGTACAGCGGCCAGGTGACCCTCGGCACCACCCAGTCCGGCAGCAACTACACGCTGACCGACGCCGGGCGCGGCGGCCACAAGACGTACAACCTCAACGGCGGTTCGTCCGGCACCGGCACGCTCTTCAGCAAGACCACCGACGTCTGGGGCAACGGCCTGCCCTCCAACAAGGAGACGGCCGGCGCGGACGCCGCCTACGGCGCCCAGCTCACGTGGGACTACTACAAGACCGTCCACGGCCGCAACGGCCTGCGCAACGACGGCGTGGCCCCCTACAGCCGGGTCCACTACGGCAACGCGTACGTCAACGCCTTCTGGGACGACTCCTGCTTCTGCATGACCTACGGCGACGGCGAGGGCAACAACAAGCCCCTCACCTCCATCGACGTGGCCGCGCACGAGATGACCCACGGTCTGACCTCGGTCACCGGCAACATGACCTACAGCGGTGAGTCCGGCGGTCTGAACGAGGCCACCTCCGACATCATGGCGGCGGCCGTCGAGTTCTGGGCCAACAACCCGACCGACGTGGGCGACTACCTCGTCGGCGAGAAGATCGACATCAACGGCGACGGCAGCCCGCTGCGCTACATGGACAAGCCGAGCAAGGACGGCGCGTCGAAGGACGCGTGGTACTCGGGCATCAGCTCGATCGACGTCCACTACTCCTCGGGTCCGGCCAACCACTGGTTCTACCTGGCCTCCGAGGGCTCCGGCGCCAAGGTCATCAACGGCGTGAGCTACAACTCGCCGACCTCCGACGGCCTCCCGGTCACCGCGATCGGCCGTGACGCCGCCGCGAAGATCTGGTTCCGCGCGCTGACGGTGGGCTACTTCAAGTCGACCACCAACTACGCCGACGCCCGCGTCCAGACCCTGAAGGCCGCCGCCGACCTGTACGGTGCCGGCTCCGCCACGTACAACAACGTGGCCAACGCCTGGGCCGCCATCAACGTCGGCCCGCGCATCAACGACGGGGTCACCGTCACCGCGATCCAGAACCAGACCACCCAGGTCAACACCGCGGTGAGCCTCCAGGTCCAGGCGACCAGCACCAACCCGGGCGCCCTGACCTACGCGGCGACCGGCCTGCCGACCGGCCTGTCGATCAACTCCTCGACCGGTCTGATCTCCGGTACGGCGACCACCACGGGCACGTCCAACGTGACCGTCACCGTCACCGACTCGGCGAGCAAGACGGGCACCGCGTCCTTCACCTGGACCGTCGGGACCTCGCAGCAGAACGTGTTCGAGAACACGACCGACTACGCGATCAACGACAACGCCACGGTCGAGTCCCCGATCACGGTCACCCGCACGGGCAACGCGCCGAGCACCCTCAAGGTGGACGTCAACATCCTCCACACCTACATCGGCGACCTGAAGGTCGACCTGGTGGCTCCTGACGGCACCGTCTACAACCTGCACAACCGTGCCGGCGGCAGCGCCGACAACATCATCAAGAGCTACACGGTGGACGCCTCCTCCGAGGTCGCCCAGGGCGTCTGGAAGCTGCGCGTGAACGACAACGCCACCTTCGACACCGGCAAGATCGACAGCTGGAAGCTCACCTTCTGACCCCTCGGGGCAGGCAGTGAACCACGGCTGAACCGCTGAAACCACGGGGCCGCCCGGGAGGAATCCTCCCCGGGCGGCCCTGTCCATGTGCCCCTGCGGTGCGGGGCCGCGGGCGGCGGATCAGCCGAGCGTGCGGAAGGCCGCGCCGAGGAGGGCCCGGTCGAACACGACGCGGTCCTTGCCGCGGTCCGTACGGGGGCGGGCGCGGTCCTCGTCGCCCCAGTCGTCGTCGCGGTCGTGGCGGCCGTGGTGGTGGTCGTCCGTCGGCTTGAGGTAGACGGAGCGGGCGTTCAGGTCGTGCGCGCGCTCGCCCGGCCGCAGCACCTCCTGGGCCTCGCCGCCGCAGCTGTTGTCCCGGAAGACGAGGGCCAGCGAGTCCGTGTCGTTCTGCACCGCGAAGGCCGCCCGGTTGCGGCTGGTGCCCGTCAGCCGGTAGCAGGTGTCGTTGTCGCCCGGCTCGATCGTGCCGTGGCGCACGTCCCCGTCGTCGTCCGTGAACCGGTAGTGGATCTCGCCGAGGGTGCCGTGGTCGTGGCCGTTGGCCAGGGCCTGGCCGGAGGTGGGGAGGACCAGCGCGGCGGCGAGGAGGGCGGTGGCGGCTGTGGCGGTGGAGCGGAGGCGCATGGGGGGTCCGTTTCTCGCGGGGGCGTCCGCAGGGCAGCCTAGGAGCCGCCGGGGCCCGGGGGCGGGCACCATGCGCCAGGATGTTCGGAGGTTCACCCTCCTGGAGCGCCCGCCCCGCCCCGCCGCCGCGCGGAGCAAGGCCCGCGCAGCGGCGACCCGGGCGTCCGGGCCCTTACGCCGGCTGCTGCGGCCGGGTCGGGTCGCCGGCCGGGGCCGGGACCTTGGCGGCGCCCGTGCCGCTCGGCGCCGGGCGGCGCATCAGCAGGACCACCGCCAGACCGCCGGCCAGGCCCAGCGCGCCCGAGACCGCGAAGGTCTCCCGCAGCCCGCTCGCGAAGGCCGCGTCCACCCAGGCCCGGGCCCCGGGCACGGCCTCCAGCAGCCGGCCGGCCCCGCCGGAGGCCAGGGCGTCGGCGGTGCCGGCGGGCCGCCCGCCGAGCCCGTCCGCCAGCCCGGCCTGGAACACGGCGCCCAGCACCGCGATGCCCAGGGCCGTGCCGAGCTGCCGCGAGGTGTTCAGGACCCCGCCGGCCATGCCCGCCCGCGCCGGGGGCACCGCCCCCATGGCGGCCGCGGCCAGCGCCGGCATCGACACGCCCACCCCGACCCCGGTCAGCGCCAGTCCCGGCACCAGCGCGGGCCAGCTGTCGCCGGCGTCGAGCATCCAGGCCTGGAGCAGCGCTCCCCCGCCGATCAGCAGCAGCCCGCCGCCGATGGTCAGCCGCGCGGAGACCCCGTGCAGCAGCCGCCCGGCCACCGCCGCGACCACGAAGGCCGCCAGGCTCATCGGCACCAGCGCCAGGCCGGCGCCCACCGGGGTCATCCCCTCGGCGGACTGCAGCCACAGGGAGACGTACATCAGGTACGAGAACGCCGCCCCGGAGGTCAGCAGTCCGGCGGTCATCACCGCCACGAAGGCCGGGCTGCGGAAGAGCGAGAGGTCCAGCATCGGGCGGGAGCCGCGCAGCTCGACGAGGACGAACCCGGCGAAGGCGACCGCCGCCAGGGCGAACAGCCCGAGGGTCGCGGGCGAGCCCCAGCCGTCCTCGCCGGACCGGATCAGCGCGTAGGTCAGGGCCCCGGCCCCCACGGTGAAGGTGGCCATGCCCGGCAGGTCGAGCCCCTGGGCCCGCGGGTCGCGGGACTCCGCCACCGCCCTGAGGGTCACGAACACGGCCAGGGCGCACAGGGGCAGGTTGATGAAGAAGATCCAGCGCCAGCCGAAGTGCTCGGTGAGCAGCCCGCCGACGATCGGCCCGGCCGCCGCGGCGGCGCCGTTGACCGCGCCCCACACGCCGAAGGCGACCCCGCGGTCGCGGCCCTGGTAGGAGGCGCTGAGCAGGGCCATGGAGGTGGCGGCCATCGCCGCGCCGCCTATGCCCTGGACGGCGCGGAAGGCGATCAGCGCACCCGGCCCGTCGGCCAGGCCGCAGACGAGGGAGGCGGCGGCGAAGACCACGAGCCCGCCGAGGTAGACCCGGCGGCGGCCGATCCGGTCGGCGAGCGACCCCGAGCCGAGCAGCAGGGCGGCGAGGGCGAGGGCGTAGATGTCCATCACCCACTGGAGCCCCGAGAAACCGGTGTGCATGTCGGCGGCCATGTCCGGGAGGGCGACGGTCACGATCGTGACGTCGACCAGGAGCATGAACGCCCCGATGCACACCGCCGTCAGGGGCAGCCATTTGCGCATGGGGATTCTCCTCTGGTTCTTCCGAGCCGGGGTCGTCGGTGCCCGGCGTGGGTCTTCTCTGCGGTCGCCCCACCGTGGCAGCGGAGCCGCGAATCACCCACCCGGAAGACCGGTTCCGCAGGATTCCGGTCATTGCCGTACCTGGAATGATGGAAACCATGCACCTCACGACCCGCGCGGACCGGCCCACCGAGCTGGACGCCTTCGACCAGGCCCTCGCCCAGGCGCTGTCCATCGACGGCCGGGCCCCCTTCAGCCGGCTGGCGGAGGTACTGGAGGTCTCCGACCAGACGGTGGTGCGCCGCTACCACCGGCTGCGCGGCAACGGCCTGCTGCGGGTCGTCGGCCTGCCCGTCGGCGGCCGGGTCGGGCTGTTCGAGTCCTGGGTGCGCGTCCAGTGCGCCCCGGACGCGGCGGTGGCGGTGGCCGAGGCACTGGCCCGTCGGCCGGACATCGCCTGGGTGACCCTGAACTCGGGCGGTACGGAGATCCACTGCATGACCCGGGCCCGGACCCGCGAGGACCGGGACGCCCTGCTGCTGGAGAAGCTGCCGCGCACCCGCCGGGTGACCGCGATCAGCGCGCACACCGTCCTGCGCAAGTACATCGGCGGCCCGGGGGTCTGGGCGGCGCTGAAGGGGCTGCGCCCGGACCAGGTCGAGGCCCTGTGCCCGCCGCCGCCCGCGCCGGAGTACGAGGATGCGCGCTACACCCTCGACGAGGCCGAGCTGGCCCTGCTGGCGGTCCTGCGGCAGGACGGCCGCGCCGGCTACCCGGAGCTGGCGCGGGCCTCGGGCCTGTCGGAGTCCACGGCCCGGCGCCGGCTGGAGCGGCTGCGGGAGCGCGGGGCGGTCTACTTCGACGTGGAGGTCATCCCGGAGCACCTCGGCTACGAGGCGGACGCCTCCCTGCTGCTGACCGTGCCGCCGGCCCGGCTGGCGGAGGTGGGGGCGGCACTGGGGAGCCATCCGGAGGTGCCGTTCGCAGCGGCCATCACCGGGGCGGCGAACCTGCTGGCCGTGGTGGTGTGCCGGGACACCGACGCGCTGTACACGTACCTCACCGAGCGGATCGGCGCGGTGCCCGGCATAGGGCAGGTGGAGGTCATCCCGAACCTGCGGACCCTCAAGCGGGCCGGGATGCTGGTCGAGGACGGGCGGCTGGTCGACCCGCCGCCCGCCCCCTGACCCGGGTCAGCGCAGCAGGACGCCGCCCGTCGCCGTGTCGGCGTCCACCGGGCCCGCCACCAGGCCCAGTTCGGCCGGGGTGGCCAGCAAGGGGTGCGTGGGCAGCACCCGTACCGTGTAGCCGAAGGGGCCCGTCCGGTCGAGGGCGAGGGGGCCCTCGTAGACCCACCGCCCGTCCAGGTCGGGACCGGCGGCGGGCTTGAGCGGGAAGGCCCGCCCGTCCTTGATCACGTCCTCGGAGTCGACCCGGCCCGCGACCGCCTGCACCTCGACGTCGTCCGGTGCGAGCGCGTCGAGCGCCACCCGCACCCGCAGGGTGAGGGTGGCCCCCAGCTCGGCGGTGCCGCCCACCGGCGTGGCGGCGACGGCCTCCACGTGCTCGACGGCCACCCTCGGCCAGGCCGCCCGGACCCGGCCCTTCCACCAGGCCAGGTCCCGCGCCGCGTCGGCGGTCAGGGCGCGGTGCGCGAGCGCCGCCGGGGCGTAGAGCCGCTCCACGTACTCCCGTACCATCCGGCCCGCGAGCACCTTCGGGCCCAGGGACACCAGGGTGCGCCGGACCATCTCGATCCAGCGGTCGGGCAGCCCCGTGCGGCCGGCCCGGTCGTAGAAGCGGGGCGCGACCCGGTTCTCGATCAGCTCGTAGAGGGCGGCCGCCTCCAGGTCGTCGCGCCGCTCCTCGTCCGTGCCGAGCCCGTCGGCGGTGGGGATGGCCCAGCCGAAGTCGGGCTCGAACCACTCGTCCCACCACCCGTCCAGCACCGACAGGTTGAGGCAGCCGTTGAGCGCCGCCTTCATCCCGCTGGTCCCGCAGGCCTCCAGCGGCCGCAGCGGGTTGTTGAGCCAGACGTCGCAGCCCGGGTAGAGCTTCTGCGCCATGCCCATGCCGTAGTCCGGCAGGAAGACGATCCGGTGGCGCACGCGCGGGTCGTCCGAGAAGCGCACCAGTTCCTGGACGAGCCGCTTGCCGCCGTCGTCCGCCGGGTGCGCCTTGCCCGCGACGACGATCTGCACCGGGCGGTCCGGGTCCAGCAGCAGGGCGCGCAGCCGCTCGGGGTCGCGCAGCATCAGCGTGAGCCGCTTGTACGAGGGGACGCGCCGGGCGAAGCCGATGGTCAGCACGTCCGGGTCGAGGACGGTGTCCACCCAGCCGAGCTCGGCGTCGGCGGCGCCGCGCTGCTTCCAGGAGGCGCGCAGCCGGTCGCGGACCTCCTGGACCAGCTGCTCGCGCAGGGAGCGCCGTACGTCCCACACGTCCTGGTCGGCGATCTGCGCGACGGCGTCCCAGCGGGTGGAGCCGCCGACGGCGAGGGCGTCCTCGGTGCGCCCGGCGCCGATCTGGCGGGCGCCGAGCCGCATGACCTCGGGGGCGACCCAGGTCGGGGCGTGCACCCCGTTGGTCACGGAGGTGATGGGCACGTCGGCCGGGTCGAAGCCCGGCCAGAGGCCGGCGAACATGCCGCGGCTGACCGCGCCGTGGAGGGTGGAGACCCCGTTGGCGCGCTGGGCGAGGCGCAGGCCCATGACGGCCATGTTGAACACGCCGGGATCACCGCCGGGGTAGGACTCGGCGCCGAGTTCCAGGATCCGTTCGACGGGCACGCCGGCCAGCTCGCCGCCCTCGCCGAAGTGCCGGGCGACGAGGGAGCGCTCGAAGCGGTCGATGCCGGCGGGGACGGGGGTGTGGGTGGTGAAGACGGTCCCGGCGCGGACCGCTTCGAGGGCGGCCTCGAAGCCCAGGCCCCGCTCCCCTTCCAGCTCCCTCATGCGTTCGAGGCCGAGGAACCCGGCGTGTCCCTCGTTGGTGTGGAAGACCTCGGGTTCGGGGTGGCCGGTGATGCGGCAGTAGGTGCGGACGGCGCGGACGCCGCCGATGCCGAGCAGCATCTCCTGGAGGAGTCGGTGGTCGCTGCCGCCGCCGTAGAGCCGGTCGGTCACCTCGCGGGCGCCGGCGTCGTTGTCCTCGACGTCGGAGTCGAGCAGGAGCAGCGGGACGCGGCCGACGCGGGCCTGCCAGATGTGCGCGTGCAACGACCGTCCGCCGGGGAGGGCGAGGGTCACGCGGGCGGGGGTGCCGTCCTCCTGGCGGAGCAGGGCGAGGGGCAGTTCCTGGGGGTCGAGCACCGGGTAGTGCTCCTGCTGCCAGCCGTCGCGGGAGAGCGACTGGCGGAAGTAGCCGTGCCGGTAGAGCAGGCCGACCCCGATGATCGGGACGCCGAGGTCGCTGGCGGCCTTGAGGTGGTCGCCGGCGAGGATCCCGAGCCCGCCGGAGTACTGGGGGAGGGCGGCGGTGATGCCGAATTCGGGGGAGAAGTAGGCGATGGCGGCGGGCAGCCCGCCGCTGTTCTCGCGGGTCTGGTACCACCTCCCGCCGTGGACGTAGTCGTCGAGGTCGGCGACCGCGACGGCGAGCCGGCGCAGGAAGCGCCGGTCGGCCGCGAGCTCGGCGAGCCGGGTGGCGGAGACCGAGCCGAGCAGCCGGACGGGGTCGCCGCCGGCGGCCTGCCAGCCCTCGGGGTCGACGGATTGGAAGAGTTCGCGGGTTTCCGTATGCCACGACCAGCGCAGGTTGCGCGCGAGTTCGGCGAGTGGCATGAGCGGCTCGGGGAGGACGGGGCGCACGGTGAATCGACGGATAGCCTTCACGTGTTCCACCTTCGCAGGGGATGACGGATCGGAGCGGCCGCACCACGCTGTGCAGGCGCGCAACGCCCCCGGAAGGCTACTGCCGGATCCGGTCCCCGGGCGGCCGTTCGTCCAACAGGTCGTCCAGATACGGGCGCAGCGAGGGCGGCAGGGCGGCCCGTTCGAGGCCGCGCAGCAGGACGAGGACCGGGAACGAGACGAAGACGCCGAGGCGGAGCAGGGCATGCAACTCGCCCTCCAGGGCCTGCGGGTCGGTCTCGGCCGCGGCGGCCCGGGCGAGGGCGGCGCAGAGCCGGCGCCCGGCCTCGTCGTCCCAGGAGTCGGGCCGGTCGCAGGCCTCGGCGGCGGCCAGGCGGCGCAGCCGGGGGTCGGGCGAGAGGAGCCCCTGGACGCACTCCCGCACGCGGGGGTCGGCGTCGAGGCGGTCCCACTCCTGCAGGGCGCGCGCCCCGGTCCCGGAGAGCAGGACCCGGGCGGTGCTGCCGGCGTCCAGCCGGTCGACGGCCCGCCCGTAGAGCTCGATCCGCTCCAGCACCACCCACGCCCCGTCGGCGGTGCGCAGCCGCGACCCGGTGCGGGGGGCCCCGCGCAGGCAGCGGACCACGGCGAGGGTGGCGGCCCCGCCGGGGGTGACGGGGGCGGAGACCTGGAGCCGGCCGGCCCGCGCGAGGAGCCGCTCCAGGGCGGGGGGCGCCGGCCAGAGCAGCCCGAGCCGCTGGAGCCCGAGGTCGCTGATCCCCGCCTCGACGGCGACGAGCGCGCCGACCTGCGCCTCCAGCGCGGCGGGGTCCTCCTCGCCGCAGGCGGCCTCGACGAGCACTCCGGCCAGCTCCGCCTCCGCCCCGGGACCCCACACCGCCCCGCTCACCCACCGCGCGGCCCCTTCCCGCTGCCGGGGGTCGGGATGCACGAGCTGCTCGGTCAGACCCATGCCGCGCATTCTCGCGCGGATCACGTCCCCGGGTGACCCCTTCCGAAGTGCTGAAACACCGTCAGCCTCCGGTGCGGGCGAGCGGGCCCCGCGCCCGCCTCCCGGCGCCCTCGCGGGGTGTGGGGGGCCGGTGGGGCAGGAGGTGCGGGGGTGTCGGACCGGACCTCACCTGGTACCGGCCGACTTGACGGAGCCTCGGCCGATGTCGACCGGGGGCTTGGGGAATCGGCCCGTCCTTACGTACGAGTAGTTAACCGACAGCACGGATTGGGCGCTGCGGGATTGGGAAGGGCTCAGCGGGTACACGCGGTACACGCACGGCGCACCCTCCCCCGACCTTCTCCCGCCACCCGAGTGAACGCGGACAGGAGCGGCCATGCCCGCAGCCCAGCCGTCTTCCGAGCGGCTAGAAACAGAGCGAACAGAGCGTGCACTACCAGCCGTGACTCCGGCTGGCCCGTCACCGAGCCCTGCGAACTGCCTTCAGGTGATCCCATCATGATCGGTCGCATTCCCGTGCTGGACGTCCGCCCCGCCGTCGACTGCGGCGCCAGACCCGCCAAAGCGGTGGTGGACGAGGTCTTCGAGATTTCCGCCACCGTGTTCCGCGAGGGGCACGACGCCGTTTCCGCCCATGTGGTCCTGCGCGATCCCAGCGGGCGGCTGCGCCCGCCGGTTCCGATGCGCGAGCTGGCCCCCGGCACCGACCGGTGGGGGGCCCGCGTCTCCGCCGAGATCGAGGGGAGGTGGACGTACACCGTCGAGGCGTGGAGCGATCCGGTCGCGACCTGGCGGGCCCACGCCGCGGTCAAGCTCCCGGCCGGCCTCGACACCGGCCTGATGCTCCTCGAGGGCGCCGAGCTCTACGAACGGGCCGCCGCCAAGGTCCCCAAGCGCGACGGACGCGAGGCCGTGCTGGCCGCCGCGGACGTGATGCGCGACGAGGACCGGTCCGTGGAGGTGCGCCACGCGGCCGCGCTCGCCCCGGCCGTCGACGCGGCGCTCGCCCGGCGCCCCTACCGGGAGCTGGTGACCTCCGCGAAGGCGCTGCCGCTGCTCGTCGAGCGCAGGCGGGCCCTCTTCGGTTCCTGGTACGAGATGTTCCCCCGCTCCGAGGGAGCCGTGGTGGAGCCCGGGGCGAGCCCCGTGAGCGGCACGTTCCGGACCGCCGCCGAACGGCTCCCGGCCATTGCCGCGATGGGCTTCGACGTCGTGTACCTGCCGCCGGTCCACCCGATCGGGTCGACCTTCCGCAAGGGCCCCAACAACACGCTTTCTGCCGGAAGTTGGGATCCGGGCGTGCCCTGGGCCATCGGCTCCCCGGAGGGCGGGCACGACGCCGTCCACCCCGACCTGGGGACGCTGGAGGACTTCGACGCCTTCGTCGCGCGGGCCCGCGAGCTCCGGATGGAGATCGCCCTCGACTTCGCCCTCCAGTGCTCCCCGGACCACCCCTGGGTGGAGAAGCACCCGGAGTGGTTCCGCCACCGCGCCGACGGGACGATCGCCTACGCCGAGAACCCGCCGAAGAAGTACCAGGACATCTACCCGATCCACTTCGACACGGACATGGCCGGGATCATCGAGGAGACCTGCCGGATCCTGCGGCACTGGATGGACCACGGGGTCCGGATCTTCCGCGTCGACAATCCGCACACCAAGCCGGTCGTCTTCTGGCAGAAGGTGATCGCGGACATCAACAAGACCGACCCGGACGTGATCTTCCTGGCGGAGGCCTTCACCCGGCCCGCCATGATGCGCGCCCTGGCCTCGATCGGCTTCCAGCAGTCGTACACGTACTTCACCTGGCGCAACACCAAGGCCGAGCTGACCGAGTACCTGACCGAGCTGTCCGGCACCCGCTCGGCCTCCGTGATGCGGCCGAACTTCTTCGTCAACACGCCGGACATCCTCCACGAGTACCTCCAGAAGGGCGGCCGGCCCGCCTTCGAGGTCCGGGCGGTCCTCGCCGCCACCCTCTCCCCGACCTGGGGCGTCTACGCCGGCTACGAGCTCTGCGAGAACGAGCCGGTCCGCGAGGGCAGCGAGGAGTACCTGAACTCCGAGAAGTACGAGCTGCGCCCCCGCGACTGGGCGGCGGCCGACCGCGAGGGCCGCTCCATCGCCCCGCTGATCACCGCCCTCAACCGGATGCGCCGGCGCAACCCCGCCCTCCAGCAGCTGAGGGACATCCACTTCCATTCGACCGACAACGAACAGGTGATCGCCTATTCGAAGCACGCTGAGGGCAATTCCGTACTGGTGGTCGTCAACCTCGATCCGCACCACACCCAGGAGGCGACGGTCTCGTTGGACATGCCGGTACTCGGCCTCGACTGGCACGGGTCCCTCGCGGTGCGCGACGAGCTCACCGGCGAGACCTATCACTGGGGCAGGGCGAACTACGTGCGCCTGGAACCGGGCCGTACGCCCGCGCACGTCCTGGCCGCCCTGCGACCGTCCCCGCCCACCGGAGGGTCACCCACCGCATGATGATCAACGATCCCGTCCACGACACCTTCGAGGACACCCCCGCCAAGGACCGCGACCCCGACTGGTTCAAGCGGGCCGTCTTCTACGAGGTCCTCGTCCGCTCCTTCCACGACAGCAACGGCGACGGCGTCGGGGACCTCAAGGGGCTCACCCAGAAGCTGGACTACCTCCAGTGGCTGGGGATCGACTGCCTCTGGCTGCCGCCGTTCTTCGCCTCGCCGCTGCGCGACGGGGGCTACGACGTCTCCGACTACACCTCGGTGCTCCCCGAGTTCGGGGACCTCGCGGACTTCGTGGAGTTCGTCGACGCCGCGCACGGCCGCGGCATGCGGGTGATCATCGACTTCGTCATGAACCACACCAGCGACCAGCACGAGTGGTTCCAGCAGTCCCGCAAGGACCCGGACGGGCCCTACGGGGACTACTACATGTGGGCGGACAACGACAAGCAGTACCAGGACGCCCGCATCATCTTCGTCGACACCGAGACCTCGAACTGGACCTACGACCCGGTCCGCAAGCAGTACTACTGGCACCGGTTCTTCTCGCACCAGCCGGACCTCAACTTCGAGAACCCGGCCGTGCAGGAGGAGATCATCTCCGCCCTGCGGTTCTGGCTGGACCTCGGCATCGACGGCTTCCGCCTGGACGCCGTGCCCTACCTGTACGCCGAGGAGGGCACCAACTGCGAGAACCTGCCCCGCACCCACGCGCTCCTCAAGCGGGTCAGAGCGGAGATCGACGCGCACTACCCGGACACCGTCCTGCTCGCCGAGGCCAACCAGTGGCCCGAGGACGTCGTGGACTACTTCGGGGACTACGCGACCGGCGGGGACGAGTGCCACATGGCCTTCCACTTCCCGGTCATGCCCCGCATCTTCATGGCCGTGCGCCGCGAGTCGCGCTACCCCGTCTCCGAGATCCTGGCCAAGACCCCGGCGATCCCGGACCGCTGCCAGTGGGGCATCTTCCTGCGCAACCACGACGAGCTGACCCTCGAAATGGTCACCGACGAAGAGCGCGACTACATGTACGCCGAGTACGCCAAGGACCCGCGGATGCGGGCCAACATCGGCATCCGGCGCCGGCTGGCCCCGCTCCTGGACAACGACCGCAACCAGATGGAGCTGTTCACGGCCCTGCTGCTGTCCCTGCCCGGCTCGCCCGTCCTGTACTACGGCGACGAGATCGGCATGGGGGACAACATCTGGCTCGGCGACCGCGACGGGGTGCGCACGCCGATGCAGTGGACCCCCGACCGCAACGCCGGTTTCTCCTCCTGCGATCCGGGAAGGCTGAACCTGCCGGTCATCATGGATCCGGTCTACGGGTACCGCGTCACCAACGTCGAGGCCGCGATGTCCTCGCCCTCCTCGCTGCTGCACTGGACCCGCAGGCTGATCGAGGTCCGCAAGGCGAACCCGGCCTTCGGCCTCGGCTCGTACACCGAACTCCCCTCGTCCAACCCGGCCGTCCTCGCGTTCCTGCGCGAGTTCGGGGACGACCTGGTGCTGTGCGTGCACAACTTCTCCCGCTTCGCACAGCCCACCGAGCTGGACCTGCGGTCGTTCAACGGGCGGGTCCCGGTGGAGCTCACGGGCGACGTGCGCTTCCCGCCGATCGGTGAATGGCCGTACCTGCTGACCCTGGCGGGCCACGGCTTCTACTGGTTCCGCCTGCGCCGGGAACAGCCCGGTCTGTAGGCCAGTCGCGCGAACCTGCGCGCCACCGGAACGGGGCGGGCACTCCAACGGGTCAACGCCCGCCCCTGTACGGAGCATCCTGACCCGACACTCGCACTTACCGGAGAAGCAACTGCCGCACATCCGGGACACTCTGCGCATTCTGTGACGGCCCGGGGAAAGGACGCGACGCCATGTCGGAGGCTGCATCCGCCCGGAGCCGGCTGGCGGCCGACCGGGCCGCCGGGATCGGCCCGCTCGAACCGATGCTGAGGGAATGGCTGCCCGCGCAGCGCTGGTTCGCGGGCAAGGGACGCGGGATCGGCCGGCTCAGGGCCGTCTCGGCGGCCGAGCTGCTGCCGCCGGGATCCGTCCCCGGACTGCTGCACCTGCTGCTGGACGTGGACGGGGACTGCTACCAACTGCTCCTGGGCATCCGGCCGTCCCCGCTGCCCCCCGCCCTCGCCCCCGCCCTGATCGGCCACCCCCGCTCCGGCCCGTACGCGGGCAGGGCGGTGTACGAGGCCCTGGGCGACCCCCGGCTCGCCGCCATGCTGCTGGAGCGGCTGCGCTCCCCCGGCACCCTGGGGCCGCTGCGCTTCGACCGGGACCCGGACGCCCCGATCGAGGCGGGGCTCGCCCCCCGGCCGCTGTCCGGGGAGCAGACCAACTCCTCGCTGATCTACGGGGACGCGTACATCCTCAAGGTGTTCCGCCGGGTCGGCCCCGGGATCAACCCCGACCTGGAGCTGCCCAGAGCCCTCGCCGCCGCCGGCTGCGCCCGCGTCCCCGCCCCGGTCGCCTGGTACGAGGCCGCGCCGGGCGGCGGAGAACCGTTGACCCTCGGCGTGCTCCAGCCCTACCTGCGCGGCTCCGACGACGGCTGGCAGCTGGCCCTGCGCCGGCTCGGCGCCGGCGCCGACTTCACCGCCGAGGCGCACGCCCTGGGCCGGGCCACCGCCGAGGTGCACAGCGCCCTGGCCGACGCCCTGCCCACGCTGGCCCTGTGCCCCGAGCAGACCGCCCGGCTCGCCGCCGGGATGACCGCCCGGCTGGCCGCCACCGCCCGCGAGGTGCCCGCGCTGCGGGCCTACGAGGCCGGGCTGCGCGGGGCCTTCGACGCACTGGCCGCCTCCCGGGGCGCCGGGGTGCCCGCCCAGCGCATCCACGGGGACCTGCACCTGGGCCAGACCCTGCGCACCGCCGACGGCACCTGGGCGCTGATCGACTTCGAGGGCGAGCCCGCCCGCCCGCTGGCCGACCGCCGCCGCCCCGAACCGGCCGTCCGCGACGTCGCCGGGATACTGCGCTCCTTCGACTACGCCGCCCGCTCCCACCGGCCCTTCGCCCCCGCCTGGGCGGACGCCTGCCGGGCCGCGTTCTGCGAGGGCTACGCCCGCACCACCGGCCGCGACCCGCGCGAGGACCCGGTCCTGCTGCGCGCGTACGAGACCGACAAGGCGGTGTACGAGGCCCGCTACGAGTTCCGCCACCGCCCCGACTGGCTGCACGTGCCGATGGCGGCGATCCGCCGGCTGTCGGCGCCCGAGCGCCCAGCCCACCGCATGCCCCCGCCCGTACCCGGCACCACCCCCCACCCGAAGCCCCCGAGGAGGCCGCTCGCGTGAGCGCCGCACGACAGCCGTCACCGACCGTCCGAGAGGAAGCCGCCCCCGACGCGGCCCCGACGCCCGCGCCGAAGACGGCGGCCCGGCCGCCCGTACCGAGGGGGTCGCGGGCCCGTCGCGCCGCGCCGCCCCACGGGGTCCGGCCGGCCGCCGCGCTGGACGCGGGGGAACGGGCCCGGCTGCTGGAGGGCCGCCACCACGACCCGCACGCGCTGCTCGGCGCCCGCGCCCAGCGGGGCGGGGTGGCCTTCCGGGTGCTGCGCCCCTACGCGAAGGCCGTCACGATCGTGGCCAAGGGGCTGCGGGCCGAGCTCTTCGACGAGGGGGACGGGCTGTTCTCCGGGCTGCTGCCGCTGACCGGCGTGCCGGACTACCGGCTGCTGGTGACCTACGACAGCGACGAGGTCGAGGTCCACGACCCGTACCGGTTCCTGCCCGCCCTCGGCGAGCTGGACCTGCACCTGATCGGCGAGGGCCGGCACGAGGAGCTGTGGACGGCCCTCGGCTCGGAGGTCATGGAGCACCAGGGGGTGGCCGGCACCCGGTTCACGGTCTGGGCGCCGAACGCGCAGGGGGTGCGGGTCACCGGGGACTTCTCCTGCTGGGACCCGGTGGCGTACCCGATGCGCTCCCTGGGCTCGACCGGCGTGTGGGAGCTGTTCCTGCCGGGGGTGGGCGAGGGGGCCCTGTACAAGTACGACGTCACCCGCCCCGACGGGGGCCACACCCTGCGGGCCGACCCGATGGCCCGGTACGCGGAGGTCCCGCCGGCGAACGCCTCGGTGGTCACCGCCTCCCGCTACGAGTGGGGGGACGCGCGGTGGATGGCCGCGCGGGGGCTGCGCCCGGCGCACCAGTCCCCGATGTCGGTGTACGAGCTGCACCTGGCGTCCTGGCGGCCGGGGCTGAGCTACCGCAGCCTGGCCGAGCAGCTGCCCTCGTACGTCAAGGAGCTGGGCTTCACGCACGTGGAGTTCATGCCGGTCGCCGAGCACCCCTTCGGCGGCTCGTGGGGCTACCAGGTGACCGGCTTCTACGCGCCGACCTCGCGGCTGGGCACCCCGGACGACTTCCGCTTCCTGGTGGACTCGCTGCACCGGGCGGGGATCGGGGTGATCGTCGACTGGGTGCCGGCGCACTTCCCGCGGGACGCGTGGGCGCTGGCCGAGTTCGACGGGCGGCCGCTGTACGAGCACCAGGACCCGCGGCGGGCCGCGCACCCGGACTGGGGGACGCTGGAGTTCGACTACGGGCGCAAGGAGGTCCGCAACTTCCTCGTGGCCAACGCCGTGTACTGGTGCCAGGAGTTCCACGTGGACGGGCTGCGCGTGGACGCGGTGGCCTCGATGCTGTACCTGGACTACTCGCGCGGCGAGGGCGACTGGTCGCCCAACGAGCACGGCGGCCGGGAGGACCTGGACGCGGTGGCGCTGCTCCAGGAGATGAACGCGACGGTGTACCGGCGCTGTCCGGGGGTGGTGACGATCGCGGAGGAGTCCACGGCCTGGAACGGGGTGACGCGGCCGACGGACTCGGGCGGGCTGGGCTTCGGGCTGAAGTGGAACATGGGCTGGATGCACGACACGCTGCGGTACGTGTCGAAGGAGCCCGTGCACCGCAAGTACCACCACCACGACATGACCTTCGGGATGGTGTACGCGTTCAGCGAGAACTACGTGCTGCCGATCTCGCACGACGAGGTGGTGCACGGCAAGCGCTCGCTGGTGTCGAAGATGCCGGGCGACTGGTGGCAGCAGCGGGCCACGCACCGGGCGTACCTGGGCTTCATGTGGGCCCATCCGGGCAAGCAGCTGCTGTTCATGGGGCAGGAGTTCGCGCAGGGTTCGGAGTGGTCGGAGACCTACGGGCCGGACTGGTGGGTGCTGGACTCCTCGTACCCGGCGGCCGGGGACCACCGGGGGGTGCGGGAGCTGGTGCGCGACCTGAACCGGGCGTACACGGCGGCGCCGGCGCTGTGGGAGCGGGACTCGGTGCCGGAGGGCTTCGCGTGGGTGGAGGCCGACGCCTCCGACGACAACGTGTTCGCGTTCCTGCGGTACGGACACGACGGCTCGCCGCTGCTGTGCGTGTCGAACTTCTCCCCGGTGGTCCGGCACGGGTACCGGATCGGGGTGCCGGAGGAGGTCCCGGCGTGGCGGGAGGTCCTCAACACGGACCGGGAGGTGTACGGAGGGAGCGGCGTCCACCACGGACGTCCGCTGCGCCCCGAGGCGGTCGCGGCCCAGGGGCGCGCGAAGAGCCTGCGGCTGACGCTCCCGCCGATGGCGACGGTCTGGCTCAGGCCCTGAGCACGCGGGGCCCTCGCCACCCCCGTATGCGAGGGCCCCGTTATGGATCACGCAGGGCATTGGGGTGTGGTTCACGGTGTGTGGTGGGGATCACGCGGCGGGTCTCCGGAGGCGCCTGAAATGGAGTGGCCTGATCCGTACGCTGTACATGGATCTTCCGTGCATCCGATTACCGGACGGTCGCCGGGAAAACCGCATAAAGTCATGAACTTCTTAGGACTTTCCTACGAGTTATTGGCTTGTTTGATTGGTCTGTAGTCGTAGCGGCTCGGCCACTCCTACGGTGTGCCCTGTGCACTCCAGCCCACCTTTCAATGCCCCCGCCGCGCGTCGCCTGCGCGCGGCCCTGGGCATGGCGCCCGGTCACGTCGCCTACGGCCTGCGGGCCCAGTACGGCCTGCTCGTCGCGCCCGAGACCGTGATGGCCTGGGAGCAGGGCGAGCAGTCGCCCAGCTCCGCCGAGCTCACCGCCCTCGCCGGCGTGCTCTGGTGCTCCCCCGGGGAGCTGCTCGCCGAGCCCGTCACCCTGCGGGAACACCGGCTGGCGCGGGGCATGGACCCCGAGGACCTGGCCCGCCGGGTCGGGCTGGAGCCGGGCGCGTACCTCAAGATGGAGGACAGCGGGCGCTGGAAGGGCAACGAGCGCCAGTCCGCCGCCCTCGCCTCGGCCCTCAAGCTGAGCCTCGCCCAGTTCGTGGCGGTGACCGGCAAGCAGGAGGAGCTCGAAGGGCTGCTGCGCAGCGCGGCGACCACCCGCTGGCAGGCGTACGTGAAGCCGCTGGCCAAGCTGCTGCCGGTGCCCAAGGCGCATCTGGAGCGGGTCCTGGAGCTGCTCTACAACGAGTACCAGCAGCGGATGGTGGCCACGGTCAGCTGGGGCGGCGGCGAGAGCTCGACCTGGACCGGCGACGCCGGCCGGGAGTACCTGGAGGCGATCTCGGAGCGGTTCTGGTCGCTGGCCGGCGGTGCGGGATAGGACGCACCGGGCGCGGCGGCCGCGGACGGCCCCCTCGCGGGCGGGCGGCCGCGGCCGTTCGGCGCGCGGGCGGGGGCGCGGGTCCCGGCGGCCCGGGCCGTACGGTCGGCTCGGAAGACGGACGCCGTACGGTCCGCTCAGAAGACGGACTCGGCCTCGTACATGCGGTCCTCGGGGACGGTCTTCAGCTCGGTGACGGCCTCGGCCAGCGGGGCCATGACCACCTCGGTGCCGCGCAGGGCGGTCATGTTGCCGAAGTCCCCGCGGTGCACGGCCTCCACGGCGTGCCAGCCGAAGCGGGTCGCCAGGACGCGGTCGTAGGCGGTCGGTACGCCGCCGCGCTGGACGTGGCCGAGGATGACCGGGCGGGCCTCCTTGCCGAGGCGGTGCTCCAGCTCGACGGCCAGTCGGTTGCCGATGCCGGCGAAGCGCTCGTGGCCGTAGGCGTCGATCGCGCCCTTCTCGTACGGCATGGAGCCCTCGGCCGGGTGCGCACCCTCGGCGACGCAGACGACGGCGAACTTCTTGCCCCGGGAGAAGCGTTCCTCCACCATCTTGACCAGGGCCTCCACCTCGAAGGGGCGCTCCGGCAGGCAGATGCCGTGGGCGCCGCCGGCCATCCCGGACTCCAGGGCGATCCAGCCGGCGTGGCGGCCCATGACCTCGACGACCATCACGCGCTGGTGCGATTCGGCGGTGGTCTTGAGGCGGTCTATGGCCTCGGTGGCGACGGTGACGGCGGTGTCGAAGCCGAAGGTGCGGTCGGTGGCGGAGATGTCGTTGTCGATGGTCTTCGGGACGCCGACGACCGGCATCCCCGCGTCCGAGAGCATCCGCGAGGCCGTCAGGGTGCCCTCGCCGCCGATCGGGATCAGGGCGTCGAGCTCGTAGCGCCGGGCCAGCTCGTGCGCGTTCTCGGCGGCCTCGTGCAGCCGGGCGCGCTCCATGCGCGCCGAACCGAGGATGGTGCCGCCGCGGGCCAGGATGCCGCTGACGGCGTTGATGTCCAGGGGGCGGTAGTGGCCGTCGAGGAGGCCCTTGAAGCCGTCCTCGAAGCCGATGACCTCGTCGCCGTGGCCGACCAGCGCGCGGTGTACGACCGACCGGATGACGGCGTTCAGGCCGGGACAGTCGCCGCCTGCGGTGAGAACTCCGATACGCATCGTCCTGTGTCTCCTGCTCCTGGTCGTACCTGATGGGCGTATTGATCCCACGTGTCCGATTGTTCCATGGCGGCAGGGCGGCCCGCGCTCCGCACTACTCCGCCCACCAGGCCTTTCGCCCCTGCCCTCCGGGCCTTTCTTCTGTCGGGCGCTTTATCCACTGAGCGGGGTATTGTCAAGAGGTCGAGCCACACCAAACGGATATCCACCAGCATGGACGGAGGCCGCGCGTGACGCGCAGCGTGTACGTGACCGGGATCGAGCGGGGGGACGGCCGCCAGGTCGTCGAACTGGGCATCATGGAGCTGCTGACCCGCCGGACCGGCCGGGTCGGCGTCTACCGTCCGCTGCTGCACGACGCACCGGACCGCCTCTTCGACCTGCTGAAGGCCCGCTACCGGCTCGACCAGGACGCCTCGGACGCGTACGGGATGGAGTACGGGGAGGCCTCCGCGGTCCTGGCCGAGAAGGGCACGGACGAGCTGGTCTCCCGGCTCGTGGACCGCTACCACCGGGTGGCCCGCGACTACGAGGTCATGCTGGTCCTCGGCACCGACTACGCCGACACCAACCTGCCCGACGAGCTGGCCCTGAACGCCCGCCTCGCCAACGAGCTCGGCGCCGTCGTGGTGCCCGTCGTCGGCGGCACCCGGCACCCGGCCGACGCCGTGCGCGCCGAGGCCCGCAACGCCCACCGGGCCTACGAGAGCCTGGGCTGCCACGTCGTGGCGATGGTGGTCAACCGGGTCGCCCCCGCGGACCGGGACTCCATAGCGGAGCGGCTGGCCGCCCGCCTGCCCGTGCCCTGCTACGTCCTGCCGGAGGACAAGTCCCTCTCGGCCCCGACCGTCGCCCAGATCACCCGGGCGCTCGGCGGCGAGGTGCTCCTCGGTGACGACGCCGGGCTGGCGCGCGATGCCGTGGACTTCGTCTTCGGCGGCGCGATGCTGCCCAACTTCCTGCCCGCCCTGACCCCCGGCTGCCTGGTGGTCACCCCCGGGGACCGTGCCGACCTGGTCGTCGGCGCCCTGGCCGCGCACGCCTCCGGCACCCCGCCGATCGCGGGCGTACTGCTGACCCTGGGCGAGCGCCCGGGACAGGACGTCCTGACCCTGGCCTCGAAGCTGGCACCCGGCACACCCGTGGTCTCGGTGGCCGGCAACAGCTTCCCGACGGCCGCCGAACTCTTCTCCCTGCAGAGCCGTTTGAACTCCGCGACCCCGCGCAAGCTGGAGACCGCACTCGGCCTCTTCGAACGGCACGTGGACACCGCCGAGCTGCGCGGGCTGCTGTCGGTGGCCCGCTCGGAGCGCGTCACCCCGATGATGTTCGAGCACGAACTGCTGGAGCGGGCCCGCTCCCAGCGGCGGCGCGTGGTCCTGCCCGAGGGCGCCGAGGAGCGGGTGCTGCGGGCGGCCGACGTGGTGCTGCGCCGGGGGGTCTGCGACCTGACCCTGCTGGGCGACGAGCAGACCATCCTGAAGAAGGCGGCCGACCTGGGCGTCGACATCTCCGGCGCGCAGCTCATAGACCCGGCCGCCTCCCCGATGCGGGAACGGTTCGCCGAGTACTACGCCCGGGCCCGCGCCCACAAGGGCATGACCGTCGAGCTCGCCCACGACGTGGTCACCGATGCCAACTACTTCGGCACGCTGATGGTCCAGGAGGGCCTGGCCGACGGCATGGTCTCCGGCTCGGTGCACTCCACCGCCGCGACCATCCGCCCCGCCTTCGAGATCATCAAGACCAAGCCGGAGGCGTCGATCGTCTCCTCCGTCTTCTTCATGTGCCTGGCCGACCAGGTCCTCGTGTACGGCGACTGCGCGGTCAACCCGGACCCGAACGCCGAGCAGCTCGCCGACATCGCCGTCCAGTCGGCCGCCACCGCCGCGGCCTTCGGCGTCGAGCCGCGGATCGCGATGCTCTCGTACTCCACCGGCACCTCGGGCTCCGGCGCGGACGTGGACAAGGTCCGCAAGGCCACCGAGATCGTCCGCGAGCGCCGGCCGGACCTGCTCGTCGAGGGCCCGATCCAGTACGACGCGGCCGTGGAGCCCTCGGTGGCGGCGACCAAGCTGCCCGGCTCCGAGGTGGCCGGGCGGGCGAGCGTGCTGATCTTCCCGGACCTGAACACGGGCAACAACACGTACAAGGCCGTACAGCGTTCGGCGGGCGCCGTCGCGGTCGGCCCGGTGCTCCAGGGCCTGCGCAAGCCCGTCAACGACCTCTCGCGCGGGGCACTGGTCCAGGACATCGTCACCACGGTGGCCATCACCGCGATCCAGGCCCAGACCCCGGACGCGCCGGCCCCCACCGCCTGACCCCCCGCCCCGGCACCCCTCCCCGCATCCCCGCCCGTCCGAAGGAAAGACACCCGCCGTGACCGCAACGCGCGTACTCGTCCTCAACTCCGGCTCCTCGTCGGTCAAGTACCAGCTCCTCGACATGGCGGACTCCTCCCGCCTGGCCGTCGGCCTGGTGGAGCGGATCGGCGAGGAGGGCTCCCGCCTGGTGCACGAGCCGCTCTGCGGACCCGGGGCCGGGGGAGGGCGGCGCGAGCGGGCGGGCGCGATCGCGGACCACGGGCAGGCCCTGCGGGCGGTCGCCGAGGAGCTGGCCGCCGACGGCCTGGGCCTGGACTCCCCCGAACTGGCCGCGGTGGGCCACCGGGTGGTGCACGGCGGGACCCGGTTCACCGCCCCGACGGTGATCGACGACGAGGTGCTGGCGGAGATCCGCAACCTGATCCCGCTGGCCCCGCTGCACAACCCGGCGAACGTGACCGGCATCGAGGTGGCGCGCGAGCTGCGCGCGGACCTCCCGCAGGTGGCCGTCTTCGACACGGCCTTCCACGCGACGATGCCGGAGCACGTGGCCCGGTACGCGATCGACGCGTCGACCGCCGAGAAGTACTCCATCCGGCGGTACGGCTTCCACGGGACCTCCCACGCCTACGTCTCGCGGGCGACGGCCGCACTGCTGGGCCGGCCGGTGGAGGACGTGAACGTGATCGTGCTGCACCTGGGCAACGGCGCCTCCGCCTCGGCCGTGCGCGGCGGGGTGTGCGTGGAGACCTCGATGGGCCTGACCCCGCTGGAGGGGCTGGTCATGGGGACCCGGTCGGGGGACCTGGACCCGGCCGTGATCTTCCACCTGGCGCGGGTGGGCGGGCTGTCGGTGGACGAGATCGACTCGCTGCTCAACAAGAAGAGCGGTCTGCTGGGTCTGTGCGGCGACAACGACATGCGCGAGGTGACCCGGCGGGCGGGCGAAGGCGACGGGTCGGCGCGCCTGGCGCTGGCCGCGTACGTCCACCGGCTGAAGAAGTACATCGGCGCGTACACGGCGGTCCTGGGCCGGGTGGACGCGGTGGTGTTCACGGCGGGCGTCGGCGAGAACGCCCCGGTGGTCCGGGAAGCGGCGGTTTCCGGACTGGAGGCACTGGGGCTCGCGCTGGACCCGGAGGCCAACGCGGCACGCTCCCCGGAGCCCCGGCTGATCTCGCCGGACCACGCCCGGGTGGCGGTGGCCGTGGTGCCGACCGATGAGGAGCTGGAGATCGCCACCCAGGCGTACGCGCTGGTTACCCAGTAGTCACTTGGACTTTCCACCAGACGGAATATTCCGCTACGAAACAAACGGATAGGATCCGCTTCATGCGCCGTTCCAAAATCGTCTGCACGCTGGGCCCCGCCGTCGACTCGCTTGAGCAGCTGAAAGCACTCATCGAGGCAGGTATGAACGTGGCCCGATTCAACTTCAGCCACGGTTCCCAGGCAGAACACCAGGAGCGGTACGACCGCGTCCGGAGGGCTTGCGAGGAGACCGGGCGCGCGGTCGGCGTCCTCGCCGACCTCCAGGGTCCGAAGATCCGTCTGGAGACCTTCGCCGAGGGTCCCGTCGAGCTGGTGCGCGGTGACGAGTTCACCATCACCACCGAGGACGTCCCGGGCGACAAGTCCATCTGCGGCACCACCTACAAGGGGCTCCCGGGCGACGTCGCCAAGGGGGACCAGGTCCTGATCAACGACGGCAACGTCGAGCTGCGGGTGACCGAGGTCGACGGCCCGCGGGTCAGGACCATCGTCATCGAGGGCGGTGTCATCTCGGACCACAAGGGCATCAACCTGCCGGGTGCCGCCGTGAACGTCCCCGCCCTGTCGGAGAAGGACGTCGACGACCTGCGCTTCGCCCTCCGCATGGGCTGCGACATGGTCGCCCTGTCCTTCGTCCGCGACGCCAACGACGTCAAGGACGTCCACCGCGTCATGGACGAGGAGGGCCGCCGGGTCCCCGTCATCGCCAAGGTGGAGAAGCCGCAGGCCGTCGAGAACATGGAGGCCGTGGTCGCGGCCTTCGACGCGGTCATGGTGGCCCGCGGCGACCTGGCCGTCGAGTACCCGCTCGAAAAGGTCCCGATGGTCCAGAAGCGGCTCATCGAGATGTGCCGCCGCAACGCCAAGCCGGTGATCGTCGCGACCCAGATGATGGAGTCGATGATCACCAACTCCCGGCCGACCCGCGCCGAGGCCTCCGACGTCGCCAACGCCATCCTCGACGGCGCCGACGCGGTCATGCTCTCCGCCGAGTCCTCCGTGGGCGCCTACCCGATCGAGACCGTCAAGACGATGTCGAAGATCGTCACGGCGGCCGAGGAGGAGCTGCTCTCCAAGGGCCTCCAGCCGCTGGTCCAGGGCAAGAAGCCGCGTACCCAGGGCGGCTCCGTCGCCCGCGCGGCCTGCGAGATCGCGGACTTCCTCGACGGCAAGGCCCTGGTCGCCTTCACCCAGTCCGGCGACACCGCCCGCCGCCTGTCGCGCTACCGCGCCCAGCAGCCGATCCTGGCGTTCACCACCGACGTGAACACCCGCAACCAGCTCACCCTGAGCTGGGGCGTCGAGTCGGCCATCGTCCCGCACGCCGACAGCACCGACGCGATGGTCGAGCTGGTCGACGCCGAGGTGCTGAAGCTCCAGCGCTTCAACGCCGGCGACACCATGATCATCACCGCCGGCTCGCCCCCCGGCGTCCCGGGCACGACCAACATGGTCCGCGTCCACCACCTGGGCGGCACCGGCCGCGACTGAGGCCCCCGGGCCCGCCCGACTCCGCCGCACAGAGACCGAGGGCGGCACCCCGGTCCCGCAAGGGACCCGGGGTGCCGCCCTCGGTGCGTTCCGCGGGAGCCGCCGCGCGCGTCAGCCCTCCGGCGGGCCGATGTAGTTGTGCAGGCCCGGGACCGTGAGGTTGCCGCCGAACTGGCCGGCCTGGACGACCTTGACGTGCGTGAAGAACGCGAAGGGGACGTTCAGGGGCGGCGGGCTGTTCGGGGTGAACTCGATCGGGATGAGCCCGAAGAGGTTGCCCTTGAGGCTCTCCGTGTACATCGTGACCTTGCCGTCGCGGATCTTGGACGTGGAGCCCGGGCGCGACTTCAGGTGGGCGACGTTCCCGCTCTTGCCGACCGTCTGGTACAGGTCCTTGATGTCCAGCGAGTCCGCCGTGAACTTCAGGACCTTCTTGGTGTTCCCGCTCGCCGTCTTCACCTCGACGATGCCCTCGTAGTCCAGGCCGTAGAGGGTCAGCAGGGAGCTGTCCAGGTACCAGGGCTCGTCGGGCAGCAGCGGGATGCCCTGCTCCAGCTTCGCGTCGGCCAGGGCCTTGGCGTCGAAGGTCGGGCAGGGGAACGGCTGCTTGCCGTCCGGGTCCGCCGTCGTCGAGGACGTGGGGGACGGGGAGGCCCCGTCGGCCTTGTCCGCGTCGGCCTTGTCCCCGTCCGCCTTGTTCTCGTCGGCCGCCGCCTTGCCCGTCTCGTCCTTGGGGGTCTTGACGGTGTCCTTGACGGACTGCGGCAGCTCCTCGACCGTGGCGCCGGCCTTCTTCGCGGCGTCGCGGATCGCGTCGGCGGTCGGGTCGGCGGCGGGGGCCTTCGGGGTGCCCGGGGCGGGCGTCGCGGGGGCGGCCGGCTTCTGCGCGCCCTGGAGGGGCTTGCCGAAGGCGTCCACCAGGCCCTTGAGGGCGTCTCCGACGCCCAGCGGGTCGAGCGGGTTCGGGGTCCTGGTCGCCGAGGGGGACGGGGAGGCGCTCGCGGACGGCTTGGCCGGCGGGGTCTCCTGCTTCCGTTCCTTCGGGGCCTCGGGCTGCTTGGCCGACGGGGTCGCCGCGGGGCTCGCACCCGGCTTCGGGGCCTGGCTCGCACCCGGCGAGGGGCTCGCGCCCGGCGACGTACCCGGTGAGGGCTTCGCGGACGGGGAGCCGGACGGGGACGGCGTGGCCGGGGCGGAGGGCTCGTCGGAGCGCGTCACGCACGGGCCGGGGGCGAAGGGGATCTCCTTGTCGTCGGCCAGGGCCAGCTTCGGGGCGATCCCCATCCCGACGAGCACGGCCGTCGGCATCGCCGCCAGCGCCATCGTCTTGCCGACGGGTATCTGGAGCTTGTTCAGCAGCGACTTCCTGGGCGCCGCGTGGCGGCCCTTTCTCTCACGGGACTCTGCGCCTGGGGCCACGCCCCGCTGCGTCTCGTCACCCCGCACTGTTCCTCCCGCCATCGGCGTGGGCAGTCTTCTCGGTCACGTACGGCGTTTCCGTCTCACGGGGGCCCGGGATGCCGTGGAAGCCGTCCGGCAGGTCGTGCGGCCGCTGCGCGTCCTCCTCCAGGGGCTCCTCCGCCACGGGCACTCCGGGCGCCCAGGACAGCGCGAGGGCGCCGCCGATCATGGAGCAGAGGAAGCCGATGAAGAAGCCGCCGAGGTTGGACACCGGGATGGACACCAGGGCCAGCAGGATCGCGGCGACGCCCGCGAAGACGCGGATGCCCTGCTGGAACCAGAGGGCCAGGCCGATCGTGATCAGCAGGACGCCGATGATCAGCGAGCCGGAGCCGGCCGTCGTCGCCATCGCGAGGGTGATGTTGCCCAGCCGGAGGTCCGCGTACGGGAAGTAGGCGATCGGCACACCGCCGAGAATGGTGAACAGACCCGCCCAGAAGGGGCGCTGGCCCCGCCAGGCGCGGAAGCGGTGGCGCGCGACGGTGAACCAGTGATCGTCTGCGGCGTGAACCGGGGCCTCGGGGTTCATGGACAACAGCTCCCTGGAAACGGTGGTACGGAGAACTCTGTGGAGCCCGGACGGGCGGGCGCCGGCGGCTGCCGCCGCCCGCCCGTCCGGTCAGTCACACGTCCGGGACGAGGCCTACTTCTCGTCCTGGTAGCACGGCTGGTTGCCGCTGAGCAGACGCAGCTTGAGGTCGGGCAGGGTGAAGGTGCCCGCCGTCGTCGCCCACGCCTTCTGGCGCACGTTGGTCAGCGTGGCCGTCTTGGCGCGCTGCGAGAACAGGCCGGTGTCCGCGACCGTACCGGGGACCGGCTTGGTGGTGTGGCTGCCGTCGCCCACCGCGACACCGATGTCGAGCTGGTCGAACTTGGCGTCCGCGTCCAGCTCGGCGACGTCCAGGTAGAGGTTGGTCGCCTCGGCCGAGCGGCCCTTGTTGCCGGTACGCAGCTGGAGCGTGATGGCCCCGCCGAGGACGGGCACCGGGGTGACCAGCGACTGGCACATGTTGGTGATCTTGGCGGAGCTGAAACCGGAGATGGTCACCGGGTGGTGGGCCGTCTCCTTGGAACCCAGCGTGGCACCGTCGGCGACGCTGCCGTACTGGATCAGGTCATGGCCGACGAGCTCGTCGGCCGACACCTTGAAGTCCTGACCCGAAACGCTGAACGAGGCCGCGAGGGCACCCTGCGCCAGACCCACACCGACCGCGGCCGTGGCCGCGATGGACGGCACCATGACGAGCGCGAAGCGCTTCCATCTGGTCCCGCCACGAACCTGAGAACTCATATTCGTTCCTCCTTCTCGGACGTACATCTCCGGTCCGGACTGAGCCCGGCCTGGGATGGGAGAAGTGCTACGTCCTCGGGAAGGAGCGCAGGCGGCCGAGCCGCGGCGCAGCCGCGTCCGATACACCGGCGATCACCCCCGAGCGACAACCACTGGGCCACGCGTTCGCGCAACCTGGAGGACAGGCCCTGCCGGTGTGGCAGAGACCCCCCTGTCCACGGCCGGTGTGCGTGCCACCGGCCCACCCGGTGGGGACCCTCCGCCGCGGCCGCCGGATGAGCGGCTCTACGGGAAGGACCGAGCGTCGCCGATCGTGGTCCATTCCAGGCCGGGGCACAAGGGGGGTCGTTACTCGCGGGTAACGGCTGGGTAACCGGAGCGCCGCCCTACGTCGCACAGCAGCCACACAGGGTGTCACCCTGGGCCACGACAGAAGGGGTGAAGAAGGAACCAACCGGACAGTTCACGGGGTTCGATTTACTCCGAGTAACAGCGGCCGCGATTACCAAGTTTTGGCAAAGTGCGGCCGCTGTTTATCTCTGTGTCAACAAATCGCCGGTCACCCCGGCTGGGTACCGCTCCAGCCGGAGCCCGGCCGGGCTCTAGAAGAGCACCCGCGCCAGCGCCGTACGGGCCGCGGTCACCCGCGGGTCGTCGGCGCCGATGACCTCGAAGAGCTCCAGGAGCCGTACCCGTACGGAGTCCCGCTCGTCACCGAACGTCACCCGTACGGTGTCCACCAGGCGGGAGAAGGCGTCCGCCACGTGCCCGCCGGCCAGGTCCAGATCGGCCGCGGCCATCTGGGCGGCCGGGTCGCGCGGGTTCTCGGCCGCCGCGGCGCGCACGGTCTGCGGGTTCATGTGCTGCACCCGGGAGAGCAGCTCGGCCTGGGCCAGGCCCAGCTTGGCCTCGGTGTTGGCCGGGTCGTCCGCGAGCACGTTCTTGTACGCCTGCACGGCCCCGCCCAGGTCGCCCGCGTCCAGCGCGACGACGGCCGCCTCCAGCAGCGCGTCGTACGGACCGGCCGGCACGGGGGCCGGGGCCGCCGGGGCGCCCGTGGCGTCGGGGTCGACCTGGAGTCCGAGGATGCCGAAGCGCTCCTCGGCGACCTGGACCAGCTGGGCCAGGGTCTCGCGGATCTGCTGCTCGGGGGCCACCCCCTGGAACAGCGGCAGCACCTGGCCGGCGACCACGGCGAACACGGCCGGGATGCCCTGGATGCCGAACTGCTGCATCAGCATCTGGTTGGCGTCGACGTCGATCTTCGCCAGGACGAAGCGGCCGTTCGCCTCGACGGCCAGCCGCTCCAGGAGCGGGCCGAGCTGCTTGCACGGCTCGCACCACTCGGCCCAGAAGTCGAGGACGACCGGGACCTCGTTGGAGAGCTGGAGGACGTCGCTTTCGAAGCCGGCCTCGTCGACGTCGACGACGAGCGCGGACGGCGGTACGGCGCCGCCGGGCGCGCCGGGGCCGCCCTGGCGGGCCGCCTCCGCGCGGGCCTGCTCGGCCTTCGCCTTGGCTTCGCCGGCCGCCTTCACCGCGGCGAGGTCGACGACGCCGCTCATGGACATGTTTCTGGGCTGCATGCGTACATCCTCCCCCGTGTGCGCGCGCCGACGAAAAGGATCCCGGAAGATCCCGCGCGAAACCTCGTATCCGAGGGTTCCGCGGGGTGCCCGCCGTCGATCCGCACTGCTGTGGCGCCGGGTCCCCACCTGGCGCCGGTAGCTCTTCGCGTGGTTGTCGCTCTTACGCTACGAGCCGTAGCGTAACTCCCCCGGGCGCCGGGCGCCCCGTGATCTGAACCACAGCGCGGAGGCCCCCGGCGGTTCCGCTACTGGCGGGTATGGTCTCGGCCATGCGCAACCCCTGCCCCCGCACGACCCCCCAGCCCGGCCGCACCGGCCGCCCCCGGAGCGCGGCTGCGGACGCGGCGATCCTGGCGGCGACGCGGGAGGCGCTGGTGGAGCTGGGGTGGTCGAAGCTGACCATGGGGGACGTCTCGGCCCGGGCCGGCGTCGCCAAGACCACCCTGTACCGCCGCTGGGCGGGGAAGAACGAGCTGGTCGTGGACGCGGTGGCGGAGCTCTTCGACGCGCTCGAACTGCCCGACCGGGGGTCCCTGGAAGCGGACATCGAGTACGTGGTCCTGCAGTTCGCGGGACTGCTGCGGCGCCCGGAGGCCCGTACGGCCCTGATGGCGGTGGTCGCCGAGTCCACCCGGGACGAGGCGCTGCGGGACCGGATCCGGTCGGCGATCGTGGACCGGCAGAAACGTCTCGTCGTACTGGGCCGGGAACGGGCCCAGGCCCGCGGCGAGCTCCCGTACGAGGAGGACCCGTCCCTCGCCGGGCACACCACGGACCTGATCTTCGACGTGATCGCGGGCACGGTGGTGCACCGCGCGCTGGTGAGCTCCGAGCCGGTGGACGAGGGCTGGGTGGCGGCCTTCACCGCACTGCTGATGCACGGCCTCGCCGCCCGCGCCTGAGGCGGCGCGCGGAACGCACGGGGCGGACGGATCGAAAGCGCGGGGCCGGCCGGGGGTTCCCCGCGGGGAACCCCCGGCCGGCCCGTGGCGCGGTGCGCGGTGCGCGGTGCGCGGACTAGAAGCCGGGGGGCTCGGTGTAGGTGCCCCACTCGTCGCGCAGGACGTTGCAGATCTCGCCCATCGTGGCCTCGGCCCGTACGGCGTCCAGCATGGCCGGGATCATGTTGGAGCCGTCGCGGGCGGCGTCCAGCATGGCCTTCAGCGAGGCCGTCACCTTGGCGTCGTCGCGGCGCTCCTTGCGCGCGGCGAGCACCCGCACCTGCTCGCGCTCCACCTCGTGGCTGACGCGGAGGATCTCCAGGTCGCCGGTGACCGAGCCGTGGTGGACGTTGACGCCGACGACCCGCTTGTCGCCCTTCTCCAGGGCGCGCTGGTACTGGAAGGCCGACTCGGCGATCTCGCCGGTGAACCAGCCGTCCTCGATGCCGCGCAGGATGCCCGAGGTGATGGGGCCGATCGGGTGCTGCCCGTCCGGGTGGGCGCGCAGGCCGCGCTCCTTGATCTGGTCGAAGATCTTCTCGGCGTCGGCCTCGATGCGGTCGGTGAGCTGCTCGACGTACCAGGAGCCGCCCAGCGGGTCGGCCACGTTGGCGACGCCGGTCTCCTCCATCAGCACCTGCTGGGTGCGCAGCGCGATCTCGGCGGCCTGCTCGCTGGGGAGGGCGAGGGTCTCGTCGAGGGCGTTGGTGTGCAGCGAGTTGGTGCCGCCGAGGACGGCCGCGAGGGCTTCGACCGCGGTGCGCACGACGTTGTTGTACGGCTGCTGGGCCGTCAGGGAGACGCCGGCGGTCTGCGTGTGGAAGCGCAGCCACATCGACTTCTCGTTCTTCGCGCCGTACACCTCCTTCATCCAGCGGGCCCAGATGCGGCGGGCGGCGCGGAACTTGGCGATCTCCTCGAAGAAGTCGAGGTGCGCGTCGAAGAAGAAGGACAGGCCGGGCGCGAAGTGGTCGACGTCCAGGCCGCGGGAGAGGCCGAGCTCCACGTACCCGAAGCCGTCGGCGAGGGTGTACGCGAGCTCCTGCGCGGCCGTGGCCCCGGCCTCGCGGATGTGGTAGCCGGAGACGGACAGCGGCTTGTAGGCCGGGATGCCGTTCGCGCAGTACTCGATCAGGTCGCCGATGAGGCGCAGGTGCGGCTCGGGTTCGAAGAGCCACTCCTTCTGGGCGATGTACTCCTTGAAGATGTCCGTCTGGAGGGTGCCGTTGAGCACGCCCGGGTCGACGCCCTGGCGCTCGGCGGCGACGAGGTACATGCAGAAGGCGGGGACGGCCGGGCCGGAGATCGTCATCGACGTGGTGACGTCGCCGAGCGGGATGTCCTTGAAGAGGACCTCCATGTCGGCGGCGGAGTCGATGGCGACGCCGCAGTGGCCGACCTCGCCGAGCGAGCGCGGGTCGTCGGAGTCGCGCCCCATCAGGGTGGGCATGTCGAAGGCCACCGAGAGCCCGCCGCCGCCGGCGGCGAGGATCATCTTGTAGCGCTCGTTGGTCTGCTCGGCGTTGCCGAAGCCGGCGAACTGCCGGATGGTCCAGGTCCGGCCGCGGTACCCGGTGGCGTGCAGGCCGCGGGTGTAGGGGTACTCCCCCGGCCAGCCGATGCGCTCGAAGCCCTCGTACGCGTCTCCGGGCCGGGGCCCGTAGACGGGGTCGACCTCATCGCCGGAGAGCGTGGTGAAATCCGCGTCCCGCTTGCGGGCCTTGTCATATCGGGCCTGCCAGCGGCGGCGGCCCTCCTCGATGGCGTCTGCGTCCATGCCTTCGAATTTACTAGGACGTCCTAGTAAATGTCGATGGCAAACCCCCGGGGAGTCTTCCCCGGGGGTGTGGTTTCGAGCGTTCCTACAGGCCCGCGCGAGCGGTCCCGGACGCGGGCTCAGGCCCCGACGGTGACGGGGGCGTCCGCGACGAGCGGCTCGACCTCGGCGCGGACCCCGCGCTCGACGAAGAACGCGGCCAGCGGGATGGTCCCCGACACCAGGACCCACAGCAGCTTGCCGAAGGGCCACTTGGCCTTGGAGCCGAGGTCGAAGGCGAAGACCAGGTAGATCATGAAGAGCACGCCGTGGACCTGCGAGACCGCGAGGGTCAGGTCGGCGCCGGTGTCGAAGCCGTACTTCGCCACCATGCAGGCACAGAGGATCAGGAGCATGACCGCGGTCACGTAGGCCATGACGCGGTAGCGGGTCAGCACGCTTCGTTTCATGCCGTCGAGCGTAACCGCCCGATTTGCGCGATCTTGACGCGCCCCGGCCCTCAGCTCTCCTCGAAGTCGGCGGCGGCCACCCGCAGCGGCCTGAGCAGCGCGAAGATCTCCGCGCACTCCTCCGCGTCATAGGCGCCGAGCCCGAACTCGACCGCCATCAGGTCCTTGGTCGCCGCCTCGACGACCTCCCGGCCCTTCTCCGTGATGGACGCGAGCGTGCCGCGGCCGTCCTGCGGGTTGGGCCGCTTGGCCACCAGCCCGGACCTCACGAGCCGGTCCACCGTGTTCGTCACCGAGGTGGGGTGGACCATCAGCCGCTCGCCGATCTTCGACATCGGGAGCTCCCCCGCCTGGGAGAAGGTGAGCAGCACGAGCGCCTCGTACCGGGCGAAGGTCAGGCCGTACGGCTTCACCACGGCGTCGACCTCGCCGAGCAGGATCTGGTGCGCGCGCATGATCGAGGTGATCGCGGCCATGGAGGGCACGGGACCCCAGCGCTGCCGCCAGAGCTCGTCGGCACGGGCGATGGGGTCGAAGGGGAGGCTGAGCGGCTTCGGCATCCACCAGACCCTACCGGGCGGTCATTTCCGGCGGCCCCCCGTCTCAGTCCTCGGCCGCTCCGCCGGGCGGCGCCGTGGCGCGCAGTTCGGCGAGCAGGAGGAGGACGACGAGGGTGCCGAGCAGGGCGGAGCCGGAGACGACGGCGTGCGCCGGGATGACCTCGGCGGCGGCTCCGGCCAGCGCCATGCCCACCCCCTGGAAGGTCATCAGCCCGGTGCTGAGCAGCGTCATCGCCCGGCCGCGCAGCTCGTCGGGGACGGCGTCCACGTACATCCGGTCGACGCCGAGGGCGTGGGCGTGCGCCAGCCCGGCGAGGACGAGCGCCACGGCGACGGCGGCCGCGCCGGGGCGGAGCGCGTACACGAGGAAGGGGAGCAGGGAGACGGCCGCCAGGGGCGCGGTGATCCGGGCACGCGTCCGGGCGGTGAGGGCCGAGCCGGCCCAGAGTTCACCCGCGACGGTGCCCAGCGGCAGGGCGCACATCAGCACCCCGAGGGTGACGGTGCCCGCCCCGATGCCGTCGGCGTAGGGCGTGAGCAGCGCCTCCGGGACGACGGTGAAGGCGGGCGGGAGCCAGATCAGGAGGGTGAGGGCGCGCAGCCGGCGCTCCCCGAGCACGGCGCGCAGCCCGCCGAGCGCGGAGTGGCGGGCGGCCCCGGCGCGGGCGGGCCGGGAGCGGGTGCCCAGGCGCAGCAGCAGGGCGGAGGCCAGGAACCCGGCGGCGGTCAGGGCGATGGCCCCGCGCGGCGCGAGGACGGTCAGCAGCAGCCCGCCGAGGCCGAAGCCGGTGAGCTGGGCGCTCTGCGAGACCATCCGCAGCAGCGACCGGCCGAGGACGAAGGCCTCGCCGGAGCCGAGGACGTCGGCGAGGGAGGCGCTGCGGGCGCCCTGGAAGAGGGGTGCGACGAAGGCCATGGCGCAGCGCAGCGCGAGGATCCCCGCGACGGGTGTGCCCGGCCAGACCATGCCGGCGGCGCAGGCGGCGCACAGCAGGTCGCAGGCGACGAGCAGCCGCCGGGCGGGGTACCGGTCGGCGAGCCCGGCGAGCAGGGTGCCGCCGAGGGCGTAGGGGAGGAAGCCGAGGGCGAAGGTGAGCGCGCTCATCAGGGGGGAGCCGGTGGCGCGGTAGACGAGGACGGTGAGGGAGATCTCGGCGACGACGAGGCCGAGCAGGGAGAGCAGGTGCGCGGCGAAGACGGCCCGGAACTCCCGGACCCGGAACACGGCCCGGTACCCGGCCTCCGGGACGGCGGGGCCGGGGGCCGCCGGATCCGGGGCCGCCGGATCCGGGGCGGCGGGGGCCGGGGCGGCGGAACCGGCAGCGGCCGGGCCCGGGTCGGCGGAGCCTGGGGCCGCGGAACCCGAAGCGGCCGGGCCCGGGGCGGCGATGCCCGGAGCGGCAGCGCCCGAAGCGGCCGGGCCCGGAACGGCGATGCCCAGAGCGGCGGAACCCGCAGCGGCCGGAGCGGGCGGGGTGGTGCGGGGGTCGGCCCGGTCGGCGGGGGCGTCGTGGTCGGTCGGCATGGCGGCAGCCTCCGTGACCCTGCCCCCGGAGCGTAGGGATTCGCGTGGGGGCGAATGTTGGGGCAGAGTCCTCGGGTCGGCGCCGACGCGCATACGGAGGGAGGCGGCCGGGATGGGTCTGCTCCACCACTTCGGGCACGAGGACCTGCTGCGCTGCCGGTTCGCGCTGTCGCCCCTGTGGGAGACGCAGGAGGCGGTCCGCACCCTGAAGCGGCCGGACCGGCAGGGGTACCACCTGCCCTGGCTGCGCGGGATCCGGGCCGCGGCCGCGGGGCTGGACCTGCGGCCGCTGTGGCTGCTGATGCCCCGCCGCGGGCACAGCACGGACTTCGTCAGCCCGCCGCCGAACGGACCCGGCGCCTCCTTCGCGCAGGAGCTGGCGCAGGTCCGCGCGGCGGACCCGGACGCGGCCCGCGAGGACATGCTCAAGGCGCTGGCCTGCACGCCGGGCGCGCTCGACAGCGAGCTGGGCCGGTCCCTGGTCGCGGATCCCGCACGGTCCGTGCAGCAGCTGGCCGATCTGCTGGAGCGGGCCTGGACCGTGCTGGTCGAGCCGCACTGGCCGAGGCTGCGGGCCCTGCTGGAGGCGGACGTCCTCTTCCACTCGCACCGGCTCGCCGCCGGGGGGCTGGAGGCCCTCTTCGACGGGCTGCACCCGGACCTCTCCTGGGACTCCGCCTCCCTCACCCTGACCATCGAGCGGCCCTCCGCGTACGCGCGGGTCCTGGGCGGGCGGGGGCTGGTGCTGATGCCGAGCGCCTTCATCTGGCCGAAGATCGCGGGCGGCTTCGACCCGCCCTGGCAGCCGACGGTGGTCTACCCGGCCCGGGGCATCGGCGCCCTGTGGACCCCGGTGCGGGAGGACACCCCGGCCGCGCTGGCGCGCCTGCTGGGCCGGGGCAGGGCCGACGTGCTGTGCGCCCTGGAGGAGCCGGCCTCCACCACGGCGCTGGCCCACCGGCTCGGCATGGCCCCGTCGTCGGTGTCGGCGCATCTGAAGGTGCTCCAGGAGGCGGGCCTGCTCATCTCCGCCCGCCACGGCCACCAGGTCCGCTACGAACGCACCCCCCTGGCCATCGCCCTCGCCTCGGGCACCGACGGGGCCTGACGCGCCCGCCGCGCCGCCCGGCGGTGGGACCCGTCACACCCCAGGGGTCCGTGCGTACGGCAGCGCCCCCGCCGGCGGGCGGGGGCGCTGTCGGGAAGCGCGTCGGCGCGCCGGGTCAGTCCCGGGCGAGGTGGCGTTCGACCGTGTCGACCTTCGAGGTGATCCCGTCGGTGACGCCGGGGCGGATGTCGGCCTTGAGGACCAGGGAGACCCGCGGGGCGCGCTCCTCGACCGCGGCCACCGCGCGCCGGACCACGTCCATCACCTCGTGCCACTCCCCTTCCAGGGTGGTGAACATGGCGTCGGTGCGGTTGGGCAGGCCGGACTCGCGCACCACGCGGACCGCGTCGGCGACGTACTCGCCGACCTCCTCGCCCACCCCCAGCGGGGTCACCGAGAACGCGACGATCATGCCCGGGCCGCCTCGCGCGCGCGGGCGGCGACGACGCTGTCGGCCTCGTCCCGCTTGAGCAGCCGGTCGCCGTAGAGCCCGCCGAAGGGCAGCAGCGCGAGGAGGAAGAACAGGGCGACCTTCTTCAGCGGCCACTTCGCCTTGTTCCACACGTCCAGCAGGAAGACCGCGTAGATGACGAACAGGATCCCGTGCAGGATGCCCAGCGGCATCATCAGGTAGTCGATGTCCGAGATCCGGCTCAGCAGGGAGCCGAAGATCAGCAGGGCCGGGAACGACAGCGCCTCCGGTACGGAGATGAGGCGCAGCCGGTGCAGGGCGGAGGCGGTCTTGATGTCCACGTGGAACCTTCGGGGCCGGGGACCGGGGGGCCGTTCCAGTGTCTCAGTAGTCCCCGGGGATCTTCGGGCCGGGGCCCGGAACCCCCAACCCCGGTGAATGTGGCGCATATCGGCTTCCCGGCCCTGTTCGGTGCCGCCCGGTACCGATACCGTCACCCCGTGGCTCAGTTCCGACTCCAAGGCAGCAAGGTGCTGGCCGTCGCACTGACCGGGGACGCCGTGAAAGCGAAGAACGGCTCCATGGTCGCGTACGACGGGCAGATGGCCTTCAAGAAGATGACGGGCGGCGGCGAAGGCCTCCGCGGGATGGTGACGCGCCGGCTGACCGGCGAGCAGATGACCGTGATGGAGGTGCAGGGGCACGGCACCTGCTACTTCGCGGACCGTGCGAGCGAGATCAACCTGGTCGACCTGCGCGGCGAGAAGCTGTACGTCGAGTCCAGCAACCTGCTGTGCACCGACGCCTCCCTGCGCACCGGCACGACGTTCACCGGCCTGCGCGGCGCGAGCACCGGCAACGGGCTCTTCACCACGACGGTGGAGGGCACCGGCCAGGCGGCGGTCATGTCCGACGGCCCGGCGGTGGTGCTGCGCGTCAGCGCCCAGTACCCGCTCTCGGTGGACCCGGGCGCGTACATCGCCCACACCGGCAACCTCCAGCAGTCGTTCCAGTCGGGGATCAACTTCCGCACCCTGATCGGCGAGGGCTCCGGCGAGGCGTTCCAGATCCGCTTCGAGGGCGAGGGCCTGGTGTACGTGCAGCCCAGCGAGCGCAACACGGTCGGGGGCGACCTCTGATGCCGTTCCGCGAGATCAACTCGAAGATGGTCGAGGCCCAGGTGGTCCCCGGGCAGAAGATGTACAGCCAGCGCGGGGCGATGCTCGCCTACCGCGGCGAGGTCTCCTTCACGCCGAGCATCACCGGCGGCCAGGGCGGCGTCATGAGCATGATCGGCCGCCGGGTGGCCAACGAGCAGACCCCGCTGATGGAGGTCGAGGGCAACGGCACCGTGATGTTCGGCCACGGCGGCCACCACATCCAGGTGATCAACCTCCAGGGCGACACCCTCTACGTCGAGGCCGACCGGCTGCTCGCCTTCGACGGCACCCTCCAGCAGGGCACCATGTTCATGGGCTCGCAGGGCGGCGTCATGGGCATGGTGCGCGGCCAGGTGACGGGCCAGGGCCTGTTCACCACCACCCTCAAGGGCCACGGCGCGGTCGCCGTGATGGCCCACGGCGGGGTCATCGAGCTCCCCATCACCCCGAACCGGCCGGTCCACGTCGACCCGCAGGCGTACGTGGCCCACCACGGGGACGTCAGGAACAAGCTCTCCACCGCGCTCGGCTGGCGGGACATGGTGGGGCGCGGCTCGGGCGAGGCGTTCCAGCTGGAGCTCTCCGGCCAGGGCGCGGTCTACGTACAGGCCTCGGAGGAGAAGCTGTGAACTTCGGCCCCATGACCGGCGGGCCGGGCGGCCCGACGGTCTTCGACCCGTACACGCTGCCCTCCGACGACAACGTGAACGCGTACACCTTCTGCGTGGAGCTCAAGGGGAACCAGTGGTTCCTGCAGAAGGGCAAGATGATCTCGTACTACGGGCGCATCGAGTTCAACGGCATCGGCCACGGCCGCTTCGACCGGCTGCTGCGCACCAGCTTCCACTCACCGCTGCACGCGAGCGACTGGGTGGTCGCCGAGGGGCAGGGCAAGATGCTCCTGGCCGACCGGGCCTTCGACGTGAACTCGTACGACCTGGACGACGGCAACCTGACCATCCGGTCGGGGAACCTGCTGGCCTACCAGCCCACGCTGGCCCTCAAGCAGTCGATCGTCCCGGGATTCCTGACGCTGATCGGAACCGGGAAGTTCGTGGCGGCGTCCAACGGACCGGTGGTCTTCATGGAGCCGCCGCTGCGGGTGGACCCGCAGGCGCTGGTGGGCTGGGCGGACTGCCCCTCCCCGTGCCACCACTACGACCACGGCTACATGTCCGGCGTGATCGGCGGGCTGCGCGCGCTGACCGGCATCGGCGGCACCTCGGGCGAGGAGCACCAGTTCGAGTTCGTCGGCGCGGGCACGGTGCTGCTCCAGTCGACCGAGCTGCTGATGGCGGAGCAGTCGGTCGGCGAGGTGGGCGCCGGGGCGGCCACGGGCAACGCGCAGGGCGTCCCGGGGGCCGGCCAGGGTCCGCTGGGGCAGCTGGGGGTGCCGCGGATGCCGGGGCAGCTCGGCGACCTCCAGCGGCGACTCGGCCTGTGAGGCGCACCCCGCCCCGCGGGCCGGGAAGATCTTCCTATTTTTGTACGTAATTCAACTTCTTAGGTAGAGTTCATTCATGGAGACGATGGAGACCGAGACGGCCACCCGCTGGCTTACCGACGCCGAACAGTGCGCCTGGCGCACCCACCTGGACGTCAGCAGACTGCTGATGCACCAGCTGGAAAAGGATCTCCAGCCCTTCGGACTCACCAATAACGACTACGAGATCCTGGTCAACCTCTCGGAGTCGGAGGGCCACCGGATGCGCATGAGCGACCTGGCCACCGCGACCCTCCAGTCGAAGAGCCGGCTGTCCCACCAGATCACCCGCATGGAGGCCGCGGGCCTGGTGCGCCGGGTCAACTGCGAGTCCGACCGGCGCGGCCTGTACGCCGTGCTCACCGACGAGGGCATGGAGACCATGCGCAAGGTCGCCCCGCACCACGTGGCGTCCGTCCGGGAGCACTTCATCGACCTGCTCCCCCCGGAGGCCCTCCAGGCGCTGCGCAGCTCGCTGGCGCCCGTCGCGGAGCACCTGCGCGGCACCCGCGGCAAGATCTAGCGGCGGCCGTCCGGAGCCCCCGGACGGCCCCTACGCGCGCAGGAGGGGCGGGGGAAGCACTTCCCCCGCCCCTCCGGCGTCCCCGGGCGCCTCAGCGCTCGGTCAGGCTCTCCAGCAGCGCGTCGGCCGCCGCGTACGGATCCAGCTCCCCGGACGCGACCCGCGCGGCCAGGCCGCCCAGGTGCGCGTCGCCGTGCACGTCCGCGAGGCGCCCGCGCAGCGCGGTGATCGCGATGGTCTCCACCTCGCGCGCGGCCCGCGCGGCCCGGCGCTCGGCGAGCACCCCGCGCTCGTCCATCCACGCCCGGTGCTTCTCCAGCTGCTCGACCAGCTCGTCGATGCCCTGGGCCCGGGCCGCGACCGTCTTGACGATCGGCGGGCGCCAGTCGCCGGGACCCCGGGACTCGCCCAGGCCCAGCATGTGGTTCAGCTCCCGGGCGGTCGCGTCCGCGCCGTCCCGGTCGGCCTTGTTCACCACGTACACGTCGCCGATCTCCAGGATCCCGGCCTTCGCGGCCTGGATCCCGTCGCCCATCCCGGGCGCGAGCAGCACCACCGAGGTGTCGGCCTGCGAGGCGATCTCCACCTCCGACTGCCCGACGCCGACCGTCTCGACGAGGATCACGTCGCAGCCGGCCGCGTCCAGCACCCGGATCGCCTGCGGCGCCGCCCAGGCGAGCCCGCCCAGGTGCCCCCGGGTGGCCATGGAGCGGATGTAGACCCCCGGGTCGGAGGCGTGGTCCGACATGCGGACCCGGTCGCCGAGCAGGGCCCCGCCCGAGAAGGGCGAGGACGGGTCCACCGCGAGCACGCCGACCCGTCTGCCGGCCTTGCGGTAGGCCGTGACCAGGGCCGAGGTCGAGGTCGACTTGCCGACCCCGGGCGAGCCCGTCAGCCCGACCACGTACGCGCCGCCCGTGAGCGGGGCCAGGGCGGCCATGACCTCGCGCAGGTGCGGGGACGCCCCCTCGACCAGTGAGATCAGCCGGGCCACGGCCCGCGGCCGGCCCTCGCGGGCCTGCGCCACCAGCGCGGGGACGTCCACCGTCGCCATCAGTGCAGCACCTACGCCTTCGGGACGCGGATCACGAGGGCGTCGCCCTGGCCGCCGCCGCCGCACAGCGCGGCCGCGCCGACCCCGCCGCCGCGCCGCTTGAGCTCCAGCGCCAGGTGGAGCACCACGCGGGCGCCGGACATGCCGATCGGGTGGCCCAGGGCAATCGCGCCACCGTTGACGTTCACCTTTTCCGGGGTCACGCCGAGGTCCTTCATTGACTGCACGGCGACCGCCGCGAAGGCCTCGTTGATCTCGATCAGGTCCAGGTCGGCGACCTCCAGGCCCTCCTTCCCCAGGGCGTGCAGGATCGCGTTCGAGGGCTGCGACTGGAGGGAGTTGTCCGGGCCGGCCACGTTGCCGTGGGCGCCGATCTCGGCGATCCACTCCAGGCCCAGCTCCTCGGCCTTGGCCTTGCTCATCACGACCACGGCGGCGGCGCCGTCGGAGATCTGCGAGGAGGTGCCGGCGGTGATGGTGCCGTCCTTGGCGAACGCCGGGCGCAGCTTGCCCAGCGACTCCACCGTGGTCTCCGGGCGGATGCCCTCGTCCGCGGCGAAGACCACCGGGTCGCCCTTGCGCTGCGGGATCTCGACCGGGGTGATCTCGGCCTCGAAGACGCCGTTCTTCTGCGCGGCGGCGGCCCGCTGGTGCGAGGCGGCGGCGAACTCGTCCTGCGGGGCGCGCTCGATGCCCAGGCGCGTGTTGTGCTTCTCCGTGGACTCGCCCATCGCGATGTTCTCGAAGGCGTCCGTCAGGCCGTCGTAGGCCATCGCGTCCAGCATCTCGATCGCGCCGTACTTGTAGCCCTCGCGGGACTTCGGCAGCAGGTGCGGGGCGTTGGTCATCGACTCCTGGCCGCCCGCGACCACGACGTCGAACTCGCCCGCGCGGATGAGCTGGTCGGCGAGGGCGATGGCGTCGAGGCCCGACAGGCACACCTTGTTGATCGTGAGCGCCGGCACGTTCATGGGGATGCCGGCCTTGACGGCGGCCTGGCGGGCGGGGATCTGGCCCGCGCCGGCCTGGAGCACCTGGCCCATGATCACGTACTGGACCTGGTCGCCGGAGATCCCGGCCCGCTCCAGCGCGGACTTGATGGCGAAGCCGCCGAGGTCGGCGCCCGAGAAGGACTTCAGCGAGCCGAGCAGCCGCCCCATGGGCGTGCGGGCCCCGGCGACGATCACGGAGGTGGTGTTGTTCGTTCCGGACATGAGGGCGAATCCCCTTTCAGCGGGGAAGCTGAGGAGTGAACGAGGGTTTACCTGAATGTACTGAGCAGTACCCGCGCCGTCACCGGGCAGTCGGTGTGATCGCTGGCACGTTGCGTGACGCCCCTCCTCGGCGGTGCACTGGACCCATGCTGACAAGAATCGACCACATCGGGATCGCCTGCTTCGACCTGGACAAGACCGTCGAGTTCTACCGTGCCACGTACGGCTTCGAGGTGTTCCACACCGAGGTCAACGAGGAGCAGGGCGTCCGCGAGGCCATGCTGAAGATCAACGGGACCTCCGACGGCGGCGCCTCCTACCTCCAGCTCCTGGAGCCCACCCGCGAGGACTCCGCGGTGGGCAAGTGGCTCGCCAAGAACGGCGAGGGCGTGCACCACATCGCCTTCGGCACGGCGGACGTCGACGGCGACGCCGAGGCCATCCGCGGCAAGGGCGTCCGGGTCCTCTACGACCAGCCCCGCATCGGCTCCATGGGCTCCCGGATCACCTTCCTCCACCCCAAGGACTGCCACGGAGTCCTCACCGAACTCGTCACGAGCAACCCTGATCACTGATGCCCCCATTCCCCGGCCGGTAGAGTGGCCATGGCTCGGCCGGGGTTCGGCGCGGAGACGGGGCGGGACCTGTAACCCCTGCCCCGGTTTCTGACACCATCTCCCCGGGGGCGTCGTTCAGCGGGCGAGCGATGCTCAATTGAGATGAGCTTGCGACCAGGGGACGGACGGGACCGCGCTGTGCTCGGCTACGAAAGCCAGGAGAGCCATCAGGCTGAAGCCGACCATCTCACGCGCCTCGAAGCCGAGATGGAGCGGCTGAGGAAGGAGCGCGGGAAGGCAGTCCAGCACGCCGAGGACCTGGGCTACCAGGTCGAGGTGCTGCGGGCCAAGCTGCACGAGGTGCGGCGCGCCCTCGCGTCCCGGCCCGCCTACGACGGCGCGGACATGGGATACCAGGCGGAGCAGCTGCTGCGCAACGCCCAGATCCAGGCCGACCAGATGCGCTCCGACGCCGAGCGCGAACTGCGCGACGCCCGGGCCCAGACCCAGCGCATCCTCCAGGAGCACGCCGAGCACCAGGCGCGCCTCCAGGCGGAGCTGCACACCGAGGCCGTCAACCGCCGCCAGCGGCTGGACCAGGAGCTCAACGAGCGCCGCCAGACCGTCGAGGCGCACGTCAACGAGAACGTCGCCTGGGCCGAGCAGCTGCGCGCCCGGACCGAGTCCCAGGCCCGCCGGCTCATGGAGGAGTCCCGCGCCGAGGCCGAGCAGGCACTGGGCGCCGCCCGCGCCGAGGCCGCCCGGACCGCCGAGGAGGCCCGCCGCCGGCTCGCCGCCGACGCCGAGGCCGCCCGTGCCGAGGCCGAGGCCTCGCTGCTGCGCGCCCGCAAGGAGGCCGAGCGGCTGCTCGCCGCCGCCTCCGCGCAGGCCCAGGAGGCCACCGAGCACGCCGAGCGGCTGCGCTCCACCACCACCGCCGAGGCCGAGCAGACCCGGCAGCAGACCATGGACCTCGGCCGGGTGGCCGAGGCGCGCGTCCAGGAGGCCGACGGCGCGCTGCGCGCGGCCCGGGCGGAGGCCGAGACCCTGCTCGCCGAGGCCAAGGAGAGCGCCGCCCGGCAGCTCGCCTCGGCCGAGTCCGTCAACGAGCAGCGCACCCGCACCGCGAAGGAACAGGTCGCCCGGCTGGTCGGCGAGGCCACCAAGGAGGCCGAGGTCCTCAAGGCCGAGGCCGAGCACGCGCTGGCCGACGCCCGCGCGGAGGCGGAGCGGCTGCGCACCGAGGCCGGCGAGCAGGCCCGCACGGCCGCCGCCGAGGACATGGCGGCCCAGCTGGCGAAGGCGGCCCGCACCGCCGAGGACGTGCTGAACAAGGCCTCGGAGGACGCCCGGGCGACCACCCGCGCCGCCTCCGAGGAGGCCGAGCGGATCCGCCGCGAGGCCGAGGCCGAGGCGGAGCGGCTGCGCGCCCAGGCGGCCGACGCGGCCGCCGAGCTCAAGGGCGCCGCGAAGGACGACACCGAGGAGTACCGGGCCCGTACGGTCGAACTCCAGGCGGAGGCGCGGCGGCTGCGCGGCGAGGCCGAGCAGCTGCGCGCCGAGGCCGTCGCCGAGGGCGAGCGGATCCGCGGCGAGGCCCGCCGCGAGGCGGTCCAGCAGATCGAGGAGGCGGCCAAGACCGCCGAGGAGCTCCTGGGCAAGGCCAAGGCGGACGCCGACGAGCTGCGCTCGGGCGCGAGCGCCGAGAGCGAGCGGGTCCGCGCCGAGGCCGTGGAGCGGGCCACCACCCTGCGCAGGCAGGCCGAGGAGACCCTGGAGCGCACCCGCGCCGAGGCCGAGCGGCTGCGCACCGAGGCCGAGGAGGCGGCCGGCGCGCTCGCCGCCGAGGCGGACGCGGCGGCCCGGGCGCGGCGCGAGGAGACCGAGCAGGCGCTGGCGGCCAAGCGGGCGGAGGCCGACGCGGAGCTGGCGCGGCTGCACTCGGACGCCGAGGCCCGCCTGACGTCGGCCGAGCAGACCCTGCGCGAGTCCCGTCTGGCGGCGGAGAACATCCGCAAGGAGACGACCGAGGAGAGCGACCGGCTGCGCGCCGAGTCGGCGGAGCGCATCCGCACCCTCCAGGGCCAGGCGGAGGCGGAGGCGGAGCAGCTGCGCTCCGAGGCCGCGCAGGACGCCGGACGGGTCCGGGCGGAGGCCGAACTGGTCTCCGTACGGCTGCGCGCCGAGGCGGAGGCCGAGTCGGAGCGCGTGCGCACCGAGGCGCAGGAGACCGCGGACCGGCTGCGCGCCGAGGCGAAGGCGGCGGCCGAGCGGGTCGCCGAGGAGGCCGCGGAGGCGCTGGCCGCCGCCCAGGAGGAGGCCGCCCGGCGCCGCCGCGAGGCCGAGGAGACCCTGTCGGCGGCCCGTACGGACGCGGGCAACGAGCGGGCCCAGGCCCGCGAGCAGAGCGAGGAGCTGCTGGCGCAGGCCCGCAAGCGCTCGGAGGAGGCGCAGGCCGAGGCGGCCCGCCTGACCGAGGAGGCGGAGGTCCGCGCCGCGGAGCTGGTCGCGGCGGCCGAGGCCACCGCCCAGCAGGTACGGGACTCCGTGGCCGGGCTGCACGAGCAGGCCGAGGAGGAGATCGCCGGGCTGCGCAGCGCGGCGGAGCACGCGGCGGAGCGCACCCGCGGCGAGGCCGAGGAGGAGGCGGACCGGGTCCGCGCCGACGCCCACGCCGAGCGGGACCGGGCGGCCGAGGACGCGGCGCGCGTGCGCAGCGAGGCCAAGGTCGAGACGGACGCGGCGAAGGCCCTGGCCGAGCGCACGGTCGGCGACGCCATCGCCGAGGCCGAGCAGCTGCGCGCCGACACGGCCGAGTACGCGCAGCGCGTGCGGACCGAGGCGACCGACGCCCTCGCGGCGTCCGAGCGCGACGCGGCGCGGACCCGGGCGGACGCCCGTGACGACGCCAACCGGATCCGGAACGAGGCGGCGGAGTCCCTGGAGGCCTCCCGCGCCGAGGGTGCCCGGATCACGGCCGAGGCGACGGCGGAGGCGGAGCGGGTCACCGAGGAGACCCTCGCGGCCAACGAACTGACGGTCGCCGAGGCCACCGCCGAGGCCGAGCGCCTCACGACGGAGGCCGAGCGGGCGGCCGAGGCCACCCGTGCCGAGGCGGCCTCCGTCCTGGACGAGGCCCGCGCCGAGGGCAACCGGCTGCGCACCGAGGCCGCCGAGCAGGCCGACCGGCTCATCACCGAGGCCGCCGCCGAGGCGGAGCGGCTGACGGAGGAGACCCGCGCGGCCAACGAGCTGACGGTCGCCGAGGCCACCGCCGAGGCCGAGCGCCTCACGACGGAGGCCGAACAGGCGGCGGAGGCCGCCCGCACCGAGGCCCGGGCCGTGCTGGACGAGGCCCGCGCCGAGGGCAACCGGCTGCGCAGCGAGGCAGCCGAGCAGGCCGACCGGCTCATCACCGAGGCCGCCGCCGAGGCGGAGAAGCTGACGGCGCAGGCCGCGGCGACCCTGGCCGCGGCGGAGCGGGATTCGGCCAGGATCCTGGTCGACTCCCGTGCCGAGGGCGACCGCCTCATCGAGGAGACCCGCGCGGCCAACGAGCTGACGCTCGGCGAGGCCGCGGCGGAGGCCGACCGGCTGGCCACCGAGGCGGAGGAGACCCTCGACGAGGCCCGCGCGGAGGGCGGCCGGATCGTCGGCGAGGCCACCGCGGAGGCGGAGCGCGTCACGGCCGCGGCGAACGAGACCCTGGAGAGCGCCGAGCGCGAGGCGCAGCAGACCCTCGACGAGGCGCGCGCGGAGGGCAACCGGCTGCGCACGGAGGCCGCCGAGCAGGCGGACCGGCTCATCACCGAGGCGGTGTCCGAGTCGGAGAAGCTCACCGAGCAGACCCGCAAGGACAACGAGCGCACGGTCGGCGAGGCGGCCGACGAGGCGGAGCGGCTGCGCGCCGAGGCCGCCGAGACGCTGTCCTCGGCCCAGGAGCACGCGACGCGCACCCGTTCCGAGGCGGAGCGCGTGAAGGCGGAGGCCGCCACCGAGGCGGACCGCACCCGTACCGAGGCCCGCGAGGAGGCCGAGCGGGCGCTGGACGAGGCGCGCGAGGAGGCCAACAAGCGCCGCCGCGAGGCCGCCGAGCAGGTCGACCGGCTCATCACCGAGGCCGTGACGGAGGCCGACAAGCTGACCTCCGACGCGGGCCGGCAGGCCCTGGCCGCCACCACGGCGGCCGAGGAGCAGGCCGACGCGATGGTGGACGCGGCGCGCAAGGAGGCCGCGCGGATCGGCTCGGAGGCCACGGTCGAGGGCAACTCCCTGGTGGAGAAGGCCCGTACGGACGCCGACGAGCTGCTGATCGGGGCGCGTACGGACGCGGCCGCCATAAGGGAGCGGGCGGAGGAGCTGCGCTCCCGCGTCGAGTCCGAGGTCGAGGAGCTGCACGAGCGTGCCCGCCGGGAGTCGGCGGAGCAGATGAAGTCGGCCGGCGAGCGCGTGGACAAGCTGGTCCGGGCGGCGACCGAGCAGAGCGCCGAGGCGGAGGCGAAGGCCAAGGAGCTGCTGTCGGACGCGAGCAGCGAGGCGAGCAAGGTCCGCATCGCCGCCGTGCGCAAGGCCGAGACGCTGCTCAAGGAGGCCGAGCAGAAGAAGGCGGAGCTGTCGCGGCAGGCCGAGCGGGCCCTCGCGGAGGCGCAGGCGGAGGCGGAGCGGCTGGTCGAGGAGGGCCGGCGCGAGCTGGAGGTCCTGGTGCGCAGGCGCGAGGACATTCAGGCGGAGATCTCCCGTGTCCAGGACGTTCTTGAGGCGTTGGAATCATTCGAGGCGCCTTCGGGTGGCGGAAAGTCGTCCGTGGGCGGCCAGGGCTCGGGGGGTGTGAAGGCCGGCGCTTCGGCGGGTTCCACTCGTTCGGGTGGCAAGGCATCAGAGGGGTAGTCGGAACTCAGGATGTGTGCTTCTGAGGGAGGTTCAGTCGAAGGAGTGACAATCATTCCGTCGTCTTGCCACTCAAAAGGGGTGTCATTGTCCAGGGCAAACGCGGATTGACTCGATGACACGCCGTCCGGGCGCCTAGGATTCCCCTCAACACCTCACGTAGCACCTCATCGGTCTCATTCGACAGGAACCCCATGAGCGACACTTCCTCCCCCTTCGGCTTCGAGCTCGTGCGGCGTGGTTACGACCGCGGTCAGGTGGACGACCGCATTACCAAGCTGGTCTCCGACCGCGACAGCGCCCTTGGACGTATCAACTCTCTGGAAAAGCGGATCGAGGAGCTGCACCTCGAAACGCAGAACGCCCAGGCCCAGGTGAGCGACGCGGAGCCGTCGTACGCAGGTCTCGGCGCCCGGGTCGAGAAGATCCTGCGGCTGGCCGAGGAGGAGGCGAAGGACCTGCGCGAGGAGGCCCGTCGCGCGGCCGAGCAGCACCGTGAGCTGGCCGAGTCCGCCGCGCAGCAGGTGCGCAACGACGCGGAGTCGTTCGCCGCGGACCGGAAGTCGAAGGCGGAGGACGAGGGCGTCCGCATCGTCGAGAAGGCGAAGGGGGACGCCGCCACCCTGCGCGCCGAGGCCCAGAAGGACGCCGCCTCCAAGCGCGAGGAGGCCGACGCCCTCTTCGAGGAGACCCGCGCCAAGGCCGCCCAGGCCGCCGCGGACTTCGAGACCAACCTGGCCAAGCGCCGTGAGCAGTCCGAGCGCGACCTCGCCTCCCGTCAGCAGAAGGCCGAAAAGCGCCTTGCGGAGATCGAGCACCGCGCCGAACAGCTCCGCCTGGAGGCCGAGAAGCTGCGCACGGACGCCGAGCGCCGGGCCCGCCAGACCGTGGAGACCGCGCAGCGCCAGGCCGAGGACATCGTCGCCGACGCCAACGCGAAGGCCGACCGCATCCGCAGCGAGTCCGAGCGCGAGCTGGCGGCGCTGACCAACCGCCGCGACTCCATCAACGCCCAGCTGACCAACGTCCGCGAGATGCTGGCGACGCTGACCGGTGCGGCCGTGGCCGCCGCCGGCTCCCCGATCGACGACGAGCCGGTCACCCGCGGCGTCCCGGCGCAGCAGAGCCGCTAGCAACTCCCGTACGCCCGCGTGCGGATACACCCCCGTGCGCACGCGGAGCTACTTCCCGGTAGTCGAAATCGGGCATCCAGGGCCGTACATCACCATTTCGAGGTGGCGTACGGCCCTGCCGCGTTCTAGCGTGGCCGCATGATCGAGCTAGAGGGACTCACCAAGCGATTCGGCGCGAAGACCGCCGTCGACCACCTCGGCTTCCAGGTCAAACCGGGGGCGGTGACCGGCTTCCTCGGCCCGAACGGGGCGGGGAAGTCGACGACCATGCGCATGATGCTCGACCTCGACCGGCCGACCAGCGGCACGGTCCGGATCGACGGCAGGCACTACCGGGACCTCAAGGAACCGCTGAAGCACATCGGAGCGCTGCTGGACGCCAAGGCCATGCACGGCGGGCGCAGCGCCCACGACAACCTGCTCTGCCTCGCCCAGTCGAACCGGATTCCGAAGAGCCGGGTCGGCGAGGTGCTGGACCTGGTGGGACTGACGCCGGTGGCACGGAAGAAGTCGAAAGGATTTTCGCTCGGAATGGGCCAACGGCTGGGAATCGCCGCTGCCCTGCTGGGCGATCCGGAGATCCTCATGTTCGACGAACCCGTCAATGGTCTGGACCCGGAGGGAATTCTCTGGATCCGCAATCTTATGAAGGGGCTGGCGTCCGAGGGAAGGACGATCTTCGTCTCCTCCCATCTGATGAGCGAAATGGCGCTCACGGCGGACCATTTGGTGGTCATCGGACAAGGAAAGCTCCTCGCCGACTTGTCGATGGCGGATTTCATCCAGCAGAACTCCCGCAGTTACGTCCGCCTGCGCTCCCCGCAGCAGGAGCGCCTCAAGGACGTCCTGCACGAGGCCGGCATCGACGCGATCGCGGTCCCCGCCACCGGCGCCCTGGAAATCGACGGCGTCCCGAGCGAGCGGCTCGGCGAACTCGCGGCCCGGCACCAGATCGTCCTGCACGAACTCAGCCCGCAGCGGGCTTCACTGGAGGAAGCGTTCATGCGCATGACGGCGGGCACCGTCGAATACCACGCCCACGCACCCCGGAAGGGCGGCGAGTGACCGTGTCCTCCTTCCCCGCCGTCCTCCGGTCCGAGTGGACCAAGATCCGCACCGTCGCCTCCACCACCTGGACCCTGGCGTGCGCCCTGGTCGTCACGGTCGGGCTCGGCGCCCTGCTGTGCTCCTTCGCCGCGTCCCGCTTCCCGGACATGCCCCCCGCCGAGCAGCTCGCCTTCGACCCGATCGCGGCGAGCTTCGCGGGGATGTCCCTGGGCCAGCTCGCCATGATCGTCTTCGGTGTCCTGGTGGTCGGCACCGAGTACGGCTCGGGCATGATCCGCACCTCGCTGGCCGCCGTGCCGCGCCGCGCGGAGTTCCTGCTCGGCAAGCTCACGGCCGCCACCGCCCTGGCCCTGGCCGTGGGCCTCGCCACCAGCTTCCTGTCCTTCTTCCTCGGCCAGGCGATCCTGGGCGAGCACGGCACGGGACTCGGCGGGGAGCACGTCCTGCGCGCGGTCACCGGCGCAGGCCTCTACATGGCCCTGATCGCGCTGTTCTCGATGGGCGTGACCGCCGTCCTGCGCAGCTCGGTCCTGGCCCTGGGCATCCTGATGCCGTTCTTCTTCCTGATCTCGACGATCCTGCGCGCCTTCGCCACGACCCGGAAGGTGTCCCAGTTCTTCCCGGACCAGGCCGGCTCCAAGATCATGGAGACCGTTCCGGACACGCTGAACCAGGTCCAGGCCCCCTACGGCCCCTGGGGCGGCCTCGGGATCATGGTCCTGTGGGTCCTGGCCGCCGTGGGAGGCGGCTACCTCGTCCTCAGGAGGCGGGACGCCTGACGGCCGGCTCCGCCTCAGGACGGACGTCCCGCGTACTACGGGAAAACCCCGGGCCGGATCTCAGGGAGAGCTCAGGGATCCGGTCCCGGCGGGAACCGGCCGCGGCTCGATATCCTCTTAGGGCATAGGCGGGCGAGAGCCGTCCGGGGCCGACAAGGGGCAGCACGATGATCGAGGCAGTCGGCCTGACGAAGCGTTTCGGCAGCAAGACCGCGGTCGACGGGCTGTCCTTCCAGGTCAAGCCGGGTCACGTGACCGGCTTCCTCGGGCCGAACGGCTCCGGCAAGTCGACCACCATGCGCATGATCCTCGGGCTGGACCGGCCCACCGCCGGTCAGGTCACGATCAACGGCCTGCCCTTCCGGGACCTCCCGAACGCCCAGCGGCACGTCGGCGCCCTGCTCGACGCCAAAGCCGTGCACGGCGGCCGGCGGGCCCGGACGCACCTGCTGGCCACCGCCCAGCTCTCCGGGATCCCCGAGAAGCGGGTGGACGAGGTCCTCGGCGTGGTCGGCCTCCAGGCCGCGGCCCGCCAGCGGACGAAGGGCTTCTCGCTCGGCATGGGCCAGCGGCTCGGCATCGCGGCCGCCCTCCTCGGCGACCCTCAGGTGCTGCTCTTCGACGAGCCGGTCAACGGCCTCGACCCCGAGGGCATCCTCTGGGTCCGGAACCTGATGCGGCAGCTCGCCGCCGAGGGCCGCACCGTCTTCGTCTCCTCGCACCTGATGAGCGAGATGGCCCTGACCGCCGACCACCTGATCGTGATCGGCCGGGGACGGCTGCTGGCCGACATGAGCACGCAGGACTTCATCACGCACAACTCGGCCGGATTCGCGCGGGTCCGCGCCGCCGACGGGGACCCCGCGGGCCGCGGGACCCTGGCGACCGCGCTGGCCAGGGCGGGCGGCCGGGTCCTCCAGGAGCCCGACGGGGCGCTGCGCGTCACGGGACTGGAGCTCCCGCGGATCAGCGACCTCGCGCACGCAGCCGGCGTACGGCTGTGGGAGCTGTCCCCGCACCGGGCCTCGCTGGAGGAGGCCTACATGCGGATGACCCAGGCCTCCGTCGAGTACACCTCCACCGACGACCCCCGCGCCGAGCTCTGGGAGCCCGAGCCGCTGTCCGTCCCCGAGTGGGAGGACGGGGACGAGACGGCCGTCGCGCCCGAGACGGCGGCGAGCTTCTTCGCTCCCCCGCCCCCGGGAGCGCAGCGGCGGCCCTTCCTGATGCCGGGCAGCGCCGCCGACCTGGCCCCCTCCCCCCAGCCCACCCCCGAGGACCCCCGATGACCACCACCCCCGCCGGGAAGCCGACGGCGAGCGCGCCCGCGCCGAACGGGCCCGGGCCGAACGGGCCCGGCGCCTACAGCTCCCCGCTGCCGACCCCCCGGCCGCACCTGGGGCACGCGCTGGCCTCGGAGTGGACCAAGCTGACCTCCGTGCGCTCCACCCTGTGGACGCTCGGCTCCCTCGTGGCGCTGGTCGTCGGCGTCGGCATGCTGGCCGTGATCCAGACCGCGTCCCGGGACTACGAGAGCCTTCCCTACCCCGCGCCGGCCCTCTTCGGGCTGATGGTCGGCCAGCTCGCCGTGATCGTGCTCGGCGTGCTGACGATCTCCTCCGAGTACGGCACGGGCCTGATCCGCACCACCTTCACCGCCGCCCCCGACCGGCTGCGGGTGCTCACCGCGAAGTACCTGGTCTTCGGCGCGGTCGCGTTCACCACCACCACCTGCTCGGTGGGGTTCGTCGGGCTCTGGGCGGCGATCCTGCACAGCGGGCCCGCCGCCGGGCCGCACGGGCTAGCCGAGTGGGCGGGCGCGCTGGCCGGCTGTGCCTACGTGACCCTGCTGGGCCTGCTCGCCCTGGCGGTCGGGGCGCTGGTGCGGCACTCGGCGGGCGCCATCGCGGTGATGCTCGGCCTGGTCACCATGCCGCCGGTGCTCGGGTCGATACTGATGGCCTGGCCGGTCACGAGCGGGCTGGGATCGGTGGTCCTGCGCTACAACGCGCCCGTCGGCCTCTTCCAGCTCTTCGGGGTGCAGGACAGCGGGGTCGCCGGGACGGCGATGCCCAGCGACCTCGCCCAGATCGCGCTGCTCGTCCTGGTGACGGCGGGCGCGGTCGCCGCCTCCTACGCCGTCGTCCGCCGCCGGGACGTCTGAGCCGGGACGTCTGAGCCGCGGCGGCCGCGCCGCTCAGTACCGCGGCGCGTTGCGGGACCGCTGCACCTTGGAGGTGCGGCGGTCCTTCGCGTTCCAGCAGGCCTTGTGCCAGTGCCGGCGGTCGTCCACGCCGCCGTACTCGGGCCAGGCCACCACGTGCGGGGTGCCCGGGGGGATCTCCTGGTCGCAGCCCGGGCAGCGGTAGCGCTTGCCCGCCGCGCCGGCGCCCGCGACGTGGCGGACCTTCCACTCCTCGCCCAGGTACTCCTCGGTGCGCTCCAGCCCGTACCGGTCGTAGCCGGAGCCGGGCCGTTCGTCCGGGGTCTCGCCGCCCCGGGGGCGGTTGTGGCGCGGTGACACGTATACCTCACGGAGGGGCGACGGACAGTGACTTTCACCCAGACTACGCGCAGCGGACCGCGCGGCCCCCAGGGTGTCCGGTGAAGGCCCTCCTCCGAACGGAACTGGCCCGACTATCTCAATAACTTTCCTGTCAGGCCGTGCCTTTGGCACGTGTCAGACGTTGTTGCCTTCGGACATCGATGCCATGAACGAGCAAAGTGCCGGTCCACCTGGGGAGGCCGCGCCAGCCGCGAGGAGGCCAAGGGCGATGCGCGTAGGAGCGTTTGTAGTGGCGGCCCAGTTCCCGGGCCAGGGACAGGGGGAGGCCCTGCACCGGGCGGTACGGACCGCCGAGGTGGCGGAGGGGGCCGGGCTCGACTCGGTCTGGCTCGCCGAGCACCACTTCGTCCCGTACGGGGTCTGCCCGTCGGCGGTGACGCTGGCCGCGCTGCTGCTGGGGCGGACCCGGCGGCTGCGGGTGGGCACGGCCGTGAGCGTGCTGCCCAACACGCACCCGGTGGCGCTCGGGGAGCAGGCGGCCCTGCTCCACGTCACCTCCGGCGGCCGGTTCACCCTCGGGGTGGGGCGGGGCGGGCCGTGGGTGGACCTGGAGGTGTTCGGGGGCGGCCTGGAGGCGTACGAGTCCGGGTTCCCGGAGGACCTCGACCTGCTGCGGCGCTGGCTGGCCGAGCCGCGCGTGGGGGCGGCCGGCGAGCGGTACGGCTTCCGCGAGGTGGCCGTCGTACCCCGCCCGGACCAGGCGCTGGACGGGGACGGGACGGGGCCGGAAGTGATCGTCGCGTGCACCTCCCCCGCGTCGGTGCGGACGGCCGCGCGGCGCGGGCTGCCGATGCTGCTGGGCATGCACTGCGGGGACGAGGACAAGGCGGGGATGGTCGCGCTCTGGCGGGAGACGGCGCTGGCCGCCGGGCACGCGCCGGAGGCCGTACGGGAGGCCGGGCACGTGTCGGCCGGGGTGTGCCAGCTGGCGGACCGTACGGGCGACGCCCGCGAGACCCTGCTGAAGGCGATGCCCGGCTGGCTCCGGCAGGGCCTCGACGCACACGTGACGGTGGACGGCCGGGCCCGCTCGATGCGCGACCCGCACGCCTACACGGAGCTGCTGTGCGACCTGCACCCGGTCGGTACGCCGCGGCTGGCGGCGGACCGGCTGGCGGCCACCGCGGAGCGCACGGGCATCACGCGCTTCGCCCTGCTGGCGGAGGGCTCCGGCGACCTCGCCGCGACGGAGGAGAACGTCCGGCGCCTGGGCACGGAGGTCCTGCCGCTGCTGGCCTGACCCGCGGCGGCCCCGGCGCGTGGCCTGGGCTGCCGCTCCGGTGTCCGTCGCCGTGCGGCGACACGGAGCGGCAGCGGAGTACCGGTCCTAGCAGTCGCGCAGTTCGGGCGACTGGTTCAGCAGCTGGCCGCGGATCGAGGTGAACTTGGCCAGCCGGCCGTCCACCGAGGGATCCAGCGGGAAGACCGCCACGCGGTGGCAGTTCTGGAAGGCCAGGCGCACCCCGAAGTGCCGCTGCAGCGCACCCCTGATCGCGTCACTCGCGAGCGCGCGCAGCAGCTGGCCGCGCGCCTGCTCGTCCGGCGGCGGCGTCTGGTTGTCGGCGAACTCTCCGCCCTCAACCTCCAGCTGGGCCACCAACGAGCTGATCATCTCCCACGCGTAGGGCAGGGAGGTCCGGACGCAGTCGACGAAGGCGGCTTCGTCGACCTCGCCTCGCTCGGCCTGTTCGAGTAGGGCCGGTGAGACGTCGAGCGACATGGGTTCTCCTCTCGTGACCCCGGCGTCTGGGTCGCCGGAGTCCTGCGGGCAGGGAGGGAGGCCGCGACGCAGTGTGCACGCTCGGCAACCTCCCGCTCACCACGGTAGGCGCCCGCCGGGTGGCGCACCAGGAGAATGCGCATACAACGCGCCATCGGCGAACGGGGCTTTCAGGGGCGAATCGCGTGAAGGCCCGTCGGTCGAGTAGCGTTGCCGACCATGCGTCTCGTCATTGCCCGCTGCTCCGTCGACTACGCGGGTCGGCTCACCGCCCATCTGCCCTCGGCACCCCGTCTGATCCTCGTGAAGGCCGACGGCAGTGTCTCGATCCATGCGGACGACCGGGCGTACAAACCGCTCAACTGGATGTCGCCTCCGTGCACCCTCAAGGAGGGGAGCGGGGACGGGGCGAACGTCTGGACCGTCGTCAACAAGGCGGGCGAGAAGCTCATCATCACCATGGAGGAGGTCCTCCACGACTCCTCCCACGAGCTGGGCACCGACCCGGGGCTCATCAAGGACGGCGTCGAGGCGCACCTCCAGGAGCTGCTGGCCGACCGCATCGAGACGCTGGGCGAGGGCTACACCCTGATCCGGCGCGAGTACATGACGGCCATCGGCCCCGTGGACATCCTGTGCCGGGACGCGGCGGGCGCGACGGTGGCCGTGGAGATCAAGCGGCGCGGCGAGATCGACGGCGTCGAGCAGCTGACCCGGTACCTGGAGCTGCTGAACCGCGACCCGCACCTGGCGCCGGTGCGCGGTGTGTTCGCGGCGCAGGAGATCAAGCCGCAGGCGCGGGTTCTGGCCAATGACCGGGGCATGGACTGCGTGGTCCTGGACTACGACGCCCTGCGCGGCATCGAGGACGACAAGCTCCGCCTGTTCTGACGCACGCGGACCGGACGGCCCCCCGAGCTCCGGCTCGGGGGGCCGTCGTGCGTACGCGGCCCGCCGGGCTCAGCCGGGGGACGTCGAAGAGCTCGCGGAGGAGCCCGTCGTCGGCCCGGAGGCCGTGGCGGTCGACGTGGACGTGGCGGTCGGCGTCGGCGTGGGGGTCGGCGTGGGCGTGGGGGTCGGCGTGGGGGTCGGGGTGGGGGTCGGCGTGGGCGTGGGGGTCGGCGTCGGAGTGGGCGTCGCGGACGCCGGGGGCTGGGTGGTGGCCGTTCCGGTCGGCGTCGGGGAGGCGGAGGCCGCCCCGCTGCCGCCCGGCTGCGGGGCCGGGGACGACTGACCGGGCCCGGCCGGGCGGGCCGGCTCGCCCGCCGGGTCGTCGCCGACGGTGCCGGGCACCTGCGGGACGTGTGGGGACACCTGCGCCGAGGGGCTGGACGACACCGACGGGGACTGCGGGTCCTCCGCACCGTCCGAGGCCAGCGCCAGGCCGATGACCGTGCCGAGCGCCGCCACGGTGAGCACCCCGGCCGCCCCCAGCAGGGCCGTCCGGCGCCGCCGTGCCCGGGCGGCGGCCGCCGCCGGGTGCGGGCCGGGCGGGCGGGGCGGTGCGGGACGGGCGGGCGCGGGCGGCGGGAAGGCGTTCCCGAACACCGCCGAGAGGTTCGCGGGGGTCTCCGGGGGCGGCAGCTGGGCCCGGCGGATCACCGGGTTGACCTGGGTGGCGTCCTCCGATCCCCGTGCGGGGACGGCCGCCTTCCCGAGCCGTCCGGCGGGGGCCGGGGGCTGCTCGACGGTCTTCCCGGTGCGGGCGGTCGGAGCGGCGGCCGCCGGGGTCGTCGTCGCGTCCGTGGCCGGGCGCTTCGCCGGCGGCGCTGTGGCGGCCGCCTCAGACGGCTTCGCCACGGGCCACCCCGAGGGCTTCGCCAAAGGCGTCGTCGCAGCCGTCGACTCGGACCCCGCCAGGGGCTTCGGCAGCGGCGCCGTGGCGGCAGCCTCAGACGCCTTCGCCACCGGCCACCCCGAGGGCTTCGCCAAAGGCGTCGTCGCAGCCGTCGACTCGGACCCCGCCGGGCGCTTCGGCAGCGGCGCCGTCGCGGCAGCCCCAGACGGCTTCGCCAAAGGCGTCGTCGCCGCCGTGGACTCGGACCCCGCCAGGGGCTTCGGCAGCGGCGCCGTGGCGGCAGCCTCAGACGGCTTCGCCACCGGCCACCCCGAGGGCTTCGCCAAAGGCGTCGTCGCAGCCGTCGACTCGGACCCCGCCAGGGGCTTCGGCAGCGGCGCCGTCGGGGCCGTTTCCGACACCGTCGCGGGTGTCGGCGGGGCCTCCAGCCGCAGCGGCGGGGAGCCCGCCGCGCCCAGTACCTCGCGGTCGGTGACCAGGGCCAGCGCCCGCCGTCCGGCGACCGTCCCGCGCTTGTCCGCGAGCGCGCCGCGCAGTCCGATCGAGGCCTCCAGCTCGGCGCGCGCCCGGTCCAGGCGCCCCTCGCACAGGGCGAGGACACCCAGCTCGTGGTGGAAGTACGCCTGTTCGGCGACCTCCCCGGCCTTCCGCGCGGCCTCCGACCCCGCACGCAGCACCCGCTCCCAGGCGTCCCAGTGCAGCGAGGCCGCGAAGGCGGGCGCCGCCGTCCGGGCCAGGAGCACGGCGGCCACCACATCGGCCCCGGCCAGCGCGGCGAGCACCGCGTCCGCCTCGGCCGCGACCCGCTCCGGGGTGACCGAGGCGTGCCCGGTCCACCAGGCGTAGTGCCGGGCGGCGGTACGGGCCTCCTCGGCGCCGGCGCCTCCGTACCCGGCCTCCTCCAGCTGACGCGCGACGCCCTCGGCGAGCCGGAAGCGCGGACCGACGGGGGTGATCAGCCCGCAGCCGAGCAGTTCGGCGACGGCCGTGTCCGCGTGGGTGTCGCCGACCAGCGCGGGCAGGTGCGCGGGGTGCGGGAGTTCCCCGCCCAGCGCGCAGGCGATCCGCAGGGCGGCGCGGGCCGACTCGCTCACCCGGGAGGCCAGCAGTTCGGCGGGGGCGGCGGCCTGGGCCAGGGTGGGGAGCGGCACGGGGGCGGGGTCGCGCGGGCGCTCCTCGAAGACACCGGGCTCCTCGTCCTCGTCCCCGGCGGCCGTGCCGTTCAGCTCGTCGCGCTGCCGCAGCAGGGCGGCCGCCTGGACGAAGCGCAGCGGCAGGCCCTCGGAGGCGAACCGCAGGTCCCCGGCCCAGGCCGTCTCCGCCTCGGTCAGGGGCCGGCCGGTGAGCGCCTCCAGGAGCTCGGTGCAGCCGGTGCGGCCGAGGCCCCCGAGGAAGACCTCCTCCAGGTGCGAGTCGTCGGAGGGGGCCTTGGCCTCGGGGGTGGCGGCGAGGAGGTAGGCGCACTCGGGGGTGGCGCGCAGCAGCTCGTCCAGCGCCGGACCGCCCAGCTCCAGGTCGTCGAGGAGCACGATGGCGCCGATCTCGCGGACCCGCGCGAGGAGGGCCGTACGGTCGGGCCGCCGGCCGGCGGTGTCGTACACGGTCGAGTAGAGGGCGTGGAGCAGCTCGGCCGGCTGCTGCTGGCCGTGGCCGCTGAGCCGGACGACGCCGTCGGGCGCCAGGTCGGCGCAGTCCCGCGCGACCGCGTCGAGCAGGGCGGTGCGGCCGGATCCGGCGGGGCCGGTCAGCCGGACGGAGCGGCCGCGCTGGAGCAGCCGTACGAGCCGCGCCCGCTCCTCGGCGCGCTCCAGGAGCGGGCGGCCGGGAGCGGGCGGCCCGGGCAGTGCGGGCGGCCGGGCGGCGGCGTCCTGGGCGGCGCGGGAGGAGGCCTCCCGCTTGGCGGGGCGGCGGTCGGCGTCCGGGCCGGCACCGGGCCGGTGGGGTTCGATCTCGCTGCCGTCGACGGGGTTGACGGTGAGGGTGAACTCCCCGGCGGTCAAGGTCACGATCCGCGCGGGCGCGGCGGGCAGCGGCGGCACCCCGACGGCGGGCGTGCCAGCGACGGGCGTACCGACACCGGGCGTACCAGCGACGGCCATACCGGCGACGGCCGTACCAGCGACGGGCGCACCAGCGACGGGCACACCAGCAGCGGCCGTACCGGCAGCGGGCGTACCGACACCAGGCCCGCCCAGCACCGCTCCCCCGGCGCCCGGAGCCCCGGCCGCCGGTCCGGCGGGCGGTCGGCCCCCGGGCCGCTCCGTACGGTCGTCCGCCCGCGTCTCAGGCCGCCGCGTCCCGTCGGCGGTCCGGTCCTCGGGCCGTCGGCCCTCCCCGGGCTTCCCCTCTGCACGGTCCATGTCCCCGTCCCCCCGCCTCGCCTCGCGCGCTCCGTCGCCGTCTTCCCTACCGCCCGGCCTCGCTCGCGCCGCTCGTCGCCACTGGTCCGGTTTCCGCCCGACCCTAAACGCTGCCGGGTCGCGCCGGAACCACGGGGGTGCCTCCACCATAGGCCCGTTGCGATTCCCGCCCGTACCCGCGGAAGCCGGAACTCCGCCGCGCCGGACGGTATCCGGGCTCAGTCCTTGCGGCCGGTCGCGGCGACGGCGACCCCCAGGCCGATCATGGTGAGTCCGCCGATCCCGCCGACGACGTCGAGCCGGCGCGGGGATCCGGCGAACCAGCCCCGGGTGGTGGCGGCGACGAGCCCCCAGAGGCTGTCGGACACGACCGCGATGAGGTTGAAGACCAGGCCGAGCAGCAGCATCTGGAGGACGACGTGGCCCCGCTCGCGGTCGACGAACTGGGGCAGCACGGCGGCGAAGAAGACGATGGTCTTGGGGTTGGCCACGCCGACCACGAACCCCTCCCCCAGGGTCCGCAGCCCGCCGTGCGCGGTGGGGGCCGCCTCGGCGAGGGCGGCCCGCAGGGATCCGCGCCGGCGCACGGCCTTGACCCCCAGGTACACCAGGTAGCCGGCGCCGACCAGCTTCAGCGCCGTGAAGACGAGGACCGAGCGCTCGACGACGGTCCCCACCCCGAGGGCCACGGCCACGACCAGCACGTACGCCCCGAGGGTGTTCCCGGCCACCGTGGTCAGGGCGGCCCGGCGGCCTTGCGCCAGCGCCCGGCCGATCACGAAGAGCACGCTCGGGCCGGGGATCACGATCAGCAGGAACGACATGGCCGCGAAGGCCAGCAGTCTGTCGGTGGACACCATGCGCCCATGAAAACCGAGCCCGGCCCGCCCGCGCAGCCCCTTTTCCGCGGGCCGCCGCACGCCCGGCCGCACGCGCGCGCCCGTCCCGGATCAGGCCCGGGGCAGGGACTCCGCTTCCAGCCCGCCCTCGATCGCGAGGATGCGGTGCAGCCGGGTGGCGACGAGCAGCCGCTGCATCCGGTCGGGCACCCCGCGCAGGACGAGGCGCCGGCCCGTCCGGCCGGCCCGCCGGTGCGCTCCCATGATCACGCCGAGTCCGGTCGCGTCCCAGGAGTCGAGCCCGGTCAGGTCGAGCACGAGGTCGCCGTGGCCGTCGTCGAGGGCGGTGTGGAGGGCGGTACGGGCGTCCGCCGCGCTGCGCACGTCGAGGCGGCCCCCGACAGCGAGTTCGGCGTGGTCGCCCCTGATGTGCATATGTGCTCCCCGGCTGTACCTGCGTGCGTGTGGTCCGACGGATCCGTGGTCGGCTCGTGATCGGCTCGTGGTCGGCAACTCTCACCGCAACTGACTGCCCGGCGGGCGGTGAAGTTGCCGACCGTGAGCGAACCGATACCTAATTCACCCCGTAGGGTGCGGGGATTCGAACGGCCGTGCTCAGTGCTTGTAGAAGCCCTGGCCGCTCTTGCGGCCGATGTCGCCCGCGTCGACCATGCGGCGCATGAGCTCCGGCGGCGCGAACTTCTCGTCCTGGGACTCGGTGTAGATGTTGCTGGTGGCGTGCAGCAGGATGTCCACGCCGGTGAGGTCGGCGGTGGCCAGCGGGCCCATGGCGTGGCCGAAGCCCAGCTTGCAGGCGATGTCGATGTCCTCGGCGGAGGCCACGCCCGATTCGTAGAGCTTGGCGGCCTCGACGACGAGGGCGGAGATCAGGCGGGTGGTGACGAAGCCGGCGACGTCGCGGTTGACGACGATGCAGGTCTTGCCCACGGACTCGGCGAACGCGCGGGTGGTGGCGAGGGTCTCGTCGCTCGTCTTGTAGCCGCGGACCAGCTCGCAGAGCTGCATCATCGGGACGGGCGAGAAGAAGTGCGCGCCGACGACCCGCTCCGGGCGCTTGGTGACCGCCGCGATCTTGGTGATCGGGATGGCGGAGGTGTTGGAGGCGAGGACGGTGTCCTCGCGGACCAGGTCGTCCAGGGTCCGGAAGATCTCGTGCTTGACCTCGATCTTCTCGAAGACGGCCTCGACGACGATGTCCACGTCGGCGACCGCGTCGAAGTCGGTGGTCGTGGTGATGCGCGCGAGGGCCGCCTCGGCGTCCTCGGCCGTCATCTTGCCCTTGGAGACGAACTTGTCGTACGAGGCCTTGATGCCGTCCGTGCCCCGGGTCAGCGCGGCGTCGGTGACGTCCCGCAGGACGACGTCCCAACCCGCCTGAGCGGAGACCTGAGCGATCCCGGAACCCATCAGTCCCGCGCCGATGACGGCGAGCTTCCCAGCCACTGCACACCCCTCGTTGTTCTCAGTACGACCCGGCCTCGTAGCCTCTCCGGCGGAGACTAGCGTCCGTGAGGGGCCCAGTGACCGCGAAGTAACACGCGTCACGTCTCAGATGACGGACATCACACCGACACGGCCCAGCAGTGCGCGGGCCGCCCGCAGTTGGCCCGCACTACCCTGGCGCCATGGTGAACCTCACGCGCATCTACACCCGCACCGGCGACCAGGGCACGACCGCCCTGGGCGACATGAGCCGCACGCGGAAGACGGACCTGCGGATCTCCGCGTACGCCGACGCCAACGAGGCCAACGCCGCCATCGGGACCGCGATCGCGCTGGGCTCGCTGCCGGAGGAGGTCGTCAAGGTCCTGGTCCGCGTGCAGAACGACCTGTTCGACGTGGGCGCCGACCTGTGCACCCCGGTCGTCGAGGACCCCCAGTACCCGCCGCTGCGGGTGGAGCAGTTCTACGTCGACCGGCTGGAGGCGGACTGCGACGTCTTCAACGAGCGCCTGGAGAAGCTGCGCAGCTTCATCCTCCCGGGCGGCACCCCCGGCGCGGCCCTGCTGCACCAGGCCTGCACGGTGGTGCGCCGGGCGGAGCGCTCGACCTGGGCGGCGCTGGAGGCGCACGGCGAGGTGATGAACCCGCTGACGGCCACCTACCTCAACCGCCTCTCCGACCTCCTGTTCATCCTGGCCCGCACGGCCAACAAGGAGGTCGGGGACGTGCTCTGGGTCCCGGGCGGCGAGCGCTAGCGCGCGGTTCCGGCCGGTCCGGCGCCGGACTCCGTGTCCGTGCCCGCCGGCGCCTTGCGGGGCCAGACCGAGTAGGTCGCGGCGACCAGGGCCTGGATGCCGAGCACCCGCAGGGCGACGAACTGCCACGCCTGGAGGCTGCCGGTGTCGGCGGCGTCGCCGACGTACAGGATCCCGGCCTGGAGCAGGCCGAGCGCGACCGCCGCGCCGGCCAGGGTCCGCGTCCACAGCTTCCACTCGTGGACGGCGCGGGCCCTGCCGTACTTCGCCCCGGGCGGCTTCGGGCCCCCGGCGAAGCGGTGGGCGGCGTGCCCGTCCAGCCACTTCACGGTGTAGTGCCCGTAGCCGACGGTGTAGCCGATGTAGAAGGCCGCGAGCCCGTGCCGCCAGCTCGGCTCTCCGCCGTTCTTCAGGTCGACGAAGGACACCGCCAGCAGCACCAGCTCCAGCAGCGGCTCGCACAGCAGCAGCGCGGCGCCCAGCCGCGGCATTCCGGCCAGGTAGCGCAGCGCCAGTCCGCCGGCCAGCAGCACCCAGAACCCGACCTCACAGGCGATGATCAGCGCGACGAGCACGTCCCCGCCTCCCTTCCCCTCGCTTCTCCCGTGGTTCCCCTCCAGCCTTCCGTCCGTCCTGCCCCGACGCCTCGTCTCCAGTGGGGAACCCGACTGCACCCTTCGGTGTAGCGCCGTCTCCACCCCGGTACCGAGGCCGCGCCGCCCGGCACCGTGTTGGATGGGACCGTGACGCCCACGATCCCCCGCCCCCACCGAGACGACGTCCTGATCGCGGCGATCAGCACCCTCGCCGGTCTCCTGCTCTGGTCGCTCGGGGTCCACAGCACCGGCCCCGGGGGCACCGGCTACCGGCACCAACTGCCCGACTGGGCGGCGCTGGTCCCGCTGCTGACGGTCGGCGGCATGGAGCTGCTGCGCCGCACCGCGCCGAACGTCACCCTGGTCGTCGGCACCCTCGCCGTGGTCGCCGACCAGTTCACGGTGGGCAGCATCGCCACCGTCGTGATGTTCACCGACCTGATGTACGCGGCCGTCGTCTACGGCACACCCTCCATGGCCCGGCGCCTGCCGGTCAGCACCGGCCTGATCACCCTCGTCGTCACCATCGGGACCCTGGCCTGGCTGCGCTCCCCGCAGGCGCTGATGATCGGCGTGCTCACCGGGATCGTCAGCTTCGCCCCGGCCCTGACCGGCGCCACCCTGCGCAACCACCGCGAGGCCGCCGGGGCCGCCCGGCTGCGCGCCGAGCAGACGGCGCTGCTGGCCGAAATGGACCGTACGCAGGCCGTGGCGGCCGAACGCGCCCGGATGGCCCGCGAGCTGCACGACATGGTGGCCAACCACCTCTCCGCCATCGCCATCCACTCCACCGCGGCGCTGTCCATCGACTCCCCCGCCACCAGCCGCGAGGCCCTCGGGGTGATCCGCGAGAACAGCGTCCAGGGGCTCGCCGAGATGCGCCGGCTGATCGGGCTGCTGCGCGAGGCGGGGGCCGGGCAGGAGGCCGCGCCCGTCCCCTCCCTCGACGGGCTGGAGGCGCTGCTGGAGCGGGCCCGGGCGAACGGCACCGCGAGCGGGCTGGACTTCGTCCTGCACGACGCGCGCCGGCAGGCGCCGCCGCTGCCGGCCCCGGTGGAGCTGGCGGCGTACCGGATCGTCCAGGAGTCGCTGACCAACGCCCTCAAGCACGCCGCCGCCGGCACGGTCGCCGTCCGGGTCGCCCGGGAGGGCGGCCTGCTGACGGTGGCGGTGGACTCCCCGTACGGGGACCGGCCGGGCCCGCGCGCACCCGGCTCCGGGGCGGGGCTGGTCGGCATGCACGAGCGGACGGAACTGCTCGGCGGAACGTTCACGGCGGGCGCGCGAGGGCCCGTGTGGCAGGTGCGGGCGGAACTGCCCGCGGAAGACGGGGCGGTAGCGGAATGAGCATCAGGGTCGTGGTGGCGGAGGACCAGCGGGCGGTACGGGCCGGGCTGGTGCTGATCCTGCGCAGTGCGGGCGACGTCGAGGTGGTGGGCGAGGCCGCCGACGGCGAGGAGGCGGTGCGGCTGGCCCGGGAGCTGCGGCCGGACCTGGTCCTCATGGACGTGCAGATGCCGGTCCTCGACGGGGTCGAGGCCACCCGCCGGGTGGCCGCGGAGGGGCTGGCCGACGTGCTGGTGCTGACCACCTTCGACCTCGACGAGTACGTGTTCGGGGCCCTGCGGGCGGGGGCCGCGGGCTTCCTGCTCAAGGACGCGGACGCGGCCGAGCTGATCGCGGCGGTGCGGACGGTGGCGCGCGGCGAAGGGCTGATCGCGCCCGCGGTGACCCGGCGGCTGATCGCCGAGTTCGCCGCGCCGCGGCCGCTGCGGGCGCCCGCGCGGCCGGAGGCGGCCGCCGCGGTGGAGTCGCTGACCCGGCGCGAGCGGGAGGTGCTGGGGGCGCTGGGCGAGGGGATGTCGAACGCGGAGATCGCCGTACGGCTGGAGATGGCGGAGGCGACGGTGAAGACGCACGTCAGCAGGCTGCTGGCGAAGCTGGGGCTGCGCAGCCGGGTCCAAGCCGCCGTGCTGGCACGGGAGTTGGGCATCCAGTAGGGCGCCCGGGGATGAGGTCTGGACCTCTTGACGGTTGGTACAGACCTTTCTAGTCTCACCGCATCACTGTGGTGAGCGTGCCATGACAAAGATCGCTTCCGGCGTGCTCACGGGCGGCGCAGGTCCCATCCCCAGTGCCGGTCGGCCCCCCGACCGGCACGGACCTCCGGAGGAGCACCCTTGAGCACAGCACCCCCACGACGCATCCCCCTCTTCAGGAGGCTGGCCGCCACCGCGGCCGCCCTCGCCCTGCCCGTCGCCGGCCTCGTCGGCCTGGCCGGGCCCGCGCAGGCGGCCGCCTCCGCGACCGCCACCTACACCAAGGTCTCCGACTGGGGCACCGGCTTCGAGGGCAAGTGGACGGTGAAGAACACCGGCACCACCGCCCTCAGCAGCTGGACCGTGGAGTGGGACTTCCCGGCCGGCACCCAGGTGACCTCGGCCTGGGACGCCACCGTCACCAGCTCCGGCACCCACTGGACCGCCAAGAACGTCGGCTGGAACGGCGCCCTCGCCCCCGGCGCCACCGCCAGCTTCGGCTTCAACGGCAGCGGCCCCGGCGCCCCCTCCGGCTGCAAGGTCAACGGCGGCTCCTGCGAGGGCGGCACCACCCCCACCGACACGCCTCCCTCGGCCCCCGGCACCCCCACGGCCTCCGGGCTCACGGAGAACGCGCTGACCCTGTCCTGGGCGGCGGCCACCGACGACAAGGGCGTCAAGAACTACGACGTCTACCGCGACGGCTCCAAGCTCACCACCGTCACCGGCACCACCTACGGCGACAGCGGGCTGACCAAGGGCACCACCTACACCTACACGGTCACCGCCCGCGACACCGCCGACCAGACCGGCCCCTCCTCCGCCCCCCTCTCCGTCACCACCCCGGGCGGCGGCACCGATCCCGGACCGGGTCCCGGCCCCGACCCGGGCGCCAGGGTCAAGCTCGGCTACTTCACCGACTGGGGCGTCTACCAGCGCAACTACCACGTGAAGAACCTGGTCACCTCCGGCACCGCCGCGAAGATCACCCACATCAACTACGCCTTCGGCAACGTCCAGAACGGCAAGTGCACCATCGGCGACTCCTACGCCGACTACGACAAGGCCTACACCGCCGACCAGAGCGTCGACGGCGTCGCCGACACCTGGGACCAGCCCCTGCGCGGCAACTTCAACCAGCTGCGCAAGCTGAAGGCCAAATACCCGAACATCAAGGTCGTCTACTCCTTCGGCGGCTGGACCTGGTCCGGCGGCTTCGGCCAGGCCGCGCAGAACCCGGCCGCCTTCGCCCAGTCCTGCTACGACCTGGTCGAGGACCCCCGCTGGGCGGACGTCTTCGACGGCATCGACATCGACTGGGAGTACCCGAACGCCTGCGGCCTGTCCTGCGACACCAGCGGCGCCGCCGCCTTCAAGAACCTGATGTCGGCCCTGCGGGCCAAGTTCGGCTCCGCCAACCTGGTCACCGCCGCCATCTCCGCCGACGGCTCCAACGGCGGCAAGCTCGACCTCGCGGACTACGCGGGCGCCGCACCGTACGTCGACTTCTACAACGTGATGACGTACGACTTCTTCGGCGCGTGGGACGCCAAGGGCCCGACCGCCCCGCACTCCCCGCTGACCTCCTACGCGGGCATCCCGATCGCCGGCTTCAACTCCGAGGCGGCGATCACCAAGCTCAAGGGCAAGGGCATCCCCGGCTCCAAGCTCAACCTCGGCATCGGCTTCTACGGCCGCGGCTGGACCGGAGTCACCCAGGACGCCCCCGGCGGCACCGCGACCGGGCCCGCCCCCGGCACCTACGAGCAGGGCATCGAGGACTACAAGGTCCTCAAGAGCAGCTGCCCGACCACCGGCACCGTCGCCGGCACCGCCTACGCCAAGTGCGGGAGCAACTGGTGGAGCTACGACACCCCCGCCACCATCGCCGGGAAGATGGCCTGGCTGAAGAACCAGGGGCTCAAGGGAGCCTTCTTCTGGGAGTTCAGCGGCGACACGGCGGCCGGCGAGCTCGCCGCCGCGATCCACACCGGACTGCAGTAAAGAGATGAACGAAGCCGGGGAGACGGGTCCGCCCCCGTCTCCCCGGCTTCGCCGCGTCGTGATCAGGCGACATTGACCCGTTGTCCCGGAGGCGCCGCCTCCAGCCAGGCCAGGAAACCGGTCAGGGCGTCCTCGCTCATCGCCAGCTCCAGGCGCGTCCCCTGGTGGGAACAGCCGAGCACGACGGAGTCGGACAGCAGCGCCAGCTCCTCCTCGCCCTCCGGCGCGCGGCGTGCGAGCACCTCGATGGACGAGCGCTCCAGCAGCCGGCGCGGCCGCGGCGAATAGCTGAACACGCGGAACCACTCGATGCGGTCACCGCTGTAGCGGGCGACCCCGTAGACCCACCCCTTGCCGGAGACGTCGGGCTCCTCGGCCACGCCCCAGCGCAGGCTGCAGTCGAAGGTCCCGCCGGAGCGCTGGATCAGTCTGCGGCGCAGCCCGAACACGAACAGCCCGATCACCACCAGGGCTACGACCAGGCCGCTCACAAGCAGAGCGAGGAGCATCTTCACCGACCTCCTCGCTCATCGAAAACCGCACAAACAAAAAGTACGTACATCGCCTCAGCCGCGACCCGCTCCGGAAAATTCCGGAACGGACCGCGGCTGAGGTTTCAAACTCTTCGGTACGGGGCTCAGTGCCCCGCGACCGCGCGCAGCCGGACATCGGCGCGACGTTCGGCGGCCGCGTCAGCGTCCGCCTTCGCGCGCTCCAGTGCCCGCTCCGCCCGCTGGACGTCGATCTCGTCCGCGAGCTCGGCGATCTCGGCCAGCAGGGACAGCTTGTTGTCCGCGAACGAGATGAATCCGCCGTGCACCGCGGCGACGACCGTGCCGCCCTCGCTGGTACGGATGGTCACCGGGCCCGATTCCAGCACACCGAGAAGCGGCTGGTGACCGGGCATGACGCCGATGTCGCCGGACGTGGTGCGGGCGACGACCAGGGTGGCCTCGCCGGACCAGACATTGCGGTCCGCCGCGACCATCTCGACGTGCAGCTCAGCAGCCAAGGTGGCTCCTCGGGTCACCACCCGGCGGGTCCGCCGGGTGTTGGGTCAAATTCTAATGGGCGTGGAGAGAGGGGCGGGACACACCCGCCCCTCTCCTGGGGGCATCAGGAGACGCCCAGCTCCTTGGCGTTGGCCTTGAGGTCCTCGATGCCACCGCACATGAAGAACGCCTGCTCGGGGAAGTGGTCGTACTCACCGTCGCAGATCGCGTTGAACGCGGCGATCGACTCGTCGAGCGGAACGTCCGAACCGTCCACGCCGGTGAACTGCTTGGCGACGTGGGTGTTCTGCGACAGGAAGCGCTCGACGCGACGGGCACGGTGGACAACGAGCTTGTCCTCCTCGCCCAGCTCGTCGATACCGAGGATCGCGATGATGTCCTGGAGGTCCTTGTACTTCTGCAGGATCCCCTTGACGCGCATGGCCGCGTTGTAGTGGTCCGCCGCGATGTAGCGGGGGTCCAGGATCCGGGACGTGGAGTCCAGCGGGTCCACGGCCGGGTAGATGCCCTTCTCGGAGATCGGACGGGAGAGAACCGTCGTCGCGTCGAGGTGGGCGAAGGTGGTCGCCGGCGCCGGGTCGGTGAGGTCGTCGGCGGGGACGTAGATCGCCTGCATGGAGGTGATCGAGTGACCACGGGTCGAGGTGATGCGCTCCTGGAGGAGACCCATCTCGTCGGCCAGGTTCGGCTGGTAACCCACCGCGGAGGGCATACGGCCGAGCAGGGTCGACACCTCGGAACCGGCCTGGGTGTACCGGAAGATGTTGTCGATGAAGAAGAGGACGTCCTGCTTCTGCACATCGCGGAAGTACTCCGCCATGGTCAGACCGGCCAGGGCGACGCGCAGACGGGTGCCCGGGGGCTCGTCCATCTGGCCGAAGACCAGCGCGGTCTTGTCCAGAACGCCGGAGTCCGACATCTCCTCGATGAGGTCGTTGCCCTCACGGGTACGCTCACCGACACCCGCGAACACCGACACACCGTCGTGGTTGTTGGCGACGCGGTAGATCATTTCCTGGATCAGAACGGTCTTGCCGACACCGGCACCACCGAACAGACCGATCTTTCCACCCTTGACGTACGGGGTGAGGAGGTCGATGACCTTGACGCCGGTCTCGAACATCTCGGTCTTCGACTCGAGCTCGTCGAAGTTCGGCGCCTTGCGGTGGATCGCCCAGCGCTCGGTGACCTCGGCGTTGGCCTCCGGGTAGTTCAGCACCTCACCGAGGGTGTTGAACACCTTGCCCTTGGTGAAGTCACCGACGGGGACGGTGATGCCCTCGCCCGTGTCGGTCACCGGGGCCTGGCGGACCAGGCCGTCGGTGGGCTGCATGGAGATCGTGCGGACCATGCCGTCACCCAGGTGCTGGGCGACCTCGAGGGTCAGCGTCTTGAGCGCGCCCTCCTCGGCCGGGTCGGCGACCTGGACCTTCAGCGCGTTGTAGATGTCGGGCATCGCGTCGACGGGGAACTCCACGTCGACGACCGGGCCGATGACCCGGGCGATGCGGCCCGTGGCAGCGGCCGTCTCAACAGAGGTCGTCATTACTTGTCACTCCCCGCGGTCGCGTCGGCCATGGCGCTCGCGCCACCGACGATCTCGCTGATTTCCTGGGTGATTTCGGCCTGGCGGGCCGCGTTGGCAAGCCGGGAGAGGCTCTTGATGAGCTCACCGGCGTTGTCGGTCGCCGACTTCATCGCGCGGCGGCGGGCGGCGTGCTCGGAAGCGGCCGACTGCAGCAGTGCGTTGTAGATGCGGCTCTCGACGTAGCGCGGCAGCAGGGCGTCGAGGACGTCCTCCGCCGACGGCTCGAACTCGAACAGCGGAAGGATCTCGCCCTTCGCACCGTCCTCCTCCGCAGCCTTCTCGAGGCTGAGCGGCAGCATCCGGCCGTCCACCGCGTTCTGCGTCATCATCGACACGAATTCCGTGAAGACGATGTGCAGCTCGTCGACGCCGCCGTCGGCCGTCTCCTTCTGGATGGCTTCGATCAGCGGCTCCGCGACGCGCTTGGCGTCGGCGTAGGCCGGGCTGTCGGTGAAGCCGGTCCAGGAGTCCGTGACCTTGCGCTCACGGAAGCCGTAGTAGGCGACGCCCTTGCGGCCGACGATGTAGCTGTCGACCTCCTTGCCCTCAGCGCGCAGCCGCTCGGTGAGCCGGTCGGCCTGCTTGATGGCGTTCGAGGAGTAGCCGCCGGCCAGACCGCGGTCGCTCGTGATGAGCAGGACCGCGGCGCGGGTCGGCGCCTCGACCTCGGTGGTCAGGGCGTGCTTGGTGTTCGAGCCGGTGGCCACCGCGGTCACCGCACGGGTGAGCTCGGTCGCGTACGGCATCGACGCCGCCACCTTGCGCTGCGCCTTGACGATGCGCGAGGCGGCGATCATCTCCATCGCCTTGGTGATCTTCTTGGTCGCCGTGATGGCACGGATGCGACGCTTGTAGACCCGGAGCTGCGCTCCCATGAGTCAGGTCCCTTCCGTCGTCACTTGGAGACGTTGACGGCCGGAACGTCTTCGCCGAGGAGCTTTCCGTCCGAGGTCTCGAACTGGCGCTTGAAGGCGGCGATCGCGTCGGCGATCGAGCCCAGCGTGTCGTCCGACATCTTGCCGCCGTCGGCGATGGAGGTGAGGAGGTCCTTGCGCTCGCGGCGCAGGTGCTCCAGCAGCTCCGACTCGAAGCGACGGATGTCCTCGACCGGGACGTCGTCCATCTTGCCGGTGGTGCCGGCCCAGACGGAGACGACCTGCTCCTCGACGGGCATCGGCTGGTACTGGCCCTGCTTCAGCAGCTCGACCATGCGCTTGCCGCGCTCCAGCGAGGACTTCGACGCGGCGTCCAGGTCGGAACCGAAGGCGGCGAACGCCTCCAGCTCGCGGTACTGGGCCAGGTCGACGCGAAGACGGCCGGAGACCTGCTTCATCGCCTTGTGCTGGGCGGAGCCACCGACGCGGGAGACCGAGATACCGACGTTCAGGGCCGGACGCTGGCCGGCGTTGAACAGGTCGGACTCCAGGAAGCACTGGCCGTCGGTGATGGAGATGACGTTGGTCGGGATGAACGCCGAGACGTCGTTCGCCTTGGTCTCGACGATCGGCAGACCGGTCATCGAGCCGGCACCCATGTCGTCGGAGAGCTTCGCGCAGCGCTCCAGCAGACGGGAGTGCAGGTAGAAGACGTCACCCGGGTAGGCCTCACGGCCCGGCGGGCGGCGCAGCAGCAGCGACACGGCGCGGTAGGCGTCGGCCTGCTTCGACAGGTCGTCGAAGATGATCAGGACGTGCTTGCCGGCGTACATCCAGTGCTGGCCGATGGCGGAACCGGTGTACGGCGCCAGGTACTTGAAGCCGGCCGGGTCGGACGCCGGGGCGGCGACGATCGTCGTGTACTCGAGCGCGCCGGCCTCTTCCAGGGCGCCGCGCACGGACGCGATGGTCGAGCCCTTCTGGCCGATGGCGACGTAGATGCAGCGGACCTGCTTGTTCACGTCGCCCGAGCGCCAGTTGTCGCGCTGGTTGATGATCGTGTCGACGGCCAGGGCGGTCTTGCCGGTCTGGCGGTCGCCGATGATCAGCTGACGCTGGCCACGGCCGATCGGCACCATCGCGTCGACGGCCTTGTAGCCGGTCTGCATGGGCTCGTGCACCGACTTACGGACCATGACGCCCGGGGCCTGCAGCTCGAGGGCGCGGCGGCCCTCGGTCGCGATCTCGCCGAGGCCGTCGATCGGGTTGCCGAGCGGGTCGACAACGCGGCCGAGGTAGCCCTCGCCGACACCTACGGAGAGAACCTCACCGGTGCGCTGCACCGGCTGGCCCTCCTCGATACCGCTGAACTCGCCGAGGACGATCGCACCGATCTCGCGCTCCTCGAGGTTGAGGGCGAGACCGAGGGTGCCGTCCTCGAACTTCAGCAGCTCGTTCGCCATGGCGGAGGGCAGGCCCTCCACCTTCGCGATGCCGTCGCCGGCAACGCTGACCGTTCCGACCTCCTCGCGCGAGGCCGCGTCCGGCTGGTACGACTGGACAAAGGTCTCCAGTGCGTCCCGGATCTCCTCCGGCCGGATCGTGAGCTCCGCCATCTGGGTTCCCTGCTCTCCTTGTTGGGCCTGAAGCTTCTTAGGGGTCTGGGGGCGACCCCCAGGAATCTTCTGCAAGTTCTGCACGGCCCAACCGGGCCGCTAGGAATGCTTTGTATCTGTGTGGTGGCGGCTGGTCAGCCGGCCATGCGGCGGGTCGCCTCGGAGAGGCGCTCCGCGATGGTGCCGTCGATGACCTCGTCGCCGACCCGCACCGAGATCCCGCCGAGGACCGCGGGGTCCACGTCGAGGTTCAGGTGCATCTGGCGGCCGTACAGCTTGGCCAGCACCGCGCCGAGACGCTGCTTCTGCACGTCGCTGAGCGGGACCGCGCTGGTCACCGTGGCGACCATGCGGTCACGACGCGCAGCGGCGAGCGTCGAGAGGGACTCGAGTCCCCCCTCAAGGCTACGTCCACGCGGGTGCGTGACGAGACGGATCACCAGGCGCTCGGTGACGGCGTTCACCTTGCCGCCGAGCAGGCTGCGCAGCAGCTCGCTCTTGGCGGAGGCGGTGGCGGCACGGTCGGTCAGCGCGGCACGCAGCTCGGTGTTCGAGGCGACGATCCGGCCGAACCGGAACAGCTCGTCCTCGACGTTGTCGAGCGCGCCCGCCTGCTGGGCGGCCGTGAGGTCGGCGGTGGCCGCCAGCTCCTCCAGCGCGTCCACCAGGTCACGGGACTGCGACCAGCGGGACCGGGCCATGCCGGACACCAGGTCGAGGGTCTCCCCGCCCACCTGGCCGGACAGCAGCCGGCCGACCAGCTCGGCCTTGGCCTCGCCGGACTGCGCCGGGTCCGTGATGACCCGACGCAGCGAGACCTCACGGTCGAGCAGCGCGGTGACGGCAGCCAGCTCACCGGCGAGCTTCGCCGCGTCGACGGACGTGTTGTCCGTCAGCGCGTCGAGACGCTCGCGCGCGGAGGCCAGCGCCTCGCGGCTCGCTCCGTTCATCGGGCCGCCTCGGCCTTCTCCTCGAGCTCGCTGAGGAAGCGGTCGATGGTGCGGCTCTGCCGGGCGACGTCCTCGAGGGACTCGCCGACGAGCTTGCCGGCCAGGTCGGTGGCGAGCTTGCCCACGTCCTGACGCAGCGCCTGAGAGGCGGCCTTGCGGTCAGCGGCGATCTGGGCGTGACCGGCAGCGATGATCTCCTCACGCTGCCGCTGGCCCTCTGCGCGCAGTTCTTCCTTGAGCGCAGTGCCCTGCTCCAGCGCGTCCTGGCGCAGGCGCGCGGCCTCGTGCCGGGCTTCGGCGAGCTGGGCCTTGTACTGCTCCAGCACGCTCTGGGCCTCGATCTGAAGGGCCTCAGCCTTCTCGATACCGCCCTCGATGGCATCGCGACGCTCGTCCAGAACCTTGTTGATGTTCGGGAGGAGCTTCTTCGCGAGGAAACCGAAGACGATGACGAAGGCGATCAGACCGATGACGAGCTCGGGGATCGGCGGGAAGAGGGGGTTTTCCATCTCCTCAGCCGCGAGAACCATGAGGTTCACATCAGTGCCTTTCGTCTAATCGGACTAGTGGGAGCTGTTCGTCAGCTGTAGACGAACGGCATGACCAGACCGATGAGGGCGAGCGCCTCACAGAAGGCGAAGCCGAGGATCTGGTTGGCGCGGATCAGACCGGCGGCCTCGGGCTGGCGGGCGAGGGCCTGGGTGCCGTTACCGAAGATGATGCCGACGCCGACGCCGGGGCCGATGGCCGCGAGACCGTAACCGACGGAGCTGAGGGAACCGGTGACGGCGGCAAGGGTCTGGGACATGCCAGTTCTTCCTTCTCTTTCACGGATCCGGTGGGGGTTGGCCACCGGACGACAAGGGGGTTTGGGGGAGGGCCTGACTCAGTGGTGCTCGGCGAGCGCGCCCTGGATGAAGCTGCACGCCAGGAGGACGAAGACGTACGCCTGGACGGCCTGGATGAAGAGCTCGAAGGCGGTCATCACGATCACCATCACGAACGACACGCCCGCGTAGGCGATGCCGATGCCGTTCAGCAGGTACCAGCTGGCGATCGTGAAGAGCAGCAGCAGGGTGTGACCGGCGAACATGTTCGCGAAGAGTCGGACCGCGTGGGTGAACGGGCGGACCAGGACGTTCGAGAAGAACTCGATGATCATGACCAGCGGCAGCACCGGGCCGAGCGACTTGTCGTAGCCGGTCAGGTTCTTCAGACCGCCGACGAAGCCGTGGCGCTTGAACGTCACCGACATCCAGATGAAGTACACGATCGCGGCGAGGATCGCCGGGTACGCGATGATCGCGGTCACCGGGAACTGGGCGACCGGAACGATCGACCAGACGTTCAGGATCCACACGAAGAAGAACAGCGAGACCATGAAGGGGACGTACTTCTCGCCCTCCTTCCTGCCCAGCGTCTCGTAGACGATGCCGCGGCGCACGAAGTCGTAGCCGGTCTCGGCGACCATCTGGAGCTTGCCGGGGACGACCTTCGGCTTGCCGAAGGCGGCCCAGAAGAAGGCCACGATGATGACCGAGCCCAGGAGGGCCAGCAGCATCGGCTTGTTGAAGTACGTGCTCGTCAGGCCGGGTTCGCCCCACAGCGGCTCGAAGAGGAACGAGTGCAGGCCCGGACCGGGGAAGCCACATCCGGAGAAGATGTGACAGTCGGTCTCGAAAGCGAGGACCTGCGTCGGGTCAGCACTCACCGCGGGCTCCTTCAGCGTGGCGCATAGGTACGGCAACCTCATCGTGTCGGCGCGGCGCGCGGCCGCGGTTCGGCACTGGACTGGTGTAACGGGTGTGGGGGCGGCAGTCAGGCATCGAGCCTCGCGATGGAACAGGCGTCAGCTCAGATGCCCGCGCCCGCAGTGCCGCAGTTGGAACCGGACGATAGCAGCATCTCGAACGCACACTTATCCCGGCCCTACCCCTCACGGCTTGGACCCCGGATTTTCGGGCTTTTCCCCCTTGGTCGAGTCCGGCTCGACGTAAAGGATCTTGGCTTTCATGTGGGCACGCGTCTGCGCGCCGGTCCACACGAGGGTGGTGACGACGAGCGTGATCGCGAATGCCCGGGGGTGGAACAGCGTCGTGTTCTTGAACACGGCGAGAAAGACGAAGAGCAGCAGGATCTGAGCGGCGTAGAGCATGAGGCCCATCGCCTGGAACAGGTGCGGCAGGGATTTCGCCGTGCGCTGGAGCACGATGAATCCGATACCCATGAAGACGATCACCACGGCGGTGGCGACGAGCGCCCCGACCACGCCCTTGCCACCGACGACCAGACCGCTGATGACGGCGGCGATGACGCCGGCGGCAGCGGTGGGTACGGCGGTTTGCAGGAGGGATCGGACGTCGTTAGACCGCATGGCGGTTTGCTCCGCGTGGTGGTGGGGGCACGGACTCGTACGGGAACTCGTACGGGGACGAGCGTAAGCCCGGTCCGAGTGATCGCCTCGGGCCGATGGACCGTCGCACTACGGTCCTTCGGCTCTGTCGCCGGGTTTAGTGAACGGTATCACAAACTATTTGATGAGAGCTTTACCTGTGCGGTGTGCTGACTGTCACACATGAGGGCTAATCCGCCCGTGTGTGCAAGACAGGGTGACGGCTTGTCTGGTAAAGGGCGTCCATGTCGGACATGCTCCGGGCGCGTCAGCGCGCCGAACCCGCCTTACGCCGGTCGGGGAAGCGCGAACGGGGGCCTACCGCTGTCGCGCCGTTGACGCCGGACACCCCGGCCGCGATCGGCCGCGCCGGCGCCGGCTCGGTCCCGGCGTCCTCCCGGACCGCCGCCTCCGCCGCCGCCTCGGCCGCCCGCCGGGCGTGCCGGTAGCGCGGCGGGACCAGCCCCTCGGCCCAGCGCGGGGCGCGCGGGGTGAACCGCGGCAGCAGGAGCAGGACGAGGCCCAGGGCGCTCAGCGCGGCGATGGAGAGGACGATCCACATCGAGGCGGAGTGCACCGAATAGGCCACCGTCCCGAAGGCGATCAGCCCCGACCAGAAGTACATGATGAGTACAGCGCGGCTGTGGGAATGCCCGAGTTCCAGGAGCCGGTGGTGCAGGTGCCCGCGGTCCGCGGCGAAGGGCGACTGGCCCTTCCAGGTACGCCGCACGATGGCCAGGAGCAGGTCCGCCATCGGGATCGCGATGATCGTCAGCGGCAGCAGCAGGGGGATGAAGACCGGCAGCATCGCGTGCGTGGCGTTGCGCTCGCCGCCGACGAAGAGGGCCATCGTGTCCGGGTCGACCTGTCCGGTGATCGAGATCGCCGAGGCGGCCAGGACCAGGCCGATCAGCATCGAGCCGGAGTCGCCCATGAAGATCCGGGCGGGGTGCATGTTGTGCGGCAGGAAGCCCAGGCACATGCCCATCAGGATGGCGGCGAAGAGCGTCGCGGGGGCGGCCGCCTCGATGCCGTAGCCGAACCAGATCCGGTAGGCGTAGAGGAAGAACGCGCAGGTGGCGATGCAGACCATGCCGGCGGCCAGGCCGTCGAGCCCGTCGACGAAGTTCACCGCGTTGATGGTGATCACCACCAGCGCCACGGTGAGCAGGGTGCCCTGCCACTGGGTCAGCGCGACGGTGCCGATGCCCGGAACCGGAATCCACAGGATGGTCAGGCCCTGGATGACCATCACACCCGCGGCGATCATCTGGGCGCCCAGCTTGATCAGCGCGTCGAGCTCGAACTTGTCGTCGAGGACCCCGACGAGCCAGATCAGCGCGGCGCCCGAGAGCAGCGCTCTGGGTTCGTTGGAGCGCTCGAAGACGCCGTTGAGGTTCTGCAGGTGGTCGGCGATCAGCAGGCCCGCGCACAGGCCGCCGAACATGGCGATGCCGCCCAGCCGGGGGGTGGGTTCGCGGTGCACGTCGCGGGCGCGGATCTCCGGCATCGCACCCGCGGCGATGGCGAACTTCCGGACGGGCCCGGTCAGCAGGTAGGTCACCGCGACCGTGACGCAAAGCGTCAGCAGATATTCACGCACTGGCTGCCCCAGATGTATCGCCGGCCATCTCAGCCCCACACATTAGCCGCGATGTACACGGGGACGAGGACGCGCGGAGTCCCCGTTCCGGTTGCACTACGGGACGTTCGCCCCCGTTACTCCCCGTACGGGGGAAATCCGCCGACCAGTTCGGCGGCCTCGGCACGTGTTCCGGCCATGTCCCCGCCGCCCAGCGCGGCGGCGAACAGCTCGGCGATCCGGGCCATCTCGGCCTCACCCATGCCCTGCGTGGTCACCGCCGCGGTGCCCAGGCGGATCCCGCGCTGGTCCCCGTACGGCAGGGCGCAGGTGTCCAGGACGATCCCGGCGGCGGCCAGCCGGGCGCGCGCGGCCGGGCCGTCGATGCCGAGGGGGGCGGGGTCGGCGCTGATCAGGTGGGTGTCGGTGCCGCCGGTGGTGACGGCCAGGCCGTGCGCCCGCAGGGCCCCGGCGAGCGCCCGGGCGTTGGCCACGACCTTGTGGGCGTACCGGGTGAAGCCCGGGCCGGCCGCCTCCCCGAAGGCGACCGCCTTGGCGGCGATGGTGTGCATCTGGGCGCCGCCCTGGGTGAAGGGGAACACCGCCCGGTCGACGCGCTCGGCGAACTCGGCCCCGCACAGCACCATCCCGCCGCGCGGACCGCGCAGCACCTTGTGGGTGGTCGCGCAGACCACGTCCGCGTACGGCACGGGGCTGGGCGCGGCCCCTCCGGCCACCAGCCCGATGGGATGGGCGGCGTCGGCGATCAGGTAGGCCCCGACCTCGTCGGCGATCTCCCGGAAGGCCGAGTACTCCAGGTGCCGGGGATAGGAGATGGACCCGCACACGATGGCCTTGGGACGGTGCGACCGGGCCAGCCGCTGCACCTGCTCGTAGTCGACGAGTCCGGTCCCGGCGTCGACCCCGTACCCCACGAAGTGGAACCACCGCCCGGAGAAGTTGGCGGGCGAGCCGTGCGTCAGGTGCCCGCCGTACGCGAGGCCCATGGCCAGGACGGTGTCCCCGGGCCGCAGCAGCGCGGCGTACGCGGCGAGGACGGCGGAGGAACCCGAATGGGGCTGCACGTTCGCGTGCTCGACCCCGAACAGCGCCCTGGCCCGCTCCTGCGCCAGCCGTTCGGCCAGGTCCGCGTACTCGCAGCCGCCGTGGTGGCGGGCGCCGGGGTACCCCTCGGCGTACTTGTTGGCGAGCGGGGAACCCAGTGCGGCGAGCACGGCGGCGGAGGTGAAGTTCTCGGCGGCACTCATCTGCAGCGTGGTGGCCTGCCGCTGCCGCTCCCCTTCGAGGATGTCGGCCATCTGCGGGTCCTGTGCCCGCAGCACGTCCGTGGCCCGCTCAGTGGTGACGCTCATGGCGCGACTCCCGCGCAGTGGGGGTACCGGTACCAGCCACTGTAGGCCGGGCCCCGCGTTCACGCCCTGCGAGCCGCCCCGCCGCGACCGCCGCGCGGGGCGCGTGCCGGCCCCGCGGTCCTGCGCGCCCCCGGAGGGTCAGCGCGGCCCGGCCACGCCCGTCAGCGCGGTGACGACGGGGTCCAGCGCCTGGTTGATCTCATCGCCGATGGAGCGGAAGAACGTGATCGGCGAGCCGTACGGGTCGTACACCTCGTCGGCGTCGGCGGAGGGCGCCAGCAGCCACCCGCGCAGCGCGGCGGCGGCCCGCACCAGCGCCCGGGCCCGCTCGGCCATCCCGTCGTCGAGCGGCGGCAGGGTCGCCGGGTCTATGGCCCGCACCAGCCGGGTGAACTCCTTCAGCGTGAAGGTCCGCAGCCCCGCCGAGTGCCCCATGGAGATGACCTGGGCCCGGTGGTCGCGGGTGGCGGTCAGCACCAGGTCGGCCCGTATGACGTGCTCGTCGAGCAGCTCGCGCCCGGTGAACCCCGACGCGTCCGCGCCGAAGTCCTCCAGCACGGCCGCCGCGTTGGCCTCCATCGGCGCGCCCTCGTGGCCCCAGGTGCCCGCGCTCTCCACGATCAGGTCGCCGGTGGCCAGCCCCAGCGCACCCAGCCGGTGCGCCAGGGCGTGCCGCGTCAGCCGCTCGGTGATGGGCGAGCGGCACACGTTCCCGGTGCTGACGTGGAGTATGCGGAAGGTGTCTCCCTTGGCTATGCCACGCCCCTGAGGGCTCACGGAGCCACCTCGAGGTCGGGTACGACCTCCCGCAGCTGCTCGGCGGTCAGCGCGCCCTCGCGCAGCAGCACGGGAACCTTCCCGGTGACGTCGACGATCGACGACGGCAGGGTGCTCGGGGTCGGCCCGCCGTCCAGGTAGACGGAGACGGAGTCGCCCAGCATGGCGCGCGCCGCGTCGCAGTCCTCCGGCGCCGGGTGCCCGGACAGGTTCGCCGAGGACACCGCCATCGGGCCGACCTCGGTCAGCAGCTCGATCGCGACGGGGTGCAGGGGCATGCGCACGGCCACGGTCCCGCGGGTCTCCCCCAGGTCCCAGGCCAGCGACGGCTGGTGCCGGGCGACGAGCGTGAGCCCGCCCGGCCAGAAGGCGTCGACGAGTTCCCACGCCTGCTCGGAGAAGTCCGTGACGAGGCCGTGCAGGGTGTTGGGGGAGCCGATGAGCACCGGGGTGGGCATGTTGCGGCCGCGGCCCTTGGCGGCGAGCAGGTCGCCGACGGCCTCGGCGCTGAAGGCGTCCGCGCCGATCCCGTACAGGGTGTCGGTGGGCAGCACGACGAGCTCCCCGCGGCGTACGGCGGAGGCCGCTTCGCGCAGGCCCGTCTTGCGGTCCGTCGCGTCGTTGCAGTCGTATCGCCGGGCCATCAGCGGGCCTCCTCGTGCAGCGGGGTGGTGTCGTGGGCGGTCGGGGTCGTGGGCGTCACGGCATGGCCTTGCGGGCGGTCGCGAAGCGCGGGCGGTTGTTCAGGTCCGGGTGGTCGGCGGCGTCGGCCCAACCCCGCTCGTCGGCGAAGATCCACGGCACCTGGCCGCCCTGGGTGTCGGCGTGCTCGATCACGACGATGCCGCCGGGCCGCAGCAGCCGGTGGGCGGTGCGCTCGATCCCGCGGATGGTGTCGAGGCCGTCCTCGCCGGAGAACAGCGCCATCTCGGGGTCGTGGTCCCGGGCCTCGGGGGCCACGTACTCCCACTCGGTGAGGGGGATGTACGGGGGGTTGGAGATGACGAGGTCGACCTGGCCGTCCAGCTCGGGCAGCGCGGTCAGGGCGTCGCCCTGGTGGACGGTGACCCGGGAGCCCTCGGCGTTCTTGCGGGTCCAGCGCAGCGCGTCCTCGGACAGCTCCACGGCGTGCACGCGCGAGCGCGGCACCTCCTGGGCCATGGCGAGCGCGATGGCGCCGGAGCCGGTGCACAGGTCCACGATCAGCGGCTCGACCACGTCCATGGCCCGGACGGCCTGTATGGCCCAGTCCACCACCGACTCGGTCTCGGGCCGGGGCACGAACACCCCGGGGCCGACCTGGAGCTCCAGGTAGCGGAAGAAGGCCCGGCCGGTGATGTGCTGGAGCGGCTCGCGCGCCTCGCGGCGCGCGACGGCCTCCCAGTAGCGGGCGTCGAAGTCGGCGTCCTTGACGTGGTGCAGTTCCCCCCGCTTGACGCCGTGCACGAAGGCCGCGAGCTCCTCCGCGTCGAAACGCGGTGAGGGCACGCCGGCGGCGGCCAGCCGCTGGGTGGCCTGGGCCACCTCGGCAAGCAGCAAGTTCACGCTGGTCCTCCGGGCTGCTGTCATGGGGGTCCCCCCTGCTCGAGCGGAGCCGAGAGCTTGGGGGAGGGGGGTGGTGCGGGGGTCAGTGCGCGGCCGCGAGCTTCGCCGCGGAGTCGGTGTCGACGCAGGCCTGGATGACCGAGTCGAGGTCGCCGTCGAGCACCTGGTCCAGGTTGTACGCCTTGAAACCGGTGCGGTGGTCCGAGATGCGGTTCTCCGGGAAGTTGTACGTACGGATCTTCTCGGAGCGGTCCACGGTGCGCACCTGGCTGCGGCGCACGTCGGAGGCCTCCTGCTCGGCGGCTTCCTGGGCGGCGGCCAGCAGGCGCGAGCGCAGGATGCGCATGGCCTGCTCCTTGTTCTGGAGCTGGCTCTTCTCGTTCTGGCAGGAGGCGACCACGCCGGTCGGGATGTGCGTGATGCGCACGGCCGAGTCGGTGGTGTTGACGGACTGGCCGCCGGGGCCGGAGGAGCGGTAGACGTCGATGCGCAGGTCGTTCGGGTTGACCTCGACCTCGACCTCCTCGGCCTCCGGGGTGACGAGCACGCCGGCGGCGGAGGTGTGGATGCGGCCCTGGGACTCGGTGGCCGGGACGCGCTGGACGCGGTGGACGCCGCCCTCGTACTTCATCCGGGCCCACACGCCCTGGCCGGGCTCGGTGGCCCCGTTGCCGCCCTTGGTGCGGACGGAGACCTGGACGTCCTTGTAGCCGCCGAGCTCGGACTCGGTGGAGTCGATGATCTCGGTCTTCCAGCCGACGCGCTCGGCGTAGCGCAGGTACATGCGCAGCAGGTCGCCCGCGAACAGGGCGGACTCGTCGCCGCCGGCGCCCGCCTTGATCTCCAGGAGCACGTCCTTGTCGTCGCTGGGGTCGCGCGGGACGAGCAGCAGGCGGAGCTTCTCGGTGAGCTCCTCGCGCTGCGCGCTCAGCTCCTTGACCTCGGCGGCGAAGTCGGGGTCGTCGGCCGCCAGCTCCTTGGCCGTCTCGATGTCCTCGGCCGACTGCTTCCACGCACGGAAGGTCGCCACGATCGGGGTCAGCTCCGCGTAGCGCTTGTTCAGCTTGCGCGCGTTCGCCTGATCGGAGTGGACCGAAGGGTCGGCGAGCTTCTTCTCGAGGTCGGCGTGCTCGCCGACCAGGTCCTCGACCGCTTCGAACATCGGGTGCTCCTGGGGTGAAAAAGTCAAAAATGGGCTGGGCTGTCGATACGACGACAAAGGCGCCGGTCCGGCCACCCCCGCATGGTCAGGGGGCGGCCGGAGACCGGCGCCTGGGTCGCGCTACTTCTTGGCCGCACCCTTGCCGAAGCGGGCCTCGAAGCGGGCCACACGGCCACCGGTGTCGAGGATCTTCTGCTTGCCCGTGTAGAACGGGTGGCACTCGGAGCAGACCTCGGCACGGATGGTGCCCTCGGTCAGGGTGCTACGGGTGGTGAACGACGCGCCACAGGTGCAGCTGACCTGGGTCTCGACGTACTCGGGGTGAACATCGCGCTTCAAGGTGTCTCCTAGATTCGGGAGGGCGCCGGGTCGCAGGAGCCGAATTGCGCACTGCGTGAACCGGGGCCGACAGACCAGTCTGCCAGGACCGGGCCGCCTGTCAAAATTCTCGGAACGCTCCCCTCAACGGGGTGGGCCCGGCATCTATTCCGGCGCGGCGGGAGGGACCCGCTACTGCACGATCGAGCCCGCGGTGCTCTTGTCGCCGTTGGAGTGCTCCGTGGCCGCGGCGGGGATGGGCTGGTCGGCGAGCAGGGCGTCCCAGACCATCTTCGAGTCCTTGGGCAGGAGCGCGACGCGGTCCTTGTCGAGCGGGTCCTGGGTGACCGGGACGGTGATCATGTGCATGTTCTCGGCACTGATCCCCTGGAGCCCCTGGGCGAAGCTCGCGAGGGACTTCACGTCGCCGAGCGCCTTGTCGGTGGTGATCGCCTTGGTCGCGGAGTCGGCGAGGCCGTAGAGCTTCTTGGGGCTGTCGAAGACCCCGACGCCCTTGACCTGCTTGATCAGCGCCTTGATGAAGGCCTGCTGGAGCTGTATTCGGCCCAGGTCGCCGCCGTCGCCGACGGTCTTGCGCGTACGGACCAGGCCGAGGGACTGCTCGCCGTTGAGCTTGTGGGAGCCGGCCGGCAGGTCGAGGTGGCTGCCGTAGTCCTTGATCGGCTTGGTGGTCGTGAGCTCGACCCCGCCGAGGTTGTCGATGATGTTCTTGAAGCCGGTGAAGTCGACCTCGATGTAGTGGTCCATGCGGATCCCCGACATCGCCTCGACGGTCTTCACCGCGCAGGCGGCCCCGCCGATGGTGAAGGCCTCGTTGAACTGCGCGCGCTGCCGGGGGGCGCTGTTCTTCCCCTTGCCCATGGGGCACGCGGGCCGCGGGAGCATCGTGTCGCGCGGGATCGACACCACGCTGGCCTGCTTGTGGCCCTCGTAGAGGTGGATGATCATCGCCGTGTCGGAGCGGGCCGAGCCGCCGTCGTCCGCGCCGTACTCACGGTTCGCACCCTCGCGGGAGTCGGAGCCGAGCACCAGGATGTCCATCGAGCCGTTGTCGACGTTCGGCGGGCGGTCCTTGCCCAGGGCCTGGTCGATGTCGACGCTGTGCAGGTTGCCGTTGAGCTTGAAGTAGAACCAGCCGAGGCTGCCGCCGCCCAGCAGGACCACGCCGGCGGCGGTCCAGGCGGCCACTCTGAGGCCCTTGCGGCGCTGGGGCTGCCCCCTGCGCCGTCCCCCGCGCGCGGCCCGGCGGCCGCCGCCCCTGCTGTCCTCGCTCATGCTCTCCTCAGTCCTGGCTCCGTTGCCCGTCTTCCCTCACTCAGACGGACGAACGCATTCCAGGGTTCCACGGCTTTCTGTGCGAGCCGCACGCCTGTGGCGAAGGTCGCACGCGCGAACGCCCCCGCCGCGGGTGCGGCGGGGGCGTTCGCGCGTACGGGCGACCCGGTCAGTCGTCGTTCTTGCCGGCCGGGGTCGTCTTGGCGATCTGCATCAGGAACTCGGCGTTCGACTTCGTCTGCTTCATCTTGTCGAGCAGCAGCTCGATCGCCTGCTGCGAGTCGAGCGCGTGCAGCACCCGGCGCAGCTTCCAGACGATGGCGAGCTCCTCGCTGTTGAGGAGGATCTCCTCCTTGCGCGTACCCGACGGGTCGACGTCGACGGCCGGGAAGATGCGCTTGTCGGCGAGCTTGCGGTCGAGCTTGAGCTCCATGTTGCCGGTGCCCTTGAACTCCTCGAAGATCACCTCGTCCATGCGCGAGCCGGTGTCGACGAGCGCGGTGGCCAGGATGGTCAGCGAGCCGCCGTCCTCGATGTTGCGCGCGGCGCCGAAGAAGCGCTTCGGCGGGTAGAGCGCGGTCGAATCGACACCACCGGACAGGATGCGGCCGGAGGCGGGCGCCGCGAGGTTGTACGCGCGGCCCAGACGGGTGATGGAGTCCAGCAGGACGACCACGTCGTGACCCAGCTCCACGAGGCGCTTGGCGCGCTCGATGGCCAGCTCGGCGACCGTCGTGTGGTCCTCGGCCGGGCGGTCGAAGGTCGAGGAGATGACCTCGCCCTTGACCGACCGCTGCATGTCGGTGACCTCTTCCGGACGCTCGTCGACCAGGACGACCATCAGGTGGCACTCGGGGTTGTTGGTGGTGATCGCGTTGGCGATCGCCTGCATGATCATGGTCTTGCCGGTCTTCGGCGGGGCCACGATCAGGCCGCGCTGGCCCTTTCCGATCGGCGACACGAGGTCGATGATGCGGGTGGTCAGCACCCCCGGGTCGGTCTCCAGGCGGAGCCGGTCCTGCGGGTAGAGCGGGGTCAGCTTCTGGAACTCCGGACGGCCGCGGCCCGATTCGGGCGCCATGCCGTTGACGGAGTCCAGGCGCACCAGCGCGTTGAACTTCTCGCGGCGCTCGCCGTCCTTGGGCTGGCGCACGGCGCCGGTGGTGTGGTCGCCCTTGCGCAGGCCGGCCTTGCGGACCTGGGCGAGGGAGACGTACACGTCGTTCGGGCCGGGCAGGTAGCCGGAGGTCCGGATGAACGCGTAGTTGTCGAGGATGTCGAGGATGCCCGCGACGGGGATCAGGACGTCGTCGTCGGCGACCTGCGGCTCGCCCGGGGCGAACTCGTCGCGGCCGCGGCGGCCACGGCGGTCGCGGTAGCGGCCGCGCCGGCCGCGGCGGCCGTCCTCGCCGTCGAAGTCGTCCTGCGGACCGTTGTCCTGGCGGCCCTGCTGGCCACGGCCGCCGCCCTGCTGCTGGCGGTCCTGACGGTCGGCGCGGTCCTGGCGGTCGGCGCGGTCCTGGCGGCCGCCCTGCTGCTGGGCCTGGCCGCCCTGCTGCTGGCCCTGCTCCTCGGCCTTGGCACCGCGCTCGCGGCGGCCCTGGCGCTCCCCGCGCTCCCCGCGCTCGCCGCGGTCGCGGCGGTCACGGCGGCTGCGGCCCTCGCCGGCCTCCTGGGCGGGGGCCTGGCCCTGACCCTGGGCGGACACGGCCACGGCCTGCTCCGCCTTGGCCTCGACCTGCGGGGCGGCCGCGGGGGCCTCGGTCTTCTGCTCGACCTGCACGACGGCGGGGGCCGAGGACTCGGGGCTGCCGGAGGGGGCGGTGGCGCGGCGGCGGCGGCGCTCGCCGGCCGGGGCGTCCTCGCTGATCGGCTGGCCCGGGATCTCGATCTGGGCCTGCGCGGCGGGCTTCTCGGCGGGCGCCGCGGCGGCCGCCTCACCCGTACGGGCCTTGCTGGTGGCGCGGCGCTTCGGCTTGGCCTCGGCGGCGTCGGCGGCGGCGGGGGCCGCGGCCTTGGGGGCGCTGCCGCCCTGCGCCTCCTTGATGACCTCGATCAGCTGGCTCTTGCGCATGCGCGCGGTGCCCCTGATACCGAGGCCCGACGCGACCTGCTGCAGCTCGGCCAGGACCATGCCCTCGAGGCCGGTGCCGGAGCGGCGGCGCCGGGTGGCGGTGGCAGCTGCGGCGCCCGCGGCGGGGGCACTGGTGTCGACGTTGGTGTCGGCAGCGCCCATCAGATCGGTGGTGTCGCTCACGAAGGGTCCTTCCCTGGAGCGGACGTCGGCCTGTCTGGCTCGGCGACCGGTTGTGCTGTCCGACAACAGTCCTAGGTGTGTGGACCGTGCCGGGGCGGTGGTCCGCCGGTAGAACGGCGGAGAGAGAAACGTGCGTGGTTCCGGCGAGAAGCCCCCGAGCTGGAAGCGTGGGAATGTCACGCCGATTCCGGAGCGTGCCCGAAACTGCTGGCAGCGATCAAAGCAGTCGGGGAGGCTCCCGGAAGAAAGGTGGTCCCGGATGGGGACACTGAGCACCGAGCCATGGCGGCTTCGGTTGCGTACTTGAGATTAACACTACCGGATCCAACAGACATTCCCCCTCTCAATCACCGGCAATCGCCCTCCGCGGGCGGGCGGCCTGCCCGGCCGCCCACCCCCGGCGGGTCCCACTTCCCAGCACCCGGGGTGCTAGGACACGGGCTGACCGCCCTGGGCGCCCAGCGGAAGGACGCTCGCTCCCGCGGCGTCGAGGGCCAGCCGGTTCGCGGCCCACCCCTCGCCCGCGAGCTGCGCGACCTTGTCGGCCGCGTCGTTGTCGACCAGCGCGAGGACCGTGGGGCCCGCGCCGGAGATGACCGCGGGGATGCCGTCCGCCCGCAGCCGGTTGACGAGTCCCACGCTCTCCGGCATCGCCGGGGAGCGGTACTCCTGGTGCAGCCGGTCCTCGGTGGCGGGCAGCAGGAACTCGGGACGCCTGGTCATGGCCTCCACGAGCAGGCCCGCGCGCCCCGCGTTCACGGCGGCGTCCACGTGCGGTACGGAGCGCGGCAGCAGGCCGCGGGCGGTCTCGGTCAGGACCGGCTTCGACGGCACGAAGACCACCGGAACGATGGAATCGGCGGGGTCCATACGGATCGCCTTGGCGCTGCCCCCCTCCATCCAGGCGAGGGTGAAGCCGCCGAGCAGGCAGGCCGCGACGTTGTCGGGGTGGCCCTCGATCTCGGTGGCGAGCTCCAGCAGCGCCGTGTCGTCGAGCCTGGCCTCGCCGCCTATGGTCACGGCGCGCGCGGCGACGATGCCGGCGCAGATCGCGGCCGAGGAGGAGCCGAGGCCCCGCCCGTGCGGGATGCGGTTGGCGCAGACGACCTCCAGGCCCCGCGGCTGTCCGCCCAGCAGGTCGAAGGCGGTGCGCATGGAGCGCACGAGGAGGTGGCTCTCGTCGCGCGGGAGGGTGTCGGCACCCTCACCCGCGATGTCGATGTTCAGGCCGGAGTCGGCGACGCGGACGACCACGTCGTCGTAGAGCCCCAGGGCCAGGCCGAGGGCGTCGAAGCCGGGGCCGAGGTTGGCACTGCTGGCGGGCACGCGCACTCGTACGGCGGCGGCGCGGAACGCTGGACCTGCCATCGGTCGATGACACTCCTTGTGACTGTGCGGGATCCGGCGGGCTGTGCGGGATCTTCGCTGCGAAATGTACTGGAGAACGTACGACACCCGAAGGCCCTCGGGGCAGCACCGCGGTCATATGCGCGGTGGCGGATGTAAGTACAGCGTATCGAAGGAAGGTTCTCCCGCGACATAGGGCGCACAGGAGGCGCACGATGCGTGTCGGCGCCTTCCGGTGGATTCCGCTGAATTGCCGTTGGCTTCCGGTGTCGTACGGCCCGGGTCGCCGGATTCCGGAAGGTTTCCGGAATCCGGCAATCGGGTCATGGCGCCGCGGGTGCGGCCGGGGGCCCGGACGGGGCCCGGGGTCAGACCAGGCCGAGGCGGACGGCGGCGGCCTCGGCGTCCACCGGGACGGTGACGGGCTGCGGAGCGCCCGCGACCGCCCAGTCGGGGTCCTTCAGGCCGTTGCCGGTGACGGTGCACACGATCTTCTGGCCCGGGTCGACCAGGCCCAGCTCGGCGGCCTTGAGCAGGCCGGCCACGGAGGCGGCCGAGGCGGGCTCGACGAAGACGCCCTCCTGGGAGGCCAACAGGCGGTAGGCGGCCAGGATCTGGCGGTCCGTCACCTCGTCGATGAAGCCGCCCGACTCCTCCTTCGCGGCGAGCGCGTAGTCCCAGGAGGCCGGGTTGCCGATGCGGATCGCGGTGGCGATGGTGTGCGGCTCCTTGACGACCTCGCCGCGCACGATCGGCGCCGAGCCGGAGGCCTGGAATCCCCAGACGCGGGGCGTACGGGAGGCCAGGCCGTCGGCCTTGTACTCCTTGAAGCCCTTCCAGTACGCGGTGATGTTGCCGGCGTTGCCGACGGGCAGCACGTGGATGTCGGGGGCGTCGCCGAGCGCGTCGACGATCTCGAACGCGGCCGTCTTCTGACCCTCGATGCGCACCGGGTTGACGGAATTGACCAGCGCCACCGGGTAGTTGTCGGACAGCGCGCGGGCCAGGTCGAGGCAGTCGTCGAAGTTGCCGTCAACCTGCAGGATCTTGGCGCCGTGCACGAGGGCCTGGCCCATCTTGCCGAGCGCGATCTTGCCGCGCGGCACGAGGACCGCGGACACCATGCCGGCGCGCACCGCGTACGCGGCGGCGGAGGCGGAGGTGTTGCCCGTGGAGGCGCAGATCACGGCCTTGGCGCCGTCCTCCTTGGCCTTGGTGATGGCCATGGTCATGCCGCGGTCCTTGAAGGACCCCGTGGGGTTCGCACCCTCGACCTTGAGGTGCACCTCACAGCCCGTGCGCTCGGAGAGCACCTGGGCGGGAACGAGGGGAGTGCCACCCTCCCGGAGCGTGACCACGGGGGTCGTCTCGGTGACCGGCAGGCGGTCCCGGTACTCCTCGATGATGCCGCGCCACTGGTGGGTGCGATTGCTGCTCATGGGTCCTTACTCCCCTTCAACACGCATGATGCTGGCGACACCGCGCACGGTGTCCAGCTTCCGCAGCGCCTCGACGGTCCCGGAGAGGGCGGCGTCGGGTGCGCGGTGGGTGACGACGACGAGGGAGGCCTCACCGTCCTTGCCCTGCTGCCTGACGGTGTCGATCGACACCCCGTGCTCCGCGAAGGTGGTCGCCACCTGGGCGAGGACGCCCGGCTTGTCCGCCACATCGAGGCTGATGTGGTAGCGGGTGACGACGTCCCCCATGGGGCTGACGGGCAGCTGGGTGTACGCCGACTCGCCGGGCCCCGTTGCCTCGGCGAGCTTGTTGCGGCAGACGGCGACGAGGTCGCCGAGGACCGCGGACGCGGTCGGCGAACCGCCCGCGCCGGGCCCGTAGAACATGAGCCGCCCGGCGGCCTCCGCCTCGACGAAGACCGCGTTGTAGGCCTCGCGGACGGAGGCGAGCGGGTGGCTGAGCGGGATCATCGCCGGGTGGACGCGGGCGGTGACGGACTCGCCGTCGGCGGCGCGCTCCAGGATGGCGAGGAGCTTGATGGTGCAGCCCATCCGCTTGGCGGAGGCGAAGTCCGCGGCGCTGACCTCGGTCATGCCCTCGCGGTACACGTCGTCGAGGCGGACGCGGGTGTGGAAGGCGATGCCCGCCAGGATCGCGGCCTTGGCGGCGGCGTCGTAGCCCTCGACGTCGGCGGTGGGGTCGGCCTCGGCGTAGCCGAGGGCGGTGGCCTCGTCGAGCGCCTCCTGGTAGCCGGCGCCGGTGGAGTCCATCTTGTCGAGGATGAAGTTCGTCGTGCCGTTGACGATGCCCATCACCCGGTTGATCTTGTCGCCGGCGAGGGACTCGCGCATCGGGCGAACCAGCGGGATGGCGCCGGCGACGGCGGCCTCGTAGTAGAGGTCCAGCCCGTGCGCCTCGGCCGCGGCGTGCAGCGCGGCGCCGTCCTGGGCGAGCAGCGCCTTGTTGGCGGAGACGACGGAGATGCCGTTCTCGAAGGCGGTGGTGATCAGGGTGCGGGCGGGCTCGATGCCGCCGATGACCTCGATGGCCACGTCGATGTCGCCGCGTTTGAGCAGGGCGGTGGCATCGGTGGTGACGAGCGCGGGGTCGATGCCCTCGCGCACCTTGGAGGGGCGGCGCACGGCGACGCCGGCGAGCTCGACGGGCGCGCCGATCCTGGCCGCCAGATCGTCGGCGTGCGTCGTCATGATGCGCGCCACCTCTGAGCCGACCACTCCACAGCCCAGCAGCGCCACCTTCAGCGGACGCGTACGCATCATTCGACCTACGCCTTTCGATCTTTCTTCGCTCCCGGCGCGCGGGTTGCGCGCCAGGTATGAACCAGTCTCACTCAATGGACAGCAGTTTCCATCTTCGGTCCATTGAGTGAGACGTCTATTTTCGGGACCGGACGCCCCGTCCCGAAAATATGGGAATCATCCGAGGTCGAGGGACAGGAGATCTTCCTCCGTCTCGCGCCGGACGATCACCCGCGCGGCCCCGTCGCGCACGGCGACGACGGGCGGGCGGAGCGCGTGGTTGTAGTTGCTGGCCATGGAGCGGCAGTACGCCCCGGTGGCGGGCACGGCGATCAGGTCCCCGGGGGCCAGGTCGGCGGGCAGGAAGGCGTCGCGGACGACGATGTCGCCGCTCTCGCAGTGCTTGCCGACGACGCGGACGAGCATGGGCTCGGCCTCGGAGACGCGGGAGACGAGGGTGACGGCGTACTCGGCGTCGTAGAGGGCCGTCCGGATGTTGTCGGACATGCCGCCGTCGACGGAGACGTACGTGCGCAGGCCCTCCAGCGGCTTGATCGTGCCGACCTCGTAGAGGGTGAAGGCGGTGGGGCCGACGATGGCGCGGCCGGGCTCGACGGAGATCCGGGGGGCCTTGAGCCCGGCGCTCTCGCACTCCCGCGCGACGATCTCGGTGAGCGCCTTGGCGATCTCGTGGGGCTCGCGCGGGTCGTCGGCGGAGGTGTAGGCGATGCCCAGGCCGCCGCCGAGGTCGATCTCGGGGAGCTCGACGCCGTGCTCGTCGCGGACGGCGGCCAGCAGCCGGACCACCCGCTTGGCGGACACCTCGAAGCCGGCCATGTCGAAGATCTGGGAGCCGATGTGGGAGTGGACGCCGAGCAGCTCCAGGCTGTCGTGCCCGAGCGCCCGCCGCACCGCCTCGGCGGCGGAGCCGTCGGCGACGGCGATCCCGAACTTCTGGTCCTCGTGCGCGGTGGCGATGAACTCGTGGGTGTGCGCCTCCACGCCGACGGTGACGCGGATCTGCACGGGCTGGCGCACCCCCAGCTCGGCCGCGATGTGCGCGACCCGCGCGATCTCCTGGAAGGAGTCGAGCACGATCCGCCCCACGCCGGCGCCGACCGCGCGCCGGATCTCCGCCTCCGACTTGTTGTTGCCGTGGAAGGCGATCCGCTCGGCGGGCATCTCGGCGGCGAGGGCGGTGGCCAGCTCCCCGCCGGAACACACGTCGAGGTTCAGCCCCTCTTCCTTCAGCCACCGCACGACGGCCTTGGACAGGAAGGCCTTGCCCGCGTAGAAGACGTCGGCGTCCTTGCCGAAGGCGTGCGCCCAGGCCCGGCAGCGGGCCCGGAAGTCCTCCTCGTCGAGGAAGTAGCCGGGCGTTCCGAACTCCTCCGCGAGCCGGGTCACTTCGATACCGCCGACGCAGACGACCCCGTCCCCGTTCCGCGTGACGGTCCGCGACCAGACCTTCTCGTCCAGCGCGTTCAGGTCGGCGGGCGGCGGGGCGTAGTGGCCCTCGGGCAGGACGTCGGCGTGGCGGGGCCCGGCGGGGTGCGCGGAACGGCTCATCGGAATCTCTCTTCGGAAGTCACAAGAAGGCTGGGGCGTCCATGCCGAGGAGGGCGAGGCCGCCGGCCAGCACCGCCCCGGCGGCTTCGGCAAGAGCCAGCCGGGCGCGGTGGGCGGCCGAGGGTTTCTCGTCCCCGAGGGGCAGGACCTGGTGCTGGAAGTCGAGGAGCGCGTCGGCGACGGCGACGAGGTGCCGGGCGAGCCGCTCGGGCGCCCCGTGGTGCGCGGCGGCCTCGAGGGCGAGGGGGTGGTCGGCGAGGGCGCGCAGCAGGGCGGGCGCGCAGGGCGCGTCTGCGAGGCCGGGCTCTGCGATGTCGCCGGGCTCGGCGTGGAACCCGAGGTCGCGGGCGTTCCGGGTCAGTGCCCGGGCCCGGGCGTGGGCGTACCGCACCCGGAAGACCTCGTTCTCCTCACCCTGCACGAGCAGCGCGTCCGTGAACGAGGGGGTCTCCTTCGCCGGCACGGCGAGCATGGCCCAGACGGCGGCCGCGGCCCCGTACCGGGCGCGCACGTCCCCGTCCCGGCGGGCGACGGGCGCGACGCGCGGGCCTCCGCCGGCCCCGGCGCCGTCGAGGCCCTGCCCCTCCCGGATCCGGGCGACGGCGGAACGCACGACCTGCTCCCGGTCCCCGCCGACGGCCCCGCTGCGCGGCCGGACGCACCCGTACCGCTCTCCCCTGGCCCGTACGTCGCGCACCAGCTCGGCGCCGGACAGGGGGGCGAGGGTGAAGTTGAGGAATCCGGGCCCGGTGACGTCGACGGTCTCGATCCCGGGCTCCAGGACCAGCGCCCCCGCGAGCACCCGGGCGGCCTCGGCACCCTTCCCCATCCTCAGGGCGACGGGGCTGGCGTACTCCCCCACCCCTCCGGGCCGGGTCCGCTCGACGACCACCCGCGCGGGCACGGGCCCGTCGAGTTCCCCGGCCTCGACGGCACGGCGCACGGCGTGTACGACGGCACGAGAGAGGTCGGCGGGGATCACGGGGCCCAGCCTAGGGGAGAAGCCCCTCCCCCATGCATCGGGTTTCGCCATGTGGAACGGGCCCTGGAACGGACGGCGGCAACACGCCCCGGAACGGACGGCCGGACCGGACACCGCAACGGACGGCCCGGCAGGCCCCTCCCCCACACCCCTCTGCCCTTATACCCCTCTGGCCTTACACCCCTCTGCCGGCCGGGGCACCCTTCCGCTCGCGCCGGTCCTTCCGCTCGACGAGCCGCCGCACGACCCGCACCAGCTCGGCGGGCTCGAAGGGCTTGGCGAGGAAGGCGTCCACCCCGGCGGCGATCCCGGCCTCCACCTCGTGCTGCGTACAGGCACTGACGATGGCGACGGGCACGTGCCGCGTCCGCGGGTCGGCCCGCAGTTGCGCGGCGGCCCCGAACCCGTCGAGCCGGGGCATGACCACATCAAGGGTGATCGCGTCGGGACACACGCGGTGGACGACGTCCAGGCACTCGGCACCATCGTTCGCGGTCACGACCTCGAAGCCCTCCAGCTCGAGATTGACCTTGATCAGCTGCCGGATGACCTTGTTGTCGTCGACAACAAGCACCCGGCCCGAGGCGCCTGGCACAACTCGAGAGTAGGTCGCCCTAAGCCCCCGCGTCCGGGTTTTTGCCACTTCCACCCCGTCCGGGCGACCGACCTCCCTCCTCCCGCCCAAAACGGTTCCTGATCACCCCGTGGAAGCTGGTAGTGTTCAACCCGTCGCCGCAACGCGAACGACACGCCCCCGTAGCTCAGGGGATAGAGCAACGGCCTCCGGAGCCGTGTGCGCAGGTTCGAATCCTGCCGGGGGCACTTCGCACGAAGTGCCCAAGACCCCGCCATCAGCGGTCACGCTGAGACGGGGTCTTCGCGTTTCTGCGGTCATGTGCCGTGTCGGGCATCGGTGTTGGGGCCGGCAGGCGGGACCGGTTCGGGGGCGGGCGGTGCGCCGGGGCTGGCGGCGCCGGGCTATCGCGTAGGTGCGTGCCACCCGTTGGGCGTCCGGCTTCTTCCACGCCGTCCCCCTCGGCGGCAGCCGGCCCGGGCGGGTGCACGACGGCGGTATCGGGGATTCCGGGCTGCGTCAAGACACGGGATCGCGGGCCGTGACGCCGGGGCGGTGGCGGGGCCTACTGGTGGTGGGGCGGGAAGGGCCGGAGGGGCCTTCCCGGTCGTTCGTTCCGAGTGGAGGAGGATTCCCATGACCCAGCCGTTCTGGACCCGTCGTCTCTTCGTGTTCGCCGCCTCGACCGTCGTGGCCGTGGGAGGTGCCCTGCTGAACGTCGCCGCGCTCGCCGCCGTCCACGGGACGCCGCACCTGACCGCCGCCGGGCAGCAGTGGGAGTGCTTCGCCGCGCCCTGCGATCCGCCGGACGGGCAGGGGAAGGACGGGCCTCCCGTGAACGTTCCCCCCGGGCACGACTGGCAGTGCGTCACCGCTCCCTGCGGGCCGCCCGGGAAGGGCGCAGGGTCGCACGGTGTTCCCCCGCACCACGTGTGGGAGTGCTTCGCCGCGCCCTGCAACCCGCCGGACGACCGCTTCCCTCCCCCGAACCCGGCACCGGTGGGGAAGCCGGCCCAGGGGGGCGTCCTGGTCTGAGCCCGCTCCGCGGCCCGTCGGGTTCTCCGGCGGGCCGTTTCGGCTAGCCGGCGTCGGGCCAGTCCTGCGCCGGTTCCGCCCGGCGCCGGGCCTGGCGGGCGTTTTCGGTGCGGAGGGTGGTGAGCCAGGGCCAGAGGTCGGGGAGGGGCTGGGCCGCGCAGGCGAGGCGGTGTTCTATGCGGCAGCGTTGGGCCGGGTCCGGCGGGCAGACGCCGTACACGGTGACGCGGCCGTCGGACAGCACGATCCAGCGGTGCTGCGCGGGCACGACGTGGGCCGGCGGCGTCATGTCCGGCTCCAGCAGTACCCAGTCGTGCTCCAGCGTGGCCGCCCTGTCCACCGGCAGGCCGCAGTACGGACAGTGCGGCTGCCCGGCTCGCAGCCGGGTCGGTTCGTCCTGGTAGTCCCCCATACCGTGAGGGTCGACAGTGCGGCGGGTTGTGCAAAGGGCGCGAACCGGCCAGGTCGGGTGGGGTGGATGGGTACGGGTGGGGTGGGTGGCGGCGCATGGGGCGTCGCCTGTCACACGCGACCCAACGCCTTCGGCCGGTAGGGGCGGGAGGCGGTCGCGCAGGGGGCTGGAGGGGCCGGCGCGGGGGCAGGTGTTCCGGTGGTCCGTACGAGGGGGTCGGGCAGGGTCTGTGTGTTCGGGGGGTGGCGGGGGGAGCGGGGGTGCGTAGGGTGGATTTGAGGCCGCTTCGTGCCGTTGACCTGGCGCTTTGCGGTGTGGTGGCGCACAGAGGATGGGGCGACGGGATGCGTGGGCTGGCGGAGACGGCGCGGCAGTGGGCCGCCGAGGGGCGGGTGGCGTTCCTGGCGCGGCCGGTGACCGAGCAGGGGTTCGGACCGCGGGATCCCGCCGGGGCCGTGCTCGTGGACGCGCGGGGCGAGTGCGTGGGGGCCCTGTACCGCGGGGTGTTCGACGCCGAGCTCGTCGCCGAGGCGGGGGTCATGGGGGCCGGGGGCGGTGCGCGGGTGTGCGAGGTGTCGGTCGGGGCCGGTGAGGCCACCGAGGCGAAGCTGACCTGTGGCGGGCAGGCCGAGGTGCTGTTGCAGCCGCTGTCCGCGATCCCCGCCGAGTGGTGGGAGCTGCTCGGGACGGGGGCCGGGGTGGCGCTGGTGACCCGGCTCAGCGAGGGGGCGGACGCCGCCGTGAGCGAGGTCGTGCGGGCGGGGGACGTGCCGTCCGACGACGCCGGACGGCGGGCCGGGGAGCTGCTCGGGACCCGCCGGCCGGGACGGGACGCGCTGTACGGGGGGTCCGGGCTGGTGCTCGTGGAGGCGTACCCCTCGGCCCCGCACCTGGTGATCGGCGGCGGCGGGGAGCTGGCCCAGGTCATCGGGGCGCAGGCCGCGCTGCTGGGGTGGGGGTCGGTGGTGGTCGAGGACGCCGACGAGGCGGAGAAGGTGCTCGTCCGGCACCGGGACGCCGCCTGCCTGGTGCTGCTCAGCCACGAGCCGGGTTTCGACGTGCCGACGCTGCGCAACGCCCTGGCCCTCGGGATCCCGTACGTGGGGGCGCTGGGTTCGCGGCGGACCACGGCGCGGCGCCGGGAGGGGCTGGTGGCCGCGGGCGTGGGTGAGGCCGGGCTGGCGCGGGTGCACGGGCCGATCGGGCTCGACCTGGGGGCGAAGACCCCGGCCGAGACGGCTCTGGCGATCTGCGCGGAGATCCTCGGGGTGCTCGGGGGGCGGGACGCCCGGGGGCTGCGGGATTCCGACGGGCCGCTCAGGTAGGAGCGGGCACCCGGGGGGGGGCGGGGATCGGGGGGGCGGGGATCGGGGGTGGGGTCCGTTCATGATTCTTTGCGCCGACCGCGTGAAAAAGGTCTGAAAACGGGAAAATGGGATGCATGGACATGATCCTGAGCGTGGACGCGACCCTCACCCACAGCGCATGGTTCTTCATCGTCGGCATCGCCATCGCCGGGTTCCTGCTCGCCGGGTTCAAGCTGGGACAGATGGTGCGGGCCAAGGAGCCGCCGCCGCCCACCCCCGAGAGCCAGCCGCACCTGCCGGACGGCGGCGCCGTGCACGAGGTCCGGGAGGAGCGGGACTCCGTCGAGATCCCCGAGGGCGGGCTGAGGCCGCACGAGATGCAGGGGTACGGGAACTTCGGCTCCACCACCTCCCTGCACCCGGACGAGGTGCGGGCCGAGCGGGAGTCCGGGTACAAGCCCGTGAGCGGGCCCGGGCCGCACCCGCAGCCCGGGGCCCCGCCCAACGCCGGGCGCGGCGCACACTCCTAGCCCGCCGAGCGCATCCTCTGGCCCGCGCCCTCCGCGCGGGTCAGAGGTCCGTCCGGAGGCGGAGCACCTGCGGCGGGGGGTGGCGGGCCGAGGTGTGGCGCACCTCGGCCGTGAGGGGCGGGTCCAGTGGGGTGTACGGGGTTTCGCCCACGCCGATCGCCGTGGCCACCGCGCCGCCGGCGGGCGCGGCGGCCGGGGGGCGGTCGCGCAGGGCCGCAGCGAGGTCCGTGCGCAGGGCGGGCGGGAGGGGGCTCGACACCAGGGGGGTCTCCTCGTCCTCCCCCGGGAGGACGAGGACCAGCGCCAGCGGGCGGCGCGCGGTGCCGGTGTAGCCGATCACCGCCGCGTCGCGGACGTTCGTGTGGCGGAGCTTGCGCCAGGCGCGGCGGCCGGACGGGTAGGGCTGGTCCAGGCGTTTGACGACCAGCCCCTCGATGCCGCTCGCGGGTAGCGTCGCGTACCAGGTCTCGGCCAGTTCCGGGTCGGTCGTCATGGGCACCGGCTGGAGCGGCGGCCCGAGGGGGGCGAGCAGGTCGACCAGGAGGGCGCGGCGGCGTGCGTAGGGGTGGGCGCGTACGTCGAGACCCGCGAGCTCCAGGACGTCGAAGGCGGCGTACGAGGCCGGAAGGGTCCGGGCCAGGGCGGCCGCGCGGGCCGGCGTGGCCGCCGCGCGGCGCTGGACCAGGGCGAAGTCCGTGCGGCCGGCGTGCCAGACGACCACCTCGCCGTCCAGGACGGTCCCGGCCGGCAACTGCCGCGCGGCGGCCACGAGGTCCGGGAAGGCGGTGGTGACGGTGCGGCCGGAGCGGGCCTGGAGGACGACTCCCCCGGCATCACGGCGGATGACCATGCGATGGCCGTCGAACTTCGGCTCGTAGGCCAGGCCCGGGCCGCGCGGGAGGGTGCGTACGGAGGCAGCAAGGGCCACCCGGACCGGCGCCGTCACCGCGGCTTCCCGGGCAGCGCGCCCGCCCGGGCGGGGTCCAGCAGGGGGGCCAGGAGGTCGCCGTCGCGTTCGAGGCGGGGCGGTACGTCGTCGGCGAGGAACACCAGGTCGGACGGGTCGCGGCAGGCCTCGACCTCCGCCCAGGAGACGGGGGCGGAGGCGGTGGGCAGGGCCCGCGCGCGCAGGGTGTAGGGGGCGGCGGTGGTCTTGGCGGCGGCGTTCTGGCTGTGGTCGACGAAGACCTTGCCGGGGCGCAGGGCCTTGGCCATGCGGTGCACGACCCCGCCGGGGAGGGCGGCCTCGGCCTCCTGGGCGAGGGTCTTGGCGTACGCGGACACCCGCGCGGACGGGGTCGGCTCCACCGGGACGGACAGGTGCAGGCCCTTGGAGCCGGAGGTCTTGGCGTACGCGTGCAGCCCGTCGGCGGCGAGGCGGTCGCGCAGCCAGAGGGCGACGGCGCAGCATTCGACGACGGTCGCGGGGGCGCCGGGGTCCAGGTCGAAGACGAGCCGGTCGGCGACGGCCGGGGTGGCGGCGGGCCACTGGTGGACGTGGAACTCGACGACCAGGTTGGCGGCCCAGATGAGGGCCGGCAGATCGGATACGAGCACCTGTACGGCCCCGGGGTCGTCGGAGCGGGGCACGGGGGCGGTCTTCACCCATGCGGGGGTGCCGGGCGGCGGGTTCTTGGTGAAGAACAGCTGCCCGTCCGGGCCGTCCGGATAGCGGAGGAAGGAGACCGGGCGGTCGTGGAGGTGCGCGAGGAGGGCGGGCGCGACGGTGGCGTAGTAGTGCAGCACCTCGCCCTTGGTGAAGCCGGTCCGCGGGTACAGGACCTTGTCCAGGTTGCTGAGCGCGATGCGGCGCCCCTCCACCGACGTGATCGGCGTCATACGATGAGATTGCCACGAATCAGGAGGAACCGTGCGATCCATTTGGAACGGGGCGATCTCCTTCGGCCTGGTCAGCATCCCGATCAAGCTCGTGAACGCCACCGAGAGCCACTCCATCTCCTTCCGCCAGATCCACGTGACGGACGGCGGGCGCGTGCGCTACCGCAAGGTGTGCGAGCTGGACGGCGAGGAGGTGTCGTCGGACGAGATCGGGAAGGGGTACGAGGAGGCGGACGGGTCGATCGTGCCGATCACGGACGAGGACCTGGCGCGGCTGCCGATCGCCTCGGCGAAGACGATCGAGATCGTCTCCTTCGTGCCGGCCGATCAGATCGATCCGCTGCAGATGGACTCCGCCTACTACCTGGCGGCGAACGGGGCCACCGCGGCGAAGCCGTACACGCTGCTGCGGGAGGCGCTGAAGCGGAGCCGGAAGGTGGCCATCGCCAAGTTCGCGCTGCGGGGGCGGGAGCGGTTGGGGATGCTGCGCGTCGTCGACGACGTCATCGCCATGCACGGGCTGCTGTGGCCCGACGAGATCCGGGCGCCAGAGGGGGTGGCGCCGGAGGCGTCGGTCTCGGTGCGGGACGCCGAGCTGGACCTGGCGGACGCGTTGATGGCAACCCTGGGGGAGGTCGAGATCTCCTCGCTGCACGACGAGTACCAGGAGGCCGTCGAGTCGATGATCGCGGCGAAGGCGGGAGGCGCGTTCGAGCCGTCGGAGGCGGTGGTCGAACCGTCCGGCGGGCAGGTGATCGACCTGATGGCGGCGCTGGAGAGCAGCGTGCGGGCTGCCCGGGCCTCGCGGGGCGGGGGTTCGGGGGACGGCGGCAGCGGGGGCGGGAACGGGGAGGCCGAGGTGACGCCGATCCGGCGGAAGGCGGCCCCGGCGGCCTCCGCGCCGAAGGCGGTGGGCGGGAAGAAGTCGACCGCGGCGGGGGCCCGGAAGAGTGCCGGGGCCGCGAAGAAGACCACGGCGAAGTCGACTTCGAAGGCGACGGCCGGCAAGTCGGGAGCGCGGCAGGCGGCTTCCGGTACGAAGTCCACGTCCACGAAATCCGCGCCCGCCAAGTCCACGTCCACGAAGTCCACGGCTGCCGCGCGGAAGAGCGCCGCGGGGGCGGGGGCGGATGCGGGAACGGCGAAGAAGGCCGCGCCTCGGAAGCGGAGTTCGGCCTGACGGGACGGGCGGGCGGAGGCGGGTGCGGGGCGGACGGCGGGCGCGGGGCCGGGGCCGGCCTGACCGGAGGGGCGGGCGGACGGCGGGCGCGGGGCCGGGGCCGGCCTGACCGGAGGGGCGGGCGGACGGCGGGCGCGGGGCCGGGGCCGGCCTGACCGGAGGGGCGGGCGGACGGCGGGCGCGGGGCGGACGGGCGCGGGGCGGACGGCGGGGGCGGGGCGGACGGCGTCCCGGTTCCGGTCCGTCGGGGTGGGCGGGTGGGCTACGGCTCGGGTGTCCAGGTCGTCCTGGTGCGGGCCAGGGTGAACAGGGCCTCCACGTCCGGTGGTTTGAGGGTCGGGGGGATCGCGCGGAGGGTGGCCGTCAGGGTGGGGGGCTGGAGGACCAGGACGTCGCGGAGGGTGGGGGCCACGTCCACCCGGGAGGCGTCCGCGAGGGTCAGGGCCGGGGTGACCGGGGACGCCAGGGCGCGGGCGGCGCGGGCCGCCGCGCGGCGGATCCAGCGGGGGTCCGGGCCGGGGGCGGCGCGGCCCACGGTCAGCAGGAGGTCGCCCACCTGGGCGCGCTGGCGGCGGCCCGGCACCGTGCGCAGGGCGAAGACGCCCGGCGGGCCGATGAGCAGGTGGTCCAGGAGTCCGAGGCCCGGCAGGGGGACGTCGTGGACGGCCCGCCAGTCGGTGGCTTCGAGGAGGTCGAGCTCCGCGCCCGTCCGCTGGAGGGCCAGGAGTTGACGGCGCATGCGGTGCCGGGTGCGGCCGCCTCCCGGTGCGCCGTACGCGAGTTCGCCGAGCAGCGTCTCGCCGGGGCGGTTCGGGGCCAGGTCGCGGTCCGGCGGGAGGTACAGGCGGCGGAGTTCGGCCGGGGTGGGGACGGGGGGCGGCCCGATGGTCCAGTCCCCGCTCAAGTAGGGGCGCAGCGCCGCCAGAACGGCCTCGCGCCGGTCGTCCGCCAGGATGCTGACCCGCTTGGTCCGGCGGTCGTACCAGGCCACCGTCCGGCCGTCGGGCAGGCTGACGTAGAGCCGGCCGGGCCGGCCGCCCGGAAGGACCTTGAGTCCGTGCATCGGCCTCACCCCCGCGTCCATGTGAGCAGGCGCCGCCGCACTCGGCAATCCCTCGAACATGTAACAGCTCCGTCGGCTCGCTGCTGCCTTCCTGTTACAAGGTCAGCGCTCTACCGCAACAGCCCGCGCCTACGTTGGTGCCGCACCCACCGGCACCCGACCGCACCGAAGGACTCCCGTGAACACCGTCAGCCGCCGCACCATCGTTCGCGCCACCGCCGTGACCGCATGCGCCGCGGGCCTGCTGGCGCTGCCCACCGCCGCCGCGCTCGCCGACGGGGTCCCCGCCGCGTCCGCCGCCGGCGCGCCGCGGACCCTGGTCGGCAGCCTCGCCCTCGCGGACGGCCGCTCGACCGCGAACGTGTACCGCCTCGCGAAGGACGCGTACCAGGCGGAGATCCTGCGCTCGGGCGCCACGGTGGCGACGCTGACCAGCCGGGACGGGACCACTGGCGTGGGCGGGTCCGGCGAGCTGCACGCCGCGCTGCGGCCGGACGGGAGGCTCTCCTCCTGGGTCGGCGAGACCCTCGCGCAGGACGGCTCGCACACGGTGGCCGGAGACGGGCACAAGACGGCGACCCGCCGGGGCACCGGGCACGTGGTGCCGGCCGTCGCCGAGACCCGCCACACCCTCGGCACCGCCGAGGCGCTGCGGCTGAACACCCTGGCCGACGGTCCGGGCGGCGGGGTGCTGCTGCTCGCGGCGGGCGGCGGGATCGCGGCCGTGGGGGCGGCCGGTCTGGGCTTCGCGATGCTGCGCCGGGGCCGTACGGACGGCTGAGCCCCGGGGCGGGAGGACGGCTTCCCCCGATGACCGAAAATCCTAAATCGGGCTTATCTCCGCATAAGGTGGTCGGGACGACGTCCCCGACGACTGCCTGATCCACCCCGGAGAGGAGGACCCGCGCCGTGCGCATGCCCCGCTCCCGTGTGCGTGCGCATCCGCATCCGCCTGCAGGTCCGGATGCGCGGTCACGTACGGGTGCGGGTGCCGGGCTGGTCGTCCTGCTGGCCCTGCTGCCGTCGGCCGCCGGGTGCGGGAACACGGGCGGGCTCGTCTCCGCGGGGCCGACCCCGACGGTGAGCGGGCCCGTCGACCTGTGGCCGGAGCGCAAGGGCGCGGAGGTACCGCCCGCCGATCCCGGGGGTGCGCCGCCGCAGTACGTGCCGGGCCTGCCGCGGGTCACCGGCCAGGACGTGCACTCCGTCGACCCGGTGGCCCTGGTGCAGGCCGAGCTGCGGGCACATCCCGACCTCTCCGTCGGGCCGGACGGGATGCCCCCGGAGACCGCCGCGGCGATCCGCGCGTGCGGACGGGAGGGGCGGGCCCCGGGGGCGTGTCCCGTGCTGGCGCCGTACTACCGGGACCTGACCGGGAACGGCAAGGACGAGGTGGTGGTCGGGATCGAGTTCCCCGACCGGATGATGTCCGTACGGGTGTACACGGCCGATCCGGACGGCCGGCTGAACCGGATCATGGCGACGACCCAGACCGTGATCGGCGTGGAGCTGGCCGGGCGGGACGTGGTCCTGCGGGTGCCGAGCGGCAACTCCGGGTACGAGCTGATCACCGCCTGGTCCTGGGACGCGAAGCAGCGGACGATGCTGCCGGCGCGGGAGCAGATCGTACGGGTGCCGGCGGGGGCGGCCGGCCCCTCCACGGGCCCCTCCACGGGCCCCTCCGCGGGTGCGCCGTGAGACGGCTGCTGCCCGCCTGGACGGCGACGCTGACCTGGAAGTCGGCGTGCTTCATCGTGGTGATGTGCTGCTCGCTGGCCGTGGTGCTGGGCGTGCTCGTGCACGTCCAGGTGACCCGGCAGACCGTCGCCACGGCCCGGGACGAGGCCCTGGGCAAGCTGCACGAGGCCTCGCTCGCCTACGAGGCCGGCGAGGCCCTGCCGCCCGAGTCGGGCATCGACCCGCAGGGGCTGCCGGGGCCGCTGCGGGCGCTGGCGGTGAGCGGGCAGCGCGGGACGGTCGTGGCGGAGGACCGGCAGGGACGGCCGGTGATGTGGGCGGCGGCCCCGGCCGACGGGCGGGCGCTGGCCACCTCCGTCGACTACGGGCAGAGCGCGGGGACGATCACGGGGCTGGACAACGCGATCATCGGCTCCTCGGTGCTGGCCCTCGGGGGGACGCTGCTGGTCGGGGCCTTCGCGGTGACGCGGGTGACGCGGCGGCTGCACCAGACGGCGACGGTCGCGCGGCGCATCACCCGGGGCGACCTGGACGCGCGGGTCGGCGACCCGCGCGCGGAGGATCCCTCACGGCACCCGGACGAGGTGTCGACGGTGGCGGGGGCGCTCGACAGGATGGCGGGGTCCCTCCAGCGGAAGCTGCTGAGCGAGCAGCGGTTCACGGCCGACGTGGCGCACGAGCTGCGCACCCCGCTGACCGGTCTGCAGGCGGCGTCGGAGCTGCTCCCGGAGGGACGGCCGACGGAGCTGGTGCGGGAGCGGGTGCGCACGATGCGGCAGCTGACCGAGGACCTGCTGGAGATCTCGCGGCTGGACTCCGGGAGCGAGCGGGTGGAGACCGATCTGCACCAGCTGGCACGGCTGGCGCGGAGGGTGGTGCGGGCCTCGGGGACGGACACGGAGGTGGTCGTCGTCCGGGACGCGCACGTGGAGACGGACCGGCGGCGGCTGGAGCGGGTGCTGGGGAACCTGGTCGCGAACGCCCACAAGCACGGGCGGGGTCCGGTGGTGGTGACGGTGAACGGCCCGGTGGTGACCGTACGGGACCACGGGGGCGGGTACCCGCAGTACCTGCTGGACGGGGGGCCGCAGCGGTTCCGGAGCGGGGGCGGGGGGCACGGGCTCGGGCTGACCATCGCGGTAGGCCAGGCCGAGGCGATCGGCGCCCGGCTGGACTTCCGCGCGGCGGCGGGCGGCGGGGCCCTGGCGGTGCTGACCCTGCCGGAGCCGCCGGCGCCGCCGGCGTCGTAGGGACGCGCCCGTACCCCGCGAGGGACCGGGCGCCGACCGCTCACCCGCACCCCGGCGGGACGGGGCCCGCCGCGGCCCGGCCCCGCCGGTCAGGCGTCGTGTCGCGGGGGCTTCGTCCACGGCCAGCGGAGCTTCGGCTTCTCGCCCGTCGGGCAGAACGCGTACTTCCACCCCTTCTGGAGCCCCAGCCGCTTCGTGTACCCCGACGGCACCCGCTGGTACAGCAGGACCGTCGGCGGTCCGCCGTCCGCCGCCGGGACGGGGATCTCGTACCACTTCGGCGGGTGTCCCGTCGGGCCGAGGAGGATCGGGAGGACCCGGCCGTCCATCGGGCCGCCCTCGAAGGGGGTCGGTTCGCTTCTCACCCCACCAGTGTCACAGCAGGTGGGCCGCGTCGGAGACCACGGGGATCACGCGCCGCGCGAGGAGGCCCGCGGGGCCGTCCGCGCGTTCCAGGGCGAGGGCCGCGCGGGCGGCGGAGGCCGTTTCGGGGTCGGTGGCGGCGGTGGCCGTCAGGAGGGCGATGAACTGGTCGACCAGCCAGTCCCGGAGGGTGGCGGCCTCCGGCTGCTTGCCCTCGTCGAGCCAGATCAGGGAGGCCGCCTCGACCGCCGTGATCCAGGTGCGGACCATCATCCGCAGCCGGGGTCCGGGGCCCGGGGCGGGCAGCTCCAGGTGGAGGAGGATCTGCTCGGCGGCCGCGCGGCGGATGCCGTCCACCGTGGCGGTGGTGCGCGAGGTCTCCACGACGCTGCCGCCCTGGAGGAGGGCGGCGAAGCCGGCGTCGTGTCCGTCGACGAAGGCCAGGTAGCGGTCGAGGACCCGGGAGAGCCGTGCGGTGAGCGGCCCGGTCTGGGGTTCGGCGAAGCAGAGTTCGAGGACGTCGGCCGCCGAGCGCAGGGCGGCCTCGTACAGCTGCTGCTTGCCGCCGGGGAAGTAGCGGTAGACCAGCGGCCGCGAGACCCCCGCGGCCTCCGCGACGTCGTCGAGGGAGACCTCCTCCGGGGCCCGGTGCGCGAACAGCGACAGGGCCGCGTCGAGGAGTTGGGCCCGCCGCTCCTCGACGCTCAGCCTGCGGTAGGCACGTACGGTGCGTACGGTCATGTCCGCAGCGTAGACGTACGGTGCGGCTCGCGGGGGCTTACGGGAGGAGGCCGGAGCTCTTCCAGAGGCGGCGTCCGGCGCCGCGCAGGACGCCGATGTCGTCGAGGAAGTCGGTGAGCCGCTTGGCTCCGGTCTGCATGACCTCGCGGCGGTGGCCGCTGGCCTTGACCTGGGCGACGGCCTCGCGCCGGTCGAGGCCGACGTTGTCGTAGACGGCCGGGTTGACGAAGGCGAGGGAGAAGACGCGGGCGGCCTCGCCGCAGCTGAGCCGGGTGAGTTCGCGCTCCCAGCGCGGGGCGGTCAGCATCTGGCGGCGCAGCTCCTCGCGGGCGTAGCGGACGTGCCGGGCCTCCTCGATGACGTGGATGCGGGTCACTCCGCGCACGAGGGGCTGGATGCGCTCGTCCGGGAAGGTCAGGCGCTGCATCCAGTCGAGGATCTCCTCGCCGAGCAGGGTGCAGGCGAAGGAACCGGGGGTGGTGGAGACCGTCTTCAGGATCCGGGCGAGGTTGTGGTTGGCGCGGGAGACCGGGTAGGCGGGGGCGCCGCCCGTCCGGATCATGCGGGCGAACATCATCGAGTGGCGGCACTCGTCGGCGATCTCGGTGAGCGCGTAGCGGACGTGGTTGCTGGTCAGCGACTTGTCGTAGATGTGCCGGACCAGCAGCTGCATGAGGATGATCTCGAACCAGATGCCGAGCGAGGCGAGGGCGGCCGCTTCGTGGCGGGAGAGTTCGATGCGCTGCTCCTCCCCCATCTTCTTCCACAGCGGGGTGTCGTAGAGGGAGAGCAGCTCGGGCGGCCAGTAGTACTTCCCGTCGACGGGAGGGGCCTCCCAGTCGAGCTCCTCGTCGGGGTCGAAGGAGTGCTTCGCGGAGGATTCGAGCAGGCGCTCGGCGATCTGCTCGCGGTCCTTGAGGAGGCCGAGGGCGTCCCTCAGCGCGGCTCGCTCCGTCACGGTCGTCATGGCTTCGGGCCCCTCGGCAGTCGGGTTACCAACGGTCACGTCTTATAAGACTGCTTGTCAGCAAGGTCGTCAATCCCTCGCGCACGACTTGTTGACCCCGTGTCTACCAACGTGTGACGCTGCCAACCGTCCAGTCCTGTACGGCAGTACGGCAGTACGTGAGACGAGGAGGCGTCAGTGTCGACGCACGAGCTCTACACCACGGCCCCGGGCGAGGGCGTCTGGCAGGTGCCCGCCGGCGGCTCGGCCCGCTTCAGCTGGGAGTACGACGAGGGCCGCGAACGCCTCCTCGCGCTCTACCAGAAGGGCAAGGACAAGCAGTGGGACGGCGCCAAGCGCATCGACTGGGACATCGAGGTCGACCCGTACGACCCGCTGGGCACCCCCGACGAGGTCCTGACCCTCTACGGCACCCGGCACTGGGCCAAGCTGACCGAACGGGACAAGGGCGAGCTGCGCCGGCACTACGGCGCCTGGAACTTCAGCCAGTTCCTGCACGGCGAGCAGGGCGCGATGGTGTGCGCGGCACGCATCGTGGAGTCCGTGCCGGACCTGGACGCCAAGTTCTACTCCGCCACCCAGACCATGGACGAGGCCCGGCACGCCGAGGTCTTCGGGCGCTTCCTGCACGAGAAGGTCGGGATGCTCTACCCGATCAACGACAGCCTCCAGGGGCTGCTGGGCGACACCCTGCGCGACTCCCGCTGGGACATGCCGTACCTGGGCATGCAGGTGCTCATCGAGGGGCTGGCGCTGGCCGCGTTCGGGATGATCCGCGACACGACGGACAAGCCGCTGCCCCGGCAGATCCTCGCGTACGTGATGCAGGACGAGGCCCGGCACGTGGCCTTCGGACGGATGGCCCTGCGCGACTACTACCGGCAGCTGACGGACGCCGAGCGGCGCGAGCGCGAGGAGTTCGTCATCGAGGGCTGCCACCTGATGCGCGACCGGCTGCGCGGGGTGGAGGTGCTGGAGAACTTCGGTATCCCGCGGCGGGAGGCGGAGGAGTTCTCCGAGCAGTCGGAGTTCCTGCACCTGTTCCGCAGGCTGCTGTTCAGCCGGATCGTGCCGTGCGTGAAGGACATCGGGCTGTGGGGCGAGCGGCTGCAGAAGGCGTACCTGGACATGGGCGTCTTCGAGATGGGCGACTCCAACCTCGACCTGTTGATGACCCAGGACGAGGAGATCGCCGAGGCCCTCGACCGGGAACGCTTCGCGGCCGAGGAGCGGGACCGGGTGGCGGAGGTGGAGGCGGCCATCGAGGAGGGCGCGCAAGCCTAGGCCGGCGGAGCCTCGGGCGGGCCGAGACCCGGGCGGCCGAGCCCGGGGGGCCTGGGGCCGAGACCGGGGGCCTGCCTGGGGGCGGGCCCGAGGGCCGGCCTGGCAGACGGACCCGGGGGCCGGCCTGGCGTGCGGGCCTGAGGCCGAGACCGGGGGCCTGCCCGGCGTGCGGGCCCCGGCCGAGGCGTCGCCGGTCAGTGGCCGGACAGGGAGGCCTGCATCATCGCGCGGGCGATCGGGGCCGCCGCGCCGTTGCCGCTGATGTCACCGCGGACCGCCGAGGCGTCCTCGACCACCACCGCCACCGCGACCGCCGGCACCGGCGCCTCCCCGGCCTTGGCCCAGCCGATGAACCACGCGTAGGGCGTGCCGGCGTTGCCCAGCCCGTGCTGGGCCGTACCGGTCTTGCCGCCGACCCGGGCGCCCGGGATCGCCGCGTTGCGCCCGGTGCCCTCCTCCACCACCTTCACCATCAGCTCCTGCATCCGCAGCGCCGTCGGCGGGCTCATGGCGCGGCCCAGGGTGCGCGGTCCGGAGCGCCGGACCGGGCCACCGCCCTGACGGGTCGTACGGTCCACCAGATAGGGCGTCTCGATCTCGCCGCCGTTGGCCACCGCCGCCGCCACCATCGCCATCTGCAGCGGCGTGGCCCTGGTGTTGAACTGCCCGATCGAGGACAGCGCCAGCTGGTCCGGGCTCATGTCGGTGTCGAAGTTCGACCGGGACACCCAGGACGGCACCCGCAGCTCCTCGTCGTTGAACCCGAACCGCTCCGCCGCCTCGACCATGCCCCTGAGGCCCACCCGCACCCCGATCCCGGCCATCACGGTGTTGCAGGACCACTGCACCGCCTCCGCCATCGAGGCGTCCTCGCAGCCCGTGCCGGCGTTCGGCAGCAGGGTGCTCGTGCCGGGCAGCGGGTACGGGTCCGGGGTGCGGGTGGGGGCGTCCACGTCGTCGACCACGCCCGCGTCCAGGGCCGCGGCCGCCGTCACGATCTTGAAGGTGGAGCCCGGCGGATACGTCTCGCGCAGCGCCCGGTTGAGCATCGGCCTGGCGGGGTCCGCGTTCAGCCGCGCCCAGGCCGCCTTGACCGCCGCACCGGTGCCGGAGAGCAGGCCCGGGTCGTAGGAGGGGCTGCTCACCAGCGCCAGGATCCGGCCGGTCGCCGGCTCCAGCGCGACCGCCGCGCCGCGCTTGCCGCCGAGCCCCCGGTACGCGGCCCGCTGCACGTCCGCGCGCAGGGTGGTCGCGGCGTCGCCGCCGGCGGGGCGGCCGCGCGAGAGGTCGTACCAGAGGGGGAAGGCGGAGAGCCCCGGATCGGTGCCGGCCAGGACGGCGTCCTCGGCCCGCTCGGCGAAGCTGGTCCCGTACGTCTGGGAGGAGAAGCCGGTGGCGGGCGCGTAGAGCGGGCCGTCGGTGTAGGTCCGCTCGTAGCGCAGCAGCTGGCCGCTGTCGCGGGAGCCGGTGACGGGCCGGCCGTCGACGAGGAGGTTGCCGCGCGGCTGGGCGTAGCGCGCGATGGCGGGGCGTTTGTTGGCCGGGTTCGCACCGTAGGCGGCGGACTCCCAGACCTGCACGCGGGCCACGTTGACGAGGAGCGCGGCGAGGAGGAGCACGCAGAAGTACGCGCACCAGCGGATGTAGCGGATCATCCCGGACCTCCTGCGACCCCGGTCGCCCCGGCCGGCCCGGTCACCCCGCCGCCGCGGGCGCTGTCGCTGAGCCTGACCAGCAGGGCGACGATGATCCAGTTGGTGACGACGGAGGATCCGCCCTGGGCCAGGAAGGGCATGGCCATGCCGGTGAGCGGGATCAGGCCGGTGACACCGCCCGCGATGACGAAGACCTGGAGGGCGACGATCGAGGCGAGCCCGGTGGCGAGGAGCCGCCCGAAGGGGTCGCGGAGGGCGAGCCCGGCACGGAAGCCGCGGGAGACGAGGAGTCCGTAGAGGAGCAGGAGGGCGGTCAGGCCGACGAGGCCCAGCTCCTCGCCGGCGGTGGCGAGGACGAAGTCCGATTTGGCGGCGAAACCGATGAGGAAGGACTGGCCGTGGCCGATGCCGGCGCCGAGGAGGCCGCCGGCGGCGAAGGCGAAGAGGGACTGGGCCAGCTGGCCGGGCCCCTCGCCGCGGTCGATGGAGGCGAAAGGATTCATCCAGTCCTGGACGCGGCTGTGGACGTGCGGTTCGAGGGTGCCGACGGCGTACGCGCCGAGCGCGGCGAGGAGCAGCCCGACGGCGATCCAGCCGATCCGGCCGGTGGCGGTGAACAGCATGATGACGAAGAGGCCGAAGAAGAGGAGCGAGGTGCCGAGGTCCCGCTCCAGGACGAGGACGCCCACGCTGAGCAGCCAGATCGTGAGGATCGGCCCGAGGACCCGGCCGGGCAGGAGCCGGAGCCTCCAGAAGAGCCGTCGGCCGGTGAGGGCCAGGGCGGTGCGGTTGGCGGCGAGGTAGGCGGCGAAGAAGACGGCCAGCAGGATCTTGGCGAACTCCCCCGGCTGGAAGGAGAGCCCGGCGAAGCGGATCCAGATGTGGGCGCCGTTGACGGCCGGGAAGAAGACGGGGACGAGCATCAGCGCGAGGGCGGCGGTGACGGAGAGGTAGGCGTACCGCTGGAGCGCCCGGTGGTCGCGCAGCCCGGCGACGACCAGGGCGAACAGCCCCACGCCGAGCCCCGACCAGCGCAGCTGGTCCCCCGCGCCGGCCTCGCCCGGGGTGGCGAGGTCGAGCCGCTCGATGAGCACGAGACCGAGGCCGTTGAGCAGGACGGCGATGGGCAGGAGGACAGGGTCGGCGTACGGGGCCCGGAGGCGTACGGCGAGGTGCGCGACCAGCGCGGCCACGGCGAGGCCGGCGGCGTAGTGGGTGGTGGAGGTCGAGACCCGGCCGGCGAGGCCGACGTACGCGTAGCCCAGCACGGAGATCAGGACGGCTCCGGCGAGGAGCATCAGCTCGATGCCCCGGCGCTTGGGGGTGCGGGCGCCGGGGAGAGGGGGCGGAGCGGGCTCGGGCTCCGTCACCTTCGCCGTCAGGGCTGGCGGGGGCATACGGGAAACGTAGCAAGCCAACCACCCCTATGTCCGGTTATGCCATAGTCTGCCGAAGAGTCGTCAGAAACGGTCGGAATCGCCACGAGCAGGAGCCGGAGCCGAGCCTTATGGGACCTGTGGAATTCATCGTCCTCGCCTTCCCGGAGGAACAGCTCCGGGTCCCGGCGGTCGAGGCCGTGACGGGGCTGCGCAAGACCGGGGTGGTGCGCCTGATCGACGGCCTCGTCACGACGAAGACGGCCTCGGGGGAGGTCATGGCGGCGGAGTTCGACGAGTTCGTGGAGCTGCGCGGCCTCCTGGCGGGCCGCGACGTGGCCCGGCTGATCGGCCCGGAGGACGTGCGCGAGGCGGCGGAGCTCCTGGACCGGGGCAGCTGCGCGCTGCTGCTGGTCGTCGAGCACGTCTGGGCGCAGGACGCGGCCCTCGCCGTACGGGCGGCGGGCGGGCGGATCGTGGGCTCGGTCCGGATCCCGGCGGAGCGGGTGGAGGTGGCCTGATGTTCATCCGGCCGGTGAACGTGACGGTGACGGCGGCGACCCGGCCTGCGGGCCACCCCCTGCTGCGGGGCCTGCTGCGGCGGGCGGCGGGGGCGGCGGAGTGGAACCAGGACGTGGGCGAGGGGGAGCGGGAGGTGGGGCGGGAGGGGGAGGAGGAGCCCGTGGGTTCCGGTGTGGGGGCCGGTGCGGGTGACTCCCTTGCCGACGCGTTCGCGGAGGACGAGGCCGAGGCCCTGGCGGAGGCCGCGGGGGCCGCCGGGATGGAGGGGCGGGCGGAAGCGGCGGACGAGGCCGACGCGATGGCCCGCCCGAGCCCCTGGCCGACCACCCCGCCCGGGACGCCCCAGCCGACGCCGCCCGCACACGCAACCCTGGTCCCGGAGCTCAACCAACTGGCCGACCTCGCCCGGGAAGGGCTCCTGACCCCGGAGGAGTTCAGCCGGTTCAAGGCGCGACTGCTGGAGGGGTGAGGGGGCGGGGGCGGGGTGGGTGAAGCTGGGCGGGGTCGGTGGGGGCGGGGTCCCGGCTGGGCGGTCTCAGAGAGGGTTGGGGGGTTCCCGCCAGTCTCATCGTCCTTCCGCGTCGTGACGGCCTGTCAAGGGCGCTCCTTCGTCGCGTCGCTACGCGATCGCCTACGGCGACCCTTGACAGACCGCCCCGCCACGAAAAGCCGAAGACTGCCGGGAACCCCCCAAAGGAACGGGACGGTCCAGAGTCGGACACGCGGCGGGAGCAGCGATGAGGCGGGGTCGTCGGGGGCCGGCAGACCGCCCATCCGGGCCGACATCCCATGGGAACCGGGGCCGCCCCCACGCGTCAGAT
>NZ_JBIWFZ010000014.1:0-200809 GCF_044763325.1 Streptomyces sp. NPDC096136 | reverse complement strand
CGCGACCGAAGGGAGCGCCCTTGACAGGCCGGCCCGACGCGGAAGGACGATGAGACTGGCGGGAAACCCCCACCCCTCCCTGAGACCGCCCCGCCGAGGTCCCGGCCTCCCCGGTCCCGCCCGCTGTCCGGTCGCCGCCCGGCCGGTGCGCCGCCGAACCTCAGACCCCGCCCCCCTCACCTCGCCCCGGCCCCACCCCACCCCACCCCACCCCTAAACCCGTATCAGCTCCACCCCCGCCCCCTCGAACGCCGCCGCCAGTGGGGCGGGCAGGGCGGTGTCCGTGACCAGGGTGTGTACCGAGGCGGTGGGGCAGATGCGGGCGAACGCGCGGAGGCCGAGCTTCGTGGAGTCGGCCGCGACGACCACGCGGCGGGCGCGGGCGCACAGGAGGCTGTTGACGGCGGCCTCGTCCTCGTGGCGGGTGGCCGCGCCGTCCGCCGGGTCGAAGGCGTCGACCCCGACCACCGCCGTGTCCACGGTGAGCTGACCGAGCGTCTGCTGGGCGAGCGGGCCGGTGAGTTCGTAGGACTGGGGGCGGGCCACCCCGCCCGTCAGCACGATCTTGAACTGGGGCCGGATCACCAGCTCGCCCGCGATGTTGAGGGCGTTGGTGACCACCGTCAGCGCGGGGGAGCCGCCGGCCAGGTCCGGGCGGGCGGCCAGGGCGCGGGCCACCTCCGTCGTGGTGGTGCCGCCCGTCAGGCCGACCACCTCGCCCGGGGCGATCAACTCCGCGACGGCCTCGCTGATCCGGCGCTTCTCGGCGGCCCGCCGCGAGGTCCGGTAGCGCAGGGGGAGTTCGTACGAGACCCCGTGCGGCACCGCCCCGCCGCGCGTGCGGACCAGGAGCTGCTGTTCGGCCAGCTGGTCGAGGTCGCGGCGGATGGTCGCGGCGGACACGCCGAGCGCCTCGGCCGCCGACTCCACCTCCAGCCCGTCCCGTTCCACCAGCAGGTCCAGCAGTCTCTGCCAGCGTTCCGTGCGGGTCATGGCGCCCTCCCGTGTCGTCCCCGGGTTTCCTCCCCGGCCCCGCCGTCGAGATTAACCCAGGCGGACACCCGGCAGATGCTTGAAGTTGCGCGAAACCGACCGCTACCTTGCAGGAACACGCAGCAGCAGCACGCAGGAACCGCCAGGATGACGCATCCAACGCGCAGGGAGCCCGCATGAGTCACGTCGCGTACGAGTTGGCCACGCAGCCCGAGAGCTGGGAACGGGCCGCCGAACTGGCCCCGGCCCACCGGGCGGTGCTGCCGAAGCCGGGGGAGCGTACCGCGATCGTCGGCTGCGGGACCTCGTACTACATGGCCCAGGCCGCCGCCGCCCTGCGCGAGGAGGCCGGGCAGGGGGAGACCGACGCCTTCCCCGCCTCGGAGTTCCCCCGCCACCGCCGCTACGACCGGGTGGTGGCGCTGACCCGCTCCGGCACCACCACCGAGGTGCTGGACCTGCTGTCGGCGCTGCGCGAGGCGGGGATCGCGGCCACCGCCGTCGTCGGGGACCCGGACTCCCCCGTGACCACCCTCGCGAACGGGCTGGTCGTGCTGGACTTCGCCGACGAGCGGTCCGTCGTCCAGACCCGTTTCGCCACCACGGCCCTCACCCTGCTGCGGGCCCACGTGGGCGCGCACACCCCGGACGTGGTCGCCGACGCCCGCACCGCGCTGGCCGAACCGCTGCCCGCCGGACTGGAGGCCCGGGGGCAGTTCACCTTCCTGGGGCGGGGCTGGAGCGTGGGCCTCGCCCACGAGGCGGCCCTCAAGATGCGCGAGGCCTCGCTGTCGTGGGCCGAGGCCTATCCGGCGATGGAGTACCGGCACGGGCCGGTCAGCGTCACCGGCCCCGGCTCGGTGACCTGGTCGCTGGGCGGCACCCCCGAGGGCATCGCCGAGCAGGTCCTGGGCACCGGCGCCGAGTGGGTGGACGGCGCGCTCGACCCGCTCGCGGAACTGGTGCGGGTGCAGCGGCTGGCCGTGGCGGTCGCCGCCGTGCGGCAGCTGGACCCGGACGCGCCGCGCAACCTCACCCGCTCGGTGATCCTCACCAGCGGTGAGGGGGCGGTCCGATGACCCTCGCCCCCGCCGGGGTCCTCGTCGCGGAGGCGGCCGCCGCCGGACGGGCCGTCGCCGCCTTCAACGTCATCACCCTGGAGCACGCCGAGGCCGTGGTCGAGGGGGCCGAGCGGGCCGGTCTGCCCGTCATCCTCCAGCTCAGCGAGAACGCCGTGAAGTTCCGCGGCGGGGCCCTGCTCCCCATCACCCGGGCCGCGGCCGCCTGCGCCGAGGCCGCGCGGGTGCCCGTCGGGCTGCACCTGGACCACGTCAAGAGCGCGGACCTGCTGCGGCGGGCCGCCGACGCCGGGTACGGCTCGGTGATGTACGACGCCGCGCACCTGCCCTACGCCGAGAACCTGGAGGCCACCCGGTCGGCCGCGGACTGGGCCCACGCGAACGGCCTGTGGATCGAGGCGGAGCTGGGCGAGGTCGGCGGGAAGAACGGGGCCGCGCCACTGGACCCGCACGCGCCGGGCGCGCGTACGGACCCCGACGAGGCGCGGCGGTTCGTCGCCGACTCCGGGGTGGACGCCCTGGCCGTGGCCGTCGGCAGCACCCACGCCATGACCAGCAGGACCGCCTCCCTCGACCACGCCCTGCTGGCGCGGCTGGCCAAGGCGGTGGACGTGCCGCTGGTGCTGCACGGCTCGTCCGGACTGCCCGACGGGGAACTCGCGGCCGCGGTGGCCGGAGGCATCCGCAAGGTCAACATCGGGACGGCGCTCAACGTGGCCATGACCGGGGCGATCCGCGCCCACCTGACCCCGGCCGACCCCCGCCCGTACCTCACCGCAGCCCGGACGGCCATGGCGGCGACGGCCGAGGCGATGATCGCGGCCTTGAACTGACCTGCCCCGCACCGCGGTTCGGCGCCCGGCCGCGGCCGGGCGCCGGCGCGTGCGGCTACTCCCCGACGGCCTCCAGCAGCGCCCGGGCGAACCCGGCCAGGGCCGCCGGCTCGGCGAGGGGGATCCCGTCCAGTTCCGCGTAGCTCCAGCCGAACGGGGCGGAGCGCGGGGGCCCGCCGTCGGGGCCGGCGGCGACGCGGTCCCGCCCGGGCCCGAAGGAGGCCTCCAGGGTGAGGTACGGCTCGGGCCCGTACCCGACCGTGGCCGGCACCTGCGTGCGGCCGTCGTCGAACAGCCGGAAGCCGTGTTCCCCGGCCCGCGCCTCCAGGGTGTCCAGGACCCCCCGCGCGAAGGCCCGTACGTCCTGCTCGCGCGCGACGCCCGCGAGGACCGGCACCGTGGCGGCCGGGGTGCCGACCTCGAACACCCACGCCGCGTCGGACGCCCGCCGGCGGAGCCGGAGCGGGACCGGGGCCCCGCCGCCCGTGTGGTGGTGCGTCGTTCCGGACCGCCCGACGACCGTCTCGCTTCCCGCCAGTACGCCCTGCGGTACTTCCCGCGCGTCCGTCATGGGGGGGTGACCCTACCGGCGCCCGCGACCACCGGTGAGCTACTGGCGAGTACCGCATTTGCTAGGTGAAGTCGTCATTCCCGGCTTACATGCAGCCTTATACGACTGCTACATTCCGCAAGTGCCATCCGCGTGCCAAGCGGGCGGGGCGGTCCACGACCTGGTCCGTCCCGCCCGCCGCGCGCGGCACCCGCTCCCGCGAGGCCCCGTCCGTCCGCTGATCCAGCGCGCAGCCCACCGCGGCACCGGCCCACGCCGCTCCGGCGTCCGCCGGCACCCCCGACCAGAGCGAACCGCCCCCGCACGCCGCACCGGACGTCCGTACGGACGCCTCCCGGTGCCGCCCGTGCGCGCCTTCGCCTGCCCGAGCTCCACCTCCGAAAGGGAGACGACCCGATGGACAAGTTCCTGCGCCGGCGCCCGCTGGCCGGAAGGGCGCTGATCCTCGGCGCCCTGCTGGCCCTGGCGATACCGGGGACCGCCTACGCCAACACCGTGGGCGTGACCGTGAAGACCCCCGGCGCCACCTCCGGACCCGGCTCCGCCTTCGCCGAGATATCCACCAACGCCCACTGTTCGAGCGGCCTGATCTCCGGCGGCGGCATCAACCAGGCCATCGGCACCGGTACCTCGTCCAACGGCAACAAGATCAACGGCACCTCGCCCAGCCCCGACGGCAGCACCGAGTACACCGGCTCCACCGGCGTGGTCGGCACCGACGTCGCCTACTGGCTCGGCATCGGCGGCAGCGGGGGAGCGGTCAACGCCTCCTTCTCCAGCACCCCGTACGCGATGTGCTTCAGCAGCAACCTCATCAACCACACCCAGGTGGTGATGAACAAGGTCGCCGGACCCGTCACCAGCTCGACGGTCGGCCTGGTCACCGCCACCTGCCCCGCGGGCACCCGTCTGCTCGGTGGCGGAGCCCGCATCACCCCGTCCGTCGTCGGCAGCCTCAAGCCGATCGCCGGCTTCCCCACCTTCAACGACTCCGCCCACGGCTACGGCCAGAAGGCCGCGGCGGACGGCGAGACCAACCCCGACTCCTGGAGCGCCGTCGGCTGGAACGGCGGGGGCGGCGACAGCGGCAACACCACCTACGCGTACGCCGTCTGCAGCGGCAACAACATCAACATCAGCGGTACGACCGTCAAGGTCCGCTTCAGCGAGGTCAGCGGCCCCACCGCCGGCACCGCCGGCGCGACCGTGACCGTCGGCTGCGGGCAGAACGACGGGAAGCTGGTCAGCGGCGGCGCCGCGATCAGCGGGGGCGGCGTCACGACCACGAACTTCACCGGTCCGGGCTCCCCGGGCGACCACCTCAACGGCAGCTACCCGAGCGACTCCGGCGGCAGCCCGGTCTCGGACGGCACCACCAACGCCGCCTACTGGTCCGCCTTCACCCACACCGGCGCCCCCAGCTCCCCGAACACCTACTCCGACGTCTGGGCGCTCTGCGCCGACGACGGCGTCTGATCCACCCGTAGCACCGGTCGCCGCGGCCACGGCCCCCGCCACGGCCGCGGCCCCGCACGTCTCGTCTCCCGAGCACCGTCGTTTGGAACCCCCTTGAGCATGTACCGATCGAAGATCCTGAAGGCGGCCGGCGCGGCCGGCCTCGTGGCCGCCGCGATGGCGCCGCTCCCCGCGACCGCCGACCCCGCGGCCCCGGCCACCCCCTGCGGCACGGGCGGAGTCTTCACCGCCGCGACCCCCGCCTGCACCTACGCCACCGTCGGGACGGACACGTTCACCGTCCCGGCCGGGGTGACCGAGGTGACGGCCGACCTCTTCGGCGCCGAGGGCGGCAGCGCGGCCGGCTTCGTCCTCCCCAGCCCCCCGAACGCCGGCGCGCTCGGCGGCCTCGGCGGCGAGACCCGCGCCACCCTGGCCGTGACCCCCGGCCGGCAGCTCCAGATCACCGTCGGCGGCGTCGGCAGCTCCGGCACCTCCCGGCACGGCGAGTTCGCCCGCCCCGGCGGCCGGGGCCACGGCTCCGGCGGCGGCGGAGCCCACGGCGGCGGCGGCTCCGGCGGCGGGGCCAGCGACCTGCGCACGGGCGCCTTCGGCGCGGCCGACCGGGTCCTGGTGGCCGGCGGCGGCGGTGGCGCGGGCAACGGCGGGCCGCTGCTGCGCGGCGGCAACGGCGGCGGGCTCGAAGCCGAACCCGGCGGCCAGGGCGGCGGCCCGGAGGGCTCCGGCCTCGCGGGCGGCGGCGGAACCCAGTCCGCCCACGGGGCGGGCGGCCCCCGCAACTCCAACTACGGTGCTCCGGGCGGCGCGGGCAGCGACATCGACCAGTACACCAGCCTGCCCAACCCCGGCAGCGGCGGGACCGGCGGCAACGGCGGGGCCGGCGGCCCCGGCGGCGGCGGGGGCGGGGGCGGCTGGTTCGCCGGCGGCGGCGGCTCCGGCGGCGGCAACCCGGGCAACCTGTCCGGCGCCGGCGGCGGCGGGGGCAGCAGCTTCGCGGCGCCGTCCGCCACGGCCGTCACCCTCGCGCGGGGCGTCCGCCGGGGCGACGGCGCGGCGGTCGTGTCGTTCCGGTACGGGGCCTCGGTGACCGTGGCCGCCGACGACACCACCCCGCTGTTCGGGCGGCCCGTCACCCTCACCGCGACCGTCAACCCGGCCAACCCGGCGGGCGGGACCCCCGGCGGCGAGGTCACCTTCTACGACGGGACCACCCCGCTGGGCACCGCGGCGCTGCGCGACGGCCGCGCGAGCCTGCGCACCGGCGTGCTCCAGCCCACCACCCATCCCGTCACCGCCCGCTACGGCGGTGACGCGGCCTTCACCCCGGGGACGACGGACGCGCCCACCGACGTCGCCGTCGGCTTCACCGGCCCCTGCCTCACCACGGCCCACGAGGGCCCGCTGACCGTCGCCGCCGGAGAGGCGCTCTGCATCGGCGCCGGCGGCAGCCAGAACGGCCCGCTCACCGTCCGCCCGGGCGGCGCCCTCGCCGTGAACGACGCCTCGCTCACCGGCCCGGTCTCCGTCGACGGCGCCCTCGCCCTGACCGTCTGCCACTCCGAGCTCACCGGCCCGGTCGGCGTCCGGCGCTCCACCGGTCCGGTGGTCGTCGGCTCGGACCGCGAGGGCGCGGGCTGTGCCGGCAGCACCCTGCGGGGCCCGCTGACCGTCGAGGACAACACCGGGGGCGTGGAGGTGTCGGCCAACACGGTGACCGGCGCCGTCCGCGTCACCGGCAACAGCGGCGCCGGCCCGCTCCCCGAGGCCCTGGCCCCGGCGTTCCGCGCCGACCGGGTCACCGGCCCCCTGCGCTGCGAGGGCAACGACCCGGAGCTCCTCCAGTCCGGCACCACCGCGACCGGCGCCCGCACGGGCCAGTGCCGCCGGGCGGACTGACACCGCGACGGCCCCCTGTCGGACCCGGACCGGGCCCGGCAGGGGGCCGTCGCCGTCCCGCCGCCACCCCTTCCCTATTCCTGTAACGGGTTCTACTCTGACCGCCGCCGTTCGCAGCGACCGGCTGGACCGCGAGGATCCCGGAGGGGCCGTGCACCTCGAATACACGCCCGAGCAGCAGCAGTTGCGCGCCGAACTGCGTGCCTACTTCGCCGAGCTCGTCCCGCAGGACGTCTACGCCCGCTACGAGGACCCGGCCGCGCAGAAGCGCTTCTACCGCGAGACCATCCGCCGCCTCGGCGCGGACGGCTGGCTCGGCGTCGGCTGGCCCGAGGAGTACGGCGGGCGCGGCATGTCGCCCATGGACCAGTTCATCTTCTTCGACGAGGCGGCGCAGGCCGTCGTCCCGCTGCCGCTGATGGCGCTCAACACGGTCGGGCCGACCCTGATGCAGTTCGGCACCGAGGAGCAGAAGGCGTACTTCCTCCCGAAGATCCTCTCCGGCGAGATCGACTTCGCCATCGGCTACAGCGAGCCCGACGCCGGCACCGACCTCGCGGCCCTCAAGTGCCGGGCCGTACGGGAGGGGGACGAGGAGACCGGCACCTACGTGGTCAACGGCCAGAAGATCTGGACCACCAACGGCGACACCGCCGACTGGGTCTGGCTCGCCGTCCGCACCGACCCGGACGCCCCCGCGCACAAGGGCATCACGATGCTCCTGGTCCCGACCTCCGACCCCGGTTACTCCTGCACCCTCATCAACACCCTCGCCTCGCACGACACCACCGCCAGCCACTACGAGGACATCCGCGTCCCGGCGAGCCGCCGCGTCGGCCAGGAGAACAAGGGCTGGCGCCTGATCACCAACCAGCTCAACCACGAGCGCGTCACCCTGGCCGCCCACGGCACGATGGCCATCCGCGCCCTGCACGACGTCCAGCGCTGGGCCGCCGGAACGAAGCTCGCCGACGGCCGCCGCGTCATCGACCTGCCGTGGGTACGCGGCCGGCTGGCCCGCACCCACGCCCGCCTCGACGCGATGAAGCTGCTCAACTGGCAGATGGTGGGCGCCGTCGAGTCGGGCAGCCTCACCCCCCAGGACGCCTCGGCGGTCAAGGTCTACGGCTCCGAGGCGCGCCGGGACGCCTACGCCTGGCTGATGGAGGTGGTCGGCGCGGCCGGCGCACTCAAGGACGGTTCGGCGGGCGCGGTCCTCCACGGCGAACTGGAGCGCGGCTACCGCAGCGCCGTGATCTTCACCTTCGGCGGCGGCAACAACGAGATCCAGCGCGAGATCATCTCGTGGATCGGCCTGGGCATGCCGAGGGTCCGCCGCTGACGGGCGCCAGCCTGGCGGGCTCCTGGCCGGGGTGGTTCCATGGAAGTGCGGAAAGAGTCCTTTTACCAGGATGTGGAGAAGCGGTCCCCGTGCCGCGCACCGCACAATCGGGATCCGCGAGAAGCGGACGGACTCTTTCCGCCCGGGGGCATGACACGCCGATGAGGACGTCAAGGGCACGTCAAGGATCGGTGAACCAGCGGAAGGAACACGTCAAGGGTGTCATGGGGGCGCCCGGGACGGCAGCAGACTGGAGGGGCGACGGAGCGGAATGGCAGTTCCGCGGCGTAGGGCCGACGGCGGGGTGACGAACCCCGTCCGAGGGTGCCGTTTCCGGCCCGTGGGGGGCCCGGATCGAGGCGACCGGCGCCGGCACTCGTCGCGCATCACATGAGCCGTTCGGCTCCCGGTGTGGGGATGCCGGGACCGGACGGCTCACGTGCGGAGCGGATCGCGAACCCCCGGCCCCTGGTGCGGGTCCGGCGGGCGCCCCGAACGGGGAGTGCCCACCGGACCGTTGCGCGGCCGCGGGGGCTCAGCGCCCGACGTCCCGGCTGCGGAAGTCCTCCAGCGTCTCCCGCCGCACCAGCAGCCGCGCCGCGCCCTCGTGGACGGCGACCACCGGCGGCCGGCCGACCATGTTGTACCCGGAGGCCATGGACAGCTGGTAGGCGCCGGCCACCGGAACGGCCAGCAGGTCGCCCGGGTGCACGTCCTGCGGCAGTTCGGCGTCGACGGCCAGGACGTCACCCGCCTCGCAGTGCCGGCCGACGACCGTGGCCGTACAGGAGCCCGCCGTGGAGTGCCGGCCGACCAGCCGCGGGGCGTAACGCACCCCGTACAGGGCCGGCCGGGGGTTGTCGCTCATCCCGCCGTCCACGGCCACGAACACCTTCCCGCCGGAGTGCTTGACGGCGAGCACCCGGTACAGGGCCACCCCGGCCGGCCCGGCGATCGCCCGCCCGGGCTCGACGACCAGCCGGGGCACGGGCAGCCCCGCGGCCGCGCAGCGCCCCGCCAGCGCGGTGCGCAGTTCGCGCGCCAGGGCGGTGAGGTCCAGGGCCGGCTCGCCGGGCCGGTAGGCGATGCCGTGTCCGCCGCCCAGGTCGAGCTCGGGCAGGGCGACGCCGTGCGCTTCGTGCACGGCGGCCATCAGCTCCACCATGCGCCCCAGTGCCACCAGGTAGGAGTCCACGGAGGTGATCTGGGAGCCGATGTGGCAGTGCAGGCCGGAGAGTTCGAGCTGCGGCTGGTCCAGGATCCGGGCCACGGCCCGCTGGGCGCTCCCGTCGGTGGCGGACAGCCCGAACTTCTGGCCCTCCGTGCCCGTACGGATCTTCTCGTGGCCGCCCGCGGCGACACCCGGCACCACCCGCACCAGCACCCGCTGGCGCCCCCGGGGCCCGACGGCGGCCGCGATGCGGGCGATCTCGGAGGGGCTGTCGATGACGATCCTGCCGACCCCGAGCCGCAGGGCGGACGCGATGTCCCGGGGGGACTTGGCGTTGCCGTGCAGCACGATGTGCTCGGGCGGGAACCCCGAGGTGACGGCCAGCTCCAGTTCCCCGGCGGAGCACACGTCCAGTCCCAGGCCCTCCTCCCGCACCCAGCGCACCATCGCGCGGGAGAGGAACGCCTTGGCGGCGTAGAGGATCCCGGCGTCGGGGAAGGCGTCCCGGTAGGTGCGGCAGCGGCCGCGCACCTCGCCCTCGTCCAGGACGTAGACGGGGGTGTCGAACCGCTGGGCGACCTCCGTCAGCGACACCCCGCCGACGGCCAGGCCGCCGTGCGGGAGCCGGGCCGTGGAGGCGGGCCACACGGAGAGGTCGCCGGCGCCGGCCGCTGCCTCGGGGAGTACTTCGACGGTCATGGCGGTACCCGGCCCCTTCAGACGGCCCTGGCGGAGAGCCCGGAGGCCCCCGGCATCCCGGAGGATCCCGGCATCCCGGAGACTCCCGACAACCCCGGGGTGCCCGACGCCCCCGGGGATCCGGACACCGCGGCCCCCCGCCCGCCGGAGACCGGGCCCGCGCCCGGTACGGCGGCCGGCGGCGCGAGCCGCTCCGGGGCGGCCGCCGGTGCGGTCAGGGTCGGGTCGACGGTCAGCGGCCCCGCCCCCAGCGGCTCGGCCAGCGCGCGCAGCGCCGACTCGGAGAGCCGGATCCAGGGCTGCTCCGCCCCGAGCGTGGCGGCGAGCCCTTCCGCGGTGGTGAAGCCGACGGCGGTACGAGCGCCCAGCGGGGTCCGGAACATCCGCACCACCACCTCGCCGGCACCCGGCCGGACCGGGACGTACAGCGGTCCGGCCGGGACGCGTTCCTCGGGCTCGGGGTCGTCGTCGTACTGGAACAGGCACATGGGGTCCTCCCAGGGGGAACCACGGGTGACGGGCTGGCGGGGCCCCGGGCCGCGGGGAGGCGGTCCGGGGCGCGCCACCGAAGCTATCCCCGGGGGAACGGGCCGGGGGACGGCCCCTGACGGGACCTTGATGCCGGGCGGCCCGGTCCTGACGGACCGCTGACGCCCCGCCGCCGCCGGCGCCGGGCGGTTTCGCGCCGCGCCGCGCCGGGGGCGGTGGGGTGCGCGCCCTCCTGGGTAGGCTCACCGCGGGAGGCGGGCGATGAGCGGAGCTCCGTACGAGGACGCCGACCCGGGACTGTACGGGCCCGGGTCCGTGACCTGGCACTGCCACGGCGACCCGGTCATGTGGATCGCCGGGGTCCGCGCGCTCTACCTCCAGGCCCTGCACCCGCGTGCGGTCCGCGGGGTCATGGAGAACTCCGCCTTCGCCGACGACGCCTGGGGGCGGCTGCTGCGCACCGCCGACTTCGTCGGCACCGTCACCTACGGCACCGCCGTGGCCGCCGAGCGGGCCGGCGCCCACGTCCGCGCCGTCCACCGCCGGCTCTCGGCCACCGACCCGGACACGGGGGAGCGGTTCCCCGTGGACGACCCCGCGCTCCTCCTGTGGGTGCACTGCGCGCAGATCGACAGCTTCCTGCACATACTGCGCCGTTCGGGTGTTCCTCTCACCCCCGCCCAAGCCGACCGGTACGTGGACGAGAACCGGGTCAACGCCCGCCTCGTCGGCCTCGACCCGGCCGCCGTGCCCGCCGACACCGCCGGGCTGGCCGCGTACTTCGAGCAGGTCCGGCCCCGTCTCGCCGCCGGGGCCGACGCCCGGGCCGTCGACGCGTTCCTGCGCTCCCCGCCCGTCCCTCCGCTCCTGGTCCCTGGCCGAAACCTGCTGTGGAGACCGCTCGCCGGGCTCGCCTACGCCACCCTTCCCGGCTGGGCGCACCAGCTGTACGGCCGCCCCGCACCGCCCTCACGCACGGTCACCCGGCGCCTGCGCCTCACCGGTCGCGTACTGCGCACCGTTCCCGCAGGTCTACGCTGGCAGCTGCCTCCAGGTCACATCTTGAGAGCGATGCGCCGACTGGGCCCCGGGAGCCGCCCCTCCGCGTACACACTGCGTAAGTCAGCGGCCATACTGGACCGGCTGGGGAGGGCGCGATACGACGACGGGCACGATGACGGGGGCGGCTTTAAGACATGGCGGAGTCCAGACTGATCCAGGGCCGGTACCGGTCACTCGATCTGATCGGGCGCGGCGGCATGGGCGAGGTGTGGCGCGCCCGCGACGAGTCGCTGGGCCGGCAGGTCGCCGTCAAGTGCCTCAAGCCGGTGGGCGCCGAGCAGGACGCCCACTTCACCCAGGTGCTGCGCGAGCGCTTCCGCCGCGAGGCGCGCGTCGCCGCCTCGCTCCAGCACCGGGGCGTCACCGTCGTCCACGACTTCGGCGACGACAGTGCCGCGGGCGGCCCCCTCTACCTGGTCATGGAGCTCCTGGAGGGCCGCAACCTCAGCCAGCTGATGGAGGAGAACGAGGCGCGCCCGCTCCCCGTCGACGTGGTCCTCGACATCGCCGAGCAGATGGCCGCGGCCCTCGGCTACACCCACGACCAGGGCGTCGTCCACCGCGACCTGAAGCCGGCCAACATCATGCGGCTGACCGACGGCACGGTGAAGATCTGCGACTTCGGCATCGCCCGCCTGGCCCACGACATCGGCTTCACCGCCAAGCTCACCGGCGGCGGCATGGCCATGGGCACCCCGCACTACATGTCGCCCGAGCAGATCGCGGGCGGCGAGGTCGACCACCTCAGCGACCTCTACTCGCTGGGCTGCGTCCTCTACGAGATCGCCACCGGGGCCCCGCCGTTCGACCTCGGCGACTCCTGGTCCGTGCTGGTCGGCCACCGCGACACGGAGCCCGTGCCGCCCCGCGACCACCGGCCCGAGCTGCCCGAGTACTTCGAGCGGATCGTGCTGGAGCTGCTGGCCAAGCGCCCCGAGGACCGGCCCGGTGACGCCCGCCACCTGCACCGGCGGCTGGTCGACGCCCGTTTCGGGGCCGCGGGCGCGGCCCACGGCCAGGCCCCGCTGCCCGCGTGGGCCGCGGGGATGACCGCCGGGCGCAAGGCGGGCATCGACGCCCGGCCGGCCAGCGGGGAGTGGGCCGTGCTCACCGGCTCCTGGACGGCCGCCCGCCACCCGGGCGGCGGCCACCCGCAGGGTCCGGGCGCCGGCTTCGGCGGCGGCCATCCGGCGACCGGTCCCGTTCCCGGTACGGCGACCGCGCCCGTGTCCGGCACGGTCTCCCTGCCCCTGTCCGGGCATTCGGCCGCCTCCGGCCACCCCGGCGTGCCCGGCCCCGGCCGTGCGGACGCCCACGGGTCCGGCCCCGTCCCTTCTCCCGGGGCGGACCGGGCGGCCGCGTCCGGCACCGGCCGTGGCGCCGGGTCCGGCTGGGCCGCCGGCACCTTCGTGCCGGGGACCGGCCACCACGCCGCCGGGTCCGGGCCGGGCCACCTCATCGGCCCCGGGTACGGCGGGTACCCCGTCACCGGCGGTCCGTCCGGTGAACAGCGGATCCTGCGGCCCGCCCCCGCCGACGACCCCCGGCTCACCGCCGCCTACGGGCCGGCGGAGGTCCGCGCGCACGCCCCGACCGACCCGGGCCGGCCCGACTCCCTGGACGCCGGCCACATCCGCGCCTTCGCCCTCAGCCGCGCCGGCCGGCCCGAGGAGGCCCTCGCCGTGTACGCGGCCGTGGCCGAGGGCCGGGCGCGGGTGCTCGGCCCCGACCACGCCGACACCCTGGCCGCCCGCCAGGAGGAGGCGTACGAGCTCGGGCGCCTCGGCCGCCACGGCGAGGCCTACGAGAGGTACCGGGCGGTGCTCGCCGCCCGCGTCCGCACCGCGGGCCCGCGCCACCCCGACACCCTGCGCTGCCGCCACAACCTGGCCTGCGCCCTCGGCGCCCTCGGCCGGCACGCCGAGGCCCACGAGGCCGCCGCCGCGGTGGCGGCCGACCGGGCCGACGTGCTCGGGCCCGAACACGTGGACACGCTCCTGACCCGGTACGAGGTCGGCTACGCCCTCGGCCGGCTCGGCCGCTGGAACGAGGCGCTGACCGTGTTCCGCCAGGTCGCCGCCGCCCGTGAGCGGGTCCTGGGCCGGGACCACCCCGACGCCCTCGCCGCCCGCTACGAGACCGGGATCGCGCTCGGCCGCACGGGCCGCGCCGCCGAGGCCCTCGACCTGTTCCGGTCCCTGGTCCGCGACCGCACCCGGGCCTACGGAGCGGCCGACCCGGAGACCCTGCGGGCCCGGCACGTCCTCGGCGTCAACCTGGGCCGCCTCGACCGCTGGGAGGAGGCCGTGGCCGAAGCCCGCGAGGTGGGCGCGGCCCGCGCCAAGGCCCTGGGCGCGGAACACCCGGACACCCTGGTCAGCCGGCGGGAACTCGCCGTCGGCCTGGGCCGGCTCGGCCGCTGGGACCAGGCGCTGCCCGTCTACCGGGACCTGTCCGGGATCCGCGAGCGCTCGCTCGGCGACGAGCACCCGGACACCGTCCTGGCCCACGCCGACGAGGCCCACTGTCTGGAGCGGCTCGGCCAGGTGTGCTACCAAGAGCCATGACCGCCAACGCAGGCTCCCGGGGTTTCGCGCACGACGTCTACGACGCGGTGATCGTCGGAGGGGGCCACAACGGCCTCGTCGCCGCCGCCTACCTGGCCCGCGCCGGCCGTTCCGTCCTGGTCCTGGAACGGCTCGGGCACACCGGCGGCGCCGCCGTCTCCACCCGGCCCTTCGCCGGGGTCGACGCCCGGCTCTCGCGCTACTCCTACCTCGTGTCCCTGCTCCCCGAGAAGATCGTCCGCGATCTGGGGCTGCGGTTCCGGGTGCGCCGGCGGACGGTGTCCTCGTACACGCCCTTCGAGCGCGGCGGCCGCCCCGGCGGCCTCCTCGTCGGCGGCGGGGAGGACCGTACGCGGGAGTCCTTCGCGCGGCTCACCGGATCCGACCGGGAGTACGAGGCCTGGCGCGCCTTCTACGCCACCACCGGCCGGGTCGCCCGGCGCGTCTTCCCCACCCTGACCGAACCGCTGCCCGCCCGCGCGGAGCTGCGCGCGCGGATCGACGACGAGCAGGCCTGGCGGATGCTGTTCGAGGAACCGCTGGGCCGGGCGGTGGAGGAGCGCTTCGCCGACGACCTGGTCCGGGGCGTGGTCCTCACCGACGGCCTGATCGGCACCTTCGCCGACGCCCACGACCCGTCCCTCGCGCAGAACCGCTGCTTCCTCTACCACGTCATCGGAGGCGGCACCGGCGACTGGGACGTGCCCGTCGGCGGTATGGGCGCGCTCACGGACGCGCTGGCCGGGGCCGCCCGCGCGGGCGGGGCGGAGATCGCCACCGGGCACGAGGCGCTGCGGATCCGGACCGACGGCACGTCCCCGGCCGAGGTCGCCTTCCGGACGGCGACGGGCGAGGGCACCGTCGTCGGCCGCACGGTCCTGGTCAACGCCTCTCCGAGGGCGCTGGCCGAACTCCTCGGCGAGGCCCCGGACCCGGCCGCCGCGGCCCCCGAAGGGGCCCAGTTCAAGGTCAACATGCTGCTGCGCCGGCTGCCCCGGCTGCGCGACGCCTCGGTGGACCCCCGCGAGGCCTTCTCCGGCACCTTCCACATCGCCGAGGGCTACGAGCAGCTCCACCGCGCGCACGCCGAGGCCGCCGCCGGGGAACTGCCGTCCGTGCCGCCCTCGGAGATCTACTGCCACTCGCTGACCGACCCCACGGTCCTCGGGCCGGAACTCACCGCGCGGGGCTGCCAGACGCTCACCCTCTTCGGACTGCACACCCCGGCCCGGCTGTTCGAGAAGGACAACCGGCAGGCGCGCGAGGTCCTGCTGACCGCCACCCTCGCCCAGCTGGACGCCCACCTCGACGAACCGCTCACCGACTGCCTGGCCTTCGACGCCGACGGCCGCCCCTGCATCGAGGCGAAGACCCCGCTGGACCTGGAGCAGGACCTGCGCCTGCCCGGCGGGCACATCTTCCACCGCGACCTGTCCTGGCCGTACGCGGAGCCGGGGCGGGAGCCGGGCCGGTGGGGCGTCGAGACGGGGCACGCCAACGTCCTGCTGTGCGGGGCGGGGGCGGTCCGCGGCGGCGGGGTCAGCGGGATCCCGGGACACAACGCGGCGATGGCGCTGCTGGGCCGCTGACCCCGGCCGCCCCGGGCCGGGCCCGGCCCGAGGTCAGCCGACCCGCGCCGGTTCGATCACCACGATCGGGATCGCCCGCTCCGTCTTGGCCTGGTACTCGTCGTAGTCGGGCCACTCGCCGACCATCACCGGCCAGTACGCGCGCTGTTCCTCGGCGGTCGCGGTGCGCGCGGTGCCCTGCATGACCTCCGGCCCGACCTGGATGCGGACCTCGGGGTGGGCGGTCAGGTTCCGGTACCACAGCGGGTGTTCGGGGGCGCCGCCCTTCGAGGCGACCAGCAGGTAGCGGCCGTCGGCCTCCCCGTAGATCAGGGGGGTCCGCACGGGCTCGCCCGAGACCCGGCCCACGGTGGTGAGGAGCAGGGTGCGGGTGCCCCGCCAGTGGTGGCCCTCGGACCCGTTCGAGTCCACGTACTGGCGGAGGTGGTCCAGCTGCCAGGTTCCCGGCCTGGGGTCGGCGGGGTGGTCCCAGTCGATGTCGGTCGGCACGTCGGTCTCCCTGCGTTCGTGTGAACGGTCAACACCTGCGACAACGAGCCTCAACGCCCCCGGGCACGCCGGGCATTCCGGCCCGCGCCCCGTTCGGCCCCTACCCGGCCCGTCCGGGGAGGGCGAAGCCGTCGAACAGGTCGTCCAGGGCGCGCAGGGAGGCGCGTGCGGGGACGGCGCGGAGGGCCAGGTCGCGGGCGGCGACGGCCAGCGGGTGCCCGAGGGCGGCGATCCGGCCGGCCCGGCGGGCCCGGACCCGGATGGCGTCGGTACGGGCGAGGCGGGCCCGGGTGTAGGCGGCCAGGGCCGCCGGCACGTCCCGGCGGGCGAGCAGGTGCGCCAGGACGACGGCGTCCTCGACGGCCTGGCAGCCGCCCTGGCCGAGGTTGGGGGTCATGGCGTGCGCGGCGTCGCCGATCCAGGCGGTGCGGCCGTCGTGCAGGCGGGGGAGCGGGGCGGCCAGGTCGTACAGGTCGTGCTGGAGCACCCGGGCGGGGTCGATCCGCTCCAGGAGGGCGGGGAGGGGATGGTGCCAGGTGCCGAAGCGGCGCAGGAGTTCGGTGCGGACGTCGGCGGGCCGGTACCCCTCGGGGACGACGGCCGTGGCGTACGCGTAGAGCCCGCCGCCGGCGAGCGGGACCGTTCCGAAGCGCTCGCCGCGTCCCCAGGTCTCGGCGGCCCCGGTGCCCGCGGGCACCGCCGCGGCGGGCAGGACGGTGCGCCAGGCGGTCTCGCCGGCGTGGCGCAGGCCGGGGTGGCGGGGGAAGTGGCGGCGGCGCAGCGGGCTGTGGATGCCGTCGGCGGCGATGACGGCGTCGGCGGTGAGGTCCCCGGAGGCGGTACGGACCACCGCGTGCCCCTCGGCCGTGTCGACGGCGGTGACGGCGCTCCCGTACCGCAGGGCGCCCTCGGGGAGTTCGGCGGCGAGCGCGGCGGTGAGCGCCGACCGGTGCAGGGCCAGCGGTGCCCGGCCGTAGCGGGCGGCCAGGACGGCGGGGTCGGCCCGGTTCAGCCAGCCGCCGCCCGGGCGGCGCACCCCCATCGCGACCGCCGCGCCGGGGTCCGCGCCCGGGGCGGGGTCGAAGCCTATGGCGTCGAAGGCGCGCAGGGCGTTGGGGGCGAGGACGATGCCCGCGCCGACGGCGGTGGGCCCCTCCGCCCGCTCGCACACGGTGACCTTCCACCCCTGGCGGGTCAGGGCCAGGGCGGCGGTCAGGCCGCCGATCCCGGCCCCGGCGACGACGGCGTGGCGCTGGCGTACGGGCATGGCACGGCCTCCTGTGTGCGCAACGGCCCTCTACATCCGTAGAGGATTCTCGTAGTCACTCTACAGTTGTAGAGTGACTCCATGTCCACCCAGGAACCCCCCGCCGCCCCCGAGCCCGCCCCGGACCGCCGGACCCTGATCGCGGACACGGCGATCGGCCTCGTCGCCTCCTCGGGCCTGCGCGGCCTGACGCACCGCGCCGTCGACGGGGCCGCGGGGCTCCCGGCGGGCAGCACCTCGTACTACTTCCGCACCCGGACCGCCCTGATCGCCGCCTGCTACCGGCGGCTGGCCGAGCTGGACGTCGCCGACGGCCCGCGGCACCCGCCCGCCGACCGGGACGGGGCCGCCCGCGCGCTCGGAGCCCTGCTGCACCACTGGCTCACGGCCGGGCGCGAACGCCAGCTGGCGCGCTTCGAGTTGAGCCTGGAGGCCGCGCGGAACCCGGAGCTGGAGCCGGACCTGCGCGAGGCCGGCCTCGCCGTCCGGGCGCGCGCGGTGGCCGTTCTGGCGGCCCTGGGCGCACGGGAGCCGCAGGAATCCGCCGAACTGCTCGCCGCCTGGGCCGACGGCCTGCTCTACGACCGCCTCGCCGGCGCCCTCGCCCACTCCCGCCCGGCCCCGGACCCGGCCGAACTCACTTCCACCGCACGCCGGATGCTCGACGCCGTACTGGACGCGGCCGTCTAGGATCCCCGTCATGATCGCCGATCTGCAGTGCGTCGTGCTCGACTGTCCCGACCCCCTCGAACTCGCCCGCTTCTACGCGGGGTTGCTCGGCGGCGAGGTCAACCGGCCCGACCGGCGCTGGACCTGCGACGACCACTGGGCCACCCTCCACACCCCCGCCGGCGCCGTCCTCGCCTTCCAGCAGGTCCCCGGCCACCGCCCGCCGCGCTGGCCCGACCCGGCCCACCCCCAACAGGCCCACCTCGACCTCGCCGTCGCGGACCTCGACGCCGCCGGACACCAGGTCCTCGCCCTGGGCGCCACCCTCCTCGACGCCACCCCGGAGACCCGCGGCTGGCGCGTCTACGCCGACCCCGCCGGACACCCCTTCTGCCTCATCCGCGAATCCGCCTGAGCACGGCAGCCCCCGGCGCCGCGCCGGTCCGCGGGGGCTCTGAGTACGCGTACTCATGTGCGGCGCAAACCCGCCCCGGCAGGGTGACGGCATGACGCCCCCACCGCTCGACACCCCGCGCCGCCGAAGTCGGCCCTGGTCCCGCCGTACCTCCACCGGCGCGGACGTGACCGTCGCGATCGTGCTGTTCCTTCTCGATGCCGCCGTGTTCGTCTACGGCCTCTTCGGGTACGGCATGGAGGCCTGGGCCGCCCAGGGGGACCAGGAACGGATCGAGGCCGCGGAGCTGGCCGGGCGGGTCTGGATGTCGGGGTCCCTCGTCGTCCTGCTGCTCTTCGCCGTCCTCGCGATGGTGGCGCGGGCCCCCTGGACGGCAGCCTCCCAGCTCCTGGCCGCCGCCGGGGTGGCGGCCCTCCTCGTCCTCGCCCAGCACGACCACGACCGCTCCCACCCCACCCCCGCGCCCCGCCCGGGGCCGGAGTACGTGCCCTGCTACAGCGGCAGCGGCCGGTGCAACTGACGGTTGGACGTTCCGCCGAAGCGGGCCCTCCTCCCTGGTCGGGACGGCGCATTGCCCGAGGAGCGGGCGGCGGCTTGGCTGGTCGGGACCGAGGGGGAGGGACCCGCGCATGACACCGATGCTCGACGGCTGTACGCCCTGGCCGGAGGAGTTCGTCGACCACTACTGGGCGGCCGGGCACTGGCAGGGCAGCACCCTGGACAACCTGCTGCGCGGCTGGGCCCTCCAGTACGGGCCGCGCACCGCGCTCGTGCACGGCGACACGCGCCTCACGTACGCCCAGCTGAACCGGCGCGTGGACCGGATGGCCTCCGGGTTCCGGGGACGCGGGCTGCGGCCCGGGATGCGGGTGGTCGTCCAGCTGCCGAACGTGCCCGAGTTCGTGGTCGCCGCCTTCGCGCTGATGCGCGCCGGACTGGTCCCCGTGTTCTGCCCGGTCGCGTACCGGGAGGCCGAGGTGCCCGAGCTCGTACGGATCACCCAGGCCGTCGGTTACGTCGGCCCCGCGGTCCACCAGGGGTTCGACCACATGGCGATGGCCGCCGGCATCGCGGCCCGATGGCCCTTCCTGCGGCGGGTGTTCACCTACGAGGAGCCGGGCGCCGAGTCCCCGTTCGGCGGCCTCACCACCGACCCGTCGAACTGCCAGTACGCCCCGCTGGGCTCCCTCGACGCCCCGCCCGGGCCGGCGCTGCCGCCGAGCGCGGGCCAGGTGGCGTTCCTGCTGGTCGCCGAGGGGGCCGCGCTGGTCCCGCGGACCCACGACGACTTCGCCTACCAGGCGACGGCCGCGGCCCGGGCGCTGTCGCTCACCGAGGACGACGTGTACCTCGCCGCCCTGCCCGCCTGCTCCGGCCTCGCCCTGGGCGGGCCCGGCGTCATCGGCGCCCTGTCGGCCGGTGCGGCCGTCGTCCTGGCGGACGGTCCGGACCCCGAGGCCTGCCTGCCGGCGCTCGCCCGGGAGCGGGTGAGCGTCACCGCGCTGACCACCGCCGCCGCCCGGTCCTGGCTCGACGCCCTCCCCGCCGCCGGTACCTCCCCCTGCGCCCTGCGGCTCGTGCAGATCGCCGGGACACCCCCGGACCGGGCCGCCGCCGAGCGGCTCGGCACGGCACTGGGGTGCCGCGTCCAGCAGGTGTTCGGCCTGCCGGAGGGCCTGCTCACCCTCACCCGCCCGACCGACCCGGGCGGGGCCGCCCTCGCCACCCACGGCCGTCCGCTCTCGCCCGACGACCAGGTCCGCCTGGTCGACGCCGAGGGCGGCCCCGTCCCCGACGGGGCCCCCGGCGAACTCCTCGCCCGGGGCCCGCACACGGTCCGCGGCTACTACCGAGCCCCCGACCGCGACGCCCGCTCCTTCACCGCCGACGGCTACCTCCGCACCGGCCACCGCGCCCACCGCACCCCGGACGGCGACCTGGTGGTGACCGGCCGCCTCGACGCGGACTGACCGGGGCGGCTCACCGGCGCGCCGAAGGCCCCCGGGCCCCGGTCGCTAGTCGGCCGAGCGGGTCCAGCCCGTGGCTTCGAGGCGGGTGGCGTCGCGGGGGCGGTCCTCGGAGAAGAGGAGGGCGCGGGGTTCGGAGACGCGGATGACGTCCACGTAGACGCCCCGGCCCACGTAGCGGCCCGTCGCGGCATGACGGAAGCGGAGTCTGACCTCGCGGCCCGCCCAGGCGGGGAGGGGGGCCTCCAGCCGGTGCCAGATGCGGCCCGACCAGCCGCCCGCCGAGCCCTCCGGCCACTGCTCCGGCGCGCCGCCCGTGGTGCGCACCGTCGAGAAGGGGACGGGCTGCCAGGCGGTTCCGTCCGCGGAGGCCTCCAGGTGGAAGGCCCCGGCGCCGGGCACGGTGTCCCACCAGACCGCGCAGCGCAGGCGCGCCCCGTCGGTGGCGGGGGTCAGCGGGGGGAGGGTGAGGGTGCCCGAGCCGCCGGTCTCCATGCCGGAGAACCAGGCCGGGCCGCCGTGCCTCGTACGGACGGGCACGGCCCGGGCGAAGCGGTTGCCGGTGGCCACGCGGGGTGCGCTGCCGGCCCGCCAGGTGCGTACGGGGTGCACGGAGTTGCCGAGCAGGACGAGGAAGGAGTCGGTGGAGGGGTCGAGCACCAGGGAGGTGCCGGTGAAGCCGGTGTGCCCGGCGGAATGCGGGGTGGCCAGCGCGCCCATGTACCAGTGCTGGTAGAGCTCGAAGCCGAGGCCGTGGTCGTCGCCGGGGAAGGCGGTGTTGTAGTCGGTGAAGAGGAGCTCCACGGACGCGGGGCGCAGGATGCGGCGGCCCGCGTAGACCCCGCCGTCGAGGAGGGCGCGGGAGAGGACGGCCAGGTCCCAGGCCGTGCCGAAGACGCCGGCGTGGCCCGCGACCCCGCCGAGGGCGTGCGCGTTCTCGTCGTGGACCTCGCCCCACACCAGGCCCCGGTCCAGTCCCGACCACGGCGGTCGCTGCACCTCGGTGGCGGCGACGGCGCGGCGCCAGGCGCGCGGGGGGTTGTAGCGCGTGCGGTGCATTCCGAGCGGAGCGGTGATCTCGTCGTGCACCAGGGTGTCCAGGGTGCGTCCCGTGATGCGTTCCAGGAGGAGCTGGAGCGTGATGAGGTTGAGGTCCGAGTAGCGGTAGACCGTGCCGGGGGTGTCCTGGGGCCGCACCGACCACAGCAGCCTCAACTGACCCTCGCGGGTGGACTCCTGGTAGAAGGGCGCCCAGGAGCGCAGGCCCGAGGTGTGCGTGAGCAGCTGCCGGACGGTGACGGCCTCCTTGCCGCCGCCCGTGAACTCGGGCAGGTAGCGGTCGACGGGCGCCTCCAGCTCCAGCCGTCCCCGCTCCATCTGCTGCACGGCGACGACGGAGGTGAACAGCTTGCTCAGGGAGGCGAGGTCGAAGACGGTGTCCTCGGCCATCGCGATCCGCTCGGCGGCGGGGAACTCCCGGGGCCGGTCGGTGCGGCCGTCGTAGTCGGCGTACCGGACGGCGTCCCCCATGGCCCGGTGCAGGGCGACCGTGCGGCCCCGCCCCGCGAGGACCACGGCCCCGGCGTAGTAGGGGTGTTCGGGGGAGGGGCCGAGGAAGCGCCGGGCCTCCTCCGCCACGCCCTCCAGGTGCCGCTCCAGCAGCCCGGCCTGCCGCGCGGACCCGTACCGCAGACGCAGCCCCTGCAGGGCCCGTCGCTCGGCCGCCCCGGCGGAGCCGCCGGGCAGGGCCGCATGCAGCACGAACACCCCGCCGAGCGCGAGCAGCCGCGCCCCGAGCCCCCGCCGGCTGGGCCCCGGACCGGACTCCGGCTCCCCTTCGGCGCCGGCCCGGCTCCCGTCCGCACGCATGCGCGCAGCCCCGGCCGCTCCGGCCCCGGTCCCGCCCGATCCACCGCCTACGGCTACGCCCCCGACCGCCGTCCCCGTCCCGTCCTCGGTCCTGGGCTCCGGCCTCGGTCCGACCGCCGTCCCCGTCCCGTCCTCGGTCCTGGCCCCCGGCCTCGCCCCGGCTGTGGTCCCCGTCCCGTCCTCGGTCCTGGCCCCCGGCCTCGCGTCGGTTGCCGTCACCGCTTCTGACCCGTCCTCGGCCGCGGCCCCCGGCTTCGCCCCGGCCCCGGTGGTCGCCCCGGTCCTGGCTTCGGCCTCCACACCGGTTCCGGCCCCCGCGCCGGCCGTCGTCCCGGTTCCCACCGCGGCCGCCGTCGTGCGGGCCCCCGTGCAGTGCGTCATGATCGGTCCTCCTCTCCGCTCCCAACCGCCCCGTCCTGCGCCGCTCGTCCGCCCCCGGCCGTCGGCCGGCCGCTCGCGGGCCCGCGTCGGCCGGGGCTCCCGGGCCGTGACGCCCGCGCGGCGCGGGCCGGGGGCCCCGATCCGCCGCGGCCCGCCGCTGGCGATCCGCACGCTACTGGGTATCTGCCCGTCCGCCGCGCACCCTCCGCACGGGCCGGGCCGCAAGAATCTGACACCGCATCAGAAAATCTCTTCCCTCGGCCGCCCCGCTGCGGCATCCTCACGCCCATGGAGACGGAGCTCAGCAAGAAACTGGGAGTCGAGCACGCCATCTTCGGCTTCACGCCCTTCCCGGCGGTCGCCGCGGCCATCACCCGCGCCGGCGGGTTCGGCGTCCTCGGGGCGGTCCGCTACACCGCCCCCGACGACCTCGCGCGCGACCTCGACTGGATGCAGGCGCACACCGACGGCATGCCCTACGGCCTCGACGTCGTCATGCCCGCCAAGAAGGCCGTCGACGGCATCGGCGAGGCCGAGATCGAGGCGATGATCCCGCCCGGCCACCGGGCCTTCGTCCGCGACACCCTCGCCAAGCACCACGTCCCCGTGCTCGCCGAGGGAGAGGCATCCGGCTGGCGGATCACCGGCTGGATGGAGCAGGTCGCCCGCAGCCAGCTCGACGTCGCCTTCGACTACCCCATCAAACTCCTGGCGAACGCCCTCGGTTCCCCGCCCGCCGACGTCATCGCGCGCGCCCACGACCACGGCGTCCTCGTCGCCGCCCTCGCCGGCAGCGCCAAGCACGCCCGCCGGCACGCCGAAGCCGGCATCGACATCGTCGTCGCCCAGGGCTACGAGGCCGGCGGCCACACCGGCGACATCGCCACCATGGTCCTGGTCCCCGAGATCGCCGAGGCCGTCTCCCCGCTCCCCGTCCTCGCCGCCGGAGGCATCGGCAGCGGCGAGCAGATCGCCGCCGGGCTCGCCCTCGGCGCCCAGGGCGTCTGGCTGGGCTCCCTCTGGCTCACCACCACCGAGGCCGAACTCCACTCCCGCGCCCTCACCGAGAAACTCCTCGCCGCCGGCTCCGGCGACACCGTCCGCTCCCGCGCCCTCACCGGCAAACCCGCCCGCCAGCTGCGCACCGAGTGGACCGACGCCTGGGACGACCCGGCCGGCCCCGGCGCCCTCCCCATGCCCCTCCAGGGCCTGCTCGTCGCCGAGGCCGTCTCCCGGATCCAGAAGTACGAGGTCCGCCCGCTGCTCGGCACCCCCGTCGGCCAGATCGTCGGCCGGATGAACAGCGAACGCAGCGTCCAGGCCGTCTTCGACGAGCTCACCGGCGGCTTCGAGCGCGCCGTCGACCGCATCGACCGCATCGCCGGCCGGTCCCGAGAGGTGTGATCAGCATGAGTGACCAGCCCCCCAACGGGTTCTGGGCGCAGGCCGCCGCCGACCCCGGGCGCACCGTCCTCGTCGCCCCCGACGGCGAGGAGTGGACCGCCGGACGGCTGCACGCCGACGTCAACCGCCTCGTCCACGGCCTGCGCGCCGCGGGCCTGGAGCGGGGCGACGTCTTCGCCGTCGTCCTGCCCAACGGCGTCGAGTTCCTCACCGCCTACCTCGCCGCCTCCCAGGCCGGCTTCTACCTCGTCCCCGTCAACCACCACCTCGTCGGCCCCGAGATCGCCTGGATCGTCTCCGACTCCGGCGCCAAGGTCCTCATCGCCCACGAGCGCTTCGCCGGGGCCGCCACCGCCGCGGCCGACGAGGCGGGACTCCCGGGGGAGCGCCGCTACGCCGTCGGAGCGGTCCCGGGCTTCCGCCCGTACGCCGAACTCCTCGACGGGCGGAGCGCGCAGCCCCCCGCCGACCGGACCCTCGGCTGGGTCATGAACTACACCTCCGGCACCACCGGACGCCCGCGCGGCATCCGCCGCCCGCTGCCCGGCAAGCTCCCGGAGGAGACGTACCTCGGCGGGTTCCTCGGCATCTTCGGCATCCGCCCCTTCGACGGCAACGTCCACCTCGTCTGCTCGCCGCTCTACCACACCGCCGTGCTCCAGTTCGCGGGCGCGTCCCTGCACATCGGCCACCCGCTGGTCCTGATGGACAAGTGGGGACCCGAGGAGATGCTGCGCCTGATCGACCGGCACGCCTGCACGCACACCCACATGGTGCCCACCCAGTTCCACCGCCTCCTCGCCCTCCCGCAGGAGACCAGGGACGCCTATGACGTGTCCTCCATGCGGCACGCCATCCACGGCGCCGCCCCCTGCCCCGACCACGTCAAACGGGCGATGATCGACTGGTGGGGCCGGTGCGTGGAGGAGTACTACGCGGCCAGCGAGGGCGGCGGGGCCTTCGCCACCGCCGAGGACTGGCTGAAGAAGCCGGGAACCGTCGGCAGGGCCTGGCCGATCAGCGAGCTCGCCGTCTTCGACGACGACGGCAACCGGCTGCCGGCCGGCGAGCTCGGCACCGTCTACATCAAGATGAACACGGGCGGCTTCAGCTACCACAAGGACGAGGGCAAGACCCGCAAGAACCGCATCGGCGACTTCTTCACCGTCGGCGACCTCGGCCTCCTCGACGAGGAGGGCTACCTCTTCCTCCGCGACCGCAAGATCGACATGATCATCTCGGGCGGGGTGAACATCTACCCGGCCGAGATCGAGTCCGCCCTCCTCACCCATCCGGCGGTGGCGGACGCCGCGGCCTTCGGCATCCCGCACGAGGGCTGGGGCGAGGAGGTCAAGGCGGTCGTCGAGCCCGCCGAGGGCTTCGAGGCGGGCGAGGCGCTGGCCGACGAGATCCTGCGCCACTGCGAGGGCCGGCTGGCCGGCTACAAGCGCCCGAAGTCGGTCGACTTCATCGAGGCGATGCCCCGCGACCCCAACGGCAAGCTCTACAAGCGCCGGCTGCGCGACCCCTACTGGGAGGGCCGCGAGCGCGCGGTGTGAGGAGCCCCTCCCGTCACATCCCGACGGCCCCGTCGATCCGCTCCCGCAGCAGATCGGCGTGGCCGTTGTGCCGCGCGTACTCCTCGATCATGTGGATCAGCACCCACCGCAGCGACACCTTCCCCCGCCAGGGGTCCTCGCCCTCGACGTCCAGCCCGGGGGCCCCGGCGGCGAACCGGTCCGCGAACTCCACCTCGTGGCGCCACGCCGCCCAGGCCTCCTCCACGGCCCCGGGAGCGGACCCCGCGCCGTCGAAGTCCCCGTCCGGGTCGGCGGCCGAGGAGAAGCGCGGCCGCACGTCCTGCCCGGCGAGCACCTTCCGGAACCATTTCCGCTCCATGTCGGCCAGATGGCGGACGATGCCGAGCAGCGAGAGGGTCGAGGGCTCCACCGACCGCCGGGACAACTCCGCGCCCAGTCCTGCGCACTTCAGCTCCAGCGTCGTGCGCTGGGCCGCCAGCACGGACAGCAGCATCGGCCGCTCGTCGCCCGTCGCGGGACCGTCGAACCGGCCCTCGCTCCCCTCGGCCCCGATGAGTTCCGCTCTTCTCGTACGGCTCGTCATGTACGGATCATGTGCCACCCGGAGGGTCCTGCGGAAGCCCCCGGCCGTTCGGCGCCGGACCCGACCGGGAGCACAGGTCCGAAATTTCGTGAGAAAACCCACTCCGGGGCCCCGGACGCGCGCCTCACGCCGCACCCGGGCGGCCGGTCTGGCAACTTGGCAGACATGAGTACGGCGACGCACCGATCCCCCCTGACCGACTGGACCTTCCTGGTCCCCGTGGTGGCGCTCTTCGCGCTCGTCCTCAGCTGGGGCCGCGACCTGCCCGGCCCCCTGGTGGCCCTGGTCGCCCTCTGCCTCGCGGGCGCGGTCCTCGCGGCCGTCCACCACGCCGAGGTCATCGCCCTCCGGGTGGGCGAGCCCTTCGGCTCGCTCGTCCTCGCCGTCGCCGTCACCGTCATCGAAGTGGCCCTGATCGTCACCCTGATGGCCGACGGCGGCGACAAGACCGCCTCCCTCGCCCGGGACACGGTCTTCGCCGCCGTGATGATCACCTGCAACGGCATCGTCGGCCTGTCCCTGCTCGTGGGGGCCCTGCGCAACCGGGTGGCCGTGTTCAACGCGGAGGGCTCCGGTGCGGCCCTGGCCACCGTCGCGACCCTCGCCACGCTCAGCCTGGTCCTGCCGACCTTCACCACGAGCAAGCCCGGCCCCGAGTTCTCCAGCCCCCAGCTGGCCTTCGCGGCCGTGGCCTCCCTGGCCCTGTACGGGCTGTTCATCGCCGTCCAGACGGTCCGCCACCGGGACTACTTCCTGCCCGTGGCCACCGAGAGCACCCCGGCCGGCGGCGGCGAGGAGCACGCCGCACCGCCCACCATCCGCGCCACCCTGGCCAGCCTCGGCCTGCTGTTCGTCGCCCTCGTCGCGGTCGTCGGCGACGCCAAGTCCGTCTCCCCGACCATCGAGAAGGGCGTCGCCGAAGCCGGGCTGCCGCAGGCCGTCGTCGGTGTGATCATCGCCCTGCTCGTCCTGCTCCCCGAGACCCTCGCCGCCGTCCGCGCCGCCCGCCGCGACCGGGTCCAGACCAGCCTCAACCTGGGCTACGGCTCCGCCATCGCCAGCATCGGCCTGACCATCCCCGCCATCGCCCTCGCCTCCGTCTGGCTGAAGGGGCCCCTGCTGCTCGGCCTCGGGCCCACCCACATGGTGCTGCTGGCGCTGACCGTGGTGGTCGGCGCCCTGACGATCGTCCCCGGCCGCGCCACCCTCCTCCAGGGCGGGGTGCACCTCGTCATCCTCGCCGCCTACCTCTTCCTCGCCGTCAGCCCGTAGCGGACCGTCAGCCGTGGCGCGCCGTCAGCCGTGGCGCGCCGGCGGCCGGGAGGGCGCCGGCGGACGCGGACGCCGATCTTGACCCGGCCGCGCGGCGGCGCGAGGATCGCGCCATGACGGCAGTACGGCACCACACGGTCGACGGACTGGTACGGGCCTCCGCGCGGCGGCACCCCGGCAGGACGGCCCTCCGCTACCGCGAGCGGACCTGGACGTACGCGGAACTCGACGCGGCGGTCTCGGCCGGGGCCGCCGTGCTGCGGGAGCGGTACGGGCTCGCCGCCGGCGACCGGGTCGCGACCTTCGCCCACAACTCCGACGCCTACCCCATCGCCTTCCTCGCCTGCGCCCGCGCCGGCCTCGTCCACGTCCCGGTCAACCAGAACCTCACCGGCGGGGACCTCGCGCACCTCCTCGGCGACAGCGGGAGCGCCCTGGTCCTCGCCGACCCCGGCCTGGCCGACCGGGTCCCCGACGGGTACCCCGTGCGGGTGCTGCGCGACGCACCCGGATCCTTCCTGGCCGCCTCGGCCGAACCGCTCCCCTTCGAGCCCTCCGCCGACGCCTCCGCGGTGGTGCAGCTGCTGTACACCTCGGGCACCACGGCCCTGCCCAAGGGCGCGATGATGACCCACCGGGCACTGGCGCACGAGTACGAGAGCGCGATCGCCGCCCTGGACCTGGCGGAGGGGGACCGGCCCGTCCACTCCCTGCCGCTCTACCACTCGGCGCAGATGCACGTGTTCCTGCTGCCGTACCTGGCGGTGGGCGCGGACAACACCGTCCTGGACGGGCCGGCGGCCGAGGAGGTCTTCGACCTGGTGGAGGCGGGCCGCGCGGACAGCCTCTTCGCACCGCCGACCGTGTGGATCGCCCTGGCCGGCCACCCCCAGTTCGGGGAGCGGGAGCTCGGCGCGCTGCGCAAGGCCTACTACGGGGCGTCGATCATGCCGGTCCCGGTACTGGAGCGGCTGCGGCAGCGGCTGCCGGGGCTGGCGTTCTACAACTGCTTCGGGCAGAGCGAGATCGGCCCGCTGGCCACGGTCCTGGGACCGCACGAGCACGAGGGGCGCATGGAGTCCTGCGGGCGACCGGTGGCGCACGTGGAGGCGAAGGTGGTCGACGAGGCCGGGGCGGAGGTCGCGGACGGGACGCCGGGGGAGGTCGTGTACCGCTCGCCACAGCTGTGCCTGGGCTACTGGAACGATCCGGAGGCCACGGACAGGGCCTTCCGGGACGGCTGGTTCCGCTCCGGCGACCTCGCGGTACGCGACGAGGAGGGGTACTTCACCGTCGTGGACCGGGTCAAGGACGTCATCAACTCCGGCGGGGTGCTGGTGGCCTCCCGGCAGGTGGAGGACGTGCTCTACACCCACCCGGGGGTGGCCGAGGCGGCCGTGGTGGGGCTGCCGGACGAGCGGTGGATCGAGGCGGTCACGGCCGTGGTCGTCCCGCGCGGGGAGGTCACCGAGTCCGAGCTGATGGCCTACGCCCGCGAGCGGCTCGCCCACTTCAAGGCCCCGAAGCGGGTCCTGTTCGTGGAGGCCCTGCCGCGCAACGCCAGCGGGAAGATCCTCAAACGCGAACTCCGCGACCGCCTGGGCAGCTCCTGACACCCCGCCGGCCGGGCCCCGCGGAGGGGACCCGGCCGGCGGGCGAGCGGGTCAGGCGTCGAAGTCCGTGCCGCGGCTGACGGACTCCCAGGTACGGGCCTCCTCGCGGGCCGCGTCGGAGTGGGCGAGGATCGCGTCGAAGGCGTCGTTGCCCAGGGCGAGCCGCAGCGGGGTGTCCTCCGCGTCCAGCGCGGCCAGGATCGCGGCGGCGGCCTTGACCGGGTCACCGGGCTGCCTGCCGTCGCTGTCGGGCAGTCCCGTGCGCACCGCGCCGACGGTGTCCGCGTAGGCGGGCAGGACGGCCGCCGACTGCTGGAGCGCGGCGCCGCCCGCGAAGCCCGTGCGGAAGGACCCGGGCTCCACGATCAGCGTCTTGATCCCGAAGGCCGCGACCTCGCCCCGCAGCGCCTCGGTGAGGCCCTCCAGCGCGAACTTGGTCGCCGAGTACGCGCCGACGCCCGGGAAGGACAGCCGTCCGCCCATGCTGCTCATCTGCACGATCGCACCGGACTTGCGCTCGCGCATGTGCGGCAGCACGGCGCGGATCAGCGCGGCGGGGCCGAAGAAGTGCAGCTCCATCAGGTCGCGGAGTTCGGCCTCGGAGGTCTCCTCCACCGCCCCGATCAGACCGCGGCCGGCGTTGTTGACGAGGACGTCGATCCGGCCGAACCGCTCCACGGCCTCGGTGACCACCGCGTCGACGCGCGCCGCGTCCGTCACGTCCGCCGCGACCGGTACGAGCCGCTCCGGGTGGGCGGCCGCGAGTTCGTCGAGCGCGGCGGGCCGGCGGGCCGCCGCGACGACCGTGTCCCCGGCCGCGAGCGCGGCCTCCGCCAGCGTCCGCCCGAAGCCCGAGGAAGCCCCGGTGATCAGCCAGACCCGGCCGGCGGCGAGATCCTGTGCAGACATCAATCCCCCTGATATCCAACGGTGTTGTGGGTGTACGGGCGTGATCCTGCCATGCGTCCGGCCGCCGTGCTCACTCCTGTCCCGCATCCTGGGAAGGGCCGTCGCCGGAGTCGAGGACTCCGTCCGCCCGCAGCCGCCGCAGGGTGCGGTGCTCGTGGACCAGACGGCCCACCAGTGCCCCGCCGTAGACCACGAAGCCGACGCCGACCAGCCACGACTGGACGACCAGCAGCGTGCCGAACGGGCCGTACGTCACGGCGTTCGAGGCGATCAGCGGGGAGAACACCAGCTGCGAGAAGATGCGCAGGCCCAGCAGGCCGAGGGTGGTGGCGACCGCCCCGGGGAACAGGGCGGCCCAGCGCACCCGCCCGCCCAGCAGCAGCCGCCCGGAGCCCCAGAAGAACAGGCAGGTGCCGACCATGTCGCTGACGGTGCCGAGGAGGGTGCCCGCCGCGTTGGGGGAGGGCGGGGGGATGCCGACCAGCAGCGCCAGGTAGCAGACCAGCAGGGCCAGCCACACGACGTGCCGCCACATGGTGTGCCAGCGGGCCGTCGGCAGGTCCCACACCTTCTCGTAGCCGGTCTGCACGGCGGAGCCGAACGTCAGGCCGAACACCGCGAGCGCCGCCAGCCCGAAGGCGGTGGTCCGCTCCAGCGCCAGGTCGGCCGCCCCGAAGAGCATCTCGACCTTGGCCCGGGAGGCCGCGGTGACCCCGAGGGCCTGGCCCAGCCAGCGGCCGAAGCCCGAACCGCTGCCCGGCGCGGCCGCCGCCACCACCACCAGCAGCGGCACCAGGGTGAGGAAGCCGAGGGCGGCGAAGCCCATGGCCCGGTGCATCAGCTCGATCTCGCGGCCCCGGCTCCAGGCCAGCCCGGCGGGGGAGCCCAGGAACCGGTCGTGCAGCTGCCGGAGGGTCGAGGTCACACCCCATCCCCTACCCGGACGGCCCCGCCGGGTCCCGGAAGCCGCGCCGAAGTGGGGCCGAAGGGGTGGCTCCCCGCCGGCCGGCGGGGACGAGCCGGGAGGGCCGCCCCGTCGCGCCTCAGCCCTCCCCGGCGCCCTCCCGGGCCTCGCGCAGGTCCTTCACCCGCTTGATCTTGCCGACCGAGCGCTCCAGGGTCTCCGGCTCCACCACCTCCACCCCGACGGACACCCCGACGCCCTCCTTGACCGCGCGCGCCAGCTCCGCTGCCGCCGCCCGCCGCTGCCCGGCATCGGCCTCCCGGCGCGCCTCCACCCGCACCGTGAGGGCGTCCATGCGCCCCTGCCGGGTCAGCCGGAGCTGGAAGTGGGGGGCCAGGGCGGGGATGCGCAGGAGTATCTCCTCGATCTGGGTCGGATAGAGGTTCACCCCGCGCAGGATGATCATGTCGTCGCTGCGGCCCGTCACCTTCTCCATCCGGCGGAAGGCGGGCCGCGCGGTGCCCGGCAGCAGCCGCGTCAGGTCCCGGGTGCGGTAGCGGATCAGGGGCATCGCCTCCTTGGTGAGGGAGGTGAACACCAGCTCGCCGAGCTCGCCGTCCGGCAGCACCGCCCCGGTCAGCGGGTCGATCACCTCCGGGTAGAAGTGGTCCTCCCAGATGTGCAGCCCGTCCTTGTGCGAAGCGAACTCCTGGGCCACGCCCGGTCCCGTGACCTCCGACAGGCCGTAGATGTCGACGGCGTCGATGCCGAGCCGGTCCTCGATCTCCCGGCGCATCTCCTCGGTCCAGGGCTCCGCGCCGAAGACGCCCGTCCGCAGGGAGGTCGAGCGCGGGTCCACACCCTGGCGCTCCATCTCGTCGAGCAGGGTGAGCATGTAGGAGGGGGTCACCATGATGACCTCCGGCCGCAGGTCCTGGATCAGCCTGACCTGGCGGTCCGTCATCCCCCCGGAGGCGGGGACGACCGTGCACCCCAGCCGCTCCGCGCCGTAGTGGGCGCCGAGGCCCCCGGTGAACAGGCCGTACCCGTACGCGATGTGCACGATCTGCCCCGGCCGGGCGCCCGCCGCGCGCAGCGACCGCGCGACCACGTCGGCCCAGGTGGCGAGGTCCCCGTCGGTGTAGCCCACTACCGTCGGCCGGCCGGTGGTGCCGCTGGAGGCGTGCAGTCGGCGGACGTCGGGGCGGGGGACGGCGAACATCCCGAAGGGGTACTGGCCGCGCAGGTCCGCCTTGGTGGTCAGCGGGAAGAGCGCGAGATCGGCCAGGGAGCGGCAGTCGTCGGGATGCACCCCCGCCTTGTCGAAGGCCTCCTGGTAGAAGGGCACGCGGTCGTAGACCCGGTGCAGGGTAGCCCGGAGCCGCTTGAGCTGGAGCGCCGCCAGCTCGTCGCGGCCGAGCCGCTCTCCTTCGTCGCCGTCGGCGGCCCCGTCGGGACCGCCGTGATCGTCGAGATCCGTGTACGCCGCCATTGCCGTCACCTCATCAAGGACCGACCCAATCCAACCGAACGTTCATTCGGTAGAGTGCCGGACCCCGACCCGCAAATCAATGACTCGAACGAGTGATCGTCTGTTGGGATGGGGTCCATGCATGTATTCACCACCTACGACGGAACCGAACTCGCCCACCACGTCCAGGGTGACGGCGAACCGCTGGTCTGCCTGCCCGGCGGGGCCATGCGGGCGTCCCGCTACCTCGGCGACCTCGGCGGGCTGGCCTCCGGGCGCCGGCTGATCCGCCTCGACCTGCGCGGCACGGGCGACTCCGCGCTCCCGGCGGACGAGTCCACGTACCGCGCCGACCACCAGGTCGCGGACGTCGAGGCGCTCCGCCTCCACCTGGGCCTGGAGCGCATGGACCTGCTGGGCCACTCGGCGGCCGGAAGCCTCGCCATGATGTACGCGGGCGCGCACCCCGAGCGGGTGGGCCGCCTCGTCCTGGTCACCCCCGTCCCCTGGGCGGCCGGCCTCCCCGTCACCGCCGAACAGCGCCTGGGCGCGGCCCGGCTGAGGGCGGGCCGCGAACCGTACGACACGGCGATGGAGGCCTACGGGCGGATCCTCGCGGGCGCGGACCGGGACGGCGACTGGGACCTCACGGCCCCGCTCTTCCACGGGCGCTGGGACGCGGCCGCCCGGGCCCTTCACGCGGCCGGGGCGGCCGAGCGCAACGCGAAGGCCTCCCTCGCCTTCGCGGGCGAGGGGGCCTTCGACCCGCCGGCCCTCCGCGCCGCGCTGGCGCGGTTCACGGGGGAGGTGCTGGTCCTGGCGGGCGAGCTGGACGGCAGCCCGCCGCCGGAGGTCGCGGCGGAACTGGCGCGGCTCTTCCCCGCCGGGGTCCTCGACGTCCAGCCCGGCGCCGCGCACTTCCCCTGGCTGGACGACGGCCCCCGCTTCGCCGCCCGCGTCGAACGCTTCCTGGCCACGGGGGCGTGACGGGGGCCTGGCGGGGGCCTGACGGGGCCTGGCGGGGCCTGGCGGACGCCTGACGGGGCCTGGCGGGGGTCTGGCGGGGTCGGGCAGGGGTGAACCGGGGCCCGGCCCCCGCCGACCCGCCGGGTGCGGGCGGCGCGGGGGCGCCCGTCCGTGTCCGGCGCCCGCTCCGGCCGCCCCTATCCCCGCCCCGCCGCATCCGCCTCGGTGGCCACCGCCTTCGCCCAGCGGTAGTCCGCCTTGCCGCTCGGCGAGCGCTCGATGGACGGGGCGATCACCAGCTGGCGCGGGATCTTGTACCCCGCCAGCCGCGTCCGGCAGTGCCGCTGGATCTCGTCCAGCGAGGGCTCCGGCGCGCCCGCCCGCACCTGCACCACCGCGGCCACACGGCTGCCCCAGGTCGGGTCGGGGACGCCGGCGACCAGGGCGTCGTACACGTCCGGATGGGACTTCAGCGCCTGCTCGACCTCCTCCGGATACACCTTCTCGCCACCGGTGTTGATGCACTGCGAACCGCGCCCGAGGACGGTGACGATGCCCTCCTCGTCGACCGTCGCCATGTCACCCAGCAGCACCCACCGCTCCGCGCCCTTCCGGAAGAAGGTCTCGGCCGTCTTCACCGGGTCGTTGTAGTAGCCCAGCGGAACGTGCCCGCGCTGGGCGAGGCGCCCCGGCACACCCACCGCCACCGGCTCGTGCGTCACCGGGTCCACCACCTGCGTACGGTCGTTGACCTGGAGCCGGAACCCCTTCTCCGGTCCGGAGTCGTCCGTGGCCCGCCCGTTCGAACCCGACTCGGACGAACCGAAGTTGTTCAGCAGCACCACGTTCGGCACCAGCCGCCGGAACTCGGCGCGCACCGATTCCGACATGATCGCCCCCGAGGAGGAGACGCTGAACAGCGAGGAGAGGTCCGTCCCCTTCAGCGGTCCGTTCAGGGCGTCGATCAGCGGTCGGAGCATCGCGTCGCCCACCAGCGACACGCTCGACACCTTCTCCTTCTCGATCGTGCGCAGCACCTCCTCGGGGACGTACTTGCGGTGGATCACCACCCGCTGCCCGTAGTTGAAGGCGATGAACGAGGTCAGCGTCGACGTTCCGTGCATCAGCGGGGGAGCGGGGAAGAAGGTGAGCCCCGCGCCCCGCGCCGCGACCCGCTCGGCCAGCTCCTCCGGGCGCTTGACCGGCTCCCCCGAGGGCTCGCCGCCGAACAGGCCCGCGAAGAACAGGTCCTCGGCCCGCCACATGACCCCCTTGGGCATGCCGGTCGTGCCGCCGGTGTAGATGATGAACAGGTCGTCGGGGCTGCGCGGCGGGAACCCGCGCTCCGGCGACCCGGCCGCCTCGGCGTCCGCGTACGCCACGGGCGCGATCGCCGGCTCCGGCGCGCCCGGCGGCGTGGCGCCGACCCGGACCAGGTGGCGCAGCCCCGGCGTCTGCGGCAGCGCCGCCGCGACCCGCTCCGTGAACTCGCCCTCGAAGACGAGCGCGGCCAGGTCGGCGTCGTTGTAGAGGTAGACGAGCTCCTCCTCCACGTAGCGGTAGTTGACGTTCACCGGCACGAGCCGCGCCTTGAGGCAGGCCAGCACGGTCTGGAGGTACTCGACGCCGTTGTAGAGGTGCAGCCCCACGTGCTCGCCGGGCGCCAGGCCGCTGTCCGCCAGGTGGTGCGCGACGCGGTTCGCGGCCGCGTCCAGCTCCGCGTACGTCAGGCGGCGCTCGGCGCCGGTCCCGGGGTGGTCGACGTACACCAGGGCCTCGCGGTCGGGGACCACGTCCACGACCGATTCGAACAGGTCGGCAAGGTTGTACTCCACCGTTCCTCCTCCTGACCCGGACCGGGCGGCCGGTCTGCTCGGCGGTCATTAGAGCGCCGCCCGGCGCAACTGGGAAGGGCGCCCGCCAAGAAAACTGACTGGTCGTCAGAAAACCCTTGTACTGCACCCGGCCCTCCTGCAACCTGTTCTAGGTCTCGAGACGGGAGGACGGCAATGGGTGGGACGGAACACCTGACCGTGGACCGCCACGGCGCCACGCTGGTGCTCACCATGAACAGGCCGGAGGCGAAGAACGCGCTCTCGCTTCCCCTGCTCGTGGGGCTCCACGACGGCTGGCTGGAGGCGGACGCGGACGACGGGATCCGGTCGGTGGTCCTCACGGGCGCGGGCGGGGACTTCTGCGCCGGAATGGACCTCAAGGCGCTGGCCGGGCAGGGCATGGCGGGCGACGCGTACCGGGACCGGCTCAAGGCCGACCCCGACCTGCACTGGAAGGCGATGCTCCGCCACCACCGGCCGCGCAAGCCGGTGATCGCTGCGGTGGAGGGCCACTGCGTGGCCGGCGGCACCGAGATCCTCCAGGGCACGGACATCCGGGTCGCCGGGGCCGGGGCCACCTTCGGCCTCTTCGAGGTCAGGCGGGGGCTGTTCCCGATCGGCGGCTCGACGGTACGGCTGCCCCGGCAGATCCCGCGCACGCACGCCCTGGAGATGCTGCTCACCGGACGCCCCTACTCGGCCGAGGAGGCGGCGCGGATCGGACTCGTCGGGCGGGTGGTGCCCGACGGGACGGCGCTGGAGGCCGCGCTGGAGACCGCCGAACGGATCAACGCGTGCGGGCCGCTGGCCGTCGAGGCGGTGAAGGCCTCCGTCTACGAGACGGCCGGCATGACGGAGAGGGAGGGCCTGGCCGCCGAACTGGCCCGGGGCTGGCCCGTCTTCGACACGGCCGACGCGAAGGAGGGGGCGCGGGCCTTCGCCGAGAAGCGGGCCCCGGTCTACCGGCGGGCCTGACCCGTGGCCGGGCGCGGCCGCCGATGCGGGTCCGGTCCCCCACCCGCCCGTCCCCGTTCCCCGGAGCTGCGCCCGGGACCTCCGGCCCCCCGGCCCCCCCGGACCTTCCGGACGCCCGGACGCCCGGACCCCCGGACCTTCCGGACGCCCGGACCTCCGGACCTTCCGGACGCCCGGCCCCCCGGACCTTCCGGCCCCCCGGACCTTCCGCACGCCCCGCCCCCGGACGCCCGCCCCCCCCGGGACGCCCGGAGAGGCGCGCCCCGGCCCCGGGCGGGCGCCCCCCTCTCCGGGGCCGCGCCCCGCCCTCCGCGCCCGCGGCCCGAACCCAGGGGCTGCGGCCGAGCCGCACGATCCCACCCCCGGGGACCCGCCTGCCGGGGCCGTGCCCCGAGCGAGCCGCCGGGGCGCGGCCCGGGGTCGTGCACCGGCGCGGTCCCGGGCCTTCCGTCCCGTGTCCCGTACCACCGTCCGAGCATCGGAGACCCTCCATGACAGCCGCGTCCCCGCCCGAGGTGCTGCGTGCGCCCCTCGTCGTCGAGTTCCCCTTCACCCGCTCCCTCGGGCCCGTCCAGAGCGCCTTCCTCACCGGGCTCCGCGAGCGCGTCGTCCTCGGCGTGCGGACCTCCGGCGGCGGCGTGATGGTGCCGCCCGTCGAATACGACCCCGTCACCGCCGAGGAGCTCCGCGAGCTCGTCGAGGTCGCGCCCACCGGGACCGTCACCACCTGGGCCTGGAACGGCGAGCCCCGCCCCCAGCAGCCCCTCGCCACCCCCTTCGCCTGGGTGCTGGTCCGGCTCGACGGCGCCGACACCGCCCTCCTGCACGCCCTCGACGCCCCCGGACCCGACGCCGTGCGCACCGGCATGCGGGTCCGCGTGCGCTGGGCGGCCGAACGCACCGGGGCCATCACCGACATCGCCTGCTTCGAACCCGACGCGGAGACCGGTCCCGAAGGGACCGCCGCCCCGCACGACGGCGCCTTCGCCGACCCCGTCACCGGCATCGTCGCCGCGGCCCGCCTGGACTACACCTACAGCCCCGGCCGCGCCCAGACCGCCTACATCAACGCCCTCTCCGAGCGGCGGACCGTCGGCGAGCGCTGCCCCTCCTGCCACAAGGTCTACGTCCCCCCGCGCGGCGCCTGCCCCACCTGCGGGGTCGCCACCACCGACCGGGTCGAGGTGGGCCCGGCCGGCACGGTCACCACCTTCTGCATCGTCAACATCAAGGCGAAGAACCTCGACATCGAAGTCCCCTACGTCTACGCCCACATCGCCCTCGACGGCGCCGGCCTCGCCCTCCACGGCCGGATCGGCGGCATCCCGTACGACCAGGTCCGCATGGGCCTGCGCGTCGAACCCGTGTGGACCGACGGCGGCCGCTACCCCGACCACTACCGCCCCACCGGCGAACCGGACGCGGACTACGACGCGTACAAGGAGCTCATCTGATGCCCGGGAGCACGCGCCACGCCCGCGAGGTCGCCGTCGTCGCCTTCGCCCAGAGCGACCACCTGCGCCGCACCGACGAACTCAGCGAAGTCGAGATGGTCATGCCGGTCCTGCACCGGGTGCTGGCCGACACCGGCCTGAAGACCGGCGAGATCGGCTTCACCTGCTCCGGCTCCAGCGACTACCTCGCCGGCCGGGCCTTCTCCTTCACCATGACCCTCGACGGCGTCGGCGCCTGGCCGCCGATCTCCGAGTCGCACGTCGAGATGGACGGCGCCTGGGCCCTCTACGAGGCCTGGGTCAAGATCCAGACCGGCGAGGCCGACACCGCGCTCGTCTACGCGTACGGGAAGTCCTCCCCGGGCTCCGTCCGCGACGTCCTCACCCGCCAGCTCGACCCGTACTACCTCGCACCCCTGTGGCCCGACTCCGTGGCCCTGGCCGCCCTCCAGGCGCAGGCGCTCATCGACGCGGGGGAGACCGACGAACCGGCCCTCGCCGCCATCGGCGCCCGCAGCCGGGCCGCGGCCGCCGCCAACCCGCACGCCCAGCTCCGCGGAGCCGTCCCGCAGGGCGGCTACCAGGTGGCGCCCCTGCGCACCGGGGACTGCCCGCCCATCGGCGACGGGGCGGCCGCCGTCGTCCTGGCCGCCGGCGACGCCGCCCGCCGGCTGTGCGCGCGGCCCGCCTGGATCACCGGCATCGACCACCGCATCGAGGCCCACGGCCTGGGCCTGCGCGACCTGACCGACTCCCCGTCCACCCGGACCGCCGCCGAGCACGCCGGGCTCTTCGACGCCCCGGTGGACACGGCCGAACTGCACGCGCCCTTCTCCTCGCAGGAGGTCGTCCTGCGCAAGGCGCTCGGCCTCGGCGACGGGGTGGCCGTCAACCCCTCCGGCGGCGCCCTCGCCGCCAACCCCGTCATGGCCGCCGGCCTGATCCGCATCGGCGAGGCCGCCGCCCGGATCCACCGCGGGGAGTCCGACCGGGCCGTCGCCCACGCCACCTCCGGGCCCTGCCTCCAGCAGAACCTGGTCGCCGTCCTGGAAGGGGACCGAGCATGAGCGGACCGGGCACCACGGGCAAGGAGCCGGTGGCCGTCGTCGGCGTCGGCCAGACCCGGCACGTCGCCGCCCGCCACGACGTCTCCCTCGCCGGCCTGGTCCGCGAGGCCGCGGTCCGCGCGCTCGCCGACGCCGAACTGACCTGGGCGGACATCGACGCGGTCGTCATCGGCAAGGCCCCCGACTTCTTCGAGGGCGTGATGATGCCGGAGCTCTACCTCGCCGACGCCCTCGGCGCGGTCGGCAAGCCGATGCTGCGCGTGCACACCGCCGGCTCGGTCGGCGGTTCCACCGCGCTCGTCGCCGCCAACCTCGTCGCCGCCCGCGTCCACCGCACCGTCCTGACCCTGGCCTTCGAGAAGCAGTCCGAGTCGAACGCCATGTGGGGGCTCTCCCTCCCCGTCCCCTTCCAGCAGCCCCTGCTGGCCGGCGCCGGCGGGTTCTTCGCCCCGCACGTGCGCGCGTACATGCGGCGCACCGGCGCGCCCGACACGGTGGGCTCGCTCGTGGCGTACAAGGACCGGCGCAACGCGCTGAAGAACCCGTACGCGCACCTGCACGAGCACGACATCACCCTGGAGAAGGTCCAGGCCTCGCCCATGCTCTGGGACCCGATCCGCTACTCCGAGACCTGCCCGTCCTCGGACGGGGCCTGCGCGATGGTCCTCACCGACCGGGCGGGCGCGACCCGCTCGCCCCGGCCCCCCGCGTGGGTGCACGGCGGAGCGATGCGCAGCGAGCCGACGCTCTTCGCGGGCAAGGACTTCGTCTCGCCGCAGGCGGGCAAGGACTGCGCCGCCGACGTCTACCGGCAGGCCGGGATCACCGATCCGCGCCGGGAGATCGACGCGGTCGAAATGTACGTCCCCTTCTCCTGGTACGAGCCCATGTGGCTGGAGAACCTGGGCTTCGCGCAGGAGGGCGAGGGCTGGAAGCTCACCGAGGCCGGGGTCACCGAACTCGACGGCGACCTCCCGGTCAACCCCTCCGGGGGCGTCCTGTCCACCAACCCGATCGGCGCCTCCGGCATGATCCGCTTCGCGGAGGCGGCCCTCCAGGTCCGGGGCCTGGCGGGGGAGCACCAGGTGCCCGGCGCCCGCCGGGCCATGGGCCACGCGTACGGCGGCGGCGCGCAGTTCTTCGCCATGTGGCTGGTGGGCTCCGAGCGGCCGGGCACCTGAGCCGGGCCGGACACGGGGCCGCGCACCGGACCGTGCGGGTACGCGTACAGGACCGCATGCGCACCGGACCGCACGCGTACGCACGCGTCCGGCCACCGCACGCGTCCGGCCGCCGCGCACCGCACGCGTCCGGCCGCGGGGCCGGATCCGCCGCACCGGCCACGGACACCCCGCCGTGGTCTGTGCGGCGCCCGCCGCGATGGCTACCCTGGGCCCCCGGACGACGACGTACCGGGAGGAGCAGGCAGATGGCCGAGAGCACGACAGCGCGGACCCCCGCTCACTGGGGCAGGCCCGACCTCGATCTCAGCGGGGCGGACTGGCAGCCGAGCAGCCGGGGCGCGGGCGACCTCCAGGTCGCCTTCGTGGAGGGCTTCATCGCCATGCGCGACAGCGACCGCCCCGACGACCCGTCACTCGTCTTCGCCCCGAACGGATGGCGCAAGTTCGTCCTGGGCGCCCGGGCGGGCCGCTTCGACCTGGCCTAGGCCGGCCCGCCGGTCCGGCCGCCGGGCGCGTCGTCCCGGGCGGTCAGTCGCAGGGCGACCTGGACCTCGTGCTCCCCGGAGACCGTGCCGAGGTGCTCACCGGCGAAGGCCTCCTCCAGGACGGCGCGCACCTGGCGCACCGACGCGGCGGCACCGTCCAGCTCGGCCCTCACCGGTGAGGCCGGCCGGGCCCCCGGGCCCCCTCCGGGCGCACGGCGGCGGACGTCCACCGTCACCGCCCAGATGCTCGGGTCCACCGCCGGACCGGCAGCGGCCCGCGCCGGCGCCGGCGGGGTCATACCGGGGAACGCCCGCGCCAGCACGTCCAGCACGGCCCCGGCACCCGCCCGGTCGCAGTGGCTGACCAGGACGCTCACCTCCGCCGAGGACCCCTCCGCCGCGGGCGCCGCGGCCACCCGTACCGGATCGGCCGGGGGGCCCGCGCCCGTCCCCGTACGGGAGGGCGTGCCGGGCGCCCGGCCGTGCTCGTCCACCATCGCCCCCGCGTCCGGGAGCGGCACACCGCGCCGCTCCGCGTCCGCCCGACCGCGGTTCGTGTCCATTTCTCGCCTCCGGCTCGGGGCGCGGCCCCGCACGGTGCCCGGGGCCGGCCGTTGACCGGCACGTCAGGGTGCCTCACCTGGCGGCTGTCCGCGGAAGGCCGCGCCAAACCCGCCACGGGCCGCCGACCGCGCCGCCGGGCCGCCCCCCGCCGCGACCGGGGCGCGGGCGGCCGGGCGAGGTCCGGAAGAGAAGATCAGATTCTTTCCCGTATAGCGGCGCCCCGGCACGCGCGCGGGCGTAGGCTGAACCTCCGAACCGGCCTGGGGGGTACGAGCCATGACGGACCGCCGGACCCGCACACGGCGCTCGCTCTTCGAACGCGAGACCGAACTCGCCGGCGTCGACGAGGCCCTGGACCGGCTCACCGGCACCGGACCCGACGCGGCCGGCGGCCTCCTCGCCCTCTCCGGTCCGGCCGGCCTCGGCAAGACCACCCTGCTCGCCGAGGTGCGCCGGCGCGCCCTCGCCCGCTCCTGCACCCTCCTCGCCGCACGCGGCGGCGAACAGGAGCAGAGCCAGCCCTTCCACGTCGCCCGCCAGCTCATCCAGCCCCAGCTGGCCGGCCGCCCCGAGGCCGAGCTGCGCGCCGCACTCGGCAGCTGGTACGCCATCGTCGGCCCCGCCCTGGGCCTGTGCGCCCCCGAACAGGGCGCCCCGCCGGACCCCCAGGGCCTGCGCGACGGACTGGACTGGGTGCTCACCCACCTCACCGTCCAGCGCGCCCCCGTCGTCCTCGTCCTCGACGACGCCCACTGGGCCGACCCCGAATCCCTCGGCTGGCTCGCCGCCTTCGCCCCGCGCGCCGAGCACCTCCCGCTGCTCCTCGTCGTCGCCTACCGCCCCGACGAACTCCCCGCGCACGCCGAGGCCTTCCGCACCCTGCCCGGCCGGGCGGGCCGGCGCCCCCTCAGCCTGGCCCCGCTCACCGAGGCCGCCGTCGCCACCCTGGTCCGCGAGACCGTCGGCGCGCACGCGGAGGACGCCTTCTGCCACGAGGCCTGGGCCGTCACCACCGGCAACCCCTTCGAGGCGGTCGAACTCACCGCCAAGGTCCGCGCCCGGGGCATCACCCCCGTGGAGTCCAGCGCCCCGCTGCTGCACGACCTCGCCGCCGCCCAGCGCGGCAGCGGCCTCGTCGCCCGCCTCCACAGCCTCGGCCCCTCCACCGTCCGCTTCGCCTGGGCCTGCGCCGTCCTGGGCACCGCCATCCCCCGGCAGATCGCCGCCCGCGTCGCCGGACTCGGCGTCGAGGAGGCCGCCGGCGCCACCTGGCGGCTGCGCGACGCCCGCATCCTGTCGGCGGCCCCGGCGGACGCCGAGGACGCGGACACCGGGCTGGAGTTCGTCCACCCCCTCATCGCCACCGCCATCTACCGGGCCATCCCCGACGCCCTGCGCGTCGCCCTGCACGGCAAGGCGGCGGCCGCCGTCGTCGACGCCGGACTCGGCTCCTCCGCCGCCGCCCGCCACCTCCTGGAGACCCACCCGGAGAGCGACCCCTGGGTGGTGCGCACCCTGCGCGAGGCCGCCGCCGAGAACCTCCGGGCCGGCGCCCCCGAAGCCGCCCGCCGCCAGCTCGCCCGCGCCCTCCAGGAGCCACCGGACTTCGGCGAACGCGCCGCCGTCCTCTACGAACTCGGCTGCGCCTCCCTGCTCACCGAGCCCGCCACCACCGTCAACCACCTGCGGGCCGCCCTCGCCGAACCGTTCGACGATCCCGCGCTGCGCCAGGGCATCGTCATCCGGCTCGCCCAGGTCCTCGCCCACAGCGACCACCTGCGGGCCGCCTCCGAACTCCTCGCCGGCGAGATACCGCGCGCCCACGACCCGCGCGCCCGGCTGCGCCTGCAGTCCGAGCAGTTCATGTGGGACGCCTTCGACGCCGCCGAACCCGACTCCCCGGCCCGCTCCCGGCGCCTCGCCAAACTCGCCGACCGGCTCACCGGCCGCGACCTCACCGAGCGCTACGTCATCGGACTGCGCGCCTGGGACGCCTGCCTGCGCGGCGAACCCCTCGACGTGGCCCTCCACCACGCCGGGCGGGTCCTGGAACAGCCCTTCAGCTGGGCCCATGAAGACCGCGGCTTCGAGGTCCCGGTGCTCGCCGCGATGGTCCACATGTACGCCGACGCGCCGGGCCGCGCGGAGGAGCTCTTCGAGGCGGGCACCGCCGAGTTCGAACGCCAGGGCTGGCACGGCGCCCACCTGTCCTTCGCCTACAGCCTGCGCGCCTACATCCGCTACCGGCGCGGCCGCCTCGCCGAGGCCGAGGAACTGGCCCGGGCCGGCCTGCGGCTCGCCGAGCGCGTGGGCCGCCGCACGCCCGTGCACTGGTACGCCATCACCATCCTCCTCACCACCCTGCTCGGCCGCGGCCGGACCGAGGAGGCCTGGGCGCTGGCCCGGGAGCACGCGTACGGGGAGCCCTTCCCCGCCGCCGTCGTCTTCCCCGACTCCCAGACCGTCTACGCCGAACTGCTCCTGGCCGCCGGGGACCGCAAGGCGGCCGCCGTCGAACTGGAGGCGGTGGACCGGCGGCTGACCCCGCGCGGGATCCAGAACCCCGCCTGGTGCCCCTGGCGGCTGCACCTGGCCCTCGCGGTGGCCCCCGAGGACCCGGCCAGGGCCCGCGCCCTGGCCGCCGAGGCACTGCACCGCGCGAGGGCCTTCGGCGCCCCCTCCGCCATCGGGCAGGCCCTGCGCGTCTCGGCCGCGGTGGCCCCGCCGGAACAGCGCGCCGCCCTGCTGGCCGAGGCCGTCACCCACTTGGAGGACTCCCCGGCGGCCTACGAGCTGGCCCGCGCCCTCGCCGCGCTCGGCACCGAGCTCCGCGACCCCGACCTGCTCACCCGCGCCCACCTGACCAGCCGCGCCTGCGGTGCCGACGGCCTGGAGGCGCGGACCGCCGAGGCCCTGAGCGCGTTCGCCCCCGGCCCGAGCTGAGGCACCGTCCGCCCTCCCGGGGCAGGGTGGACCCCATGGACCACCCCACCAGGCTCAGCGTCTTCCGCAGCGAGGCGGCGGCCTTCGACCGGGCCCTGCGGCGGGCCGCCGACGGCGGCCGGGACGCACCCCCGGTCCCGTCCTGCCCCGGCTGGTCCGTCGCCGGCGTCGAACAGGCCGTCCACCGCTGGGACGCGGAGTCCGTCACGGGCACGCCGGCCCCCTTCGACCCGGCCTTCGCCGCCGACGCGGTCGCCCAGACCTTCGGGGCCGTGGTCCCCGCCCGGCGCGGCCGGAAGCCGGCCCCGGCCGGTGCCGGCGAGCGCTACCGCTTCCGCCGCAGCGACGGCCCCGGATCCTGGACGCTGGAGTTCACCGGGGACCGGGTGCGCCTGGAACCGGGCGGCACCGGCCGGGTGGCCGTCGAAGCGGCGGGCACGGCCTGCGACCTCACCCTGTTCCTCCGGCAGCGCCTCCCCGCGGCCGGCCTGGAGGCCACCGGCGACCCGGCCCTCCTCGACCGCTGGTCCGACCTCGTCCCGCCGGTCTGAACCGGGACGGGAGGACCGCTCAGCGGCGCACGCCCTCCGGCCGGACCGGCGGGTCCGGCCGGGTGCGGAAGGAGGAGACGACGGGGGAGCGGCGCAGGGCCCGGGAGACGGCCACGAGGTCCGGGGTGCCGGCCGGGCCCGCCCCGGCGGCGGCCGTGCCCTCCGCCCCGCCGCCGGGCCCGGCCGCGAGGCCCAGGCGCAGGCCGCGCACCGCCGCGACCACCGCCACGGCGTCGGCGGTCGCCGCCGCCCGGGCGGGTGCCTCGTCGCGGGCCAGCGCCTCGGCGAGGGCCCGTGCGCGGACGTCCGGGTCCATGTACGGCTGGAGCCGCAGCAGCCCGTCGCTGATCTGCGTCCGGCGCTGGACCAGGCGCCGGCTCACCGGGGTGCGCCGGGGCAGCCGCAGCGGGGCCTCCAGCCCGTCCAGCTCGCGCACGAACGGGGCCAGGGAGCGGTACTGGCGGTAGTCCGTCCACAGCGCCTGCGCCGCCTGGCCGGCGTGCGGGAGGATGAAGCCCACGGCGATGAACAGGGCGCACACCGAGGCGATGGGCGGGGCGACGTACGTGCTGAGCCAGTCCAGGTCGTGGCCGGTCCAGCGGGCGGCCACCGCGACGAGCTTCACGGTGTCGTAGCAGAGGTTCAGGAGGAACCCGACGACCAGGAACACCAGGCCCGCCCGCAGCCAGCCGGACACCTCGCGCAGCCAGGTCCAGGTGACCGCCGAGGTGACCAGGCAGGCGGCCGTGTGCGCCCCCAGGTAGAGCAGGATGTGCTCGCGCATCCAGGGGGTGTTGGCGTAGTAGGTGTCCAGGTCCCGCAGCCGCTCGACCGGCACGTCGGCGAAGGCGAAGGTGATCCACAGCCCGGCGACGACGGCCGCGTAGAGGGCCCCGATCGTCCAGATGGTCCGGCGGACCCGCCGGGGATCGCCCCCGCGCCAGTGGATGATCATGATCAGGCAGGAGGCGCAGAACAGCGTCAGCAGCGAGTAGACCAGCGGCGCCGCGAAGTTGCTGACGCCCGTGGAGCTGTTCAGCAGGGCGAGCGTCTTGGGGCGGCCGAAGTAGAACACGGCCGAGCCCAGCAGGAGCAGCCCGCCGAGGGAGCGCACGTTCGGGTCGATCCGCCAGAACCTCATGATCACCGGCAGCCGGATGGCGAAGGCCAGGGTGAGGATCGCCGCCGGGATGAGGTACGGGATGTAGAACCTGTCCGAGGTCAACGTCAGCCGACCGGTCCGCGGTAGCCGAGGGCGTTGCCGATCCGGCCCGCCACGCCGTTCCTGCGCCCGGCCCCGGAGGACTCCCCGCCCGCCAGCCACGGCCGGCACCGGTCCCCGAGCATCAGCCCGAACCGCTCGGCCTCGATCTCCTGGGCGTCCTCGTAGTGGGACCGCGCGGCGACGCTCGCGTACGTCAGCGAGGAGGCGTCCGGCAGGGAGCGGGCCGCGTCGGCCGCCCGGTGCCCGTGCTCGCCGCAGTGCCCGGCGTTCATGTGCCACAGCTCGTGCCCGAGGATGACCAGTTGGTGGTCCGGGGTCGTGTACTTCTCCACGACGACGATGTCGTACTTCTCCATGTTCAGCCACAGGCCCGAGGTGGTCAGCTCGGTGGGGAAGCGCTCGAAGCGCAGCACGATGGGGCGGCCGCCCCGGGTCCGGCTCATCGCGTCGCACAGGGCGCGGAAGAGGGTCTGCGGATCGGCCGGCGCCTCCAGGTCGAGCGAGGACGTCAGCGCGGTGCACAGCTTGCGCATCGAACGGGACAGGTTCACCGGGCCGCCCCGGCGTGCCGCTCGGCGGAGAGCATCCCCGTGATCATGCCCAGCAGCAGGGTCTCCTGCGTGCGGGTCAGGGGTCTTCCCCGGGTGGAGACGGAGACCAGGCCGTACTGGTCCACGAGGTCGGCCATCAGGTTGCCCGATCGGTAGTCGAGGGATTCGAGGGTGGGCCGCAGGGCCCGGCTCACCGCCTGGGCCGGGGTGTCCGTCAGGAAGGAGGCCTCGCGGCCGAAGAAGGCGGCGAACGCCGTGCAGTACCGCAGGTGCGGGGGCCTGCGCCCGGACACCAGGGCGTCGACCCAGCGGGCCGGGGCGCCGATCGCCGCCGCGATGTCCGCGACGCGGTAGGGGCGGCCGTGGACGTCGCGGGAGACCGCGTAGAGGAACGCCGCCCGGCGGCGGACCCTCTCCCCGGTCGCCCCGGGCCCGGGCCCCTCCTCGCCGCGCAGCAGGGCCGCCGTCACCTCCGGGGGGACGCCGGCCCGCTCCGCGAGGGCCCGGGGGTCCAGGATCTCGTCCAGCTCCAGCCGCCCCTCCTCGGCGAGCGCCCGGATCCGGTCGAGCGTCACGGCGAGGGGAAGCGGCGGATCGCCAACAGACACGGTCATCCGTCTGTGCTCCCATGCGTCCGAGGCCGTCTGCGCACCCGGGATGGCGGTAGGCCCCCCGGCCATCGAGATCCCCACCTTCGGATCGTAGCCGCCGATTCGAAAACGATCGCGGACCGGTGGCGGGGACGGACAGCAAGATACAGCCAGGAGGGCTGGTGGTGGCAGAAAAAGGAGCACGACGAAGGCTGCCCGGGCCGGTAAGGAGCACGGCGCGAGCACGCGCCGTACCCGCAGGTCCGCGATCTCCGCGGCCCCCCGGCCCGCCCCGGTGGCGGGGGCACCCCGGGGCCGGAAAACCTGCGCGGCCACGTACCATGGGCCGCATGTCCTTCCTCCGCCGCCACCGCGCCGCCACACCCGCCGGCCCGGACTTCGACGTCCTGGCCATGGACCCGGGGGACTGGCCGGGCAACCTCGGGGCCGGGCTGCTGCCCGCCCCCGACGGCAGCTGCCAGGGAGTCTTCCTCCGCTACGACCTCTTCGGCGGCCGCGGCCCCGCGATGATCATCGGCAATCTCCCCGAGGGGTCCCCGGCCCGGGACCTCGCCGAGGGCCAGGTGCCCTTCGAGGTGGCCCAGCTCCTCGACGCCCTCGAGAACGACGAGGAGGTCGAGGTCACCGGCACCGAGGACTGCCCCGTCATGCAGGGCGACAACCTCCTCATCGTCCGCAAGGTCAAGCTCTCCGAGAGCCGGATCTCCTGCGTCCAGTTCGACCGCAGCGACAACGTCCTCGTGACGATCGCCAGCTGGGACCGCCCGATCACCGACGACCTCTACGCGCTGCTGAAGCCGCTCCCCGCCGAGCTCTTCCAGCAGGGCTAGGCACCCCGGCCCGCGTGCCGCCCGGCCGTCAGGCGCCGTCCGCGATGTCGTTCGCCGCCACGTAGCCGAACGTCATCGCGGGCCCGATCGTCGACCCGGCCCCCGCGTAGCTGTGGCCCATCACGGCCGCGCTCGCGTTGCCCGCCGCCCACAGGCCCCGGATCACCGAGCCGTCCGCCCGCAGCGCGCGGGCCCGGGCGTCGGTGACGATGCCGCCCTTGGTCCCCAGGTCGCCCGGCACGATCCGGAAGGCGTAGAAGGGCGGGACCCAGATCGGGGCCAGGCAGGAGTTCGGCAGCACGTTCGGGTCCGTGTAGTAGTGGTCGTACGCCGTGTCCCCCCGGTGGAAGTCGGGGTCGGAGCCGCTCCACGCCTGGGCGTTGAACCGGTTCAGCGTCGCCCGCAGCGCCGCCGCCGGCACCCCGATCTGCCCCGCCAGCGCGTCCCAGGTCCAGGCCTTCTTCGCGGCGCCCGCCTCGTACCAGGCGTCCGGGAAGGGCAGCGTCGGCAGGATGTCCTTGAACAGGTACCGGTTGCGGTAGTTCTGGTCCACGATCAGCCACGCCGGGATGTGCGACCCCGTCGCGCCCCGGTCCTTCTCGTACATCACGTGCACCACGTCGCTGTACGGCGCCGCCTCGTTCACGAACCGCGTCCCGGCGCGGTTGACGACCAGACCGCCCGGCAGGGTCCGCTCCGCCAGGCAGAAGTACGGCTCCCCGGGCAGCGGGATCGTCGGCCCCCACCAGGCGTCCTCCATCAGCGCCAGCGCCGCGCCCGCCCGCTGCCCCGCGAGGATCCCGTCGCCGGTGTTCTCCTTGGCGCCCACCGACCACTCGGTGCCGATCGGCTGCTGCTGGTAGCGCTCCCGCATCGCCGCGTTGTGCTCGAAGCCGCCGGAGCCGACCACCACGCCCCGGCGGGCGCGCACCACGCCCCGTACGCCCTCCTTCTCCACCACCACCCCGGTGACCGCCCCGCCCTCCTGGACCAGGTCCACCAGCGGGCTGTTCAGCCACACCGGTACCCCCGCCCGCATCAGCCCGGCCCGCAGCCCGGCGGCCAGCGCCTGGCCCATCGTCAGGGGCTTCTGCCCCAGCAGCGCCGCCTTCGTGCCGCGCGCCAGGCACTCCGTGGACACCGCGAGCCCCTTCGCGGTGACCGCCGCGAGGTTGAGCCACTTGTAGTCCTGGCTGAACACCACCATCCCGGCCGGCACCGGCATGTACGCCGGGTTCAGGTGCGCCAGTTCGGCTCCCAGGACGTTGCCGTCGATCTGGTCCGGCTCGATGGAGCGGCCGTTCGGCAGCCCGCCCGGCAGGTTCGGGTAGTAGTCGCTGTAGCCGTCCATGAAGCGGAACCTCAGCGGGCTGTTCGCCATGACGAAGTCCAGCATCCGCGGGCCGTTGGCCAGGAACGCCCGCTGCCGGTCGGCCGGCACCTCGGGCCCCACCACCGCCGACAGGTACGCCGCCGCCTTCTCCGGGGTGTCCGCCACCCCCGCGCCCAGGATCACCGAGTTGTTCGGCAGCCAGATCCCGGCCCCCGAGCGGGCCGCCGAACCGCCGAAGGTCGGGGCCTTCTCCACCACCAGCACGCTCAGCCCCCGCCCGGCGGCGGTGAGGGCGGCGGTCATCCCCGCCGCCCCCGACCCGACCACCACCACGTCGTACTCGCCGAACGCCGCCCCCTCGGCCCGGGCCGCGGCGGCCGGCAGCACGGCGGCGGCGAGCACCCCGGCCCCCGCCCCGGCGAGGACCGTCCGGCGGGAGGGCGGGGCGGGACGCGCGGCGTCAGGGCTCGCGGACAGGGACACGGCCTCGGTCATGGGCGGGCTCCAGGGGTGTGGAAGGGGCGGGCTCCGGATTCTGATGCTGAGTCAGAAAAGGTGTTCGGAGGATCATGTGATGTCAAGGCACGCGCACCCGGGCGATCCGCCCCGGACAGGCCGAATCCCGTGGCCCCCACCAGGTGGGGGGCCACGGGATTCCGGCCGCAGGGCGCGAGCGGAGGTCAGCGGGTGCCGACCGCCGCCCGGACCGCTCTGCGGGCCATGCCCGCGTCGTCGTGGAGGCGGCGCAGCAGCAGGCGCTGCTCCTCCCCCGAGGACAGGGCCCCCGCGGGCAGCGGCCGGCTCGCCGGGGACGCCAGCATCGACCGCTGCACCGCGGTCTCGCACATCCGGATCTCCCTGGTCAGCACCAGCATCAGGTTGACCAGGAAGGCGTCCCGGGAGGCCGCGCCCGCCGACTGCGCGAGCCGGCTGATCTGGCTGCGCGCCGCGGGGGCGTCGCCCAGCACCGCCCACAGCGTGGCCAGGTCGTAGCCCGGCAGGTACCAGCCCGCGTGCTCCCAGTCCAGCATCACCGGCCCGGCCGGGGACAGGAGCAGGTTGGACAGCAGCGCGTCACCGTGGTTGAACTGCCACGGGATCCCCGCCGGCCGCAGTCCGTGCAGCAGCTTCTGCAGATCGCCGAAGTCCCGGTCGGTCAGCAGCCCCAGGTCGTGGTCCCGCGAGATCCGCCGCGCGTAGTCCACCGGGTGCCCGAACAGGTCGGCCGACGGACGCCACTGGTTGACCCGGCACACCGCGCCCAGCGCCGCCCGTACGTCGGCCCTCGGAGGCGCCTCCACCGGGTGCCGCTGGAGGGCGGCGACCCGGCCGGCCATCCGCTCGACGACCAGGACGCAGTTCTCCGGGTCGGCGGCGATCAGGCGGGGCACCCGGACCGGCGGGCGGTGCCGGACGAAGGTCCGGTACGTCGCTATTTCGTGCCGGTACCGCTCGCGCCACTCGGGCGAGTGGTCCAGTAAAACCTTCGCGACCGCGGTCATCCGTCCCGTCGTCCCGACCAGGAGGACCGACCGGCCGCTGCGCCGCAGCACCTGGACCGGAGCGAACTCGGGACAGATCCGCTGCACCGACGCGAGCGCGGCGCGCAGCTGCGCCCCCTGCGGCCCGGACAGGTCGATTCTTCCGCTGAGCGGCTGCGATCCGGCCGCCGGCATCCGCCGCGCCCGCACGGCGCCCTGCGCCGGGACCGGCTGGCGGCCGGTTTCGAGGGGGATGCCGCCGCCCCCCGCCTGGAGGGTTCGGTGGGGGCGGACCGGGGCGGACACGGAGGACGTGGCTGCGTACATGGCGTTTACGGTTCCCTTCGTGCGCCGACGAGTTGCGTACGCCGCCCCGCCGGATCCCGTACTTCACCCTGGGGAGCTCCGCCGGTGAACCGGGTCGGGGAGGCGCATTCCTACCTGACACCCGGCGGCAGGTGGCGAACCACGGGGCGTGCCCTGGCGAACCCTGGCGAATAGTCCACGGGGAACTGACAGGGGGTTACTGTCAACTCAGCCGAGAACCTGGGGGCTTGACGTGAGCAAGGGTCCAAACACCCGTCTGAACGACCTGTTCGGCCTGGCCGGCTGGTCGAAGGGCGAACTCGCGAGGATGGTCAACCGGCAGGCGGCCGCGATGGGCCACCACCAACTGGCCACCGACACCTCGCGGGTGCGGCGCTGGATCGACATGGGGGAGACCCCGCGCGAACCGGTGCCCACGGTACTGGCAGCACTGTTCACCGAGCGGCTCGGTCGTGTCGTGACCATCGAGGACCTCGGGTTCGTACGGCAGCGGCGCACCACCAGACGGCAGCCCGACGGGGCGAAGGAGAACCCCGACGGAGTGCCCTGGGCGCCCGAACGCACGGCCGCGGTCCTCACCGAATTCACGGGAATGGACCTCATGCTCAACCGTCGCGGCCTGATGGGCGCGGGAGCCGCGCTCACCGCCGGCTCAGCCCTCAGCAACGCCATGTACGACTGGCTGCAAGGCGATCCCGCCACCGCCAAGGACCCGCAGCGCTTCGGCGACCCCTACCAGGCCGACCCGGCGGGCTACGACCGCTACGAGGCGGCCCCCATCGGCTCGCAGGAGATCGAGGCCCTGGAGCGCTCGGTCGAGGTCTTCCGGGCCTGGGACGCCTCCAGAGGCGGCGGGCTCCAGCGCAAGGCCGTCGTCGGCCAGTTGAACGAGGTCGGCGGCATGCTCGCCTACCACCACCCCGACCACCTCCAGCGCAGGCTGTGGGGGGTGGCGGCCAACCTGGCGGTCCTGGCGGGCTGGATGTCGCACGACGTCGGCCTGGAACCCACCGCCCAGAAGTACTTCGTCATCGCCGCGCACGCGGCCCGCGAGGGCGGCGACCGCCCCCGCGCCGGCGAGGCGCTGTCGCGGGCCGCCCGGCAGATGGTCCACCTGGGCAAGCCCAACGAGGCCCTGGACCTGATGAAGCTGGCCCAGGCCGGCTCCGGGGACCAGACCCTGCCGCGCACCCGCGCCATGCTGCACACCATCGAGGCCTGGGCCCAGGCCGCCATGGGCAAGGGCCAGGCCATGCGCCGCACCCTGGGCGAGGCCGAGGACCTGTTCGTGTCCGACAAGGGCGACGTACCGCCGCCGTCGTGGATGCAGCACTTCGACGAGGCCGACCTGCACGGGATGCAGGCCCTGGCCTACCGCACGCTCGCCGACCACGACGCCTCGGCGGCGCCGGTCGCCGCGCGGCACGCGCGGGAGGCGCTGCGGCTGCGCGGCGACGGCTACCAGCGCTCGCAGATCTTCGACTACATCTCCATGGCCTCCGCCTGCTTCATCGCGGACGAGCCCGAACAGGCCGACCGTTACGCCCGCCTGGCCCTGGTCTCGATGAACGAGACCTCCTCGCACCGGACGTGGGACCGGCTCCGCGAGATGTACCGGCTCACCGGGCAGTACGCCGGGTACGCGCGCATCGAGGACCTGCGCGAGGAGATCGAGCAGGTGCTCCCCGACAGCCCCGCCCCGCGCGCCGCCCGCGGCACCGGCGTCTAGGGGGCCGGTGTCGCGGACCGTGTCGACGGACGGGGACGGGAGCAGACGACGGACGGGGCCGCGCCTCGGGCGCGGCCCCTCGGACCGATCGGGTGCGGCCCCTCGGACCGATCGGGTGCGGCGGTGGTCAGCCGCCGATGCGGGCCACCAGCACGCAGGCGTCGTCCTCGCGCCGGCCCTCGCCGAACTCCTGCGTCACCATCCGCACGCAGTCGCGAGCCGACCGCGCGGCCGAGAACCGCGGCGCCAGCGCCAGCAGTCGCCCGGTCCCGTCCGCCCGGCCGAACTCGACGCCGCGCGGGGTCAGCCCGTCGGTGTGCAGGACGAGCACGTCACCCGGTTCGAGGAGCTCCTCGGCCTGCCCGTAGACGGCTCCCGAGGTGGCGCCCAGCAGCACCCCCTCCGGCGGCTGGAGCGCACGCCCCTGGCCGCGGCGGAAGAGCAGGGGTGCGGGGTGCCCGGCCTGCGCCCAGGACAGCAGCCGGCGGGCGGGGTCGTAGCGGCAGCAGACGGCCGAGCCGAGGGCCGGCTGCGCGGAGGTCTCCAGCAGCTGGTTGAGCCAGCCCATCAGCGGGCCCGGCTCGATGCCGGCCATGGCCATCCCGCGCAGGGCGCCGAGCAGCATGGCCATGCCGGAGGTGGCGCTCACGCCGTGCCCCGTCAGGTCGCCGACCGTCAGCAGCGAGCGCCCGTCGCCCAGTTCGAGCGCGTCGTACCAGTCGCCGCCGATCAGCGTGCTGGTCGCGGAGGGCAGGTAGTGCGCGGCCACGTCCATCGCGCCGGCGTTGTCGTGCGGGAACCGCAGGGAGCCGCGCCACGGGGGGAGCACGGCTTCCTGCAGCTCGACCGCCAGCCGGTGCTCGGTCTGCGCGATCTCCCGCCGGCGCAGGAGCGAGTCACGGGACTCGCGCTCCGCGCGCTGGCTCCGGCGCAGTTCGCTGACGTCCCGCAGCAGGGCCCACATCGAGGCCGTGCAGCCGTCGGCGTCGAGTACCGGCTCGCCCCTCATGTGCAGCGTCCGGACGCGGCCGTCGGCCCGGACGATGCGGAACTCGCCGTCTATCGGCTTGCCGTCGACCAGGCAGTCGGTGACCATCGCGGTCAGCAGCGGCTGGTCCTCGGAGAACAGGGTGGAGCCCAGCTCGTCGAGGGGGAGCGGGCCCGCCTCGGGGGAGCGGCCGAAGATCCGGAAGAGCTCGTCGGACCAGGTGACCTCGTCCGTCAGCAGGTTCCACTCGGCGCTGCCGACGCGGGTCTGGCGGTCCTCGGGCGCGGCCTCCGGGGGGACCGCGGGGAGCTCGTCGTCGTCACGGGTGGGCGGCAACCCCTCCTTGAGCTGGCCCAGGTGCTGGCCCAGGTCGTCGAGGTGGTGTACCGCGAGGTCGCACAGCGCGCGCTGCCAGCGGCCCTGGGCGTCGTCGTCGTCCACGACGGTGTCGCGGCGGACCGCGTCCACCTCTCCGCGCAGCCGGCGGGTCTGCGAGATCAGCGCGTCCACGGATCCCGGCTCGGGCGGCTGCGCGGAACGGTCCGCGTACAGGTGGGACGGCATGAGCACTCCGATACAGGCGCGGCGATACGGGCTCGGCACGGCCAGGTCTGAAAGAAGGACCGCTCACGACTGTGGCACAGCGGGAGACGGCCTGTAAGGCGTTTGGCAACATCCGTAACGTTCTTGCATACGGCATATGCCGAAGGCCTCCCGGCCGCCTCCCGTCCGTGCGAACATTTCCGGTCGGCCGCGGTGGCCGCTCCCGCGGCGGCCCTGCCGCCCCGCCCGTTCCGCGGCCGGTCGCCGCGCGTGCCGGAGTGCCGGCCGTCAGACGCTCAGCGGCACCGGGTGGATCTCGTCGGCCGGGTGCCCCGCCCGCTCGTGGACCTTCTGGACCGCCGCCGCCGAAGGCGCCTCGGACAGGCAGTAGACCTCGCCGGACGCGGGGTCGGCCCAGGCGCGCTGGAACGTGACCTTCTCTTCCGACTGGATCGCGAGGTCCGCCCGGTGGGCTTCCATCAACTGGTCCGCGGTAATGCCCTTCATGCCGTGGTGGACATCCATGAACTGGCCCATCTCCGCACACCTCCTCGTGCATGGCAAACGCGTACGGATCTGCTTCCATCGTCCGCCCGCGGCCGGAAATCGGCCTTCCGGGCGGGGCGGCTCGATCGTACGGGCGAGGTGTGCGACGCCCCGGGGCCGGCACGGTCACCCGGAAGGCGGGCCGGGTGACCCACCCGAACGAAGGACCCCGTCCGTCCCTTCCGCTTCCCAGCCCACCCGGTGATCGCTACCCTACGTGTCGGTAACGAGCCGGGGCGGTCCGCTGGACGACGGCGGGCCGGGGAGGGCGGGGGACAGGTCCAGATGGCCGAAGAGAGCAGCACGGCGACGGGGCGGGACACGGGCGGCGGCAGCCGCAGGTCCTTCCTGACCTACCTCGTCGCGGCCCCCACCCTGGCCCTCGTCACCCGCGCCGGGGCCGACGCCCTGGCCCCGCAGCCCGCGCACGCGGTGGTGCCGAGCCTGCCCGAGGTGGCCGACCTGATCGACCTCGGGGACCTGTTCATCCTGGCCGGGGCCCCGACCTCCGCCCTGCTGGTGCTCGTCGTCGAGGAGGACGGCACCCTCCGCTTCCGGCTGCCCCGCGAGGAGGTCGGCCAGGGCCTCACGACCGCCGTGGCCATGCTCGTCGCGGAGGAGCTCGACGCGCCCCTGGACAGCGTCCGCGTGGAACTGGACGACGCCCGGCCCGAGCTGCTGTTCAACCAGCTCACCGGTTCCTCCAACTCCATCCGCTCCCTGTACGGGCCGGTCCGCCAGTGCGCCGCCACCGCCCGGGCCCGCCTCGTCGCGGCCGCCGCCGCCCGCTGGAACCTCCCCGCCGCGTCGCTGACCACCGCGAACGGCTCCGTACGGGCCCCGGACGGGCGCACCGCCGGCTACGGGAGCCTCGCCGCGGCGGCCGCCGCGCCCGGCCTCGTCGTCCTCGGCGCCACGCCCAAGCCGGTCGGCCGGCACTCCCTCGTCGGCACCCCGACCAGCCGCATCGACGCCCGCGCCATGGTCACCGGCGCCCAGCGCTACACCCTCGACCTCGACGTGCCCGGCGCCAAGCCCTGCGTGGTGCGCCGCCCGCCCAGCCTCGGCGGCACCGTCCGCTCCGTCGCCAACCGCGCGGCCGTCCAGGCGATGCCGGGCGTCCTGCACGTGGTGACGGTCCCCACCGGGGTCGCCGTCGTCGCCGAGACGTTCGGGCAGGCCCTCGACGCCAAGGCCGCCCTCCAGGTCGACTGGGGCCCCGGCCCCGCCGACCAGCTGTCGGACGAGCAGATCCGGGCCAGGCTGCGCGCCGCCACCCCGGCCCCGCTCCTGCCGCCGCTGCTCACCCCGTACGTGGACGCCGAGTTCGACTTCGCCTTCGTCAGCCACGCCCCGATGGAGACCAACTCGGCCGTCGCCGACGTCCGCGACGACCGGGCCGAGATCTGGTCGGGCCTGAAGTCCCCCATCGTCGCCCGCGAGACCATCGCCGCCGACCTCGGGCTCCCGCTGGACAAGGTGAAGGTGCACGTGGTCCAGGCCGGCGGCTCCTTCGGCCGGCGCCTGTTCTTCGACGCCGCGCTGGAGGCCGCCCGCGTCTCCAAGGCCTGCCGCCGCCCGGTGAAGCTCATGTGGACCCGCGTGGACGACACCCGCCACGGCCGGATGCGCCCCGCCACCCACCACCGGATCAGGGCCACCCACCTGCTCGGCGAGGTGCTCGGCTTCGAGCACCGGGTCGCCGCCGCCGAGACCGACTTCCGCCACGGGCTCGGCGAGATCATCACCGCCACCGCCGCCAGCCTGCCCTCCGGCATCGGCAACGCCACCCTCGCCCAGACCCTGTTCCTCACCACGGTGAAGTCCCCGTACCACTTCGGGCTCACCACCCAGGCGCTGACCGAGGTGCCGACCGGCATCCCCACCGGTTCCTGGCGCTCGGTCTACTCGGCCAACACCCGCGGCGCCGAGGAGGTGATGGTCGACGAACTGGCCGCCGCCACGGGCAAGGACCCCTACCGCTTCCGGCGCACCTTCCTCAAGACCGACGCCCAGCGCGCCGTCCTCGACAAGGCGGCCGCCGAAGGGCAGTGGGGGCGCGCCCTGCCGGCCGGCTGCGCACAGGGCATCGCCTTCCACGAGGAGTACAAGTCGCGCACCGCCTGCCTGGTGGAGATCGACGCCCGCGACCCGGAGCACGTCCGCGTCACCCGGGCGGTCATCGCCGTCGACGTGGGCCTGCCCGTCAACCCGCGCGGGCTGGAGGCCCAGATGATCGGCGGGCTCACCGACGCGATCTCCACCACCCTGCGCGCCGGGCTGCACCTGGACAGGGGGCTGCCGCTGGAGGGCAGCTACAGCCAGTTCCACTGGGCGAAGCAGCGCGACACCCCGCAGGACGTACGGGTCTTCGTGCTCCCGGCGACCGGCACCGAGCCGGGCGGCGCGGGGGAGCTCGGCGTGCCCGCCGCCGTGGGAGCCATCGCCAACGCCTGGGCCCGGGCGACCGGTTCCAAGCCGCGCAGCTTCCCCCTCGACTTCGACGTCGACTTCACCCCCTACCCGCGCTGACCACCGGAGTACCCCGCCGTGCCCTCGCACACCTTCACCGTCAACGGGCGGAGCGTCACCGTCGACGCGCCCGACAACCTGCCCCTGCTGTGGGTGCTCCGCGACATGCTGGGGGTCACCGGCCCCAAGTACGGCTGCGGAGTGGACGTCTGCAAGGCCTGCACCAGCCACCTCGACGGGGTGGACGTCCGCCCCTGCGTGGTACCGGTGTCGGCCTGCGCGGGCCGGGCGGTCACCACCATCGAGGGGCTCGCGGACGGCGACCGGCTGCACCCCGTCCAGGAGGCCTGGCTCGAACAGGACGTCGCCCAGTGCGGCTTCTGCCAGCCCGGGCAGATCATGGCCGCCGTGGCCCTGCTCCGCCGGACCGCCGAACCCACGGACGAGGACATCGACGCCATCGCCAACATCTGCCGCTGCGGCACGTACTTCCGCATCCGCGAGGCCATCCACGCCGCCGCCGCCCGGATGCGGGAGCGGGGCTCCCTCCCGTAGGGGCCGTCCGGGACCGCCCCTGGGCCGTACGGGGGACGCCGGCCCCGCGGAGTACCGCGCGTGGACGCCGGAAAACCGCGGGACATTGATATCCATCGCGGAATGAGGCGAATCAATGCGAAACGGCTGCTGGTCGGTGAGCCCCTCGACACCGCGCGCCTGGGCGAGACGCTGCTCCCCAAACGGCTCGCCCTGCCCATCTTCTGCAGCGACCCGCTCTCCTCGGTGGCGTACGCCACCGAGGAGATCCTGCTGATCCTCGCCCTCGGCGGAGTCGCCCTGCTCCACCTCGCCTGGTACGCGGCCGGCGCCATCGTCTTCCTGATGGTGGTCGTCGTCGCCTCCTACCGGCAGACCTGCCACGCCTACCCCGGCGGCGGGGGCGCGTACGTCGTCAGCTCCGAGAACCTGGGCGCCACCGCCGCCCTCACGGCCGCCAGCGCCCTGCTCGTCGACTACGTGATGACCGTCGCCGTGTCCGTGGTCTCCGGGGTCGCCGCCATCACCTCGGCGATCCCCTCCCTCAGCGACCACCAAGTCGCCCTGTCCGTCGCCTTCGTGGTGCTGCTCACCGTCATGAACCTGCGCGGGGTGCGGGAGTCGGGGCGCGTCTTCGCCGTCCCCACCTACGGCTTCGTGCTGGTCGTCTACGTCATGTTCGCCGTCGCCGCCGTCCGCCTGGGCACCGGCGCCACCATCCGCGCCGAGTCCGCCGACCTGCCGATCGAAGCGACCGGCACCTACACCGGCATCGCCGTCGTCTTCCTCGCCCTGCGCGCCTTCGCCTCCGGCTGCACCGCCCTCACCGGCGTCGAGGCCATCAGCAACGGCGTGCCCGCCTTCCGCAAGCCCAAGGCCAGGAACGCGGCGACCACCCTCGCCGCGATGGGCGCGCTGTCCGTGACCATGTTCGCCGGCATCACCGCCCTCGCCATGGTCTACCAGGTGCACGTCGCCGCCGACCCCACCGAGCTCGGCCTGCCCCCGGGCACCCCGATGTCCACCGCCCTCGCCCAGATCGGCCGGGCCACCTTCGGGGACTGGCACCTCCTCTTCTACCTGCTCCAGGCCGCCACCGCCGGAGTGCTGATCCTCGCCGCGAACACCGCCTTCAACGGCTTCCCGATGCTGGCCTCGATCCTCGCCAAGGACCACTACGCCCCGCGCCAGCTGTACAACCGGGGCGACCGGCTCGTCTACTCCAACGGCGTCGTCCTGCTCGCCCTCGCCGCCGTCACCCTCATCGTCGCCTTCGACGCCCAGCTGACCCGCCTCATCCAGCTCTACATCATCGGCGTCTTCGTCTCCTTCACCCTCTCCCAGGCGGGCATGGTCCGGCACTGGCGGCGCGAGCTCGCCTCCCCCGACACCCCGCGCGCCGGGCGGGTCCACATCCACCGCCGGCTCGCCATCAACGCGGTCGGCGCGGTCATGACCGCCGTGGTCCTGGTGATCGTCCTGACCACCAAGTTCACGCACGGCGCCTGGCTGGTCGTGATCGCCATGCCCCTCCTCTTCCTCGGCATGAAGTGGGTCCGCCGCCACTACGACCGGGTGGCCGGACAGGTGGCCGTCGCCCCCGGCGAGCGGCCGCGCAAACCGGCCCGCCACCACGTCGTCGTCCTCGTCGCCAACGTGCAGGCGCCGACGCTCAAGGCCCTCGGCTACGCCCAGGGGCTGCGGCCCGACACCCTCGGCGCGCTCTCCGTGGCCGCCGACGAGCAGGAGGCGCGGGGGCTGCGCGAGGCCTGGGCCGACATCGACCCGGGCATGCCGCTGAAGGTGCTCCACTCGCCCTACCGGGAGGTGGTCGGCCCGGTGGTGGCCTACGTGGAGGAGGCCGCGGCCGCCGAGGGCACCGACATGCTCTCGGTGGTCATCCCCGAGTACGTCGTCGGGCACTGGTGGGAGCAGCCCCTGCACAACCAGAACGCGCTGCGGCTCAAGGCGCGGCTGCTGTTCACCCCGGGGATCGCGGTGATCGACGTGCCGTACCTGCTGGAGTCGGCCCGCCCCCCGCAGCCGCGGGCCCGGGAGGCGGCGCGGCCGTAGCGCGCTGGGCCACCGCCGCGTGGGCCAGCGCCAGTTCCACCACGTGCGCCGGGTCCGACAGGGCGCGGCCGGTGAGCTGCTCCAGGCGCCGCAGCCGGTTGGAGACGGTGTTGCGGTGGCAGTAGAGCCGCTGCGCGGCGTACGTGGTCGACCCCTGGCAGGCCAGCCAGGTGCCCAGGGTGAGCAGCAGCACCCGCGCCTCCTGCGGCGGCAGCGCCAGCACCGGGCCCAGTACCACCTCCCGCAGCCGGGCCGCCAGTTCCAGGTCGGCCGCGACCAGCGCCGCCGGGATCCGCTCGTCGAGCAGCGTGACGCCGGCCCCGGACGGGGGCGGCGCGGCCCGCAGCGCGAGCGCCGCCAGCCGGCGGGCCCCGGCCAGCTCGCCCGGGGACCCGACCACCGGGCTGATCCCGGCGCGCACCGCGAGCGGGGAGAGCAGGGCGCCCAGGGCCTCCAGCGGGTGGTGGCCCAGCTCGGCGAGGCCGGTCTCCCCGTCGGCCCGGATCCGCCACAGCACCCGCGGGGCGTCCGGCCCCGCCCCGGTCCCGCCGCCGGAGGAGCCCGGGCCCAGCACCACCACCGCGAAGCGGCCCCGTTCCGGCAGCCCCAGCCGCTCGGCGGCGGAGGCCGCCGACTCCGGTGTCCGCGCGGCCGCCGCGGAGTCGTCGAGCAGCGCGTCCAGCAGGGCCGCGCGCCGCTCGCGCTCCCGTTCCCCGCGCTCGGCCTCGGCCCGGTGGTACGCCTCCGACGCGGCGTCCGCCAGCTGGTCCAGTACGTCCCACAGCGCGCCCGCCCCGGCCAGCAGCCGGGGCAGCGCCGCCCGGTCGTGCGCCGCCACCGCCTCGGTCAGGCACTGCCACACCAGCCTCCCGCCGCGGCGGTAGGCGCGCCGCAGGGAGGCGAGCGGCAGGCCCTGCCCCGCCCGCAGCGCGCCCGTGGCCCGGGCGTCCGCCAGGTCCACCGGCTCCCCGCGGGAGGTGCGCACCAGGCCCTCAACGGCCTGGTGCAGGGTGTGGTGGATCCGCTCGCGCAGCTCGGCCCGGCCGAACAGGGCGGCGTAGGCGGGGTCCTCGGTCAGGGTCCGGTCCGTGAGCCGGTCCGCCGCGACGGCGATCCGGCGGTTCAGGTCCTCGCGTATCTCCTCGATGATCCGCTCCATGACGGGCAGGGTGACACGGGGGAGGGGGCGGTGGGGAGGGCCCGGAGCGGGCGGGTCCGCTAGCGTGGTCTGAGCACTGCACCCGCAGTGCTCACACCCGGCCCGCCGCCCGACCCAGGGGAACCGCCATGCGCCAGAATCCGGAACGCCGGGCCGCGCTGCTCGACGCAGCCATCGAGGTCCTGGCCCGCGAGGGCTCCCGGGGCCTGACCCTGCGCGCCGTGGACAAGGAGGCCGGCGTCCCGACCGGCACCGCCTCCAACTACTTCGCCCACCGCGGCCAGCTGCTGGCGCAGATCCTGCGCCGCACCCGCGAGCGCCTCACCCCGGACCCCGCCGAGCTCGCCGGCCCGCTCGACACCGTGGAGCTGCTGCGCCGGCTCCTGGGCCGGCTGCGCCGCGAGCCCAGCGTGCAAATAGCCGTCCTGGAGCTCCGCCTGGAGGCCACGCGCCGGCCCGAACTCCGCGAGGAGCTGTCCGCGTTCCTGGCCGCCGAGCTGGAGGCGAACATCGCCGGTCACCTGGAGGCGGGGCTGCCCGGGGACCGGCAGGGCGTGGAACTGCTCTACTTCGCGATGCAGGGCTTGATCGTGGACGACCTCACCGTGCCCGCGCTGCTCGACGCCCACCCCGTGGAACCCCTCCTCGGGGTGATGGTGGAGCGCCTGCTCGGGGTGATGGTGGAGCGCCTGCTCCCGCGGCGGCCCGAGGAGTGACCGGCGCGGCCGCGGGTATGGCTCGGGGACGGGCGTTCGGGACAGGCGTTCGCACCGGACGTTCCCCTTCCGGTGCGTGTGACGGGCACGCGACGACACTCTTGATCAAAAACGAACGGGTTCAGGCCAAGCTGTCATGCGCGACCGCGCATGTTCCAGCGGAAAATGCCAGAACACCCTTCCACAGTGTGGAACTTGAGTAAGTTCCCTCCTGTCACGCCGTACGACGACCGTGCGCCCAGCACGTCCGGCCGGGAGGGGAGCCCGCGTGCCCGGGATCGACGAATGCCTGCTCGAAGCCATGGCCCTGCCGGGTGCGCGGGGGGCCGCGCTGGTCGACTGGAGCAGCGGACTGGCCCTGGGCACCGTCGGGGAGTCCCCCGTCGGCGACCACGAGACCACCGCCGCCGAGACCGCCGAACTGGCCCGGGCGGCCGCCGAGTACGAGTCCTTCGCCCAGCCCGCCCCCGTGGGGGTCCCGGCGGGGGCGGGACCCGCGGGCCCGCCCGTCGAGGACCTGATCGTCACCACCCGGACCGGCTACCACGTGCTCCGTTTCGTCGAGACCAGCTTCGACAGCAGCGTCTTCCTCCATCTGTGGCTGGACCGGGCCGAGGGCAACCTCGCGCTGGCCCGGCTCAGACTCCGCACCCTCGCCGAAGGGCTGGTGCTCCGGTGACCGCCGCTCCCGTGCAGGGCCTGGCCGCCGTCTCGCCCCTGCTGACCCGGCTCGCCGCCGAGCGCGCCACCGGCGCCCTGCTGCGCGACCGCGGCACCCTCTTCCTCGAGGACGGCCGCATCGTACACGCCGAGAGCCCCTCCACCCCAGGGCTGGACGTCCTGCTCACCACCGGCGGCGGCCTGGCCCCCGAACGCTGGAACGAGGCCGTCAGCGAGGCCGGGGCCACCCGCCAGGTCGCGCGGTTCCTCGTGGACAGCGGGGGCGTGGGCGACGGGGAGCTGGAGATCTGCCACATAGCCGCAATATTCGACGCCGCCTTCTTCGCCCTCTCCCCGGGCAGCGGGCCCTCCCGGTTCCGCCGCGGCGCCACCCACTGGATCGGCTCCGTCCGCTCGGTCCCCGCGGCCGCCGTGGAGCGCGAGACCCGCCGCCGCCGCGAGCTGCTCGACGCGGTCTGGCCGTATCCGCGGCTCGACACCGCCCCGGTCGTGCCCCGGGCGGCCGCACCCGGACAGATCGTCACCGCCCGCCAGCGCGCCCTCCTGGCCCAGGCGGACGGCGTACGGACCCCCGCCGACCTGGCCTGGGTGCTCGGCCGGCCCGCCTTCCACACCCTGCTCGACGTGCGAAGACTCGCGGCGGCCGGACTCGTCGAGACACCGCACACCCCGCCGGCCCCGCCGCCGGCCGCACCCCTGCCCGACTGGATGATCCAGGCCCAATCCCCGGACGTGGCGCTGCTCCGCCGGTTACGCGACGCACTGGAGGCAAGCCTGTGAGGCTCCCGCTGCGACCGGTTCTGCGAGCCGACCGCTCCGAGCGGAGGCCGCCCGAAGGGAGGAAGGCCGACATGAACACCGTGATGGTGCCCGCCGAGGCCGAGGCCGAGATACTCGCCGAGCTCCGCCGGCTGCGGGCCCGGGTCCCCCAGCTGAGCGGGGCCCTCGCCGCGAGCGTCGACGGCCTGGTCCTGGCCCAGGACAGCGCCGCCACCGAGGTCGAGTCCGTCGCCGCCCTGACCGCCGCCGCCCTCGGGGTGGCCCAGCGGCTCAGCGACTGCACCGGCCAGGGCGGCTTCCGCGAGCTGCTCGTACGCGGCGAGCACGGCTACATCGCCACGTACGCCGCCGGGGAGGCGGCCGTCCTCACCCTGATCGCCGAGCCGCGCGTCAACGTCGGCCGCCTCCACCTGGAGGCCCGCCGCTCCAGCGTCCGGATCACCGAGCTCATAGAGCACAGCCTGGGGCGCCGCTCCGGTCCCGAGGCGCCGCCGCCGGACCGGACCGACCGCCCCTGACGGAAACGACACATCAAGCCAATCGCAAACGACTGCAAAGGAAGACTCATGGTCAACGTGGAAACCGCCCTGAAGGAAGCCACCACCAGCATCGAAGGCGCGATCGGCGCGGCCCTCGTCGACTACGGCAGCGGCATGGCGCTCGGCCACGTCGGCGGCGGCAAGGACCTGGACCTGACGGTCGCCGCGGCCGGGAACACCGACGTGGTCCGGGCCAAGGTCCGCACCATGGAGATGCTCGGCCTGAAGGACGAGATCGAGGACATCCTGATCACTCTCGGTGGCCAGTACCACCTGATCAGGCTGATGAAGGGACGCAACAGCGAGGGCTTCTTCCTCTACCTCGCACTCGATCGGGGCCGGGCCAATCTGGCCATGGCACGCCATCAGCTGAAGAAGATCGAGGAGAGTCTGGAGGTCTGACGGTCCTCACGGCGGTCCCGCGGGGCTCGCGACGGCACGGTGGCGGGCGGCTGAATTCTTTGCCGTCCGCCCCGGCGGACCGAGCGATATGTCCGAGATGGGTCAGCTTTATCATCCTGTTACCGAGTAAGATGCTGTAATTGGCTGATCATCAACCCGGTCGACACAGATAAATACGCTGGAGAACCCGTCACCCATGCCCCCGCGCCTGAGCATCGTCGTACCCGTGTTCAACGTCGAGCTCTACCTCGACGAGTGCCTCGAATCCCTAGCGGCTCAGACGTTCGACGACTTCGAGGTCGTCATCGTCGACGACGGGTCCACGGACAGCAGTGCGGTCCTCGCGAAGGCCTTCGCCGAGCGTGACAAGCGCTTCCGGGTGGTCCTCCAGGACAACGCCGGTCTCGGCGCCGCACGGAATGTAGGCTTCCGGCACGCCTCGCCGGGGACCGAGTACGTGGCGTTCGTCGACAGCGACGACACCATGCCGGCCGACGCCTACCAGAAGCTGATCGAGGCCCTCGACACCACCGGCTCCGATTTCGCCGCCGGCAACGTCAAGCGCTTCCGCTCCGTCGGTGCGCAGCAGTCCTGGGGCCACCGCGTCGCGTTCGCGAACACCCGGCTGAAGACCCACATCTCCAAGTTCCCGGCGCTGGTCACCGACCGCACCGCCTGGAACAAGGTCTACCGGCGCGACTTCTGGGAGGAGCACGGGTTCCAGTACCCCGAGGGCATCCTCTACGAGGACGCCCCCGTCAGCGTCCCCGCGCACTACTTCGCCAAGAGCGTCGACGTGATCAGCGACGTCGTCTACCACTGGCGCGTCCGCGAGACGGGCGAGCGCTCGATCACCCAGCGCTCCACCGACCCGGTCTCCGTCATCGACCGCGTCACCTCCGTACGCCTGGTCCGCGAGGCCCTGCTCGGCAAGACCGGCGAGAAGTACGCCCGCTACCTGCGGGACTACGACCACAACGTGCTGAGCGAGGAGCTCCCGCTCATCTACAAGTACGTCGCCGAGGGCGGGGACGACTTCCGCGCCGCCTTCGTCAAGGAGGTCGGCGGCCTCATCCGCGAGATCGGCACCGACCCCTGGACCGACCTCACCGTCGCCGACCGGCTCAAGGCGTACCTGGCCCGCGAGGGCCGCGTCGAGGAGTTCATCGCCCTCCTGCACCACCAGCGGGACTTCTCCTACAGCGTGCCGGTCAAGGGCCTGGCCCGCCCGCAGGCCGACTACCCCTTCCTCAAGGCCCCGGTCCCGCCGAAGCTGCTGACCCTCGGCCCGCGCGAGCGCCGCGTCGTCAGCCGGCTGGAGCAGGCCGTCTGGAGTGACGGCAAGCTGCTGCTGCGCGGCTACGCCCTGCCGGGGCACATGGGGGCCGAGAGCCGTCTGGGCTCCCGCAAGATGCTCGTCTTCCGCGAGCAGGGCAAGCGCCGCCGCACCGTCGTACCCACCCGTACCGTGGCCTCCCCGATGGCCACCGTGCTCTCCCCGCACCTCGCGCTGCGGCACGCCGACTGGGCCGGCTTCACCGCCGTCGTCGAACCCACCGTCTTCCAGACGGGCGGCAAGTGGCGCGAGGGCATATGGACCACCTCCATCGCCGTCACCGGCCCCGGAGGCCTGCACCGGGCCCGCCTCAAGGGCGGCGACCACGACAGCGGCATGAACCCGCCCGCCCACTGGGTCACCCCCGACGTGCGCATCCTGCCGACCGTCGCCGGCGCCCTCACCGTCCAGGTCGAGGTCGTCCGCGCCCGCGTCCTGGACGTCCGCCCCGCGGGCGCCGACGCCCTGGAGCTCGCCGGCGAGCTGGCCGCCGGAGCCGGCGAGGGCGTCACCCTGCGCGCCGAGCACACCGGCAGCGGCAGCGGCAGCGGCTTCGAGGTCCCGCTCACCCTGGGCACCGCCCCGGCGGGCGGCCGCGTCCCCTTCACCGCCGTCGTCCCCCTCGCCGGACTCGGCGCCATCGCGCCCGCCGTGCGGGAGCCCGGCGAGTGGAGCCCCCAGGTGTGGACCCTGACCGCGGTCCGCCCCGACGGCACCCGCCACCCCCTGGTCCACGACGAGCGCGGCGGCTTCGCGGGCCTGGCCGCACTGCTGCCCGGCGACGACACCGACCTCGCCGTCTTCGCCAAGCGGTCCAAGAGCGGCCACCTCGTCCTCTCCGTCCAGCCCTCCCCGCCGCTCGTCGACGCCGTCTGCGCCGAGGCGGGCACGCTGACCCTGCGCGGCAGCTTCCACGCCCCCGCGGACAGCGCCGACGAGCCCTACGAGCTGGTCCTGCACGACCACCACGGCACCGAGTTCAGCTACCCGGTCACCCGTGACGGGGACCGCTTCGAGGCCTCCTTCGAACCCGTGCTCCCCGAGCCGTACGCCGGCCGCACCACCCTGCCGCAGGGCCGCTGGTGGCCCACCCTGCGGCCGGTGAGCCAGGGCGGCACCACCGCCGGCCTGCTCGGCGTCGACCGGGGCGCCCCCGTCCAGCTCGTCGGCCCCGCCCTGAACGCCGGACCCCACGCGGTCACCGTGCTGGGCCGCCGCATGCGCGTCGAGGCCCGCCACCACGACCGGATGGCCCTGGTCAGCGACCCGCTGCTGAGCCCGCACGACCGCTCCCGCTTCGCCCAGCGCGTCGCCCGCGACGTGACCTACCCCGAGCAGCGCCGGCTCCCGGTCAAGGACCTGGCCGTCTACGACACCTTCCGGGGCAACGGCGCCGGCGACGCCCCCCGCGCCATCCACGAGGAACTGCTGCGCCGGGGCGAGCGGCTGGACCACGTCTGGCTGGTCCGCGACGGCCGCGCCGAGGTCCCGCCGACCGCCCGCGCCGTCCAGTACGGCAGCCTGGAGGCCTGGGACGTCCTGGCCCGCGCCCGCTACTACGTCGTCAACGACAGCGTGCCGTCGACCTTCCGCCGCCGCCCCGGCCAGACGGTCGTCCAGACCTGGCACGGGACGCCGCTCAAGCAGATCGGCTACGACTTCGTCCACGACTACTACACCAGCCCCGAGGTCCTGGAGGGCCTGGCCCACGACAGCGCCCAGTGGACGCTGCTCGCCTCCCCGAGCTCGTACGCCACGCCCATCCTCAAGCGGGCCCTGGGCTACGAGGGCGAGGTCGTCGAGTCCGGCAGCCCGCGCACCGACGCGCTGGTACGGCCCGACGCGGAGCGGATCGCGGAGGTCCGCCGGCGGCTCGGCCTGCCCGAGGGCAAGAAGGTCGTCCTCTACCTGCCGACCTGGCGCGAGAACCGCGAGGGGTGGAGCGGCGGCTACAAGCTCGACCTGCGGATCGACCTGGACGAGGCCCGCCGCGAACTCGGCGAGGACCACGTCCTGCTCGTCCGCGGCCACCACCTGGTGACGGAACAGGTCCGCGACGGCGTGCGCGACGGCTTCGTCGTGGACGTGTCCCGCTGGCCCGACACCACGGACCTGCTGCTCGTCGCCGACGTGCTGGTCTCGGACTACTCGTCCGCGCTGTTCGACTTCGCGCTGACCGACAAGCCGATCCTGCTGTTCACGTACGACCTGGAGCACTACCGCGACACCCTGCGCGGCTTCACCTTCGACCTGGAGGAGAAGGCCCCCGGCCCGCTGCTGGGGGACTCCGCGAGCCTGATCGCGGCGGTCCGCGACGCCGACGCCGTCGGCGCCCGGTTCGCGCAGGCGCGTGCGGCGTTCCGCGCCGAGTTCTGCGACCTGGACGACGGCCGCGCCGCCGAGCGGGTCGTCGACCGCATGCTCCGGAAGTGACCGCGTAGCCCGGACGGGTGAAAAGTACGGACCTGCCCCGCGCCCACCGATGAGTTTCGGGCGCGGGGCGGGTCTGTAGGTGAGGGACGGCCGCCCGGCCCCCTCATCCACCGCCTGGAGGCATCAGCGATGACCAGCAACGGCTTCACCACGTGCCTGTGGTTCGACGGCGACGCGGAGGCCGCCGCCGACTACTACCTCTCCGTCTTCAAGGACGGCCGGATCCTGCGCACCGGCCGCTACACGGACGCGGGCCCCGGCCCGGCCGGCGAGGTGATGGTCGTCGAGTTCGAGATCAACGGCCAGAGGTTCATCGGCCTCAACGGCGGCCCCCAGTTCCCCTTCACCGAGGCCATCTCGTTCCAGATCCACTGCGCCGACGAGGCGGAGGCGGACTACTACTACGAGGCGCTGACCGGCGGCGGGGGCCAGGAGTCGGCCTGCGGCTGGGTCAAGGACCGGTTCGGGGTCTCCTGGCAGGTCATCCCGCCCGGCGCCATCGACCTGATCACCGACCCGGATCCGGGCCGGGCCGCCCGGGCCACCGCCGCCATGATGCGGATGAAGAAGCTCGACGTGGCGGCCATGCGCCGCGCTGCCGACGACGGGGGGACCGCCTAGGCGAAGCGGGCCAGCAGGGCGGGGAGGGCGGTGCCGATCGGCTCGCGGACCAGCTCGTCGGCCAGGGAGTCGTACGGGGTCTCCTCCGCGTTGACGATGATCAGCCGCGCCCCGGCCTCGGCAGCCATCCCGGCGAGCGAGGCGGCGGGCTGCACCTGGAGGGTCGTCCCGACGGCGATGAACACCTGGCACCCCTTGGCCACGGCCACCGCCTGCGCGAGCACCTGCGGATCCAGCCGTTCCCCGAACATCACGGTCGCCGCCTTGAGGATCCCGCCGCAGGCCAGGCAGGCCGGGTCGGGCTCCCCGGCGGCGACGCGGGCCAGCGCCCCGTCCATCGGCGAGCGGGCGTGGCAGCCGGTGCACACCACCGACCGGGCCGTCCCGTGCAGCTCGAACACCTTCCGCTCGGGCATCCCGGCCAGCTGGTGCAGCCCGTCCACGTTCTGGGTGATCACCCGCACCGGGGTGCCGCCGCGCTCCAGCCCGGCCACGGCCAGGTGGGCCGCGTTGGGCCGGGCCGCGAGCGCCCCGATCTCGGCGCGCAGGAGCCAGGAGCGGCGGCGGATCTCCGGATCGGCCATGTAGTTCGCGTACGTCACGAGCTTCTCGGCCTCCGGGTCACGCCGCCACAGCCCCTGCGGCCCCCGGTAGTCCGGGATCCCGGAATCGGTGGACATCCCGGCCCCGCTGAACACTGCGACAAGCTGCTTCCCCATGCGCCGACCCTAGGTGGAACCCTCCCCGGCCGGCGAACGAATTCCGCCGTGGCCCCGGCGCGCACCCGGGGCCGGTCGGCGCAAGCGGAGGGGCGTTCCTGCGGTGAATCTCCACGCCCACCGGAGTGAGAACGCGCCGCGTCCCGGCAGACCACCGGGGCCGCCGGTTACAAACCCGACATGACGCTCACCCCGCACCGCTCCGGCGCCCTGCTGCTCGCGGCCGTGTCCGCCCTGATCCCCCTGGTCGCGTCGTCGGCACCGGCGGCCGCCCTCGCCGACCCCCACCCCGTCCGGCACCACCGGCACACCCGTGCCGACCCCCAGCCCCGCTGGTACCAGAGGCACACCACGGAGGAGATCACCCGCTTCCTGCGGAGCTTCTACGGCAGCCACGGCCCCTCGGACCAGGACCGGGTCCAGCGGGTCTCGCAGCTGCTCCGGGACAAACAGGCGCACGCCCCGGAGACCGACGTGCTGCTCTGCCAACCGGGCACGCCGCAGTCCGTCACCGTCGGCCAGGCCACGGCCATGCCGGCCGCGTTCGTCGGCTGGGCCACCGTCACCACCACCTGGGCCTCCGGGGCCACGGACACCTTCACCGCGTACGTCCGCACGGACTCCCGTCCGATCACGCTCGACGACGTGATCTGCGCGGGGTGATTTCCGGGGTAGAACACCCGGCATGACGCGATTCGAGATCACCGGCGCGAGCGCCGCCGACATGGAGATGCTGCGCACCTGGGCCGACGAGGAGGGCTGGAACCCGGGGGACGGCGACCGCTACGCCTTCGCGGTCGCCGACCCGGAGGGCTTCCTCGTCGGCCGGCTCGACGGCGAACCCGTCGCCTGCATCTCCGCCGTGCGCTACGGCGGCGGCTTCGGGTTCATCGGCTTCTACATCGCCCGCCCCGACGTCCGCGGCCAGGGATACGGCATCCGGCTGTGGCGGGCGGGGATGGAGCGGCTCGACGGGCGGCTCGTCGGGCTGGACGGAGTGGTCGAACAGCAGGACAACTACCGCAAGTCCGGGTTCCGCTCCGCCTGGACGAACATGCGCTACGCGGGCGTCCCACGGCCCGGGGACGACTCCGGGGTGGAGATCGTGGACGCGGCCTCGCTGCCCTTCGCCCGGCTCGCCGCCTACGACCGCCGGTTCTTCCCGGAGGCCCGCGACGCCTTCCTCTCCGCCTGGACCGCCCTGCCCGGCCGGACCGCCCTCGCGGCCGTCCGCGACGGGCGGATCGAGGGCCTCGGCGTGATCCGCCCGTGCAGCTCCGCCTCCAGGATCGGCCCCCTGTACGCGGCCTCCCCGGAGGTGGCCGCCGCCCTGGTGCGGCGGCTCGCCGGGCACGCCCCCGACGGGGAGGTGGCGGTGGACGTGCCCGACGCGAATCCGGCCGCGGCCGCGGTGGCGACCGGGCTGGGGCTGGCCCCGGCCTTCGAGACGGCCCGCATGTACACCGGCCCGGCGCCGGAGCTGGACCTGGCCGGGCTGTACGGGGTCACCAGCCTCGAACTGGGCTGACGGGCAGGGCCCGCGGGGCCGGGCGGCGATCGGCGGCGCCGCCCGGCCGCTCCGCGGGGGACCCGCCCGCGCGCGGCGGCCTCAGATGCCGAAGAGCACGCCGGTGCTGCTGCGCAGCCCGCAGGGGTTGCCGAAGGTGTACGTGTAGGTCATCCGGCGGCCCTGCCACACCCCGTCGGCGGTGACCGTCACCGGGTTCCACTCCCGGGTGCAGGCCGTGTCGGGGCGCGGGGCGGCGAGTGCGTCCAGCGAGCGCCCGTTGGCCTTCAGCTCCGCGCAGGCCGCGGCCGGCGACGGGTGCGTGCCGCCCGGGCGCGGGGCGCACACGAGGGTCACGGCGCGCAGCACCGTTCCGTCGGCGGCGTTCTGACCGGCCGTCACGCTGACCACGAGCGCGGACGGGGCGTACAGGCTCTGCGTTCCGGTCGGTGCCGCGTCGGCGGCTCCGGTCCCGGCCAGGGCGGTGAGGGCAGTGAGCGCCATTGCTCCGGAAGCCAGTCCCAGACTCCTGGTGATGGACCGCATTTCGAACACTCCTCGGGTCGGTGTTTCGGATAGCGGACGCGAGTCTTGCCCATCCGGAGCGGGAACGCCCGTTCGTACCGCGATTTCTCGTCACCGATCGTGAGCGCATGAGTGCACTCCGCAGCCACCTCCGCCGCCGTGACCTGTGGGGGAGGCCGTCCGGGAATCGGCCGAACACGCCCCCCGCACGGCGCCGGAGCGGAGTGCGGGGGGCGTGCCGCCGGGTCAGCGGGTGGCCGTGGTGCGGGGGGCGTAGAGGTCGAGGAGCCGCGTGCGGGTCTGCTGGAGCCGTACCGCGAGGATCCGCGCGACCCAGTGGCCGACCGCCGAGCCGAAGGCCGGGTCGGCGTCCATGAGCATCCGGACGGCCGGCCCGTCGAACTCGTAGGCGCGTACGGGCGTCATCGCCTCGGCGCTCAGCTGCCAGGTGTACGGCGGGAACAGCCAGGACCAGCCGACGAGCTCCCCGGGTCCGAGGCTCTCGACGGGCACGGCGCCCCGGTGGCCGCCCGAGGGGAGCGGGACCTCCAGGGTCACCGTGCCCGAGCGCACGATCCAGAAGGCCTCCGCCCGGCCGCCCTCTTCGAAGATCCGCGCGCCCTCGGGGAAATTGACCTCACGTGCGTAGGACATCAGCCGGCCGCGGTGTTCGGCGGACAGTACGGCGGCGATCCGGATGGGGGAAGGTGTGCTCACGACGGCCTCCGTTCAGGACCCCCCGCAACCTTCTGCTCCCCCCAGTGTCGCCGACCGGGGCCGGATCGCCGCACACCACGGGAAGGCGGCTGCGCCGGCCGGGGCGCCCAGGTGCCTTCCCTCCGGTACGACCGGCCGGTAACTTGTGCGCCGCAGCCACCCGGAAGGGGCGGCCGACACGGGTGGGAGCCAGATGAAGAGCCTTGTACGGGTGCTGCTGAGCGTGCTGCTCCTGGGGGGCGGCGGTATCCTGCCGGCCGCCGCCCCCGCCCTGGCCGCCGAACCGGCCGCGCCGCCGGCCCCGCAGTCCGCCGCCCCCGAGACGTGGACGCCCCCGCTGTCCACCCGGGGCCGGTACGTCGTCGACGCGCAGGGCAACCGCTTCCGGCTGCGCTCCGGCAACTGGGACGGCGCCCAGGGCTCCTGGAGCGGCTCCGGCGACCGCAGCGACCCCGCCACCCACCACGCGGGCCAGGACTCCCACGGCGTCCCCCTCGGCCTGGACCGGGTCGCGCTGCCCGCGCTGCTCGCCGACTTCCGCGCGCTCGGGCTGAACAGCATCCGGCTGCCCTTCTCCAACGAGATGCTCCACACCACCGCCCCCGTGCCGGACGCGGCGGTGGCCGCCAACCCGGCGCTGCGCGGCCGCACCCCGCTCCAGGTCTACGACGCCGTCGTCGCCGCCCTCACCGACGCGGGCTTCGCGGTCATCCTCAACAACCACACCGGAACCACCCGCTGGTGCTGCGGGCTCGACGGCAACGAGCGCTGGAACAGCACGCGTTCCACCGCCCAGTGGGCCGACGACTGGGTCTTCCTGGCCCGCCGCTACCGCGACAACCCCCGCGTGGTCGGCGCCGACCTCTACAACGAGGTCCGCCGCGACACCTGGGACGACCCCAACTGGGGCCTGGGCGACGGACACGACTGGCAGGCCGCCTCGCAGGAGGCCGCCGACCGGATCCTGACCGAGGCCAACCCGAACCTGCTCATCGTCGTCGAGGGCATCAACTGGACGGGCATCCCGGCCGACGGACTCCCGCACGGCCGCCCGGCCCTCACGCCCGTCCGCACCCTCTCCCACACCCTGGTCGTCTCGAACAAGCTGGTCTACTCGGCCCACTTCTACGGCTACACCGGCCCCCACCACAGCGGCGCGACGGGCCTCGGCGAGACCCATGACCCCCGCTACCAGGACATGAGCCGGGCCCAGCTCGAACAGACCCTCTACGACCAGGCCTTCTTCGTCTCCGCCGAGACGGGCGCGCACTTCACCGCGCCGGTGTGGATCAGCGAGTTCGGCATCGGCGCCGACGAGAACGCAGCCGCGCCCCGCACCTGGTTCCAGAACATGACCGGCTACCTGGCCTCCTCCGACGCCGACTTCGCGTACTGGCCGCTCGTCGGCTGGAGCACCACCGCGCAGGGCGCCCCCGGCGGTGACAGCTGGGCGATGCTCCGCTACGACAACACCGGCCGGCGCAGCGGCGTCCTGGACCCCGCCGACTGGCGCACCGCCCCCTGGACCGCGCTGACCGCCTCCGCCGGCCGCACCGGCCCGGTCCCCGCCACCCCCTCCTGGTACCAGCTCAGCACCGACCACCGCGACCACGACGCCTCGCTGCTCAGCCGCGCCGCCGGGGACTGGGACTCCGGCGCCCGCAAGGCCGTCTGCCCCGACGGCTCCCGCCTGGCGGGCCTGAGCCACACCGGCGGGCGCGGGCTGTGCTCCACCTCGGACCTGCGGGCCCCGGGCGGCGCCCGGACGGTGGTCCGCGACGAGTCGTACGTCCCGCAGGGCGGCGACTGGGCCACCGGCTACACGAAACTCCAGTGCCCGGCCGGACAGTTCCTCATCGGGTACAGCCTGCGCGGCGACCGGGTCTCCGCCGCCCTGTGCGCCCCCTCCCGCCTTCCGCTCGCGGGCGCCGGCCGCACGGTCTGGTTCGACCGGGGCGACGACCGCCCGGCCGGGAACCCGGGCGCCGACTTCGCCTCCGGCCACTACAAGGGCCAGTGCCTGCCCACCGAGTACGCGGCGGGCATCGCCTTCACCGGACGCGTCGGGTTCCGCCCCTCCCCGGCGTCCCTGCTGTGCCGGGTGCTGCCCGCGGGCTGAGGCGGCCCGGGCCCGGGCCCGGGGGAGGGGCGCGGACCTCCCCCGGGCCGGCGGCCGTCCGGCATTCGTCCGGTCGGCCCTGGTGACCGCGGGGGCGATCCGACCTAGGGTGCGCCCTTACGGACAACGGACACCGAACTGGGGGGTTCATGCGTAGATCCAGAGGGCCGGCAGCCGCTCTCGCCCTGTGCCTGGCCGGCACCGGCGCGTTCCTGGGGCTCGGGCCCGTCCCACAGGCCGCCGCCATCACCCCGCCCGTGGCCTTCACCGCCGACGCGCTGCCCACCTGGCAGCCCAACGGCATCGTCTGGGCCCTCGCCGAGGCCGGGGGCACCGTCTTCGTCGGCGGGACCTTCTCCGCCGTGCGCCCGCCCGCGGGCGGGGCGGGCGGCGAGCAGTCGGCCGTGAACTTCGCCGCCCTCGACGCGGCGACCGGCGCCCCGACCTCCTGCACCCTGTCCTTCACCGTCGGCAGCGGCACCGCGACCGTCCGCGCGCTGACCCTGTCGCCGGACAAGAAGACGCTCTACGCGGGCGGCTACTTCGGGGCGGTCAACGGCAATCCGGTCTCCAGCATGGCCGCCGTCGACGTGGCGACCTGCACCGTCAAGCCCTCCTTCCGCCCCGCCTTCGCGGCCACGGTGCGGGCCATCGCCGTCACCGGCGACACGGTCTACGCGGGCGGCGACTTCCTCACCGTGAGCGGCCAGCCCCGGCAGCGCTTCGCCGCCGTCGCCGCCGGGGACGGGGCGCTGCGCCCCTTCCGGGCCGACGCCGACGAGCCCGGCCGCGCCGTCGAGGTCACCCCGGACGGCGGGAACGTCCTGCTCGGCGGCGACTTCTTCACCGTGAACGGGACGAACACGCACGCGCTGGCCGTCGTCGACGCCGCCAGCGGCGCCCTCACGAAGGGCTACCCCGGCTTCATCGAGACCAACTCCGTGGTCAAGGACATCGCGACCGACGCCACGGGCTTCTACACCGCCAACGAGGGCACCGGCGGCGGCGTCTTCGACGGACGCATCGCCCTGAACCTCTCCGGCTTCGACCAGCGCTGGCGCGACACCTGCCTGGGCGCCACCCAGGCCGTGCTGCCTTACCACAACGTGCTCTACAGCGCGTCGCACGCGCACGACTGCTCCAGCGTCGGCGAGTACCCCGACGGCCAGCGCCACCACCTGCTGGCCCAGCCCACCACCAGCGTGGGCAAGCTGGGCTGGGCGCCCGACACCAACGACGGCGTCGGCGAGGGCATCGGCCCGCGGGTGATGACCGTCGGCTCCAAGGGCGGCACCCCGTACCTGTGGGTCGGCGGCGAGTTCACCACCGTCAACGGGGCGGCGCAGCAGAGCCTGACCCGCTTCTCCTCCACGGGCGACACGGGCGCGCCGACGGTCCCCGTCGCCAGCGCGGCGAGCGTCAGGCCGGGCGAGGTCCAGGTGCGCTGGCGCACCAGCCTCGACCTGGACGACAGTGCGCTCACCTACCGGATCTACCGCAACGGTGCGGCCTCCCCGATCGGGACGGTCACCGCGGACTCGCTGTTCTTCAAGCGCCCGCAGGCCTCCTGGACCGACACCACCGCCCAGCCGGGCCAGTCGTACACCTACCGGGTGACGGCCACCGACGCGGCGGGCAACACCAGCGCCCTCTCGGCCCCGGCGGGAGTGACCGTCCCCACCTCGGCGGAGGCCTACGCGAACCAGGTCCGCGCGGACGGCGCCCAGCTCTACTGGCGCTACGACGACACGGTGCTGCCGTACGTCGCGGACTCCTCGGACGGCGGCAACCAGGCGGGCGTGCACCACTACGCCCCGGCCCTGCGCCAGAGCCCGGGGGCGGTGGCCGGCCCGAGCACGGCGATCGGCTTCAACGGCACCGACGCGCACGTCTACGCGGACCGCCGCCAGACGGTGGGCGGCACCTACAGCATCGAGACCTGGTTCAAGACCGGCACCACCCGGGGCGGCAAGCTCGTCGGGTTCGGCAACCAGCAGACCAACGGCAGCAGCCAGTACGACAAGCACGTCTACATGACCGATGACGGCCGGCTGGTCTACGGCGTCTACACGGGCGCCACCCGCACCATCACCACGGCCACCGCGTTCAACGACGGCAAGTGGCACCACGTCGTCGCCACCCAGGGGCCCGGCGGGATGGCCCTGTACGTGGACGGCGTCCAGCGGGGCACCCTGGGCGTCACCACCCACGAGAACTTCGCCGGCTACTGGCGCGCCGGCTTCGACGGGCTCGGCGGCTGGCCGGACCGGCCGACGAGCGAGCACTGGGCGGGCCTGCTGGACGAGACCGCGATCTACCCCACCGTCCTGAGCGCGGCCCAGGTGCAGAACCACTTCGCCCTGGCCTCCGCCCCGGCCGACCAGGTCGTCCAGGTCACCGCGGCGCAGGACACGTACGCCAACGCGGGCGCTCCGGGGACCAACTACGGCACCTCCGGCTCCCTGGCCGTCCGCGGGACCTCCCTGTACACGAGCTACCTGCGCTTCGACCTGCCGGCCGCCCCGGCGGGCACGGTCCTCAAGTCGGCCGCGCTCAGCGTGAAGACGAGCACCATGGCCGGCGCCGGCACCACGGACACCGTCTCGGTCGTCCCGGTCACCGGCGCGTGGACCGAGGCCGGGACCACGTACGACAACCGCCCGGGCACGGGCGCTCCGGCGCTCGGCGCCTTCCCCGGGATCCCGGACGGCTCGGCGGTCCACACCGCCGGGCTGGACGCGGCGGCCGTCGCCGGCGCCCTGGGCGGCCCGTACAGCCTGGCGCTGACCAGTGCGGGGACCGACGCCCTGTGGCTGTGGTCCTCGGAGGCGGCGGCCGGCGAGGCGACACCGCGGCTCGCGCTCACCTTCGGGGCGCCGTGAGCTACGCCCGGCGCCCGTGGTGCACGTGCTCCAGCACCTGTCGCAGCAGGGCCGTGACGTGCTCGTCGTGCAGCTCGTAGACCACGCTGCGCCCGTCGCGCCGGCCGGCCACGAGGTCGAGGTGGCGTAGCAGGCGCAGGTGGTTGGAGACGGTGGGCTGGCCGAGGCCGAGGGCCTCGGCCAGCTCCCCGACCGAGCACGGTGCGTGCAGCAGCCGGGCCAGGATCCGGATCCGGGCGGGCGAGGCGAGGCCCTGCATGACCTCCGCCACGGCGGCGGCGTCGGGCTCGGTGAGCTCGTGTTCCATGGCCCCACCCTAGATCCTCATGACATATTTCAATGTCTTGATATATTGATGTCATGGACGTCGTGACGAAGAAGGCCGGAGAGCGCGCGGAGCTGGTCGGCGCCGCGCTCGCCCTCACCGTCTACCTCACCGGACTGACCCTCCAGCTGACCGGCAACGGCGGACCCGCCGCCCAGGCCCTCTTCGCGGCCGCCTACGCGTTCGGCGGCCTCTCCGCCCTCCGCGAGGCCGTCGGCGCCCTGCGCCGGGGCCGCTTCCAGGTCGACTTCCTGATGCTCGTCGCCGCCGCCGGCGCCGCCGCCATCGGCCGCTGGGAGGAGGGCGCCGTCCTCCTGGTCCTCTTCAGCCTCGGCCACGCCCTGGAGGAGTACGCCATGGGCCGCGCCCGGCGCTCCATCGAGGCCCTCGGCGCCCTCGCCCCCCGCACCGCACTCGTCCGGCGGGCCGCGGACACCACCGCCGAGGTGCCCGTGGAGGAGCTGGCCGTCGGCGACACCGTCCTGGTGCGCCCGCACACCCGGGTCCCGGCCGACGGGTTCGTCGCCGCGGGGGCCGGCAGCGTCGACCAGTCGCCCATCACCGGCGAGAGCGTCCCCGCCGACAAGACCCCGGTGCCCGACCGCGCCGCCGCCCTCGCCGACCCCGCCGGCACCGACCCCGGAAGCCGCGTCTACGCCGGCACCGTCAACGGCTCCGGCTCCCTCGACGTCGTCGTCACCCGCCCCGCCGCCGACAACACCCTCGCCCGCGTCGTCCGCATGGTCCGGGACGCCGAGGAGCGCACCTCGTCCACCCAGCGGTTCACCGACCGCTTCCAGAAGGTGTTCGTCCCCGCCGTCCTCGCACTCGTGGCAGCCCTGCTCGGCTACGGGGCACTCGCCGGCGAGCCCTTCACCGACAGCTTCTACCGGGCCATGGCCGTCCTCGTCGCCGCCAGCCCCTGCGCCCTGGCCGTCGCCACGCCCGCCGCCGTCCTCAGCGCCGTCGGCCGCGCCGCCCGCGGCGGCGTACTGGTCAAGGGCGGGGCGCCGCTGGAGGAGTTCGGCCGCCTGCGCACCCTCGCCTTCGACAAGACCGGCACCCTGACCGAGGGCCGCCCCCGCCTCACCGACGTCGAACCCGCCGACGGGGCCGGCCGCGAGGAACTGCTGCGCACCGCCGTCGCCGCCCAGCGGCTGAGCGACCACCCCCTCGCCCAGGCCGTCGTCCGCGACGCGCCGCCGCAGCCGGCCGGCGCCCCGGCCGCCGAGGCCGTCGGCCTCCGCGCCGTCACCGGCCGCGGGGTCACCGCCGAGCTCGACGGCGAGACCGTCCACATCGGCAGCCTCTCCTACGCCGACACCCTCGCCGGGCCGCCCGTGCCGCCCGCCCTGCGCGACCGTACGGAGGAACTCGCCCGCACCGGCCGCACCACGATGCTGGTCCGCCGCGGCGACCGCTGGCTGGGCACCCTCGGCCTGATGGACGCCCCCCGCCCGGAGGCCGCCGAGACCGTGGCCGCCCTGCGCGCCCTCGGCGTCACCCGCACCGTGATGCTGTCCGGCGACGACCAGCGCGTGGCCGACGCCGTGGGGAGCGCGGTCGGCGTGGACGAGGCGCTCGGCGGCCTGATGCCGCTGGACAAGGCCGCCGAGGTGGCCCGGCTGCGCCGCGCGGCCCGTACGGCCATGATCGGCGACGGGGTGAACGACGCCCCCGCCATGGCCGGGGCCACCGTGGGCGTCGCGCTGGGCGCCGCCGGCTCGGCGGTGGCCCTGGAGACGGCCGACATCGCCCTGATGTCCGACGACCTGCGCCGCCTGCCCTTCATCACCGGCCTCAGCCGCCGCGCGAGCCGGATCATCCGGCAGAACCTGTGGCTGAGCCTCGGCATCGTCGCCGTCCTCGTCCCCGCCACCGCCCTCGGCCTGGGCATCGGACCGGCGGTCCTGGTCCACGAGGGCTCCACCCTCCTCGTGGTCGCCAACGCCCTGCGCCTGCTGCGCCACCGCGACGCGGTCTGAACCGCGGCGCCCCCCGGCGGACGCGCCTCACCCCCCGGGGTGGGGCGCGCGCACCTCCAGGTACCGGCGCCCGCGCGGGCCCCGGTACAGCAGGCAGTCCCAGCCGTGGCGCTCCAGCTCCGCCGCGCAGGCCGTCAGCCGCTCCTGTTCCTCCCGGGCCGCCCCGCTCCCGGGCGGGCCGGGCCAGCCGACCTCCACCAGCCCGTCCGTCCCGGCCGACACCCGGTAGCCGGTGCGGCTGCGCCGGCCGTCGGCGTCCACCGCCGACGGCGGGAATCCGGCCGCCTCCAGCACGAGGGCCACCGCGCGCGGCGCCCTCCGCAGCTCCCACGGGGCGGGCGCGCAGACGCCGCCGGTCAGCAGGCGGCGGATCTGCACCATCCCCTCGTACGCCGTGCGCAGTTCGACGTCCCGTCCGGCGCCCGACGGCTGCGGACCGTCGCCCGTCGCGGGTTCGAAGCCCCACTCCTGCGGATCCGCCACCACGCCCGCCCTCCGTGATCTGAGTACCCCGGGTCCAACGGCCTGAGTACCCGAGCCGATTCCCCGGCGCGGCGCCGCTGCTGGAATGACCGCATGACCTCGACGACCCCCCGCCCGCACCTGCGCCGGGTGACCTGCGCCGGCTCCGCCCTCGCCGTGGCCCTCGTACCGCTCGTGGCCGGGGTCCTGGCCGCCAAGGGCCTGGGCGCCGACCCGCACGCCCCCGTCAACGCCCTGATCGCCGGAGGCGGTCAGCGCGCCGGCCTGCCGCGCGCCGAGTGGAGCCGGCGCGGCCACGGCGCGGTGCGCCGGCTGCGGACGGCCCGCCGGACGGTCCGCAGCCGGTGCGGGGCCCTCAGGAGGCCGCCGGTCCGGGTGCCCCGCTGACCCGCCGCTCCGGCTCGCGGTCCGCCGGGCGGCCCGGCTCCCCCCTTCCGCGCGGGTCAGTGGCCGTACTGGCGGACGCACAGGTCGACGACGGCCGGCGGGACCGTCCCCTCCGCCGCCTCGCACAGCTCCTCCCCGCGCGGGAGCGGCCGCACCGCACGGCGCGGGGGCGCGGGCTTGGGGGGCCGGGCACGGCGGGGCGGGGCGGGCTTCACCGGGCGCTCGGCGGGCGGCCGGACCGTGCGCACGGGCGCGGCGGGGGCCGGGTCCGGGTCGGGTGCCGGGCTCGGCTCCGGAACCTCGCCCAGGGGGAGCGGCAGGTCCGGCGCGGCCACGGAGGGACGTGCCGGGTCCGGGGCGCCGGCGGGCGGTGCGGAACCCCGGGCGGGCCCCGGGGCACCGGGCTCCGGGCCGACGGAGACGCAGCCGGCGCTCGCCAGGAGGGCCAGGAGGGAGAGGGGCAGGGCGGCGCGGCGTAACAGCACCCGACCACCATGCCGCAGTCCGGGGCCGCCCGGCCGCGAAGCTCACGCTTCCGGGTGATGGAGGCGGCGGAGGGGAACGGCCCGACCACCCCGGCGAACCGATTCTCCACAGGGCCGGCCGGAAAGGGCACCGGCGGCCGCAGAATGGGCACGAACGCGATCGGCACGGCACGGCAGTGCGGGCGACGGGGGAGGCGCGACCCCCGGGGCCCGGTGTCGCCGTGCCCCGTTCACCGTCCGCCCGCCACCACCCCGTACGGAGTGCCGAGCATGACCGAACCAGCCGCGTCCAGCGTTCCCCGACCGAGTGACCGCCCCTGGCAGGGATGGGCGGCCGTCGCCGCCGTCTCCCTCGGGATCTTCTGCCTGATCACCTCCGAGCTCCTGCCCGTCGGACTGCTCACCCCCGTCGGCGACGACCTCCGCGTCTCCGACGGCACCGCCGGCCTGATGGTGACCGTCCCCGGACTCGTCGCCGGCCTCTGCGCGCCCCTCGTCACCGTCGGCGCCGCCCGCCTCGACCGGCGGCACGTGCTGTGCACGCTGATCGGCCTGACGGCCGCCGCCAACCTCGCCGCAGCGCTCGCCCAGGACTTCGCCGTGGTCCTGGCCGCCCGGCTCCTGGTCGGGGTCGGCGTCGGCGGGTTCTGGGCCGTCGCGGGCGGCCTCGCCGTCCGGCTGGTCCCCGCGCACCGCGTCGGCCGGGCCACCGCCTTGATATTCGGCGGCGTCCCGACCGCCTCGGTGCTCGGCGTCCCCGCCGGCACCCTCCTCGGCGAACTCGGCGGCTGGCGCGCCGCGTTCACCGCCGTCGGGGCGCTCGGCGCGCTCACCCTGGCGGCCCTGCTCCTGCTGCTGCCCGCCCTGCCCCCGACCGCGCGCGTCACCTTCGCCGAACTGCCCGCCCTGCTGCGGCACAACGCGGGCGTCCGCACCGGAGTGGCCGTGACCTTCCTCGTGGTCGCCGGCCAGTTCGCCGCCTACACCTTCGTCCGGCCGATCCTGCGGGACGTCTCCGGCGTCGACGCCGGGTCCGTCAGCACCCTGCTGCTGGGCTACGGCCTCGCCGGAGTCGCCGGCAACTTCCTGGCCGGCCCGCGCGATCCCCGCCGCACCCTGCTCACCGTCAGCGCCGCCCTCACCGCGGTGCTCGCGCTGATCGCCGTCCTGCCGGGGGCCGCCGCCGGGACCGGACTGCTGGTGGCCTGGGGCCTGGTCTACGGCGGGGTCTCCGTCAGCCTCCAGGGCTGGATGCTCACGGCCGCGCCGCGGGCCGCCGAGGCCGCGTCCTCGCTGATGGTGGCCATGTTCAACCTCGCCATCGCGGCGGGCGCGCTCGCCGGCGGGCTCGCGGTGGACCGGGTCTCGGTGCCCGCCGCCCCGCTGACCGGAGCCGCCCTGATGCTCGCGGCCGCGCTCACGGTGGCGGTCCACCTCCGCCGCGGCCGGGAGGACGGAGAACGGATGGATGGGGCGGATCGGACACCCGGCTTGACCGGAGCGGCCCCGGACGGAAAGAGTCCGCTCCATAACGACCGCATGAGCCGCACTTCGGAGTTGCCCAAGATGCCGATATCCGCCCGCTCCCCGCTCACCGTGCCGGCCATCGGAGCGGGCCGGGTCCCGGCCGTCCGGCGGCGCAGGGCCTGACCGGCGGGCCGGGTCCGGTGCCGTACCTCGGCACCGGACCCCGGCCGAGCCGGGAGACGACCGTGTCCCCATACCCCGACGAGAGCGGGCCCGAGCCCGACGACCGCCTGTTCGTACGCCCCTACATCGCCGTCCCCGAGGACCCGTCCGGCTCCGCGTACCCCGCCTGGCCGACGCTCCCGGAACCGGTGGAGGAGCCGACCGAACCCCTGCCGCGCGTACCGTCCGCGCCACCGGCCCGCCCGGCGGCCACGGCGTCCCGCCGCCGCGCGCCCGAGCGGCGGCGCAGCCGGCTGCCCCTGGCCGCCCTCGCCCTGGTGGCGCTGGCCGGGGCCGGCACGCTGCTGCTCCTGCCCGACGGGTCCGACCCGGAGTCCGCGCCGACCCCGGCCCGCCCGGACCTGGCCCTGCCGGCGCTCCCCGCCCGCAGCCCGGGCGCCGGGGAACCCGAGGTGCGCAGCCAGGCCGTCACCGCGAAGCCCTCCGCCGTCACGCGCACCCCCTCGGCGTCCGCGACCTCCGCGAAGCCCGCGACGAGCCCCGCGACCGCACCCGGCAAGCCCGCGACGCAGCCGCCCACGGGCTCCGCAACCCTGCGCCCGGGCGACAAGGGGCCCGAGGTCAGGGCCCTCCAGGAGCGGCTCTACGGGCAGGGCTTCACGTACGTCCGCCCGACCGGGGTCTACGACGGCCAGACCAAGCGCGGCGTCTCCCAGCTCCAACGGGACCGCGACATCAAGGGCGACCCGAACGGCGTCTACGGCCCGGCCACCCAGGCGGCCTTCGGCTGACGCCGCTTCGGGGCCGGCTCACCGGCCGCCGGAGACCCGCAGGACCGCGCCCGTCGTGTACGAGGCGTCCGGCGACAGCAGCCACGCGATGGCTCCGGCGACCTCCTCCGGCTGCCCGGGCCGTCCCAGCGGGATGGTGCCGGCCGCCCTGGCGGGACGGTCCGGGGCGCCCATCGCGGCGTGCATGCCGGTCTCGATGACGCCCGGCGCCACGCAGTTGACCCGGATGCGGTCCGGCCCCAGCTCCTTGGACAGGCCCGTGGTGAGCGCGTCGACGGCCGCCTTGGTCGCCGCGTAGTGGACGTACTCTCCCGGGCTGCCCAGGGTGGCGGCCGCGGAGGAGACGTTCACGATGGCCCCGCCGCCCGTCCGCGCCATGTCCCGGGCGGCCCGGCGGCAGCAGAGCAGGTAGCCGAGCAGGTTCACCTCCACCACCCGCCGCAGGTCCTCGGTCCGGGCCTCGGCGAGCCGGCCCAGCGGCCCGGTCACCCCGGCGTTGTTCACCAGCCCGGTGACCGGGCCCAGCTCGGCCCCGGCGACGTCGAAGAGCCGCTCCACGTCCCGCTCCCGCGAGGTGTCGCCGGGCACCGCCACGCACCGCGCGCCCGCCGCCCGTACGCGCTCCGCCACGGCCTCGGCGGCCTTCTCGTCGCGCGCGTAGCCCAGCACCAGGTCGTGGCCCTCGGAGGCGAGCCGGACACAGGCGGCCGCGCCGATGCCCCGGCTGCCTCCGGTGACGACGGTGACGGGGCGACGTTCCATGGGTTCCTCCAAGTCGTGCGGCCGTGCGGCCGGTTGCCGGGCGCGGCGCAGGCTAACACCCCGATAACCGGTGGACCAGCGGAAATGGCGGCCCCGACAGTGGTCCGGTCACCACCCGGCCGAACCGAGGAGCCGCCCATGTCCACCCTCCGCGTCACCGTCGAGGAACTCACCGTCCACGCGCACCCGAACGCCGACGCCCTGGAGCTGGCCCAGGTGGGCCTCTACCGCGCCGTCGTCGCCAAGGGCGTATACCGGACCGGGGACTTCGCCCTCTACATACCCGAGCAGGCCGTCCTGCCGGCCGCCCTCGTCGAGGAGCTCGGCCTCACCGGCCGGCTGGCCGGCAGCTCCCACGACCGGGTCAGGGCCGTCCGGCTGCGCGGGGAGCTCTCGCAGGGGCTGGTGTGCAGGCCCCGCGCGCTCGACGGGGTCGACCTGGCGCTGGCCGCCAAGGAGGGCACCGACTTCGCGGAGGCCCTGGGCGTCGTCAAATGGTCGCCACCCGTGCCGGCCACCATGAACGGCGAGGTGGAGGCGGCCCCGCGGCTGCTGCCCTGGGTGGACATCGAGAACCTCCAGCGCTACCCGCAGATCTTCGAGCCGGGGGAGGCCGTCGTCCTCACGGAGAAGCTGCACGGCACGGCCTGCCTGGTCACCTACCTGGCCGACGAGGGCCGGGTGCTGGTCTCCTCCAAGGGTTTCGGCGCGCGCGGCCTGGCGCTCAAGGAGGAGGAGCGCAACCTCTACTGGCGGGCCGTCCGCGGCCACGGCGTGGAGCGGGCCGCCGCCCGGCTGGCGGAGCGGCTCGGCGCGAGCCGCGTCGGCGTCTTCGGCGAGGTGTACGGGTCCGGGGTGCAGGACCTGCCGTACGGCGCCCGGGCCCGGGCCGCCGACACACCGCCCGGCCTCGCCGTCTTCGACGTCTGCGCCGAGATCGACGGGCAGGTGCGCTGGCTGGACCCGGCGCGCGTGCTGGAGGAGGGCGAACTCCCGCTGGTGCCCCGGCTCTACGAGGGCCCGTACGCCCTGGAGACCGTGCTGGAGCTGGCCGTCGGCCGGGAGACCGTCTCCGGGCGGGACCTGCACCTGCGCGAGGGCGTCGTCATCCGGCCCGCCACCGAGCGCCACAGCCCGGTCGTCGGCGGCCGCGCCATCGCGAAGGCGGTCAGCCCGGCCTACCTGACGCGCAAGGGCGGCACCGAGTACGAGTGATCCCGCGGGTTCGGCCGCCGCCCGCGTTGCGCCGGGGCGCGCCGGGCGGTTCGTGGTGGGATGGGGGAAGGGGTGGTCGCACCGGTTCACCGAGAGGGCACACCCATGCCGCAGGAACCCCGGCCCACCATGAGGGCGATGGCCTACGAGACGTACGGCGGACCGGAGGTCCTGGCCGAGACCCGGCTCCCGGTCCCCAAGGTCGCCCCCGGCGAGGTCCTCGTCCGCGTGCGGTACGCGGCGGTCAACCCGGTCGACTGGAAGATCATGGCGGGCGGGCTCGACGGCCTGATGGACGTCGTGTACCCGGTGGTGCCGGGCTGGGACGTGGCCGGCACCGTCGAGCGGGTCGGCATCGACGTCCCCGAGTTCGCGGAGGGCGACGAGGTCATCGCGTACGCCCGCAAGGACTACGTGCACGGCGGCACCTTCGCCGAGTTCGTCTCCGTCCCCGTACGGGCCCTCGCGCGCAAGCCCGTCTCCCTCGACTGGCGGCAGGCGGCCGGCCTGCCGCTGGCCGGGCTCACCGCCTACCAGCTGCTGACCCGCCTGGGCACCGGCGCGGACGACACCGTCCTCGTCCACGGCGCCGCGGGCGGCGTCGGCTCGCTCGGCGTGCAGATCGCCCGCTCCCTGGGCGCCCGCGTCATCGGCACCGCCTCGCCCCGCAACCACGACCGGCTGCGCGGCCTGGGCTGCGAGCCCGTCGCCTACGGGGAGGGGCTCGCCGAGCGGGTGCGCGCCCTCGCCCCCGACGGCGTGACCGTCGTCGCGGACTTCGTCGGCGGAGTCCTGGACGTCACCACCGCCGTGCTCGCCGCCGGCGGCCGGCACGCCTCCATCGCCGACCACACGGTCCTCGGGGCCGGCGGCCAGTGGATGTGGGTCCGCCCCCTCGGCGAGGACCTCACGACCCTGGCCCGGCTCGCCGACGAGGGCAGTCTGACGGTCACGGTCGCCGAGACCTTCCCGCTCTCCGGCCTCGCCGACGCCTTCGCCCTCAGCCAGGCCGGCCACACCGCGGGAAAGATCGTGATCGAACTCTGAGCCACCCGGCCGGACCCCCGGGCACGGCATCGCGGCGTCCTCCGGGCGCCCGCCGTGCACCCCCCCGGACGCCGCGCACCGGCACGCCACGGCGGCCACGGCGCCCGGGCCCGTCCGGCGGACCACGGCCCGGGCCGCCGTCCCCGGTACGGCACCTCGCCGGGTTGCCGGAACAGCCTCAGACCAGGTCCGGGACCTCGCCGCCGTCCGCGCGGGCCGCCTCCACCCCCGGCAGGCCCGCCGCCCAGGGGGCCGTGACGGCGGTCAGGGCGGCGGCGTCCGGCGGGGCGGAACCCAGACCGACCGCGTAGCGGGCCAGGGTCGCGGAGCGCTCGAAGGGGCGGGGCCAGGCGTGGGCCTCCGTGATCCCGGCCTCCTCCAGGGCGGCGAGCAGGGCGCGCATCCGGCCCCGCGCCCGGCCCAGGTTCTCCTCGAACTCCCGCGCCGAGGCCCCCCGTACCGTCACCACCGCCCACGCCGCGTGCCGACGGTGCGGCGGGGGCGCCGTCAGGATCCCGTCCAGCCCCTCGGGCTCCGCCTCCAGCCGCTCCCAGGACTCGTACAGCTCCCGCACCAGCAGGTCCTGCAGGCCCGCCCCGACCTGGGCCGTGCAGCTGCGGACCGGCGCCGAGGGCGTCAGGACGGTGACCGGGTCCGCACCCGCACCGGTGCCGGCCGCCGGGTCCAGGGACACCGGCCGGCTCCAGTCCCAGGCGGCCCAGGTCCCGAAGAACTCCCGCCGCAGCGCCGCGGGCGAACGGTCCCCGGCCTCCCGCACCGTCCGGGCCGCCAGCACGGACCAGGCCAGGCCGGGCAGGCCCCCGAAGGGCGCCGAGTCCAGGCCACGGGCCCGCGCCCAGGCCTTGACCTCCCGGGCCAGCCGGGTGAAGGCGGGGTGCTCCGCCCCCACCGCCTGACGGACGGCCTCCGCGTCGGACAGCGCGCTCAGCGCCACCGCCTCCGCCGCGCCGAGCTCCGCCCGCCGCTCCACGGCCCCCGCCGGGTCCGGCCCGCCGGCCCCGACCACCACCAGGTCCACGTCCAGCCCCGACGCGCGCAGCCGCAGCCCCGGCACCCGCGCCCCCGTCACCTCCCGCAGCCGCTCCGCCTCCGGCAGCGCGGCCGCCACCCGCGCCCGCAGCGCCCCCGCGTCGGGCGTCCCCGGCAGCACCGCCACCAGGTCCAGGTCGGCCCCCGGCAGGGCGCAGCCCATCGCACGGGATCCGGCCGGACGCACCACCGCCTCGGGCAGCGCCGCCGCGATCCGCGCCATGAGCCCCCCGGCGACCCCCCGCACCTCGACCCCCGCCCCCGACGCCGAGGTCCCGGAGTCCCTCCTTGCCCCCTCCTCCGGGCCCGGGAGGTGCGAGGGCGGCTCGGGGTCGGTCCACCGCCAGGCGCCCGTGCCCGGTTCCACCACCGCCCGCACCCGCATCGGCCCGTCCCCGCGCCGCGACAGCACCGCCAGCTCCCCGACGTGCGCCGTGCGCGCGCCCGCCCCGAGCCGCTGTGCGCACTCCCGCTCCGCCCGCTGCGGATCCCCGCTCCGGCCCAGCGTCAGGTGCGGGGTCCAGCCCCCGGAGCGGCCCCGGCAGCCCGGGAACCGGTCGGTGAGGGCCCGCCGCAGCTCCTGCCAGGGCACGTCCCCGTCCTCGCCCGCCGCGGGGTCCAGCCACAGCGTCGCGTCCTCGCGCCGGCCGAAGGAGTGCACCCCCTCCAGCCGGGCGGTGAACGGCCGCACCGCCGCCGCGGCCCCGGCCAGCAGCGGCAGCGCCCGGGCGAAGGAGGACTCCGGTACGAAGCCGAACAGCAGGTTGACGTGCGCGGGCCAGCGCTCCACGGCGGGGTCGTGCGCCCGGCGCAGCTCCGCGACCGCCGGATCGTACGGCGGCAGCCAGGCCACCGCCGTGCGCGCGGTCGCCGGTACGCCGAGCAGCGCCTCGGCCGTGTCCGGAGCCCCGTACTCCACCGTGGCCTCCACCCCGAAGTGGTCGGAGGGGAAGAGCCCGTCCGGCGCGGGGGAGTCGCCCCGCAGCGCCGCGCCCCGTGCGCGTGCTCCGCCGGCGCGGGACAGCAGGATCCGGTCCAGCCGGCCCGCCCGCCCCGTCAGCGATCCGACGGCGGCCAGCGGATTGGCCCCGGGGTCGAAGGTGGGCGTGTCGTCGGCGGGGCCGTGCACGTCGTTCCAGGCGTCCCGCAGCCCCAGCGCGGCGGCCGGCCCCTGGGCCCCGGAGCGGCCGTCGTTGAAGTCGCCCAGCAGCGCGAGCCCCGCGTCGATCCCGCCCAGCCCCTCCGCCAGCCGCGCCAGTTCGGCTGTCCGCCGCCCGGCTCCGTCCTCGGTGTGGTCGCTGGTGAGGTGCGTCGCGGCGACGACCAGGGGGCCGCCGGCGGTGTCCACGGTGACGGCGGTGACCGCCTTGTGCGGGCCGAGCACGTGCAGGCCCGCCTCCCGCACCGGCAGCCGGCTCAGCACCAGCAGCCCGCTGTCCGCCACGTCCGCGCCGTGCGGATCGGTGCCCAGCGCGTACCCGGCCCGCACCCACGGCTCCGCCATCAGCAGGGCGAGCAGGGCCGGTTCCACCTCCTGGAGGGCGATCACGTCGGCGTCGGCCACCGCCAGGTCCGCCAGCAGCATCGGCCTGCGCCGGGCGGTGGCGATGCGCGGGGCGTCGTACCGGTCCCACAGGGTGTTCCAGGTCAGCAGCCGCACCCGCGCCGGGGGGTGCGCGTCGGGAGTGGCCCGCAGGGGCCGCCAGGCGCCGCCGTCCGCGGGGTCCCAGGCGTACGGGGTCCGCGCCGTGAAGAACGGCCCGCCCAGCAGCCGCCGGCCGCGCACCCGTCCGGCCCGCGTCGCGTCGATCCGGTCCAGACCGGTCGCCCGGTCCCACACCAGCTCGCCGTCGGCCTCGACGAACAGCACCCGGTGCCACGGGATGTCCCCGCCGGGCACGAACGAGGGCAGCGGCACCCGCTTGGGGGCGGCCCCGCGCCGGCGCACGCCGAGCGTGAACCGCGCCGGATCGAACCGCGGGTCCCAGCGGACCTGGTGGTAGAGCTGCTCACTGGTGCGCATCAGAGGTCCTCCCCCGCGTCGGCCGCCCCGAGGGAGCCGGCTCCGTCCCCTACCGTTCCGTCCGCCCCGACGTACCAGGTCCGGTGGGCCTGCCCGGGATGGGGCGGGCTGAACCGGCGCAGCTGCGCGGCCAGTACGGGTTCCGGCACCGGGTGCGCGCGGACCGCGTTGCGCCGCAGCAGCTCGGCCTCCCCGACCAGCACCACGACCCGGGTCACCAGCGCGTCCCGACGCCGTGCGACCGCCCCGGCCAGGCCGCGCTGCCGTTCCGTCAGCGAAGTGGCGTCCCACACCACGGTGCCCCCGGCGGCCAGGGCGCGGTCGAGCCGGTCCAGGCCCTCGCGCAGCACTTCCGGGTTGGCCCTTTGGTCGGCCCGCGCGCCCCGGGCCTCGCGCAGGTCGTCCAGGGCGATGTACGCGTCCACCCCCGGCAGGCCGCGCGCGAAGGTGCTCTTCCCGCTGCCCGAGGGCCCGCACAGCTGGATCAGCCGCGGGTACGCCGCCGGGTCGCGCCACCGCCAGGTCGCTGCCACGGCCTCGTCGGCGGTGGAGAGCGCACCCCGGCCGAAGGCCTCGCGGGCCTCGGCCCAGCAGCGGTCGGCGGCGTCGGCGTCCAGCCCGCCGAGGGCCTCGCGCAGCCCGACCCGCAGGGGGGCCAGCGGGTCGGCGCCGAGCAGCCCGGCCTCCTCGGCGCACAGCGCGGACCACTCCGCGCAGTCGGCCTCCTCGGCCGTCGCGCCCGGAAGGGCCGACGCCAGCGCGTGGAGCACCCCCAGGTCGGCGGCGGCCGCCAGCCGGACCAGCCCGGCCCGCCGCTCCTCGTCCGGGTAGGGCCTGCGCAGCACCGGGTGGAGCCCCACCAGGTCGGCGACCCGCCGCGCGGTCCGCATCCCGAGCGGCCCCGCGGCGAGCCGCGCCGCGAGGGCGGCCCGCGGCTCGCGGTGCAGCGCGGCGGCCAGGACCCCGGCCAGCCGGGCCTCCCCGGTGCGGCCGGCGCCGTCGAGCCGCGCGGTGACGGCGGCCAGGGCCCGTTCGTCCCCCGGGCGGGCCGGAGCCCCGGTGCCGAGGGCGGACAGCAGCCCGCCGAGTTCGGGTTCGGACCCGGAGCGGACGGCCCACAGGGGGGCGGCGGGGCCGAGCCCGTTCACCACCACGGGCGCGTACATCCAGTGCGTGCCGGTCCGCACGTGCCCGCCGCGCACCCACTTGGCCACGTACCGCCCGAAGTCCGCGCGGTCGAAGCCGGCCGTCGTGCGGACGACGTACCCCTCCTGCCGGGCGGTGTCGACGCGCAGCCTGCGCAGCGCCCGCTCGTCGTAGACCCCGCGCCAGAGCACCCGGGGCACGGGGACGCCGAGGCCGCGCAGGAACCGCACGGTGCGGTCCCAGTCCAGGCAGTGGTCGCCGTCCCACACCGAGAACCCGTAGAACCAGCTGTCGAGTTCCTCGTAGCCGAGGGAGTGGCGGGCGTACAGGTTCTCCCCGCAGATCCGCCGGCCGGCCGGGATCCGCGCCCCGATCCGGCCCTGGAGCCCCTTGACCCAGGTGCGGGAGGGGTGGTGGCCGGAGTCGAGGGAGCGGGCGTGCAGCCCGTCCGGGTACAGGGTGGTGTTCTCCCCGTCGAGCTTCTCGGTGACCACCACCTCCCGCCCGGCCAGCGCCGCCGTGCCCTGGGCGCGCACGTCGTCCGCCGTGGCGCCCGGGGACCACGGCAGGTGCGCGGTGCGGGGGTAGTGCGTGCGCATGGTCGGCTCCTGGTCGGGGGGACGGGGTGTCCGGTCACTGTAGGTAGCCGGAGCGGGGGCATCCACCCAATTCCCGGGGTGGGCGCTCTAGTCGGGCCGGTCCAGCTCGTGGAACTCCAGGCCGTCCGCGCCGAGTTCGGTGTTCTGCGCGTGCTCGGCCATCCGCGCGGCGTACTCGGGATGCGCGGCGAGCGAGGTGTAGTCGTCGAAGTCCAGGTCGATGACGCCGGCGAGATCCGCGAGGTACACGTCGAGGCCGGGGTACATCACGGCCACGTACGGCAGGTCGTCGAGGTCGGTCACCAGCACCGGGTACTCGCCCGTGGAGTCCGGTGAGCCCAGGTAGAGCAGGCGGCGCGAGTCGCAGCCGCCGACGAGCGGCAGGCACACGGCGGGCAGGAGACCCTCGAAGTCGCCGAACATGCCGGCCATGCCGTCGCCGGTGCCGTACATCCACTCCGCCGTCGCCCCCAGCCCCCGGTCGCCGAACACGGGCTCGGCCGGGTCCTCGTACCAGCCGACGCCGGCCAGCCAGGAGCCGTCGAAGGCCAGCCAGCGGCGCAGGCTGGGCGGCAGCGGCCTGCCGCCGGGCAGCCTCAGCCGGTCGAGCACCTCCGGCGCGACCGGCACCGGCTCGTCGAGGTCCGGGGCGTCGCAGCAGGGCCAGCCCCGCTCCCGGACCCGTTCGATCACCCGGTCGATCAGTGCGGCGCCGTGCATGGGCTCGTTCATGCGGTGCACTGTGCCACGCGCCGCCGACATCGCCCGCCGCGCTACCGGCACAGGGCCACGATCGCGGGGTCCACCCTGCCCTTTGCCGCCTCGCACAGCGCGGACATGTCGTACGAACGCCGGGGCGCGGGCCGGGGCGCGGGGTGTGCGGGCTGCCGTGCGCGCGGCTTCGCGGCGGGCGCGCGGTGGGTCGGCCGGGCGGGGGAGGCGCGGCGCGGGGGACGGCCGTCGGAGCGGTGCGGCGCGGCGGGTGCGGGCCGCACCGGTACGGCTTCCGGCTCCGGGGCCCGTACGGGGGCCGCCTCCTCGGCGGGCGGCGGCGCGTCCTGCGGCTCCGGGGCGGGCCCCAGCGGCAGCCCCTCCGCCGCGGGCGGCCGGGGCGTCCCCGCGGTCCGGACCGCGGCGGGCTCCTGCCGGGGAGCCTCGACGGGCGCCGGCGGCCGTACGGTCACGCACCCGGCGGCCAGCAGGAGGACGGGGACCCAGAGCGGGAGGCGGCGGCGCGACGGCATCCGCCCACCCTGCCGTACCGGGGCACCGCCCGGCGCCCCCGCTCACACGGACGGGTGAGTGCGGGGTCGCATACGTGGTCGGACCAGCGACTTTCACACCGCCAGCCCGCACCACGGACCGTATCAAGATCGACATAATCGGGCAATAAGGAGGGTCTGGAAGGTATGCGGCCGGTAAAGCCGTGAGGCCCCCGCCACCCGCGGCCGCCGTAACCCGACGGTCGCGCCCGCTGTTGCACAGGCGGCGGACCCACCCACGGTGAACGGAGTGCCCATGCCCCAGCTGACCGACGACCCCGGACGGAAGGGCACCTGGATGACCCCGGCGGAGTACGGGGCCTCGCGCGCCGCCGTGTGGACCGGAGCACTCGTCCTCGTCACCGACACCGACGGGCGGGTCCTCGTGCAGAGCGTCGACTACCGCCCGGACCGGCTGCTGCCCGGCGGCGCGGTGGACGCCGGGGAGGCGCCCGCGGCGGCGGCCGCCCGCGAGGTGCGCGAGGAGCTCGGGGTCGACGGCCGCTACCCGCGGGGCCTCGCCGTGGACTGGATCCCCGCCGACACCCCCGGATTCCCGCCCGAGATGCGCTTCCCCGGCGAGATCCTGCACGTGTACGACGGCGGCACCTGGGCCCCCGACCGGATCGGGTCCATCCGCCTGCCCGCCCAGGAGATCACCGGCATCGACTTCGCCGAGCCCGCCGACCTGCCCGCCCTGATGGAGCCGGGCGACGCCCGCCGGGCGCTCGCCGCCCTCCGGGCCCGGATCGGCGGCTCCGGGCCCGCCCTGCTGGAGGACGGCCGCCCCACCACCCCCACCGCCCTCGACCGGCTGGGGGTCCTGCGCACCCGCCGCGTCCCGCAACACGGCACCTGGCACCCCGGCCCCGTCCCCGCGCACCTGCCCGTCCGCGGACACTCCGGCTGGCTCTTCGCCCCCGACGGCCGGGTCCTCCTGCTCGTCGCCCGCGCCACCGGCGCCGCGCACCTGCCCGCCCCGAAGGCGGAGCCCGCCGTCGGGGCCCTGCCGCTCGGCTACCGGTACGCCGACCGGTCCGCGCTGGCCCGTACGGCGGCCCGCCTCACGGGGCTCGCCCCGGCCGGGGACCCGGCGTACGCCCGGCTGCTGGCCACCCCGGAACAGGTGCGGGAGCTCAGCGACTGGGGCCCCGCGGGCCGGCAGGAGCTGGCGGCGGTGCACGCCGCCCGCACCCAGCTCGGCCTCCCGGTCCCGCCCCGCACCCCGCCCACCGAGCTCCCGGAGCAGGGCCTGCGCTGGTGAGCGGCCCGCGCGGGCGCGGCGGCGCGGCCCGCCCGCCCCGCCCCCGCCGGAGCCGCGGACTCCGGGCCCGACGCCGCCCCCGGCCCCCGGGCGGGCCGGGCGGTCGTGTGGAATGGGGGGTATGGGGACCAGCGAGATACAGACGAGCGGGACGCCGGGGGGCACCCGGCAGACTCCGGCCGCGCCGCCGGCGCCGGGGGAGGCCCGGGAGCCCGCCGGGCGGCAGGAGGCCGCACCGCCGGCGGCGCACGCCGCCCCCGACCGCTGGCGCTACGCCCGCCACCTCGACCTCCTCGCCGCCGCCGCGGGGGCGGCCGGCGGGGCGGACGAGGCCGGGGCGGTGGCGGCCGTCCTGCGCGACCCCGACCCGGTGATGGCGCAGAGCGCCGTGGTCACCCACATCGACCGCCGGGCCGTGCGGCTGCTGCCCGGCGCCGGGTTCCGCGACTGGGCCCGCGCGCTGGACTCCGTCCTCGACGGGCACCCGTTCCCGGCCCGCCGGCTGCGCGAGTGGACCCTGCTCAAGGCGATGGCGAGCGGCGGGAGTTGGTCCGCGGCCGAGCTGGCCGCCGCCTCCGACTGGTGCCAGCGCACCGCCGTCCAGTCGCCCGCCTCCGACGAGGCGCTGGCCCTGCTGGCCGCCTCCGCCCGGACGCGCCGGGTGCGCAACGCCGCCGCCCGGCGGCTGCACCGGCGCGCGGCCCCCCGCTCGGAATGATCAATCCCACGGAGCGCTCGCCATACGGCTGTTCGGGGGTTTAAGGTCGGCGTACCCGGCCGGGTATCAGCGTTGAACCGATGCCATTCCGCTGGAGGATGACTCTCCGTGTCGCACGTTTCACAGGCTCCCGTCACCACCCCCGACACCGAGCCCGCACCGCCCGCACCCCGCTCGTTCGGCGAGGTGAAGGGCTGGTTCTCGGCGTATGACCAGGTGCTCTTCGACTGGTTCCTGGCCCGCCAGAACGACAGCGCCGACACGAAGGGCGACCTCCTCGAACTGGGCGCCTTCATGGGCAAGAGCGCGATCTTCCTCGCCGGCTACCTGCGGGAGGGCGAGGGGTTCACCGTCGTCGACCTCTTCGACTCGCCCGCGCCCGACGACAGCAACCTCGAAGAGGTGCGGGACTCCTACCCCACCCTGACCCGGCGCGGCTTCGAGGCCAACTACCTGGCGTTCCACGAGGAGTTGCCGACCGTCATACAGGCGCCGACCTCCGTCGTGGCGGACCGGGTGCGCCCGGACAGCTGCCGCTTCGTCCACATCGACGCCTCGCACCTGCACGAGCACGTCGTCATGGACATCGCCTCCTCGAAGACCGTCGCCGCCCCCGGGGCCGTCGTGGTCTTCGACGACTACCGCTCGGCCCACTGTCCCGGCGTCGCGGCCGCGGTCTGGGAGGCGGTGGCCGTCGGCGGACTGAAGGTGATCGCCGTGTCCGCCGCGAAGCTCTACGCGACCTGGGACGACCCCGAGCCCCACCAGGCGGCCCTGCTCGCCTGGCTGGACGGCCGCACCGACCTGTGGCACGGCGTGGACACCGTCTGCGGACGGCCGCTGGTGCGCATCGGCGACCACGGCGTGGCCGCCCCGCCCGCCCCGCAGCCGCTGCGCGCCACGCCCGAGCCGGTGACGCCGCCGCCCGCCCCGAAGCCCGCTCCCCGGCCGGGGGCCGGGTGGCGCAGGCTGGCCAAGGACCTGCTCCCGCCGGTGGTCACCCGCGCGATCGTCTCCGCCCGGCGCCGCCGCCGGGCGTGAGCTCCGGGGGTGTCCGGCAGGTCAGGGCCGGACACCCCCGGGCCGTCACAGCCCCTTGCGGACCCGGGCCGCGCGGCGGGCCTCGGCGGCCTGGCGCGCCTCGATCGTCTTGCGGGACTCCTTGCCCCGGCCGGCCCGGCCCGGGCGCGTGCCGAGGCCGCGGAAGCCCAGCTCCGTACCGCTCGGCCGACCCTTGGCGTCCGTCGGCAGGGCCCCGGACAGCGGGACCCCGGAGGGCCTGCGGGCGCCGGTGATCCGGCTCAGCGCCGCCTCGCCCGAGCGGACCTGGGTGATGGTCGGCCGGATCTTCGCGTCGGCCATCAGCCGGACCATGTCGCGCCGCTGGTTGGGCGTGACCAGGGTGACGACCTTGCCCGACTCGCCCGCGCGGGCGGTGCGCCCGCCGCGGTGCAGGTAGTCCTTGCTGTCGGCCGGCGGGTCCACGTTGACCACGAGGTCGAGGTCGTCGATGTGGATGCCGCGCGCGGCGACGTTGGTCGCGACCAGGACGGTGAGCAGGCCGTCCTTGAACTGCCCGAGGGTCTTCGTGCGCTGCGGCTGGGACTTCCCGCTGTGCAGGCCCTCCGCCCGCACGCCCATGGCCCGCAGGTGCTTCACGAACTGGTCGACCCCGTGCTTGGTGTCCAGGAACATGATCACCCGGCCCTCGCGGGCGGCGATCTCCGTCGCGGCCGAGACCTTGTCCGCCGCGTGGATGTGCAGCACATGGTGGTCCATCGTGCCCACCGAGGCCGACTGCGGGTCCACGGAGTGCGAGACCGGGTCCTTCAGGTAGCGGCGCACGAGCTGGTCGACGTTGCGGTCCAGGGTGGCCGAGAACAGCATCCGCTGCCCGTCGTGGTGCACCTGGTCCAGGAGCTCGGTGACCTGCGGCATGAACCCCATGTCGCACATCTGGTCGGCCTCGTCCAGCACCGTGATCCGCACCCGCTCCAGGTGCACGTCGCGCCGCTTGACCAGGTCGCTGAGCCGGCCCGGCGTGGCCACCACGACCTCGGCGCCGGTGCGCAGCGCCCCCGACTGGCGGCCGATGGACAGCCCGCCGACGACGGTGGCCATGCGCAGCCGCAGGGCCTGCGCGTACGGGGTCAGCGCCTCGGTCACCTGCTGCGCCAGTTCGCGCGTGGGGACGAGGACCAGCGCGAGCGGCCGCTTCGGCTCCGCCTGCCGGCCCGCGGTGCGGGCCAGCAGGGCCAGGCCGAAGGCGAGGGTCTTGCCGGAGCCGGTGCGGCCCCGGCCGAGGATGTCGCGGCCCGCGAGGGAGTTCGGCAGGGTGGCCGCCTGGATCGGGAACGGCTCCCGCACCTCCTGCTGGGCCAGGGTCTCCACCAGCTCGGCGGGCAGTGCGAGTTCGTCGAACGAGGCCACCGGGGGCAGGGCCGGCGTGGCCGTCCGGGGCAGGGTGAACTCGCCCTGCGGGCCCAGGGTCCGCGGGGCCTTGCCGGCGCCGCCCCCGCCCTTGGAGCGGGAGCCTGCCGACGCCGCGGCCTTGATGCCGAAACGCCCGTGAGCTGACGGGTTCTTCATGCAGAACCTTCCGTGAGGAGAACCGAGCGGGGTGGGGAGCGGGGTCCCGAACGGCGACGAGCCGGGGTCCGTACCCCTCGGTACGGTCCCCGGCTCGTCGTACGCGTCCGCACCGGGCGAAAGCGCCCCGCGCCTGAAGTCTTCCGGCCATTTTACCAGCGGGCCGCCGCGGGGGCGGGGGCCCGGGCGTCCACCCGGGGGCCCGGGCGTCCACCCGGCGGGGCCGGGCGCTCCGCCGGGTCGGGCAGATGTTCGAAGCGCCCGGTTGGCGGTGCTCCGAGTGTGGCGTGCGGGACGGGTGGGCAGTATCGAGACGGCCGCGCAGGCGGCCCGAGCGGAACGTCGAGTGAGGATCAGTACCGATGGCAACTGGCACCGTGAAGTGGTTCAACGCGGAAAAGGGGTTCGGGTTCATCCAGCAGGACAACGGCGGCCCCGACGTGTTCGTGCACTTCTCCGCCATTCAGGCGCAGGGCTACAAGTCCCTCGACGAGAACGCCCTGGTCGAGTACGAGGTGACCCAGGGGACCAAGGGTCCCCAGGCGGAGATGGTGCGGCCCATCTGACCGCCCTCCGCGCGCCCCGTGCGTGACAGCGGCCCCCGCCGGTCCGGCCGGCGGGGGCCGCTGCGTCACTCCCGCTCCGCCGTCTCCCGGACGGTGATCGCCGACACCGGGCAGGCGCGGGCCGCCTCCCGGACCATCGGGCTGCCGTGGCCGTCCTCGCGGCCGGGCAGCACCTCGCTGAGCCCGTCGTCGTCCTGGGTGAACACCTGGGGCGCCGCCAGCACGCACTGGCCGGCACCGATGCAGACGTCCCGGTCCACGGAGATCCGCACGGCGCTCACCAGGCCACGGGCAGTTCGAGCATGCCCTGGACGGTGTCCCCGGGTTTGAACGGGATCGTGTCCGGGTCGGCGTCCAGGCGCAGCCCGGGCAGCCGGTCGAACAGGGTGCCGAGCGCGACCTCCATCTCGGCCCGGGCCAGGTTCTGGCCCAGGCACTGGTGGATGCCGAAGCCGAAGGCCAGGTGGCGGTTGGCCGGCCGGTGCCAGTCGAGTACGTCGGGGGACGGGAACACGGCGTCGTCGCGGTTGATCACGGAGGTGGAGAAGACCACCCCGTCGCCCGGCCGGATCGTGACCCCGCCGACCTCGATCTCCTCGGTGGCGAACCGCAGCATCGCGTCCGCGATCGACAGGAACCGCATCAGCTCCTCCACCGCCCCGGACAGCAGCGAGGGGTCGGCCCGCAGCTCCGCCAGCTGCTCGGGGTGGCGCAGCAGGGTGAAGGTGCCCAGGGAGATCATGTTGGCGGTGGTCTCGTGCCCGGCGATCAGCAGGATCGCGGCCAGCGAGACCAGCTCGTCGACATCGGTCTCCCCGGTCTCCAGCCGGGTGTGGACCAGCTCGTCCAGCAGGCCCTCGCCCGGCTCGGTGCGCTTGCGCAGGATCAGCTCCCGCAGGTAGTCCTGCAACCGCTTGCGGGCGTCGTCGACGTCGGCGGGCGCGGGGCCGCGCAGCAGCCTGCGGGACTGGGCCTCGAAGAACTCGTGGTCCTCGTAGGGAACCCCCAGCAGGGCGCAGATGACCATGGACGGCACCGGCAGGGCGAAGGCTCCGACCAGCTCGGCCCGCGGGCCCTCCGCCACCATCGCGTCGATCAGCCGGTCGACGGTCTCCTGGATCCGGGGCCGCAGGGCGGCGGCCCGTTTGACCGAGAAGCTGGGGATCAGCATCCGGCGCTGGGTGTTGTGGACGGGGTCGTCCTCCCCGAGGAGCGCGGTCCGCTGCCGGGTGATCCCCTTGAAACGCGCGCTGGGGAGGGGGAAGGCCTCGTGGGTCCGGTCGGTGGACAGCCGCCCGTCCGCGAGCAGGGACCGGGCCTCGGCGTGGCCGGTCACCACCCACACCGGGCGGCCGTCGAAGAGGGTGACCCGGCTCAGCGGCCGGGTGTCCCGCAGGGGCTGGTAGGCGGCCGGCGGGTGGTAGGGGCAGGTGCGGTCCTGCGGGAAGGCGAGGGCGCCGGACGGGGCGCCGGAGAGGGTTTCGGACATGGAGAACAACACCTCGCAAGGGATGGTTCCGTCGTGCCGCATCCATTACATGCCTCAGGCACCTATCTTACCCATGCCACTTTCGGCCAGTCTGCCCGAGTTCACACGCGGGAGGGCCGGCCGCCCCGCCCGCGCGCCGCTCTAGAACCCCGCCTCCTCCAGGAGGTCCCGCAGCCCGGACGCCGTCAGCGGGCCGGCGTGGGTCGCCACCGCCTCGCCCGAGCGCAGCAGGACCACGGTCGGCGCGCCCGCCACCCCGTAGCGCCGGACCGTGGCCGGGCAGCGGGTGATGTCCGTGCGGACGGCCGTCAGCCGGGCGCCGTACTCCCCGGCCACCTCCGCGACGACGGCGTCCATCGCCCGGGAGGCCTCGACGGCCTTCGGCCAGGTGCCGGTGAAGTAGGCCAGCACCGGGGTCCCCTGTGCCATGCCGGTGATGAAGTCGAATTCCCGGTCCTCCAGGGGCCGGTGTACCCCACGGGTCATGGGCGGTGCTCTCCTCGTTCCGTATCTGCTCGCCGCCCAGCCTAGGCGGCGCGGCGGGGCCCGTTGTCAGTGGCGCCTGTGATCCTGTGGGCATGGACCTCAGCACGCCGCGCCGGAGGGTCTACGGCGCCGACCACGACGATCCCGACCCGGGCCCGCGCCCCGGCCACGCCTACGGCGAGCTCGTCGGCGGACCCCTGGACGGGCTGCTCCTCGACGTCACCGGCTGGAGCCCCGCCCGGCTCGCCGAGGAAGCCCGCCTGCCCACCGAGATAGGCCGCTACGGGCCCGGCGGCCGCGCCCACTACCGGCGCCGCGCCGCGGACCCGGGCCGCTGGGACTGGTCGGGGGACAGTCGGTAGGCGCCAGCCCGCCGGTTTCGCGCGAACCGCCCGGTTCGGAGATCATGAGACATCGCCTGGGGAAGGAAGTGGCCGTGGGGCACCTAGTCATGAGCACCGGCAGCATGCGCGAAGCGATGCGGCTGCTCACCGCCGTGGAGCGCACCCCCGAGCAGGAGCGGACGCTCGTCACCGTCCGCGAGAAGTGCCGGACCGTGGACGGGCGGCTGCACGGCCAGGGCATCGACCTCGACGTCTCCGTGGCCCAGGCCCTGGAGGAGCTCCTCGACGGCGCCGTCAGCGCGACGGAGGGACCCGCCTACCACTACGCCCTGCACGCGCTGATCTCCTCGCACTTCTCCGACACCCACGACCTCGGGGACTGGCGGCGCCAGTCCTGGTTCTGGACGGTGGACGAGGAGCTGGCGCGCGCCGGCCTCCCGGCCCGCCTCGCCATCTCCCAGATCCTGATGTCCGGCCCGCCCGTCCGGCTGCCCCCCGCCGGTGACACCACCCCCTGGATGGGGACCTTCCCGACCGAGCTGGCCGCCGAGTTCGTCGCCGCGCACGAGGCGGTGCTGGACCGGGTGGACCCGGAGGTCCGGGAGACCGTCGAGGTCTTCCTCAAGGCCGTCCGCCTGGAGGCCGAGGAATGGGCGGCCACCCGGGAGGACCGGCGCGCCCAGCAGGACACGATGTTCTTCTGGTGCGCCTGACGGCCGTCCCGCCGCCCGCCGGCGGCCGCGTCCCGCGCCCGCCCGGTGGCCCGCCCGGTGGCCCGTCCGGGAAAATTCCTCGAAGAAATTCTCCGGGAGCCGTCGATCCGGGCCCGCCCCGTTCGACGCAGGGGTGAGAGGCGGGGAGAGCCCCCGCCCTCCCGACCGAGGAGTCACCATGCCGCGCTTCCTGACGCTCATCCGCATCAACGAGCAGGACCTCCCCCCGAAGGACTTCCCGCCGGAGTTCGAGCAGCGCATGGGCGCCCTGCTGGAGGAGGTCACCAAGGCCGGGGTCATGCTCGACACCGCCGGACTGCTCCCCACCGCCCAGGCCACCCGCCTCGACTGGTCCGCGGGCGCGATCAGCGTCACCGACGGCCCCTTCACCGAGACCAAGGAGGTCGTCGGCGGGTACGCCCTCCTCCAGTGCAAGGACAAGGCCGAGGCCCTGGAGTGGACCAAGCGGTTCCTGGAGACCCACCCGACCTCCTGGCACGTCGGCGCCGAGGTCCGTGAGATCCAGGAGATGTGAGCGGGTGCGGGAGGCGGCCCCGGCCGCCTCCCGCGCCGCGTTTGCCCCGCCGGGGCGCGGCTGCTCTGATGGGTGGCCGTGACGGCAGTGACCACGGCCCGTGCGGTCGAGACGGTGTTCAGGATGGAGTCCGCGCGGATCATCGCCGGCGTCGCCCGGATCGTGCGGGACGTCGGCATCGCCGAGGAGCTCGCCCAGGACGCCCTGGTGGCCGCCCTCGAACAGTGGCCCGCCTCCGGGATCCCCGACCGGCCCGGTGCCTGGCTCATGACCACCGCGAGGCACCGGGCCGTCGACCTCGTGCGCCGCAAGGAGACGTACGCCCGCAAGCTCGCCGAGGTCGGCCGCGCCCTGGAGGACGTACCGCCGCCCCCCGAGCCCGCCGAGCCGGACGACATCGACGACGACCTGCTCCGGCTCGTGTTCACCGCCTGCCACCCCGTCCTCGCCACCGAGGCAAGGATCGCGCTCACCCTGCGCCTGGTGGGCGGGCTCACCACCCGGGAGATCGCCCGCGCCTTCCTGGCCTCCGAACCCACCGTCGCCCAGCGCGTCGTCCGGGCCAAGAGGGCCCTGGCCAAGGCCGGGGTCCCCTTCGAGGTCCCGTACGGCGCCGACCGGGAGCAGCGCCTGGCCTCCGTCCTGGAGGTCATCTACCTGATCTTCAACGAGGGCTACTCCGCCACCGCCGGCGACGACCTCCTGCGCCCCGCCCTCTGCGAGGACGCCCTGCGCCTGGCCCGGCAGCTGGCCGCCCTGATGCCGGACGAGCCCGAGGCGCACGGCCTCGCCGCCCTGCTGGAGTTCCAGGCCTCCCGCACCGCCGCCCGCACCGGCCCCGACGGCGCCCCGGTCCTGCTCGCCGACCAGAACCGGTCCCGGTGGAACCGGCTCCTGATCCACCGCGGGGTCGACGCCCTGCGGCGCGCCGGCACCGGCCCCTACTCCCTCCAGGCCGCCATCGCCGGCTGCCACGCGGCGGCCGTCCGCTACGAGGACACCGACTGGACGGCCATCGCCACCCTCTACGGGCGCCTCGTGCAGCTGGTCCCCTCACCGGTGGTCGAGCTGAACCGGGCCGTCGCCGTCTCCATGGCCGAGGGCCCCGAGGAGGCCCTGGCGCTGGTCGACGCCCTGGCGGGGGAGCCCGCCCTGCGCTCCTACCACCTGCTGCCGAGCGTACGGGGGGACCTGCTGGAGCGGCTCGGGCGCGCGCAGGAGGCCCGCGCCGAGTTCGAGAGGGCCGCCTCCCTCACCCGCAACGCCCGCGAACGGGACCTGCTGCTGGCCCGGGCCGCAGCCCTCCCCGGCGTCAGCCGCTGAGCCCCGCCGCCCGCGCCCGGCCGGGCTCGGGCCGCCGCGGGGCCGTCAGCCCGACGGGCCTGCGGAAGCCGCCCGTGCGGGCCACGCTCTGCACCGTCCGGCGCAGCGCCTCCTGGAAGTCGTCCATCGTGCGCCGCGCCGCCGGGGTGTCCACGTACAGGGAGTTCATGTGCAGCCCGTCCGCGTCCCGCTGGAACCACGAGCAGGTCCCGTTGCCCGTCGCCGACCACACGTGCGTGGTCGGCCGCCACTCCTCGTGCCGCTCGGCACCCGGACAGCGGCGCATGTCGATGTAGGAGAAGAAGTTCACCGCGTACGGCCAGGAGCGCAGGGCGAACTCCTCCGGCGCCAGCAGCTCCCAGGCCCGGACGAACGGCACGTCCAGGTGCCGCATCATCTCCCGGAACCCCTCCCCGACCCCGGCCACCACCTGGGCGAAGTCCTTGCCCGGGGAGGCGTCGAACTCGATCGGCAGCGTGTTGACGAACCACCCCACCGAGTTCGCCCACGTCGCGCGGCCGCGCTCGCTGACCGGCATGAACCCCCGGTACACCCCGGGACCGCCGGCCTCGCGCAGGCACACGGCGACGGAGGCGAGCAGCCCCATGAAGGGCTTGGCGCCGGTTTCCCGGCACACCTTCTCGAACACCTCGGCCTCCGCCGCGTCCAGCAGCCAGGACGCCTCGTTGACGATCGGGTACATCCGGCCCGGCTCGACGCCCAGGTCCAGCGGGCAGCGGGGGAAGAACTCCCCGTTGCGCTCGATGAAGGACTTCCAGTAGCCCAGGCGCTCGTCGTCCGCGTCGATGGAGAGGTAGCGGCGGCGCTGCTCGTCGGCGAAGTCGAGATAGCTCGGCGCCGGCGGCAGTTCGGGCTCCTCGCCGCGCAGCAGCGCCTCGTACGAGGTGAGCACCTGGTGGGCGACGACCGGCATCGACATGCCGTCGCAGACGATGTGGTCGAACGCCAGGTACACGGTCGCGGAGTCGGGGCGGACCACGGCGCCCATCACGAACAGCGGCCAGGACAGGGTGTCGATGCTCCGCTGGAACCGCTCCGACAGGAACGCCCCCAGCCGGTCGGCCGACCCGTGCGCGGCCACCTCCTCGGCCTCCAGGGCGAGTTCGTCCGCCGGCAGGGGAGCGCACGACACCTCCCCGGCCAGCCGCAGGAACTCGCACCGCAGCACCTCGTGCCGCTGGACGAAGCCCAACAGGGCCCGTGCCAGCACCGGTTCGTCCAGGGCGCCCTCGACCTCGAAGGTGACGGCCACCCAGGAGGCGACCCGGTCCCCGTCGGCGCGGCTCTCCTCCGCGACGGTGAAGTGCTTGTCCTGGTTGAACGAAGCCCTCCGGTCCGCCGCGCCCGGAGCGGTCGTGGAGCGCAACCGCCACTCGACCAGGCGTCCCGGTGCCACGTGGTGCATCTCCAGCGGAAACTGCCGCATTCACGCCATCCCTTCGTCCCCCGAATCAGCCCCGAGCGCCTAACGACACCCGGACCGCGGAAGTGACGCCCTCGCCCCCGCTCCCCTCCGCGGCGCGGTCCGCGGCCCGGTCGGGGGCGTCGACGCGCGCCTTCCGACGGGCCGTCCCCCGGCCGGGAGCCGGCGCCGGGGCGCACGTCACCCGCGGGGCCGCGGGACCGTCCGGGCCGGCGGAAGCTGGTGGCTGCGGCGCTGCTCCGGCGTCGGCGGGTGCAGGACGCGGCCCGCGGCCAGGCGTAGCAGCGGGCCGGCGCCGTCCGGGGCGGCCGGGGTCCACAGGCGGACCGTGCGGTCGCGCGAGGAGGTGGCGATGCGGCCGCCGTCGGGGGACCAGGCCAGCCCGTTGACCCAGTCGGCGTGCAGCCCGACGACGGCGACCGGCCCGGCCGCGACCGGGTCCCACAGCCGCACCGTCCGGTCGCGGGAGACGGAGGCGAGCCGGGTGCCGTCCGGGGACCAGGCGACGCACTGGACCCGGTCGTCGTGCCCGGCCAGCACGGCGAGCGCCCCGTCCGGCCCGCCGGCCCGGGGGTCCCACAGGCGGACGGTGCGGTCCCGGGACCCGGTCGCCAGCCGGCGCCCGTCCGGCGACCACGCCACCTCCCACACCTGGTCCTCGTGCCCCGCCAGGGTCCGCAGCCGCTCGCCCGTGCGGGCGTCCCAGACGATGACCGCCCGGTCCGTCCCGCAGGTGGCCAGCAGCCTGCCGTCCGGCGACCAGTCGGCCCCCGTGACCCAGTCCCCGTGGCCGCGCAGCACCCGGGTGGGCCCCCGGCCGTCCGCGTCCCTGACGTGGACGAGGCCGTCGCGCGCGGCCGTCGCCAGCCGGGTGCCGTCCGGGGACCAGCACACCGCCGACACCTCCGCGCCGTGCCCGCCCGGCAGTTCGGCCGCGGGGGTCCCGTCGCGCAGCCACAGCGCCGCCGCGCCGTCGCGGCGGCCCACCGCGAGCCGCGAGCCGTCCGGGGACCAGGCGAGGTCCCCGCACTGCCCCGTCGCCAGCACCTGCGCGGGCCCGAACTCCGGGGCGTGCCACAGCCGTACGGTGCCGTCCTCCGAGGCGCTGGCCACGCAGCCGCCGTCCGGCGACCAGGCCGTCTGCCACACCGATTCGGTGTGTCCGCGCAGCACGCAGGGCGGCGCGGCCGGCTCCCAGACGGCCAGCGTGCCGTCCCGCGAGGCGGTGGCCAGCCGACGCCCGTCGGGGGTCCAGGCGACCGCGTGCACGGTGTCCAGGTGCCCGGTGAGCCAGAGGGCGGGGCCCTCCCCGTCGGTCCCGGCCGGGGCCTCCAGATCCCAGATCCGGACGTTGCGGTGCTGGTCGCCGGCGGCGAGCCGGGTCCCGTCCGGGGACCAGGCCAGGCAGTCGACCCGGTCCATGCTCCGCAGCACCCGTACGCCGCGGCCCGTGGCCGCCTCCCGGAGCACCACGGTGCGGTCCGCGGAGGCGGAGGCGAGCAGGGAGCCGTCGGGGGACCAGGCGAGGGCCGTGACGGCGTCCTCGTGGGCGGCGCCGGCCGTCACGGGCCCGCCGCCGGCCGCCGGCCAGATCCGTACGGACCCGTCCTCCCCGGCGGCGGCGATCCGCCCGCCGTCGGGGGACCAGGCCGCGCTCCCCAGCGCCCCGGGCGGGGCTTCCAGCACACCGGCCGGGGCGAACGGGGCGGTGTCCCACAGCCGCAGCCCCCGGCCGGCCCCGGCCGACACCAGCCGGCGTCCGTCCGGGGAGAACGCCAGCGCGGCCGGCCCCTCGCCGTGCCCGCCCCCGGCTCCGGGCTGCCGCAGCGCGGCCACCGGCCGCCAGGCGGCGGTCTCCCAGAAGGTCAGCCGGGCGTCCCCGCCGACGCAGGCCAGCAGGGCGCCGTCGGGCGACCAGGCCACCGTACGGGGCGCCCCGCCCGGCACGTCGAGGACGACCGGCGCCGCCTCCCCGGCCCCGTCCGCGTCCTGCGGGCCCTCCTCCAGAGCGTGCGCCGCCCAGACCCGCACCCGGCCGTCCCCCGAACAGGCGGCGAGCCGCGCCCCGTCGGGGGACCAGGCCGCGCCGGTCACCGCCGCGCCGAAGCCCCCGCGCACCGCCCGCAACAGGGACCCGTCCAGCGCGGTCCGCAGCGCCTGGAGGGCGGTCGGGGTCGGCGCCCACTCGGTGGCCGCCGCGAGGGCGACCGAGACGGCCGTCTCCGGTTCGCGGCTCTCCAGCACCCGGGCCGCCACCGCGTCCGCCGTACGCGCCCGGGCCGCCCCGTCCGCCCGGGCGCTGCGCTCCACGTACTCCGCCACCAGCGCCGACACCTCCAGCCCGGCGGGGGCGTGCTCCTGCCAGGCACGGGCCGCGGCCAGCCGCTCCCCGGTCAGCAGGAAGGCCTCGCCCCGGCCCGCGAACTCCCACTCCTGGGCCCAGCGCTCCCATGCGCCGCGCCGCCGCAGCTGTTCCACGTGCTCCTCGACCGCCCGCCGCAGGGGCGGCCAGCGGCGCAGCAGCGCCTCGTGGGCCAGGTCGAGGACCCCCGCGTCCGAGGTCAGCAGCCGGCCGGCGACGAAGGCGTCGGTGATCTCCCTTTCGGCGGGCGCCAGTTCGGACCGGGCCACGCGCCTGCGGACGGGTTCCTCGCCCTGGACGGCGACCAGCCGCAGCAGGGTCCGCACCACCGGGTCCGGATCCCGCGGCCCGCCGCCGTCGGGGCCCAGCAGCTCGGCGCGGATCCGGTCGGCCTGCCCGACGAGGGCCCCCGCGACCCCGCCGACCTCCCGGTAGTGGGCGTACCCGATCACCGACCCGGGCCCGCCCGCCAGCCGGTACAGCTCCTGGAGGGTGTAGGCGAGCAGGGGCAGCGCGTCGCCGCCCCCGCAGTCGTCGACGATCCGGGACACCAGGCCCGCCTCGAAGGTGACCCCGGCGGCCGCGCCCGGCCGGGCCACGACCTCGTGCAGCGCCTCCCGCTCCAGGGCGCCGATCACCACCGGATCCCTTACCAGGAAGGCCAGTTCGGCCTCCAGGAACCCGGTCAGGAAGTCCGAGCGCAGGGTGCCCACCAGCCACAGCCTCGGCTGCCGCGCCAGCTCCTCCCGCACGGCGGCGGCGAACGCGGCCCGCTCGCGCGGCCCCGACAGGGTCAGCAGCTCCTCCAGCTGGTCCACCACCAGCACCCGCGGCCGCCCGTCGGCCGCCGGGCCGTCCAGGGCCCGCCGCAGCGCGCCGGCCGGGTCGGTGCCGGGGGTGAGGGGCGGGTACGCCGTCCAGCGCGTGCGGCGCCCGGTCAGCGCGGGCAGCAGCCCGGCACGGACCAGCGAGGACTTGCCGGAGCCGGAGGGCCCGACCACCGTCACGAACCGGTGCGCCCGGGCCGGCGCCGCCGGGTGCAGCCGGGCCACGAGCGCGGCGGTCTCCCGCTCCCGCCCGAAGAACACGGCCGCGTCCTCTTCCCCGAAGGCCTCCAGCCCCGGGTACGGCGGCTGCCCGGCCGTCCACGCCACGGGGGCCGCCACCGGCCGCCGCTCCAGCCAGCGCAGCCACAACTGGCCGCCGACCAGGGCGAGGAGCCCGACCCCCACGAGGGGTACCGACCACTGGCGCAGCAGCCGCAGCGGGAGCGGAACCTCGCCCTCGACGCTGGTGGCGTAGTTGGTCGCGATCCCGAGCAGGGCGCCGACCAGCATGAGCAGGACGTCGAGAACCAGTGCGAGCGGTCGTCGTTGCATGAGGCCAGAACCTAGCCGCGACACCCCTCGTGCGCGACCGCCGTCGGCGGACCCGCCGGCCGCCCGCCCCGCCCGGCGGCCGGACCCGGTCAGACCCGGGCGGCGTCCCGCACGCCGATGGCGGACATGACGCGCTCGACGGTCTCGCGCTGCTCGCCGACCGGGGCCACGTAGGCGACGGCGGCGCGGGCGGCGTCCTCGCCGAGGGTCCGGGTGATGGTCCAGGCGGCCAGGTACTGGGAGGCCAGGCAGCCGCCCGCCGTGGCGATGTTCCCCTCGACGTGGAACGGCTCGTCCAGCACGGGGACGCCCATGGCCTCGACGAAGGGACGGGTCGTCAGGTCCGCGCACGCGGGCCGGCCGGCCAGCAGCCCGAGCCGCGCGAGCACGAGCGCACCGGAGCACTGCGAGCCGATCAGCTGCCGTGCGGGGTCGAGCGGCAGCATCGACAGCAGCCGGTCGTCGGCGATCACGTCGCGGGTCTTCACCCCGCTGCCGATCAGGACGACGTCGGCCTCGCGCACGAACCCCATCGGGCGCTGCCCCGTCACCTCGACGCCGTTCATCGACGTGACCACCGGCGTCGGCGTGGTGATGAAGGCCTCCAGGCCGTCCGCGCGACAGCGGTTGATCAGGGCCGAGGCGATGAAGCTGTCGAGCTCGTTGAATCCGTCGAACGTGACCACTGCTACCCGCATCACCGCTCCTCTGGGAATCCGACCGTAGCCCCATGGTCGCAGGCGCGTCCGCGCCGTTCCACGGTGCGTCACGGGCCCGCCGGCGGCCGGGCGGCCGGTTCCGGGCGGCCGGTGCCCCGGCCCGCGGGCATCAGCTGGCCCGTGGCGGCCAGCGCGAGGCGGGAGAACAGGGTTCCCGAGAAGCCGAACAGGAGGGCGATCGCCAGGGAGATGGGCCGGGCGGGGGAGCCCCAGGAGTTGTCCAGGAACACCTGGCCCAGCAGGTTCAGTTCGGGGTCCGCCAGCATCCTCACGAGCAGCAGCCCGCCCGGCGCCGCCAGCGCCCCGCCGACCGGCGCCAGGACGAGGACCCCCCAGGAGGCGGGCCGCTGGGCGCGCAGGACGCCGATCAGCGGGGACAGGAACCCGCCCAGGCCGCCGAGCAGCAGCGAGAGGCGGTGGTCGAGGACCAGCCCGATCAGCAGCACCGCCCCGATGCCGATGAGGGCCAGCCACAGCGCGATGCGCTGGAGCTCGTACTCGCGTTCGAAGGCGTCGTCCTCGCGCTCGGCCAGCCGCTCGGTGACGGCGATCAGCGCGGCCCGCGCGTCCGCGGGGCCGCCGGTGTGCGCGGCGAGCTCCTTCGCGAGGGCCGCGCCGTCGGGCTCCGCGCCCCCCTCCAGGCGCAGGCGCAGCGCCCGGGCGCGCAGGGAGGTTTCCTCCGGGCCCTCCAGGCGCATCAGTTGTGCCTCGGCCTCGTGCAACACCCGCCAGGCGGAAGCCAGTTTGGACAGCGGGATGGCCACCACCCAGCGCCGGGGCAGCAGCCGCCAGGCGACCTGCCCGTTGCGCTCCAGGCGGTCCAGCCGGTCGGTGACCGCCTTCAGCGCGGCGGCCGTGACGGCCGCCTCCGCCCCCTCCCGGGGCGCGCAGGCCGCGCACACCGCCGCCCGGACCCGGCAACCGTGCAGGCGCGCCTGGAGCATCCGGTAGCGCGGGGCGGCGATCAGCCCGCGGCTGGTGATGTACACGACCCCGAGGTAGCAGGCGCAGACCAGCCACAGCGCCCCACGCCCCTCGCCGACCACGTATTCGACGAACACCCAGGCCCCCTCCGCCGCCGCCCCCGGCCGGCTCCATGCTCCTACGCGGCGGGGCCCCCTGTCCCGCGTTCGGCGCCCTCGCCCACCGAGGCCAGCAGGGCCTCCGTCAGGGCGGTCGCGTACGGCTGCGGGGAGCGCAGGGGAGCGGCGACGCCGAGGTGGCGGGCCGGCCGCGGCGGCGCGAGCGGGACCACGGCCGAGCCGGGCGGCGGGGCCAGGGCGATGTGCGGGACGAGCGCGACGCCGACGCCGGCGCCGACCAGGGTCTGCGCGAAGAAGTAGTCGGTGGTGGACGCGGCGGTCCGCAGCTCGAACCCGGCCCGGTCCGCGTAGCGGCGCAGGAAGGCCTCCGTCTTCAGGCACCCCATGACCCAGCGGTCGGCCGCCAGCTCGGCCGGCTCGACCGCGGCCCGCGCGGCCAGCCGGTGCCCGGCCGGCAGGACCGCGTACAGGGGGTCCTCCAGCAGCGGCAGCCAGGACAGCCCGGCCCCCGAGGGGAGCGGGCCGTCGAAGTGGTAGGCCAGCGCCAGGTCCGCCGCCCCGGCCCGGACCATCGGCAGCGAGGCCTCCGGCTCGGCCTCCAGCACCGTCAGCTCCACCTCCGGATGCGCGGCGACGAAGGCGGCCAGCGCCGCCGGCAGCAGGTGGCGGCCCCCGCTGGTGAAGGTGGCGACCGTCAGCCGGGGCCGGCCGGCGGCCAGCCGGTCGATCCGCGCGCGGACCAGGTCCAGCTCGGCCGTGATGGTCTCGGCCGTCTCCACCAGCAGCCGGCCCGCCTCGGTGAGGGTGACCCCGCGGGTGCTGCGCTCCGCCACCGGGTGGCCGAGGCCGCGCTCCAGCGAGGCGATGTGCTGGGAGACCGCCGAGGGGGTCAGCCTCAGGGCCGCGGCGGCCCGGTTGAAGCTGCCGTGGTCCGCCACGGCCCGCAGGACGCGCAGCCGGTGCACATCGATCAAGGGTGTTCCTCGGATCCGGTCGAAGGGGAGGGGCGTTCGCGCTGGGACCCTACAGCGGCGGGGCCGGGACCCGGGAAGCCGGACGGGCGCTCAGTGCTCCCCGCCGCCCGGATGCCGCTCCAGCGGCGCGGCTACCGCCGAGTTGCTCACACTGAAAGTGACGCTGCCGGCCCGGTAGCGGTCGTCGGACCACTCGATCGGGCGGCCCGTGCGGGTGGCCGAGACATGTCGTTGGCGCAGCAGCGGGCTCCCGCGCCGGATCTCCAGCAGCCGGGCGTCCTCGCTGCCCGCCGCGAGCGCGTCGATCAGGTGCTCGCCGTAGTGGGCGACGATCCCGGAGTCCGCCGCCAGGCCGTCCATCACCGAGCGGCAGTCCTCCGGCATGGCCTCGACGGCCGCCGCGACCCAGTCCGCGTACGCGGTCCGCTCCACCATGGTGGGCTCCCCGTCCAGCAGCCGCAGCCGCAGCACGGCCAGGATCTCCGTCCCGGGCGCCAGCGCCAGCCGCTGCGCCTCCTCGGCCGTCGCGGGCCGCCGGGTCCGCGACAGGAAGCGGCTGCGGGCCTCGTGGCCGACCCCCTCGGCCCACTGCGCGAAGCTGTTCAGCTCGCCGAAGCTGTGCCGGCGCTCGTGGCGCAGGACGATCCTGCGGGCCCCCTGGCTGGAGCCGACGAGCCCCTCGGCGGCCAGCGTGGCCACGGCCTGGCGGACCGTGCCGCGCGAAGCGGACCACCGCGCCGCCAGGTCGCTCTCCGACGGCAGCCGGGCGCCCACCGGGTACGCGCCGGACAGGATCGCCCGGCGCAGCTCCTCCGCGATCTCCAGATACCGGACCGTGCCCATGCCGTTCGTCCCCCGCTCGCCGTGTGCGGGTCCTCCCGCACCGCCACTCATGATCATCCCAGCAGGTTCTGTCACGACTTCTTTCGGTCATTCTCGTGTTTTCTCCGAGCCGTGCCCCCCGGTCCAGGCGCCGTTCACCGCCCGTACAGCCGACCCGGGCGAACTGGGGCCAACTTGTTCAGACAAGTGAAGCCTGACGAGTGATCCCCCTTCGTCTCCGGGAGAGACCGTGTTCCGTTCCTCCGCCCGTCGCGGTGCGGCCGTCCTGCTCAGCGCCGCCGCCCTCGCCACCCTCAGCGCGTGTGGCGCCGCCCCCGACCAGGCCGCCGCCGGCGGCGACGCCAAGGGCAAGGCCCAGCCGGCCACCGCCGCCTCCGCGGCCGACCTCGGCGGCATGGACGCCCTCGTCGCGGCCGCCGAGAAGGAGGGCCGGCTCAACGTGATCGCCCTGCCGCCGGACTGGGCGAACTACGGCGAGATGGTCAAGGCCTTCCAGGCCAAGTACCCGAAGGTCAAGGTCTCCAGCGAGAACCCGGACGCCACCAGCGCCGACGAGATCGCCGCCGTCAAGTCCCGCAAGGGCCAGAAGCGCGCCCCCGACGTCCTCGACCTCGGCATCGCCTTCGCCCGCAGCGGGGCCGGCGAGAACCTCTTCGCCCCCTACCGGGTCACCGCCTGGGACAAGATCCCCGCCTCCCAGAAGGACGCCGACGCCCGCTGGTACAACGACTACGGCGGCTACGTCTCCATCGGCTGCGACGCCGCGAAGATCCCCACCTGCCCGCAGACCTTCGCCGACCTGCTCAAGCCGGAGTACAAGGGCAAGGTCGCCCTCAACGGCAACCCGACCAAGTCCGGCTCCGCCTTCGGCGGCGTCTACGCGGCCGCCCTCGCCAACAAGGGCTCCTTCGCCGACATCCAGCCCGGCATCGACTTCTTCGGCCAGCTCCGCAAGAGCGGCAACTTCATCCCCGTCGAGTCCACCCCGGCCACCGTCGAGAAGGGCGAGACCCCCATCTCGATCGACTGGGACTACCTCAACGCCGGCTACGCCGAGCAGTTCAAGGACAAGGGCGTCGACTGGAAGACCGTCGTCCCCTCCGACGGCGTCTACGCCCAGTTCTACTCCCAGGCCATCAACAAGGACGCCCCCAACCCCGCGGCCGCCCGCCTGTGGATGGAGTTCCTGTACAGCACCGAGGGCCAGAACATCTGGCTGGGGGGCCACGCCCGCCCCGTCCTGCTCCCGAACATGACCCAGGACGGCACCGCCGACAAGGACGCCGTCACCAAGCTCCCCCAGGTCCAGGGCACCCCGTCCTTCCCGGCCTCGACCGAGCTCGACAAGGCCAAGGCCGTCCTCGCCGAGAAGTGGGACAAGGCCCTCAGCTGATGTCCGCACCCACCACCGCCCCTCACACGGAGGGACCCGCCGGCGGCACCACCCCCCGCCGCCGGCGGCGCGGCCCGCGCACCTGGCTCGCCGCCCTCCCCCTCCTCGTCTTCACCGGGCTCTGCTTCGGCATCCCCCTCGGCGCCATCGCCTTCGGCGCGGTCACCCGCACCGACCCGGCCACCGGCGCCACCCGGGTCACCGGCGAGCACCTGTCCCGCTCCCTCCAGGGCCCCTACCTCGGCTCCCTGACCGGCAGCGTCCAGCTCTCCGCCCTGACCGCCCTCATCGCCACCCTCCTCGGCGTGCTGATCGCCCAGGCACTGGTCACCTCCCGCTCGGGTGCCCTGCGCTCGGCGGCCCTGACCGCCTCCGGCGTCCTCGCCAACTTCGGGGGTGTCCCGCTGGCCTTCGCGTTCATCGCCACCGCCGGCATCTCCGGGGTGGTCACCCAGCTCGCCGACCTCACCGGCCTGGGCTGGGACCTGTACTCCTTCACCGGGCTCACCGTGGTCTACCTGTACTTCCTGATCCCGCTGATGGTCCTGGTCACCGTCCCCGCCCTGGACGGGCTGCGCCCCCAGTGGCGCGAGGCCGCCCAGAACAACGGGGCCACCGGACGGCAGTTCTGGCGCCACGTCGGCCTGCCGGTGCTCGCGCCCTCCCTGCTCGGCGGGTTCGTCCTGCTCTTCGGCACCGCCTTCGCGGCCCACGCGACGGCCGCGGCCCTCGTCGGCGGCTCCGTACCGCTGGTCACCCTGAAGATCGCGGACGCCCTCTCCGGCAACGTGCTCACCGGCCAGGAGAACGTGGCGCTCGCCCTCGGTCTCGACATGATCCTGATCGCCGGCCTGGTCATGGCGGTCTACCTGCCCCTCCAGCGACGGAGCGCCCGATGGCTGCGATGACCGAGACCACCGAGACCGTCCCCGGGGCCGCGCCGGAGGAAGCCGCCGCAGCCCCCGTGAAGGCCGCCGCCCGGGCCGGGAAGCCGGCCCGTCACCGCCCCCGCCCCCGGGTGTGGCGCGGCGCCGTACTCGCCCTCGCCGGCGCGTACTTCCTCCTCCCGCTCCTCGCCTCCTTCGTGTTCACCGTGCACGTCCCCGGCCAGGGCCTCACCTTCGAGGCGTACACCGAACTGCTCGGCGCCGACGGGTTCGTCCAGAGCCTGCTGCTCTCCCTGGGCCTGGCCGCCGCCACCATCGCCCTGTCCCTGCTGCTGGCCGTGCCCGCGCTGATCGCCGTGCGGATCGGCTCGCCCAGGCTGCGGCCCGTGGTGGAGGTGGTGTGCATGCTGCCGCTGGTGGTCCCGCCCATCGCCCTGGTCACCGGCATCACCACCGTGCTCCGCTGGGGACCCGAGCACCTCTCGCGGACCCCGCTCTACCAGACCTTCATCGCCGTGCAGGACGAGCGCTTCCCCGTCGTCCTGGTCCTCGCCTACACCGTGCTCGCGCTGCCCTTCGTCCACCGCTCGCTCGACGCGGGCCTGCGCGCCGTGGACGTCCCGACCCTGGTCGAGGCCGCCCGCAGCTGCGGTGCGAGCTGGCCGTACGTGGTGTGGCGGGTGCTGCTGCCGAACCTGCGGACCTCCCTCGCCGGGGCGGCCTTCCTCACCCTGGCGCTGGTGCTCGGCGAGTTCACCATCGCCTCCCTGCTGGGCTTCCGGCCCTTCGCGGTGTGGATCGTCTCCGTCTCCGGCGCCCAGGCCCGGATGTCGGTGGCCGTCTCCATCCTCAGCCTCCTCATCACCTGGCTGCTGCTGCTCGTCCTCTCGCGGGCCGGAACCGCGCCGTCCACCACGGCCTCCGCCCCCGCCACCTCCCGCAAGGAGTCCTGACCCGCATGTCCACCACCCTGACCGAGACCGGGAAGCCGGCCGAGTCCGCCGCCACCGGGGGCGCCCGCGTCGAATTCCGCGGCCTGCGCCGCGCGTTCGGCACCACCACCGCCCTCGACGGACTCGACCTGACCGTGGAGCCCGGCGAACTCCTCGCCCTGCTCGGCCCGTCGGGCTGCGGCAAGACCACCGCCCTGCGCGTGCTCGCCGGCTTCGAACACCCCGACTCCGGCGAGGTCCTCGTCGACGGCGAGGACATCACCCGCGTCCCGGCCAACCGCCGCGACGCCGGGATGGTCTTCCAGTCGTACAGCCTCTTCCCGAACCTCAACGCCCGCGAGAACGTCGCCTTCGGCCTGCGCGTCCGGGGCGTCCCGGCGGCCCGCCGCCGCGAACGCGCCGCCGAACTCCTGGACCTCGTCGGCCTGCCCGAGCACGGCGACCGCTACCCGCACCAGATGTCCGGCGGCCAGCAGCAGCGCGTGGCCCTCGCCCGCGCCCTGGCCCTGCGCCCGCGCGTGCTCCTGCTCGACGAGCCGCTCTCGGCCCTGGACGCGAAGGTACGGGCCAACCTGCGCGAGGAGATCCGCCGGCTCCAGCTCTCCCTCGGCATCACCACCGTGTTCGTCACCCACGACCAGGAGGAGGCCCTGTCCATGGCCGACCGGGTCGCCGTCCTCAACGCCGGGAAGCTGGAGCAGTGCGCCGCCCCCGCCGAGCTCTACGAGCGGCCCGCCACGCCCTTCGTCGCCGAGTTCGTCGGCACGATGAACCGCCTGCCGGGCCGGCTCGCCGGCTCCGGGCAGGTGGAGGTCGCCGGCACCCGGCTGCCCGTCGACGGCCCGGTCCCGGACGCGACCGACGTGGAGGTGCTGGTCCGCCCGGAGAACCTGACCGTCGCCGCCGACGCGGCGGGCAGCGCGACCGTGACCTCGGCCTCCTTCTTCGGGGCCGTCACCCGCCTCCACCTCGACCTTCCCGGAGGAACCCGGGTCAAGGCCGACGTCCCCTCCCGGGACGCGGGCGGCCTGACACCCGGCGCCCGGGCCACCGTGGGTCTGGCCGAGCGGCCCGTGCTCGTCGTGGCGAGGGCCGCGTGAGCGCACTCGCCGCCGTCCTCTTCGACATGGACGGCACCCTCGTGGACACCGAGGTGCTGTGGTGGGAGACCACCGAGGAGGTCGCGGACCGCCTCGGCCACCGGCTCGGCCCGGCCGACGCCCCCGAGGTCGTCGGCCGCGCGGTCGCCGACACCGCGGCCCACCTCGTACGGGCCGCCGGCGGCGCGGACGCCGGGGCCGTGGCGGACGAGCTCACCGAGGGCTTCTTCCGCCGGGTCGCCGCCGGCGCCCCCGTCCGGCCCGGAGCCCAGCGGCTGCTGACCGCCCTGGAGGCGCAGGGCGTGCCCTTCGCCCTGGTCAGCGCCTCGCCGAGGGTGGTCGTCGACCAGGTGGTCGGGGGCGCGCTGGCCCACGTGCCCTTCGCCTTCACCCTCTCCGCCGACGACACCGCGCGCACCAAGCCGCACCCCGACCCGTACCGGGCGGCGGCCGGGCTGATGGGCCTCGCACCGGGGGAGTGCGTCGCGGTGGAGGACTCCCCGGACGGCGCGGCCTCCGCCGAGGCCGCGGGCTGCCCGGTCCTCGTGGTGCCCTCGCTGCTCGGCGTGCCCGCCTCGGCCGCGCGCACCTTCGCGACCTCCCTGGAGGAGGTCACCCCGGAGCTGCTGCGGAGCCTCAGGCGCACAGCCCGATGATGTCGCGGATGCCGTCGGCGTAGGCCGCGGTCACCGACCCGGGCGGGCAGGCCGGCCCGCCGCTCAGCTGCGGCAGGCCGGCCCGGACGAAGGCGACGCACTGCCCGTAGAGCCCCGCCTCGTACGCGGTCCCGTCGTCCGTCGTGGTCAGCAGCGCGAGCAGGGTCCGCAGCAGGGCCTCGCGGGTCGCCAGCCGGGGCGGGCCCGCCGACCAGACGGCCATCAGCACCGCACAGGCCGCGGGGGCGGGCGGCCAGAGCCTGGTCCCGGCGAAGACGTGCCCCTCCAGGGCGTGGAAGGCCGCCGGATGCCCCTCGGCGGCGTGCCACAGGGTGTCCTCCAGATGCCCCGCCGAACGGCCGCAGCCGCACGTGATGGACGCCCAGTCGTGCCGTGCGATCGCGTCCCCCACGGCGGCGGGCACCAGCGGGCTGCTGCGCGCGGTGTCCTTGTCCTTCCCTCTCATGAGGCCCAAGTATGGGAGCAGGCGAGGGGGCCGGTCGAGCGGGCCGTCCGAGGGGCGGACGGCCGGCCTCGACGCCGCTGCGGAAAAGGGGTTGAACCGAGGGAACACCGCTGACATCGTCCGGGCCGTGACTTCCTTCCCCGCTGCCGACGGCACCCGGCTCACCTGTCACGTCTCCGGAGACGGGACCCCGCTCATCTGCCTGCCCGGAGGGCCGATGCAGGCCTCCGCCTACCTCGACGGCCTCGACGGGCTCCTGCCCGGGCGCCGACTGGTCCGCCTCGACCTGCGCGGCACGGGGGAGTCCGAGGTACCCGAGGACCCCGGCTCCTACCGCTGCGACCGGCTGGTCGCGGACGTCGAGGCCCTGCGCGGGCACCTCGGGCTGGAGACGGCCGACTTCCTCGCGCACTCCGCCGGGGCCAACCTGGCGGCCCTCTACGCGGCCCGCCACCCCGCGCGCGTGCGCCGGCTCGTGCTGATCACGCCCAGCGTCTTCGCCGTGGGGATCCCCGTCACGGGCGAGGACCGGCTGGAGACGGCGCGGCTGCGCTCCGCCGAGCCCTGGTTCGCACCGGCCTACGCGGCCCTGGAGGGGCTCGTCGCCGGGCGGGCCGCAGACGGCACGGGGGAGCTGATCGCCCCGTTCTGGTACGGCCGGTGGGACGGGGCGGCCCGGTCGCACTCGGCCGCCGGTCCGGCCCAGAAGAACCCCGGGGCCGGAGCCGCCTACGGGGCCGAGGGGGCCTTCGACCCGGAGGCCACCCGGGCCGCCCTCGCGAAACTGGACGTCCCCGTGCTGCTGGTGGCCGGAGAGGTGGACCTGGCGGCCCCGCCGCGCGCGCTGGCCGCATACGCCGAGCTCTTCCCGGACGCCGCGCTCACGGTCCAGCCCGGTTCGGGGCACTTCCCCTGGCTCGACGACCCCGCCCTCTTCGCGGGCGCCGTGAGCGCGTTCCTCGGCCGGTCCGGCCGCAGGTGACACGACGGAGCCGGGACGCCCCTGGGCGTCCCGGCTCGCGGTCGTTCACGTCGAAGGCGAGGAAAGCGGGGGGACTAATGCAGTGGATGGTTGAGAAGGAAGTCCGCCCATGGCCTCGCCGGGGCCAACGGTAGCAGTCAGGCCGGGATCAGGGCACGCAGGTTTTCCGGGGTCACGACCACCGAGTCCGGGTGCAGCCCGTCCGGGCGCTCCAGGCCTATGTAGGTGACCGGGTCGTCCGGCAGCCCCGCACCGTCCCACTGCGCGGTGCTGCGGGCCCGGCGGGCCAGCAGGCCGACCAGATGGCGGACCGTGAGGTACTCGCGCTCCACGATGCCGCGCACCAGGGTGCCGACCGTCGCCCGGTTCTCCTCCACCCGGTTGGCGCTCGGCGTGCCGCGCAGGTACAGGTGCAGCCACTTCGCCCGCCACCCGCCGTCGGCCCCGCGCAGGAACACCAGCGGCAGGGCGACCCGGCCCGGCCCCCGCAGCTCCGACTTCATGCGCACCGTGCGCGCTTCGAAGGGGCGGCCGCCCTGTTCGCCGTCGCGCAGCATGAAGCCGAAGAAGGACTCGGCCACCTTCTCGAAGCCCTCCCCGGAGAAGACGTGGACCTGCGGGACGATGAAGGCGCCCTGCACCGCGTCCAGGCGCAGGTTGATGAACTCCGAGGCCCCGTCGGGCGCGGGGGCGTCCGTGATGTCGCCCGAGTGCTCGCCGCCGACCGTCTGCAGGGCCGTGTACGACAGCCAGGACAGGGTGTCGTACGAGGAGTCCAGCATCACCGCCGACAGGTCGTAGTCGGTGCTCGCGGCCGTCTGCGTCCAGTGCACGAAGAACCGCAGCAGTTCCCCGTCGACCGGGGACAGCGAGCCGCGCGGCAGGACGCCGAGCCCGGCGGCCGTCGCCTTCCCGCTCAGCGGGAGGGCGACGTCGAGGACCGCGGGGTCGACCAGCAGGTGCCCGGGGTCGGGAAGGCGGCGGAGCAGCTCCGCGTCCAGGGCCGCGGCCAGCCGCCCGGCCTCGGCCGCCGGGAGGGCCGCGCGGGTGTCCGCGGTGACCCAGGCACGGCCCCGGTCGTTGACGAAGACCCGGCGCGAGGGCGGACCCCCGGCCCGGTCGTGGAGGTGCTCGCGCACCGACAGCAGGACCCGGCCGGAGACCCGCGGGGCGGCCTCCTCGGCGGCGGCCGCGACGGCCCCGCGCTCCCGGGGGCCCGGGCAGGCGCGCAGCAGCCGGTCCAGGGAGCGCAGCAGCCGGCCGGGCGCGGCGGCCGCCAGCAGCCGGGCCGCGCCGACGACGTCGCCGGAGCCGAGGAGTTCCTCGACCCGGCTCTCCAGGGTCCGGGCCTCCTCCTCGCCCCGGGCGACGGCGAACACCCGGGCGGCGTGCGGCCAGCGCGGGTACTCGTGCGGGTGGAGGCGTTCGCCGAGCCGCTTGAACTGCTCGCGGTGCGCGGTGACGTCGGCGAGCTTGGCGGGGGAGGCCGCGACCACCGCGTCCAGGGCGGCCAGCAGGGCCCGCCGGACCGGCCGCGACAGCCGCTTCAGCCGGGTCGGCTCCGTGAGGGACACGTCCCCGTCCGACAGGGCGCAGGCCAGGCGCAGCACGTCGGTGACGGTGTCCGCCAGCAGCTCCGCACCGAGTCCCAGGCGGGCCCGGTTGACCACGGCGCGGTTCTCCCGGACCGGGATCTCCGCCGGCTGGGGGCCTTCGGCGCAGTGCCCGGCGAGCAGCCCGAGGTCGCGCAGCCCCTCCTCGCCGAGCGGCGTGGTGCTGCCCGCCAGGGCCAGGTAGAGGGCGGTCGCCTCCTCGTCGGGGGCGCCGCCCCGGTGCAGGACCGTCATCCGGTCCCCGGCGGCCGCGGTCAGCTCCTCGTGCGCGGCGAGCATCTCCTCGTACGTGTGGCGGTAGTTGCCGTACGAAGGGAGGGTCAGCAGGTCGAGGACGCCGGTGCTCAGCTGCGCGAGGGCGCCCGGGCGCGCGGCGTCGTCGGCGAGGGCCTCGCGGACGCACCGCGCCCAGAACTCGACGGTATCCGGCACGTTGGCCGGGAAGTCCTTGAAGTACACGTTGTGCGCGACGTGGTCACCGGTCATCTCCCGGACGGTGTCCAGCGCGCGCGGCGGTCTCCACGACCGTCTCCTGCGCGAGCCCCGACAGGTGGTCCAGCAGCGGGGCGGAGAGCTTGAAGCCGACGGACAGCAGCGCGGCGTCGAACTGCCGCGCCGCCGTGCCGCCCTGCCCGGCCGGACCGGAAGGGGCCGGGACGCGCAGGGTGTGCCGGACGACGAGGGATTCGAGAGGATGTGCCATCCGGGCATGCTCCCAGAGCGGTCCGCCGGCGCGCACACGGGTTTCGTCCCGCGTACGCTCGGCGACGTGCCCCGATCCCGCCTCCACCGCGTCGCCGTCCTCGTCCTCGAAGGGGCCAAGCCGCTCGACGTCGGGATCCCCGCCCAGGTCTTCAGCACCCGCGCGAGCATGCCGTACGAGGTCCGGGTGTGCGGGGCGGCCCCCGGGCTGGTCACCGGCGGCGACGGCCTGTCGTACCACGTCACCCACGGACTGGAGGCGCTGGAGTGGGCCGACATCGTCTTCGTCCCCGGCTACCGCTTCCCCGACCGTGAGGACCCGCCGCGCGAGGTGGTCGGGGCGCTGACCGCCGCGCACGCCCGGGGGGCGCGGCTCGCCGCCATCTCGACGGGCGCGTTCGCGCTCGCCGCCACGGGGCTGCTCGACGGCAAGCGCGCCACCACCCACTGGCACTACACGCGGGCGCTGACGGCGAAGCACCCCCTCGTCCGGCTCGACGAGAACGTGCTGTTCGTGGACGAGGGCAGCGTCCTGACCTCGGCCGGCGCCGCATCCGGCATCGACCTGTGCCTGCACATCCTGCGCCGCGACCTCGGCGTCGCCGCCGCCAACCACGCCGCCCGGCGCCTGGTGGCTGCCCCGTACCGCAGCGGCGGCCAGGCCCAGTACCTGCCGCGCAGCGTGCCCGAGCCGCTCGGGGAACGGTTCTCGGCCACCCGCGAGTGGGCGCTCCAGCGGCTGGGCGAGCCCCTGACCCTCGAGGCGCTCGCCCAGCACGCGGCGGTGTCGGCCCGTACGTTCTCGCGGCGCTTCGCCCAGGACACCGGGTACACGCCGATGCAGTGGATCATGCGGGCCCGGGTCGACGTGGCCCGCGAGCTGCTGGAGCGCTCCGAGCGGAGCGTCGAGCAGATCGCCGCCGACGTGGGCCTGGGCACCGGGGCGAACCTGCGCCTGCACTTCCAGCGGATCCTCGGCACCACCCCGACCGAGTACCGGCGCACCTTCACCCGGGGCGAGTAGACGGAGCCCTGCCGGAGGACGCAGGCTGGCTGGCGAGATACTTTCGAACCGTGGCGATCTCGCCACTGTCGGGGGGTGGCCGCCGGGCGCGAACCTGATGGCGAACAGAAGGGGACACCGCTCATGACTCGCATCGCCATCAACGGATTCGGCCGCATCGGACGCAACGTGCTGCGCGCGCTGCTCGAACGCGACAGCGACCTGGAGGTCGTGGCCGTCAACGACCTCACGGAGCCGGCCACCCTCGCGCGGCTGCTGGCCTACGACTCGACGGCCGGCCGCCTCGGCCGCCCGGTGACCGTCGACGGCAGCACCCTCGTGGTCGACGGCCGGCGCATCGCGGTGCTCGCCGAGCGCGAGCCGGAGCGGCTGCCCTGGGCCGAACTCGGCGTCGACATCGTCCTGGAGGCGACCGGCCGGTTCACCTCCGCGGAGGCCGCCCGCGCCCACGTCAAGGCGGGCGCGCGCAAGGTCCTCGTCAGCGCCCCGTCGGACGGTGCGGACGTGACGCTCGCGTACGGCGTCAACACCGGCGCGTACGACCCGGAGCTGCACACGATCGTCTCGAACGCCTCGTGCACGACCAACGCCCTGGCGCCGCTGGCCTCCGTCCTCGACGAACTGGCCGGCATCGAGCACGGCTTCATGACGACGGTGCACGCCTACACCCAGGAGCAGGCCCTCCAGGACGGGCCGCACCGCGACCCCCGCCGCGCCCGCGCCGCCGCCGTCAACATCGTGCCGACCACGACCGGCGCGGCCAAGGCGATCGGCCTCGTGCTCCCGAACCTCGACGGGAAGCTGTCCGGCGACTCCATCCGCGTGCCCGTCCCGGTCGGCTCGATCGTCGAGCTGAACACCACCGTGGCCCGCGACGTGACCCGCGACGAGGTCCTCGCGGCCTACCGCGCCGCCGCGCAGGGCCCGCTGGCCGGGGTGCTCGAGTACTCGGAGGACCCGCTGGTGTCCTCCGACATCACCGGCAACCCCGCCTCGTCGATCTTCGACTCGGAGCTCACCCGCGTCGACGGCCGCCACGTCAAGGTGGTCGCCTGGTACGACAACGAGTGGGGCTTCTCGAACCGCGTGATCGACACCCTCACGCTCCTCGCGGGCTGAGACCTCCTGCCCCGGTCCACCGTCCAGGACCGGGGCAGGACCACGTCACGCCCGGGGCAGGACCACGTCAGCCCCGGGGCAGGACCACCGTGACGCCGCGCCCCGGCGCCGTGCCCATCGCGGCCAGGGCCGCCGGGGCCCCGTCCAGCGGGATCGTCGAGGTGACGAGGAGGTCCGGGCGCAGGACGCCGGAGCGGACCAGTTCCAGCATCGGGGGGTAGGCGTGGGCGGCCATGCCGTGGCTGCCGAGGACCTCCAGCTCCCAGCCGATCACCCGGTCCAGCGGCAGGGCCGCCGGGCCGGCCGCCGCCGGGAGCAGCCCGACCTGGACGTGCCGCCCGCGCCGGCGCAGCCCGGACACCGAGGCGGCGGCGGTCGCGGGGGAGCCCAGGGCGTCCAGCGAGAGGTGCGCGCCGCCTCCGGTGAGCTCCCGGACCGCCGCGGCCGTCCCGCCGGGCCCGGCGGCGGCGGGATCCACGCTGTGCGCCGCCCCGAACTCCAGGGCCAGTTCCCGCGCCCCCGGCGCGGTGTCGACGGCCACCACCCGGGCCCCGGCCGCGGCGGCGATCATCACGGCGGACAGGCCGACCCCGCCGCAGCCGTGGACGGCGACCCACTCGCCCGCCTTCACCCTGCCCTGCGCGACCACCGCCCGGAAGGCGGTGGCGAAGCGGCAGCCGAGCGCGGCGGCGGTCGCGTACGACAGCTCGCCGGGCACCGCCACCAGGTTCACGTCGGCGTGGTCCAGGGCCACGTACTCGGCGAAGGAGCCCCAGTGGGTGAACCCCGGCTGCGTCTGCCGTGCGCACACCTGGTGGTCGCCGGCCGCGCAGTCGGCGCAGCTCCCGCAGGCGCAGACGAAGGGCACGGTCACCCGGTCGCCGGCCCGCCAGTCCACCACCCCGGAGCCCACCGCCTCGACCACCCCGGCCAGTTCGTGACCCGGGACGTGCGGAAGGGCGATGTCCGGGTCGTGGCCCATCCAGCCGTGCCAGTCGCTGCGGCACAGCCCCGTGGCCTCGACGCGCACCACGACCCCGCCCGGGGCCGGCGCCGGGTCCGGCACCTCCCGTACCTCGGGCCGCTCCCCGTACCGCTCGAACACCACCGCGCGCATGGACCCCGCCCTCCTGTCGACCGGCCCGCAGGCTACCGCCCCCGCTGCCGGGCGGCGGCGGCCCGGCGCAGGGCCAGGGCCGCGAGCGCCTCGGGGGCGCCGGCCTGGCCGCGGATGCCGGGGAAGGCGTTGACGTCGACGATGAGGGGCCCGCCGCCGTCCTCGGCGATGACGTCCACCCCGTAGACGTCCAGTCCGAAGACGCGGCCGACGCGCAGGGCCAGTTCGGCCCACCCGTCGGGCAGCCGCTCCCGGCCGCGGGGCGGACGCGGTGCGCCGTCGGCGAGTTCGGAGCGGCGCAGGCCCGCGAAGACCCGGTCCCCGACCACCCACAGCTTGTGGTCCCAGCCGCTGTTCGGCGCGAACGGCTGCACGACGACCGGCTCCGCACCCCAGCGCGGCGCCAGCTCCCGCAGCCCGTCGGGGCCGTCGAGGCGCACGACCAGGTCGTCCTTGCGGCTGCGCCGGCTCTTGACCACCAGCGGCCACCCGGGATCCGCCGCCGACTCCAGCAGCGCCAGGGAGGCGAAGGTGCGGGTGGCGGCGAAGGGCAGCCCGGCCTCCAGGGCCAGCGCGGCCATCCCCGCCCGGTCCTGGCAGCGCTCGGTCGCGGCGGCGGAGTTCACCACCGGTGCTCCGCCGCGCTCCAGCTCGCGGGCCAGTTCCAGCGCCGCCGGGGTCCGTGCCTTGAGCAGGTACACGTCCGCGGACGCGCCGGCGGCCGCCGCGGCCCCCGCCCCGGGGTGCAGGACGTCCACCTCGTGCCGGACGGCGAGCAGCGCGGCGGTGGCGGCCAGCAGCGGATGCCCCGGGTCGGGGGTGATCAGGCCTATCCTCACGCGCCGTCCCCCGCCGCCACCTGGGCCGGGATGCCCACCGGCACCGGGTGCGGCCGCAGCGCCGGGCGCGGCGCGACGGACGCCCGGCCGCCGCCGGCGCGGGCCAGGTCCAGGACGGCGCCCGCCACCCGGGCGGCGGCCTCCGGGACCTGGCGGAAGCTCGGGAAGTCGTTCACGTCGACCACCACCGGCCCGTCGGGGCCCAGCAGCACGTCCACCCCGTACAGGTCCAGCCCGTACACCTCGCCCACCCGGGCCGCGATGTGCGCGACCTCGGCCGGCAGCGGCACCCGGCGCTCGCGGACCGCGGCGTCGGGGTGCAGGGGGGAACAGCGCTCGGTGGCGTGGAGTTCGCCGTTCACGCAGTACACCTTGATGTCGGTCCCGGGGTTCGGGACGTACGGCTGCGCGATCAGCATGCCCTCGCCCGCCAGGGCGGGCAGCAGCGCCGCGAGCCGGTCCGGCGAGGGCAGCAGGTGCACCCCGCGGCCGGAACTGCCGTCGGCCGGCTTGACGACGAGCGGGTACAACTCGTCCGGTACCTCCGCCAGCAGCTCCGGGCGGGCCACCGCGTACGTGGGCGGCAGGGGGAGCCCCCGCGCGCTGCCGAGGGCGGCGGCGAGCGCCTTGTCCCGCACCCCGCGGATCGACCGGGCGTCGTTGACGGTGGTCACCCCGGCGGCGGCCGCGGCCTCCAGGAGGGTGAGCCCGGGGCCTCCCGAGACGGTCTTGAGCACCCACGCGTCGTGCGTGCCGGCCCGGACCAGGTCGGTCATGCGCAGCAGCGAGCCGCCGGGCCGCACGACGTCCACCCGGTGGCCCCACGCGGTCAGCTGACGGATCACCTCGTTCGGCATGCCGTCGTGGCGGTAGTGCTCCTCCACCAGGAAGCAGAGCCTCATGGATCTTCCCCATATTCCCCGGACGTCCGCCGTCGGACCCGTCCGGCGCGTTGTGACGTCACAGGATGCCATGGCATAGCCCCGAAACCGCTCCAGAAGCAGCCTTAGTGGGCGCTACACAGCGTGATCTTCGTCAAGGGCTTTCCTAAACGATCACCAATCCTCTTATAGTGATGCCTCGTTGCCACAGGAACCCTCTCTTCCATATACGCCCCTTTTTTGAGGCTTTGATTGATGACGGCGTCGCCCTCCCCCCTCCGCCCCTCCGTGCTCGCCCTGCTGGTCACGGCGGTGGCAGCGGGCACCATCTCCGCGGCGGCAGTGGCCGCGGCCCCGTCGAACGTCCGCCACCCGCTGGCCTGGTTCGCCGCGTTCGGCACCCTGCTGCTGGCCATCGCCGCCTACGCCGTCACCTGGTCGGCGCGCACCACCCGGCAGCTGCGCGACGCCCTGGCCCTCCTCACCGGGGAGGTCGCCACCCGCGACGCGTACATCGCGCGCCTGACCGCCGACGCGGCCCGCGAGACGGCGGACCTCACCGACGAACTCGCCCGGCTCACCGCGGACCACACCGCCCGCGTCGCGCGGCTCACCGCCGAGCACGCCGCCGAGACCGACCGGCTGAGGGCCGCCCGCAGCGCCGAGGCCGCCCGGCTGACCGCCGCCCACACCGCCGAACTCGACCACCTGGCCACCGCCCAGCAGGCCACCCGCGAGAAGCTCGGCGAGGAACTGCGACGGGCCCAGTCGGGCCGGGCCGCCGCCATGGCCGCCGCCGCCAACGCGGCCGGCCGGATGCAGGCCCTGGCCACCGGCATGCTCGCCGACCTGCGCGAGATGGAGCACAAGCACGCCGACGAGGAGGTCCTCGGCGACCTCCTGCACCTCGACCACCGCACCGCCCAGGCCGGCCGCCTCGCCGACTCCATCGCCGTCCTCACCGGCGCCCGCTCGGGCCGCCGCTGGGCCAGGCCCATCGTCATGGAGTCGATCCTGCGCGGCGCCATGGGCCGCATCGGCGGCTACCAGCGCGTCCGGCTGCACTCCACCAGCGAGGCCGCCGTCGCCGGACACGCCGCCGAGGGCGTCATGCACGCCCTCGCCGAGCTCCTCGACAACGCCGCGAACTTCTCCCCGCCGACCGCCGAGGTCCACGTCTACGTGGAGGAGGTGCCGACCGGGATCGTCATCACCGTCGAGGACAGCGGCCTCGTCATGAGCGAGCTCCAGCTGCGCCGCGCCGAACAGGCCGTCGGCGCCGAGACCCTGGACCTCGCCGGGCTCTCGGGTACCCGCCTCGGCCTGGCCGTCGTCGGCCGCCTCGCCCGCAAGCACGGGCTGACCGTCTCCTTCCGGCCCTCCGCGCGCGGCGGCACCGGCGCGCTGATGATGATCCCGGAGGAACTGGTCAGCCACGCCCCGGCCGAACCCGTCCCCGCGCCGCCGCTTCTGGCGGCCCCCACCGCCGGCCCGGTCCGCGCGCCCGCCCCGGGCCGTACCGCCGTAGCGCCCGCCCCGGGCCGCGCCGCCCTGCCGCCCGCCCCGCGCGCCGACGCCGAGCCCGCTCCCGACGGCTCCCACGACCCCGAAACCACCGGCCGGAACCCGGTCCTCGGCGAGAGCGGACTGCCCCAGCGACGACGCGGCCGCACCCTGGCCGCCGCCCACCCGCAGGGCCCCGACGCCGCCTCCGCGGAGTCCCGCACCCAGGCCGCCCCCACCGGTGCGTCCCGGTCCGCCGCCCGCTTCGGCAGCTTCCGCCAGGCCGTGCGCGACGCGCCGGCGCGGCAGCAGCCCACGAATCCCCCGAACCCGGAAGGCGACACGAGATGACCGGCTCCACCACCGACGAGAAGCTCAGCTGGCTCCTGGAGGGCCTCCTGGAGCGCACCCCCGGCGCGCGGCACGCCCTCGTGCTCTCCCGCGACGGCCTCAAGCTGTGCCGCACCCCCGAGATCTCCGTCGACCAGGCCGACCAGCTCGCCGCCATCGCCGCAGGCATCCAGAGCCTCTCCCACGGCGCCTCCATCGAGTTCGGCGACGGCACCGGAGGAGTCCGCTCCGCCATGGCCGAGTTCTACGGCGGGATCCTGTTCATCGTCGAGGCCGGCGAGGGCGCCCATCTCGCCCTCGTCGCCGCCGAGGACGCCGACGCCGGACTCGTCGGCCACAACATGTCCGAACTGGTGGAGCAGCTGAGCGAGCACCTGATGGCCAGGCCCCGGGGATGAGCCGCGCCCGGCCGGTCCGGGACGACTCCCCGGACCGGCTCTACACCCTCACCGGCGGCCGCAGCAGCTCCGGGAGCGACGCCTTCGACCTGGTGACCCTCATCGTCGCCGAGTGCGACCCGGTGCCGGGGATGCAGTCGGAGCACGCGGCCATCCTGCGGATGTGCCGCTACCCGACGGCCGTCGTGGAGGTGGCGGCCGAACTCGGCCTGCCGGTGTCGATCGTACGGATCCTGCTCGCCGACCTCCTGGCCGCCGGACGCGTCAGCGCCCGGCACCCGCGCGCCACGACGTACTGCCTTCCCGACCCCGAACTCCTGGAGCAGGTGCTCGTTGGACTCCGCAACCTCTGACCCGGGCGCGCCCCGGCAGGCACTCAGCAGCACCGCCGACAACGGCCTGAAGATCGTGATCGTGGGCGGCTTCGGCGTCGGCAAGACCACCATGGTCCGCTCGGTCAGCGAGATCCGCCCGCTGAACACCGAGGAGACGATGACCCAGGCCGGCGCAGCCGTCGACCACACCGACGGCATCACGGCCAAGACCTCCACCACCGTCGCCTTCGACTTCGGCCGGATCACCCTCGACGCCCGCAACGTGCTCTACCTGTTCGGGGCCCCCGGCCAGGAGCGGTTCTGGTTCCTGTGGGACCGCCTGTTCTCCGGCACCCTCGGCGCGGTCGTCCTCGTCGACACCCGGCGGCTCGCGGACTCCTGGTACGCCATCGACCGCCTGGAGCACCACGGCACGCCCTTCGTCGTCGCCTGCAACGACTTCGGCGGCCCCGCCCACACCCCGGAGCAGATCCGCGGCGCCCTCGACCTGCCGCCCGAGGTGCCGCTGCTGTTCTGCGACGCCCGCTCCCGCGAGTCCAGCAAGCAGGTGCTCATCTCCCTCCTCCTGCACCTCCAGCACCTCCAGAGCCTCCAGCCCCTTGCCTAGAACCAGACCCGAGCCCTCCACGGCCGTCCCCCGCACCCTCCCGGAGCCCACGCAGTGACCACCCCCGAGCCGCAGCCCGTCTACCTCGGCGGACCCCGCTTCCAGAGCGACCCCGCCGCGCTGTACCGGGAGATGCGCCGCGACCACGGCGCCGTCGCCCCCGTCGTCCTCGACGGGGACGTCCCGGCCTGGCTGGTCCTCGGCTACCGCGAACTGCACCAGGTCACCAGCGACCCGCAGCTCTACTCCCGCGACTCCGACCTGTGGAACCAGTGGGACCGCATCCCCGCCGACTGGCCCCTGCTCCCGATGATCGGCCGCAAGCAGCCCTCCATCCTCTACACCACCGGCGAACGCCACCGCGAGCGCGCCGCCGTGATCAGCGAGGCCCTGGAATCCGTCGACCCCTTCGAACTCAAGGGCCACGCCGAGCGCTTCGCGGACGAGCTGATCGACGGGCTCTGCGGCAAGGGCTCCTGCGACATCGTCGGCGAGTACGCCATGCTCCTGCCGCTGCGCGTCCTCGCCCGCATCTACGGCTTCTCCGACGAGCAGGGCCCCGGCCTCGTCACCGCCATGAACGACATGATCAACGGCCGCGAGGGCGCCCTGGACGGCCAGCGCCACCTCGGCGAGTCCATGTACGCGCTGCTCGCCGCCAAGGCGGCGGACCCCGGACACGACGTCGCCTCCCGGATGCTCGCCAACACCGCCGGCTTCACCCTCGCCGAGGTGGCCCAGGACCTGATGGTGATGATGGCCGCGGGCCACCAGCCCACCGCCGACTGGATCGGCAACTCCCTGCGCCTGATGCTCACCGACGACCGCTTCGCCGCCTCCCTCGCCGGCGGCCGCCACAGCGTCGGCGAGGCCATGAACGAAGTGCTCTGGGAGGACACCCCGACCCAGAACGTCGCCGGTCGCTGGACCACCCGCGACACCAAGCTGGGAGGCCGCACCATCGCGCGCGGCGACCTGGTCCTGCTGGGCCTCGCCGCCGCCAACGGCGACCCGCACGTACGCACCGACGCGGGCGCCCTCACCGGCGGGAACAACGCCTTCTTCTCCTTCGGCCACGGCGAACACCGCTGCCCCTTCCCGGCCCAGGAGGTCGCCGAGGTCATCGCCCGGACCGGCATCGAGGTCCTCCTCGACCGCCTCCCCGACGTGGACCTCGACGGACCGGCCGCCGAACTGACCCGGCGGCCCTCGCCCTGGCTGCGCGGCCTGACCGCGCTCCCCGTGACGTACACCCCGACCCCCGCGCTTGGAGCCATCCGATGAGCTGCCCGATCGACCACACCGGCGCCGTCCCGGACGCCGCCCCGATCACCCTCGACCCCTTCGTCACCGACCTCGACGCCGAGAGCGCCGCACTGCGCGCCGCCGGTCCGCTGGTCCGCGTCGTCCTCCCCGGCGGCGTCGGCGTGTACGCCGTCACCCACCACGCCGAGGCGCGCGCCCTGCTCACCGACCCCCGCGTCGTCAAGGACATCGGGGTGTGGGGCGCCTGGCAGCGCGGGGAGATCCCCCTGGACTGGCCGCTGATCGGCCTCGCCAACCCCGGCCGCTCCATGCTGACCGTCGACGGGGACGAGCACCGGCGCCTGCGCACCCTCGTCGCCCAGGCCCTCACCGCCCGCCGCGTCGAGAAGCTGCGCGCCGGCATCGAGGCCCTGACCGAGGAGGCCCTCGACAAGCTGGCCGGCCTGCCCGCCGGCGAGACCGTCGACCTGAAGGCGGCCTTCGCCTACCCGCTGCCGATGAACGTCATCAGCGAGCTGATGGGCGTGGACTCCGCCGAACACCCGCGCCTGAAGGCCCTCTTCGAGAAGTTCTTCTCGACGCAGACCCTCCCCGAGGAGGTCCCCCAGATGATGGCGGACCTCGGCTCCCTCTTCTCCCGGATCGTCGAGTCCAAGCGCGCCACCCCCGGCGACGACCTCACCAGCGCGCTCATCGCAGCCTCCGAGGACGGCGACCGGCTCAGCACGGAGGAGATCACCAACACCCTCCAGCTGATGGTCGCCGCCGGCCACGAGACCACCATCAGCCTGATCGTCAACGCCGTCGTCGCCCTGGAGACCCACCCCGAGCAGCGCGCCCGCGTCCTCGCCGGCGAGGTCCCCTGGGAGAACGTGATCGAGGAGACGCTGCGCTGGGCCACCCCCACCTCGCACGTCCTGATCCGGTTCGCCACCGAGGACATCGAGGTCGGCGACCGGATCCTGCCGAAGGGGGAGGGCCTGGTCGTCTCCTTCGGCGCGCTCGGCCGCGACGAGGCCCAGCACGGGGAGACCGCGGGCGCCTTCGACGTCGCCCGCACCCCGAACCGGCACATCTCCTTCGGCCACGGCCCCCACGTCTGCCCCGGCGCCGCCCTGTCCCGCCTGGAGGCCGGCGTGGCCCTCCCGGCCCTCTACGCCCGCTTCCCGCACCTCTCGCTCGCCGTGCCGCGCGGCGAACTGCGCAACAAGCCGGTCCTCACCCAGAACGACCTGTTCGACCTCCCGGTGCGCCTGCACCCCTGACCTGCGGTCAGGGCGGAGCACCCGCCGGCGGGCGACGGCCGCCACGCCGGCCCGCCCGCGCTCCGACGGCGCACAGGGGCCCGGGAACCGGACGCGTTCCCGGGCCCCGTCACGCCCTCCCGGGGCCCGCGCGCACCCGGTCCGTACGACTTCCCGGTGAGGCACGGTCCGACCGCAGGGGGACCGGGCGTCCGCCCGCGGGCCGATGGGCGCCGCCCGCCGCCCGCCTAGGGTCCGTTGTCATGAACACCAAACGCCGTACCGCGGCCGCCGCGGCCTTACTCGCCCTCCTGCTCCCGGCCCCGCTCCTGGCGGCCTCCGCAGCCTCCGCGGCCCCCGCCGCCGTGGACACGCGCACCACCGGCCCCGAACTCCCGGCCCCCACCGGCCGCTACGCCGTCGGCCGGGAGGACCTCCACCTCGTCGACCGCAGCCGCACCGACCCCTGGGCCCACACCGGCCCCCGCGAGCTGATGGTGACCCTGCGCTACCCCGCGCAGCGCGGCACCGGACGCCCCCCGGCGCCCTACCTCAGTACCGAGGAGGCCCGGCTGATCCTCACCGACCGGCACATGGAGCAGGTCGTCGACCCCGCCGTCTTCGCCGCCACCCGGGCCCACGCCCGCGTGGGCGCCCGCCCCGTCGAGGGCCGCTACCCGCTGGTCGTGCTCTCGCCCGGCTTCACCGTCCCGCGCGCCACCCTCACCGCGCTCGCCGAGGACCTGGCCTCCCGGGGCTACGTCGTGGCCGCCGTGGACCACGCCTACGAGAGCGCCGCCACCGCCTTCCCCGGCGGCCGCATCCTCACCTGCCTGGCCTGCGACCAGGTCCAGGGGGAGGGGGGCCACGAAGCCGTCACCGCGGTCCGGGCCAAGGACGTCTCCTTCCTCCTGGACCGCCTCACCGGCCGCCACCCGGCCTGGCGCCACGCCGGGCTCATCGACACCGGCCGCATCGCCATGGGGGGACACTCCATCGGCGGCGCCGCCGCCCTGACGGCCATGGCCGCCGACCAGCGGATCCGCGCGGGCATCGACATGGACGGGGGCCTGCCCGAGCCCTACCCCGCCGCCGGGATCGGCGGCCGCCCCTTCATGCTGCTCGGCTCGGCCGCCAGCGTGCCCGGGCCCCAGTCCGGCAACTGGTCCGCGCTGTGGCCGGAGTTCGACGGCTGGAAGCGCTGGATCACCCTCGACGGCACCGACCACTTCGGCCCCACCGACTTCCCGGCCATCCGCGACCGGCTCGGCCTGCCCCACCCCGACGCGCCGCTGCCCGGCCCGCGCGCCGTGGAGCTGACCCGGACCTACGTCGCGGCCTTCTTCGACCAGCACCTCAAGGGACGGCCCGGGCCCCTCCTGGACGGCCCGCGCGCCGATGCCCCGGAGGTCCGCTTCCACAACCCCTGACGCCGCTGCGGGGGCCCGCGACGCGGGCCCCCGCACCCCGGCGGAGGTCACACCGGGACGGCCACGAACGTCCGGCCCGACTCGTTCTCCACCAGCACCGCCTTGACGTCCGCCGGGTCCACCGCCGCCGAGCCGTCCAGGGCGGCGCCCTTGCCCTCGCCGTGCTCCGCGGTGCCCACGACCCATCCGCCCGCCGTGGACCGCGTACCGTCCCGGGAGACCACCACCAGGCGGCACCGCTCCCCGGCCGGCACCCCGGTCACCGCCGCCCGCACCCGCACCCACCGGGCCGCCGGAGTGACCTGCACCGTCATCCGCGCACCGGTACCCGGGTCCGTGGCCGAGGCCACCCTGGTCCCGGCGGGCGGCGGCGAGGGCGCGGCCGACGCGCCCGGCGGCGGGGGCGGCGCGGCCGTGTTCCCCGCGTCCCCGCCCAGCCGCGCCCCGGCCCAGAACACGGCCGCCAGCGAGGCGGCCGCCGCCAGGCCCGCCACCGCGCCCCGCCACCGGGCCCGTGCCGCCCGTTCGCCGCGCACCTGCCGCAAGGTCCGCTGGAGCAGCAGGTCGCCGCCCTGCGGGGGCCCCTCGAGGAACGCCTCCTCGGGCACCTCGCCCAGCGCCCTCTCCATCTCGCGCAACGCGGCCACCTCCTCCCGGCACCCCGTGCAGTCGCCGACATGCTCCTCGACGCGCCGTACGTCCTCCTCGTCCAGGACACCGAGCACGTACGGTCCGAGCAGCTCCTCCTCGTGCCGCCGCGCGTTCACGCCACCACCTCCCGCAGTCCGCCGGGCTGCTGGGGCGGCCGGCCTGATCGTCTGTTCCCGCCGAAGCCGTCGGCGCCGCCGTCCGCGAACACCGCGCGCAGGGCCTTGAGCGCGTAGTGCGAGCGCGACTTGACCGTGCCCGCCGGGATGCCCAGGCGGTCGGCGGCCTCGGCGACGCTGTGCTGGCGGTAGTACAACTCCGTCAGCACGTCCCGGTGTTCCGGCGAGAGCCGGTCCAGGGCGCCCAGGACCGTCATCGCGTCCACCACGGAGTCCGCGTGGTCGCCCTCCACCGGGGGAGCGGCCGCCGAGCCGGAGACCTCCGGGGGGCGGGCGGCCCGGGCCCGGTACCGGTCCGTGATGATGTTGCGGGCCACCGTGAGCAGCCAGCCGCGCACCGAGCCCTTCCCGTTGACCAGGGCCTCGGAATGCCGCCAGGCCCGGATCAGCGTCTCCTGCACGACGTCCTCGGCGGCGGCCCGGTCGCCGGTCAGCCGGGTGGCGTACGCGAGCAGGGCGTTGCCGTGTTCCTCGTAGACCGCCCTGATCAGTGCCTCGTCGGTCGAGCCCCGCCGCGCGCGGGGCCACAGTGGTCCGGCCATTCACGCTCTCCGTCCGCCTCGTGCCACCTGGTGCGGTCGGAACACGCCCCGGAGACGGCGCCGGTTCACGTGAGCTGCGTCACTCAGGTCCGGCAGGTGCGGCCCTCGTTGAGGCAGGCGACCAGCTCGCCCATCCGCTCGTCGTCCATCACGTCCACGAACATCGCGTGGTCGGTGAGGGGGCTGTGCCGCTGCTCCGGGAAGGAGTCCAGTGCCAGCGGCACCCCCGGGGCCACCGCGTACGCCAGCGAGACGCGCAGCTCGGGCACCGGGAAGGTGCCCTGCGGGCAGACCCCGCCGGCGGAGGGGAACAGCAGGTGGGAACGGTGGTCCGGGGTGGCGGTGTCCAGCCCGTTCCAGCAGCTGGGGAAGACCAGCGTGCGGGTGACCAGCTGCCCCGCCGGGCAGCGCGGGTAGCCGGTGGTGGAGCGGTCCGGCAGGCCCGAACACCCCCAGCGGGCCCGCACCCCCGCGCCCCCGCCCGCCGTGTACGCGACGGCGTCCCCGGTGATGGCCCGCAGGAACCGGGGCATCGCCACCACCCTGCTCACCGGACTGCCGCGGAACTCCACCCGCACCGAGGCCTCGCGCAGGATCTCGCCCGCGTTGCCGTGCCCGGCGGCGCCCTCGTGCGGGCCGCTCCCGGGCCGGTCCGTACGGCGCAGCACCGGCCAGTAGTACACGGAACGGTCGCCGCCCGTGCAGCTCGTGGCGGCCGCGGCCAGGGAGGCGTCCGTCGACAGGGCGTCCGCGGACAGGTTCCCCACGTAGGCGTGCGTGTGGTGGGCGCCGGCGGGCAGCCCGGGCGAGACCACCAGGTTGTCCTCGTTCCAGTGGCCCTCCCCGTTGCGCCCGCACTCCACCGTGACCGTGCCGGTCGAGGCCCCCGGACCGGGCGCCGGCCCGGCCGGACCGGGCGGCACCCGGAGCAGGTCCACGTACGGGCCCGCCGCGGAGGCCCGCCCGGGACCGCCCGCCCGCCAGGCGCCCAGTACGGCGGCGGCCAGCCCGAGGCCCAGGACCAGGCAGGCGAGCAGCACCGGGAGCCGTTGTTCCTTCCCCAAGGGGTTCCCCATGGCGGTCACGGTCGCCGGTACCCCGCACCACCGTCAACCGGGCGACCGCACGAGCGGCGGCCCGCCCGCTCGTAGGTGTCGCGGCGCGGGCGGGAAGGGGCGCACGGGAGTTGGCGCGCGGGAGGCTTGCCCGGCCGGATCCCGGCCGGGGAGAGTTCTCCCCATGACACCGGAAGAGCTGCTGCGCGACTTCGCCCGCACCCGCGCCTCCCTCGACGGGGAGGAGGTCGTCTACGGGTGGAGCGGGGACGTGCACTCCTGGGCCCCCGGGGAGCCCTACCGGCGCCTCTTCGGCTTCGAGGGCCTCAACGTGTCCCGGCTCGTCGCCGACGAGGAGGGCGGCTACCGGATGCTCTCGCGGGAGGCCGCCTTCTACCTCGACCCCGCCACTCGGGAGATCCTGGAGACCTGGCAGGGGAAGTCCGTGGTCCACGTCTGGAACGACCCGGCCAACCTGAGGCTGCGGCCCTTCCCCGTCCCCCGGACCGAACTCGGCGACCAGGTCTGCTTCAGCCTGGAGATCCCCCTCGCCTACCCCTCCCCGCTGCCCGTCGCGGACTACCCGCTCCACTCCGCAGACGACACCTACCGGGCCCTGGAGCTCTTCCAGTTCCTCACCCCCGCCGCCGCCCTCGCCGGCCGTGCGCCGAGCGTCCCGGCGACCATGTCGTGGACGCGGATGTCCCCCTGGCTGCCCTGGATGGAACAGGGACAACGCCCCGGCGGCCTCGTCTTCCACTGCCGGGGCGCCAAGCTCGGCTCCTACGCCGAGGTCCCCGGGCGCATCCGCGCGTACATCGCCGGACGGCACCCGGAGTTCGCCCACGCCCCGGAGAAGTGGACCGAGCCGAACGAGACCAGCTGGACGTACTTCCGCGCCCTGCACCCGCGCGGCAACCCCGGGTAACCCGCCCGCCGCCCCGGCGGAACGGGGGAGGCGGCGGGTCCCGCCGCGGATTCCACAGGCCCTCCACAAGCACACCACAGGGGTCCCACAGGGTTCGGCAGGGTCCGGACAAGGGTTTTCCCCGTATCGGGTTCATCCCCGCGTTGCCTACTGTCTGCCCACCGGCGATCTCCCGCACCCCGAACCGCCCCCGCACCAACCCCACATGGTGTGAAGCGGAACGCGGTGGCGCGGATCGCCGGTACACGCAGTCGCCCAGCCCCGCCGTTGCGGCCGGGCGGCTGGAGCGCGGCGGCGGCCGGGGCGGTCCGACCAGCCCTCCCGGTCCCGCGGCGCCGGTTCCACCTCCCACACCGCACATACCGGCCGCTCCGGCCTGCCCGGAATCGGCACGTAAGGGGAACAACGTGCACGCACCCCGACGACGGCTCATATCCGTCGTGGCCATGTCCGTCACCCTGCTCGCAGGCTCCGCCACCGCCGCGGTGGCCGTGACGCCCGCGGGCGACCCGTCCGCCCGGACCCTCCCGGCGGCGGCCGCTCCCGCCGCCCCCGCCGCCGCCCCGGTCCAGAACCTGATCGTCGGCTACAAGTCCTCCGCCCCGGAGGCCGGATCCAACGCCGCGGCCGCGGACGACGCCACCGCCAAGGGCAAGAAGGCCGGCAAGAAGGCGAAGTTCGACCGCCGCCTGGGCACCGGCGCCGCGCTCGTCAACCTGGGCGGTGCGACCGCCGCGGCCGACGCCGCGGCCCTGATGGCCCAGTTCCGCGCCGACCCGGACGTCGCCTACGTCGAGCCGGACTCCCGCGCCTACGCCATGGCCACCCCGGACGACACCGAGTACGCCAAGCAGTGGGACCTCTTCGAGCCCACCGCCGGCATGAACGTGCCCGCCGCCTGGGACAAGACCACCGGCTCCGGCGTCACCGTCGCCGTGATCGACACCGGCTACGTGGCCCACTCCGACGTCGCCCCCAACATCGTCGCCGGCTACGACTTCATCTCCGACTCCACCGCCGCCCGCGACGGCAACGGCCGCGACAACAACCCGGCCGACCAGGGCGACTGGAGCGCCGCCGGCGAGTGCGGCACCGGCTCCAAGGCCAGCGACTCCTCCTGGCACGGCACCCACGTGGCCGGCACCATCGCCGCCGCCACCAACAACGGCAAGGGCGTCGCGGGCATCGCGTACAACGCGAAGATCCAGCCCGTCCGCGTCCTCGGCAAGTGCGGCGGCGCCACCTCGGACATCGTCGACGCCATCACCTGGGCCTCCGGCGGCAGCGTCGCGGGCGTCCCGGCGAACCCCACCCCCGCCAAGGTCATCAACATGAGCCTCGGCGGCTCCGGCACCTGCAGCGCCAGCTACCAGAACGCCATCAACGCGGCCGTCGGCCGCGGCACCACCGTCGTGGTGGCCGCCGGCAACAGCAACGCCGACGCGAGCTCCTTCACGCCGGCCAGCTGCAACAACGTCATCACCGTGGCCGCCACCAACCGCACCGGCGACCGCTCCTTCTACTCCAACTACGGCGCCAAGGTGGACGTCTCCGCCCCCGGCGGCGAGACCCGTCGCGCCACCGACACGCCCGGCACCGTCACCACGCCCGAGAACGGCATCCTCTCCACGCTGAACAACGGCACCACCACCCCCGGCGCGGAGATCTACAAGCCGTACCAGGGCACCAGCATGGCGGCCCCGCACATCGCGGGCCTCGCCGCGCTCCTCGTGGCCGCCAAGCCCTCCCTGACCCCGGCCCAGGTCGAAGCCGCCATCAAGGCCAACGCCCGCCCGCTGGCCGGCACCTGCACCGGCGGCTGCGGCACCGGCCTCGCCGACGCGGCCGCGACCGTCAACGCCGTGACCTCCACCCCCGCCACGCCGTTCTTCGAGAACACCGCGGACTTCGCCATCGCCGACAACAGCACGGTGGAGAGCCCGATCACCGTCACCGGCGTCACCGGCAACGCTCCGGCCGCCCTCAAGGTCGGCGTGAACATCGCCCACACCTACATCGGCGACCTGAAGGTGGACCTCGTGGCCCCCGACGGCACCGTCTACACCCTGCACAACCGGGCCGGCGGCAGCACCGACAACATCAACCAGACCTACACCGTCGACGCCTCCTCCGAGGTCGCGAACGGCACCTGGAAGCTGCGCGTGAACGACAACGCGGGCGGCGACACCGGCAGGATCGACTCCTGGAGCCTCGGCTTCTGATCCCCGCCGGGCCCCACGGTCCACTCCCCGGTCCGAGTCCCCGCCGGAGTCCCCCACCTCCGGCCTGACGGGGCGATAGTCCGGACCAACCCAGCCCGCGGACCTGCCGGTACCTCCCGTACCGGCAGGTCCGCGGCGCGCTGCCGTCGCCCGACTGAATTCTGCGTCACAATCCGGGTCTGCCGGGGGGCTGACCTCGTATTGTCGCGTCTCACAGGACGGGCGCGGACCGGGGAGCGAAAGGCTGGTGGCTGTGCGTGGCGGAGACGGGCAACGCTGACACCAACGTCGGACACGGCGTACTCATCGAGGCCGTCGGCCGTGCGCTGGCCGGACACGGCCGCGCCGTCCTCACCGGCCCCGCGGGAGCGGGGAAGAGCGAGGTGGCCCACGCCGTCGCGGCCGCCGCCGAAGGCCGCCGCGAGACCGTCCTGAGGCTCGCCCCCGACGCCGCCGACCAGCACATACCCGAGGCCTCGGCCGCCGCCCTGCTCGCCTCCGTCCACCGCAGCGCCCTCGACCGCCTCGCCGGACCCCAGCGCGAGGCCATCGCCCTCCTGCGCCGCGAGGCCGACGCCCCCCGCGCCGGACGCGACCACGTCGCCCTGCGCCTGGCCGTCGTCGAGGTCCTGCGCACCCTCGCCGCCCCCGGCCCCGTCCTGCTCCTCCTCGACAACGCCCAGTGGCTCGACGCCGAGAGCACCGACCTGCTCCGCTTCGCCCTGCGCCTGGCCCCGCCCCGCGTACGGGTCCTCGTCGCCGAACGCGGCCAGGGCGGCGCCCCCGTCGCCGAAGCCCTCTGCGGCCCCGGCGCGCCCGCCGTCCGCGTCCCCGCGCTCGGTGCCGACGAGGTCGCCGAACTGCTGCTGCGCCACGGCCTGCCCGCCCGCCTCGCCGGACGCATCCACCAGGCCAGCGGCGGCAACCCCCGGCTCGCCCTCGCCCTCGGCCACTCCCTCGCCGAAGCAGCCGGCCAGGGCGGCTGCGCCCACCACGCCGACCCCCTGCCCGTGGCCGGGCAGGCCCGCGAGGTCGCCCGCCGCCTCCTCGCCGAAGCCCCCGCCCGCACCCGCCCCACCCTGCTGCTCGCCGCCCTCGCCACCCGCCCCACCACCGTCCTGCTGCGCCGCGCCGGCCGTCCCGACGCCGAAGCGGAACTCGCCCAGGCCGAACGGGCCGCGCTGGTCACCGTCGGCGAGGACGGCGCCGTCGCCTTCACCGCCGGCGCCCTGCCCACCGCCCTGGCCGCCGACGCCGGCTGGCCCGAACGCTCCGCCGGCCACGCCGCGCTCGCCGCCGCCGTCGACGACCCCGTCCAGGCCGTGCGCCACCGGGCGCTGGCCGTCGACACCCCCGACGCGGAACTCGCCGCCGAGATCACCCGCGCCGCCGACGCGTGCCGCCGCCGCGGCCAGCGGGCCCTGGCCGCCGAACTCGGGCTGCTCGCCGCCGAACGCACCCCCGCCGCCCTGCCCGCCGAGGAACTCGCCCGGCTCGTCTGCGCCGCCGAGGACGCGGGCTGGGCCGGCCGCGCCGACCTCGCCCGCCGGGCCACCCGCGCCGTCCTGGCCCGGGACGCCTCGCCCGCCCAGCGCGTCCGGGCCCGGCTCGCCGTGATCGACGCCGCCGGACAGGCCCTGGCCGCCCTCGACGAGACCTTCGCCTTCGCCTGCGCCGAGGCCGACGCCGCCGACGACCCCTCCCTGCTGGCCGCCGTGCGGCTGCGGATCGCCTGGAAGCACAACCTCAGCGACGGCGACCCCGTACGCTCCCGCGACGCGGCCGCCGAGGCCGGAGCCCTCGCCAAGGCCGGCGGGGACCAGGTCGCCGAGGCGATGGCCCTGACCGTCCGGGCCCGGATGGGCCGGATCCTCGCCGACCCCGACGCCGAGGACATCCTGGACCGCGCCCTCGCCCTGCCCGCCCCCGAGGTCCCCCTCGGCATGCGCAACGCGCCCCAGTACCTCGCCGTCCGCCACGCCCTCTTCGACGACCGGCTCGACGACGCCCGCAGCCGGCTGCTCGTCCTGCTGCCCGCCGTCCAGCGCACCGGCTCCGCCGAGGACGTCTTCGAGGTGCTGCGCAGCCTCACCGAGGTGGAGCTGCGCCGCGGCCGCTGCGCCACGGGCGCCGCGCACGCCCGCCGCGCCCTGGAGCTGACCATCGAGGCGGGCCTCTCCCCGGGCCCCGCCTGGTACGTCGCCGCGACCGCCGAGGCGGCCGGCGGCAGCTTCGCCCGGGCCGCCGCCTACGCCCGCCGCGGCATCCGGGCCTCCGAGGAGGAGCACGACCAGGTCTTCCTGTCCCGGGGGCTCTACGCCCTCGGGACCGTCGAACTGGCCACCGGCGAGGCCGCGAAGGCCGTCGCCACCCTGCGCCGGGTCGCCGACCTGGAGGAGGCCCAGCAGGTGGTGGACCCCTCCATCCTGCGCTGGCACGGGGAGCTCGCCGAGGCCCTCGTCGCCGCCGACGACCCCGCCGGGGCGGTCGCGTTCCTCGACTCGGTCACCCCCGTCGCCCGCGCCCTGGGCCGGACGCCGGTCCTCGCCGCCCTGGACCGGGCCCGGGGGCTCGCGCTTTCGGCGCAGGGCGAGCCCGAGCCCGCCGTCGCCCTGCTCCAGGACACCGCCCGGCGTTTCGACGCGCTCGGCCTGCCGCTGGAGCGGGGCCGTACGCTGCTCGCGCTGGCCCGGGCCGAACGCCGGCGCCGCCGGCGGGCGCCGGCCCGGGAGGCGCTGCGGGAGGCCGCCGAGGTGTTCGAGCGGGCCGGGGCCGCCCCCTGGCTCTGCCTGGCCCGCGAGAGCGCCCCCGAGACCGGCGCCCCGCACCCGGGGGTGTCGTCCCTGACCGACGCCGAGGTGCGGCTGGCCCTGCTGGTCGGCGGGGGCGCCAGCAACCAGGAGGCGGCCGCGAAGCTGTTCCTCAGCGTCAAGACCGTCGAGGCCCGGCTCACCCGGATCTACCAGAAGCTCGACGTCCGCTCCCGGGCCCAGCTGGCCACCGCGCTGCGCAGCCACTGACCGGGCCGGCCGGACCCGGGCGGGCGGCTCAGCAGCCCAGCCGGTCGCCCGGGGTGACGCCGAGGACCTGGGTGAAGGCCTGGTACGCGTTCACCCGGCTCTGGACCTGCGCGGGGTTGCCGCCGTTGCACTCCAGGGCCCCGTTGATGGAGCGGATCGTCTCGCCGAAGCCGGCGCCGCCCACCATGGCCGCGTGCGCGGTCATCGTGCCCGGGCCGTTCTGCGTGTTCCAGTACCAGAGCGCCGTCTTCATCGCGACGGCCGGGTCCTGCTCCACCAGGTAGGGGTTGGCGAGCAGGTTGATGCCCAGGGCGTCGCCGGCCGCCTTGTAGTTGAAGTTCCACGACAGCTGGATGGGGCCCCGGCCGTAGTACGCGGCCTGGCCGGCCGGGCAGCCGTAGGGCTGGGAGGCGTCACAGTAGTGCGGGTAGTTGGCGGTGTTCTGTTCGACGATGTACACGAGCCCGCCCGTCTCGTGCGAGACGTTCGCGAGGAAGGCCGCCGCCTCCCGCCGCTTGACCGTGTCGTCCCCGGTGTTGGCGAAGCCGGGGTACGCGGAGAGCGCCGCCACCAGCCCGTTGTAGGTGTAGAAGGGGTTGCGGTTCGGGAACATCCGGTTGAACTGGGCCTCGCTGACCACGAACCCGGAGGGGTTGCCGGTGCCCGGGTCGGGGTCCTGGCCGCCCCCGCCGCCGCAGGCGCCCTGGTCCGACCAGACGCCCCACTGGCCGGTGGTGCCCGGGGTCTCGCCCTGGGTCCACCACTTGGCCTGCCAGTTGTGGCCGCCGTACGAGGCGTTCATGCCGTTGGTGTAGACGCCGGAGGAGCTCCAGGCGCCGGCGCAGGCGGGTGCCGCGGCTGCGGGGGAGGCGGGCAGGACGACGGCGAGCCCGAGGGTCGCGGCGGCGGCCGCGGCGAGGGAGAGGGCGCGGCGGCGAAGCGCACGTATCACGTAACTGCTCCTTGAGTGGGGGGAGTCGTCGCGGGGATGTGGGGGGCGACGGGTACCGCCACTGAACCGAAATGGTCTGAACCTGTCAAGGTCTAGACCAAATTTCGGAGTGCCGTGCGCACGGAACGCCGGAGCGGCGCGGCGACCGGGTCGCCACGCCGCTCCGGACCGCGGGATCAGCTGCCGGACGACAGGTTCCCGGACAGGACCGGGATGTTGGAGGCGATGTGCGAGAGGGTCTCGTCGCCCTTGGCCTGCGTGGAGTTCTCGGCGCACTGCTGGTTCTGCGGGTTGGACGCGATCGGGATGTCCTGGACGCCGACGTTGATGAGCGCCAGCACGGACTGGACGTTGACCTTGGCCGGCAGGCCGACGCAGAGCTTGTTCAGCGAGCCCTGGACCGCGCTCAGCTGCGGGCTCATCGCACCGGCGGTCTCCTGGTTGCCGTAGATCTGCTGCGCGCCGTTGCCGTTGACGGTGTTGACGCCGTTGTCGTTGCCGATCGCCATCGCCGGGGAGGCCGCGAGGGCGCCCGTGCCCAGGATGGAGGCGGTGACCGCGGCGGTGGCCATGAACTTCTTGAGCATCGTGGAGATCCTTCTGTCGCATGAGCTGTCCCCGGCGGGACGCCTGGATCAACTGCGCCCGGCCCCGGGGGTTATCGCCCGTCACCCGGGCGGCCCAACGATCCGTCCGCGGCGCTGCTCAGGCGGGTGGGGAGGGGGCCCCGGCGCCGCCTCCGGAGCGGATCGCCCGCAGGGCCGCGGAGTGGAGCGCCTGCGGGTCCCCGTGCGCCACCGGGCTGCCGGTGAGGGTGTACCACTCGTCCGCGTCGGTGTACTGCACCTCGAAGCGGACCCTCCCGTCCGGCCCGCCGGTGGTGCGCAGCGTCAGCGGGCCGGTGATGACGCCGACCTCGTCGGTCATGGCCCCGCCGGGGCCGGCGAGGACCTCGTCCTGCCACTGGTACCGCCGGGGTCCGGTCATGCGGCGCAGGTGTCGATCATGGTGGTGAGCATGGCCCTCTCGGCTTCGGTGACGGTCAGTCCGTAGTGGGACTTGACGGTGGTCCAGGCGCGCCCGTACTGGCACCAGCTCGACTTGTCCGGCGGCTGCCACAGGTCGGGGCTCTGGTCGCCCTTGGAGCGGTTGGAGGCGGCCGAGACCGCCAGCAGCTGCGGCCGCACCAGGTCGTTGGCGAAGGCCTTGCGCTTCGCGGCGTCCCATCCGGAGGCGCCGGAGCGCCAGGCCTCGGCGAGCGGGACCATGTGGTCGATGTCCAGCTTCGAGGCCTCGTTGACGACGGCGCCGTCGTACAGGCTCTTCCAGCTGCCCGACACGGCCCGGCACTCGGAGTCCTGGGCGACGTCCTTGCCGTCGCGCTTGAGGACCACCTCGCGGGTGTCGCACTTGGCGCCCTGCTCGGCCCAGTGCGTGAACCTGTCGCGGCTGTACCCGGCCATCGTGCCGGGTTTGCCGGTCGTCAGCGCCGCCAGCTGCGCGCGCGCCGCGGCCGCGCCGACCATGCCCGGCAGCACGTCCCCCGAGGCCGGCTTCGCGTCGCCGCCCGGGGGCGCGGCGGAGGGGGCCGGCGCGGAGGGCGCGCGGCTCGCGCTCGCGGCCGGACCGCCGGGGGTCTTCCCGTCCCCGGACTTCCCGGAGCCGCCGCACCCGCTCAGCCCGAGCAGCAGCGCCGCGGCCACCGCCCCGGCACGTGTCCCTGTCCGACGACCCACGTCAACCCCACCCCGCCCTGACGGAATTCGGCACACCGACCCGGGAAGACTACCCATAACCGGACAACCAACCCCGCACCGGCCCCTCGGCGGGGTTCCGCGTCCTCGTTACGGGTTCTCGTTCTGCGTTCTCGTTCCGCGTTCTCGTGCCGCGCCTGTCAGGGCGTCACGATCCGTGCCAGATCCTCCGGTACGCCTCCCGGTAGCCCTCCGGGTCCCAGGAGGTGGCCCCGCCGCTGTTCCGCGCCGTCACCACGTGCACCGGGGCCACGTACCCGCTGGCGGGCCGCCCGGCGAAGGCGCGGTTGAACTCGTCGACGATCTGCCAGCCCTGCTGGTTCAGCGGCTCTGGGACCGTGGCCGCCTGGAAGCCGCGGCTGTTGATGCGCTGGAAGGCGGACGGGTCCCCGTCGCCCGCCCCGATGTTGAAGGGCGGGCCCCCGCCGGGCCGCCCGGCGGCGCGCAGCGCCGGGGCCGCGTCGGCGAAGTAGAGGTCGTTGATGGCGACGGAGTCGGTCCAGCGGTCCCCGAACCGGGCGAGGAGCGAGGAGACCTCCTGGGGGGTGCGCTGGCCGGCGTCCGGGATGGGGATGTTCTCGGTGGCGAGCAGGGCGACGCCCGGGCACTCGGCGAGGCGCCGCCGGATCAGCTCCGCCTTGGTACGGGCGAACGGGATGGAGTCGTCGGTGAAGACCACCGCCCCGCCGGACCCGCCGGAGCGGGCGACGACCCAGTCCGCGCTGATCCCCGCCACCTCCTCCAGCCGCGTGGTGATGTTGGTGAAGAGCCGGGGGTCCGTGCTCGGGCCGGGGGAGCCGACGGCGTGCCAGCCGATCAGGGGGATGCCGTCGGCCTGCGCGTGAGCCGTCTCCCGCTCGGTGAGCCGCGGGTCGAACCCGCCGATGACGATGCCGTCGGGCTTGAGGGTGACCGCCTGGCCCAGCGCGGCCTGGATCCCGGCCGGGGTGCCCTCCCCGTCGATCACCCGGACGTTCCAGCCGATGTCCGCCGCGGCCTCCCGCACCCCCTCCGCGACCTTGGCGACCCCGGGGTTGGTCATCGTCTGGGCGACGTAGACCAGGGTCTTGCCGGGGACCGCCGCCGGGCCGGTGGTGGGGCCCTTCCAGGCGGTGTCGGTCCGCTCGGCCTGCGCCACGGCCGCCCGGGCCTTCGCGAGCGCGGCCGCGCAGCCGGTCGCCGAGGGCGCGGCGGGGGTGCGCCCGGGGTGGCCCGCCCCGCAGCCGGGGGCGAGGACGGAGGCGGCCGCCCACAGGGCGGCGGCCGCGAGGAGGCGCTTGCGGGTCGGGTACACGGTGCTCCTGATCAGGGGTGCGCGGGCGGCTGGTGCGCGGGCGGGGTGCCGCCGGCGGGGGAGGGCGGCCCGTCCTGCGCGGCCCGCGGGCGCAGCCGCCGCCGCGCCGCGTAGCCGGCCAGGCCGACCGCCACCAGCAGGGTGCAGCCGTTGAACAGCGGGGTGGCCCAGAACGCGGCGCCGAGCTGTCCGATCCCGGCGAGCCCGACGGCGAGCACGCCGACGGCCACCAGGGTCCCGGGGGCGTTGGCGCGTCCCGGTGTGACGGTGGTGGAGCCCAGCAGCGCCCCGACGAACGCGGGCAGCAGGTACTCCAGGCCGACGCTGGGGTTGCCGATCTGCTGCTGCGCGGCCAGCAGCACCCCGGCCGTACCGGTGACCAGGCCCGCCGTGGCGAAGGCGTAGACCGAGTACCGGCGGGTGGGGATGCCGAGGACGGCGGCGGCCCGGGGGCTGGAGCCGGCGACGTACAGGCAGCGGCCGAAGGGCAGCCGCTCCAGCACCACCCACAGGACCAGGGCGACGGCGAGGACGTAGAAGGCGGGCAGCGGCAGGCCCAGGAACACGGTGTCGTAGAGGGCGGTGAAGGCGGACGGCAGCCCCTCCGGCCCCGGCACGATCCGGCTGCCCTCGGTGAGCCATCCGGTGAGGGCGTACATGATGCTGCCGGTGCCGAGCGTGGCGATGAAGGAGTCGATGCGGGCGAACTCGACCACGATCCCGTTCACGGCGCCGGCCAGGCCCCCGCCCACGACCACGGCGAGGCAGGCGAGCGGCCAGGGCGTCCCCCCGTCCACGATCAGGTGGATCACCAGGACGTGGGCCAGGCCCAGGCCGTAGCCGAGCGACAGGTCGAACTTGCCGGCGGCGATGGGCACCGTCGCCCCGAGCGCCAGCAGGGCGGGGATGGACTGGTTGGACAGGATCGCGGACACGTTGTCGCGGGTGGGGAAGGTGTCCGGCAGGGCGAGGGAGAACGCCGCGAAGAGCAGCACGGCCAGGGCCGGCAGGCCGTAGCTTCCGACGAGGTGCCCGTGCGGGGGCCGGTGGGTCACGGAGCCCCCGTGCTGCCGGTGATCGGGGGCATGGCCGAGGCGGTGCGGGTGAGTTCGGCCGGGGTCAGGCGGGCCCCGGACAGTTCGGCCGCGACCGCTCCGCGGACGAAGACCAGTGCGCGGTGGCACAGGTCCGCGACCTCCTCGAAGTCGGTGGACACCAGCAGGATCCCCGTCCCTCGGGCGGCCGCCCCGTCGAGCATCCGGTGGACCGCCGCCTTGGCGCCGACGTCCACGCTCGCGGTCGGCTCCTCCAGGACCAGCAGCCGCGGGCGCCCGCGCAGCCACCGGCCCAGGACGACCTTCTGCTGGTTGCCGCCCGACAGGGTGGCGACGGGCGCCTCGGTGTCCCGGGGCCGCACCGAGAACCGGTCGAGGAGGGCGGCGGCCTCGCGCCGCTCGCGCCGGGGCCCGAGCCAGCGCCACGCGGGCACCCCGGCGGCCCGCGGATTGGCCAGCAGGTTCTCCCGGACCGTCAGATCGGGGGCGCACCCCTCCTCCTGGCGGTCGGCGGCCACGAACCCGACGCCCCGGCCGACGGCCCCGGCCGCGCCGCGCGGCCGGTACGGCCGGCCGTCGAGCAGCACCCGTCCGCCGCGCAGCGGCAGGACGCCGGCGAGGGCCCGCCCCAGGTGCGCGTGGCCGGCGCCGGTCAGCCCGACCATGCCCAGGATCTCCCCGGGCGCCAACTCCAGGCTGACGGGCCCGCTGCGGTCGGTCGTCACGGCGTCGAGGCGCAGCACGGGGGGCCGCCCGGGCGCCGGCCCGCCGGGGGCCGCCGGCCCGTGCTCCGCCGGGACCCCGCCGGTGATGTCCCGGACCAGCCGGCCGGGGTCGTAGCCGGGGAGGGCGCCCCCGGCGGCCAGGCGGCCGTCGCGCAGGACGGCGAAGGCGTCGGCGACCCGGTACACCTCGTCGAGGCGGTGGCTGACGTAGAGGATGCCGTGGCCCCGGTCGCGCAGCGCGTGCAGCACGTCGAAGAGCCGGGCGCAGTCGGCGGCGGGGAGGGTGGCGGTGGGCTCGTCGAGGACGAGGAGCCGGGTGTCCCGTGCGAGGCCCCGGGCGATGGCCACCAGGGAGCGCTCGGCGGGCGCGAGGTCGGCGAGGCGGGCGTCGGCGTCGAGGTGCCCGGCGACGGCCGCCAGGGCCTCGGCGCACCGCTCCCGGGTGCGCCGCCAGGAGATCAGGCCGTGGCGGCGCGGGTAGCCGGTGCCCAGGGCGATGTTCTCGGCGACGGTCATCCAGTCGACGAGGCCCGGGTCCTGGTGGATGAAGGACATGGCCGCGGAGGCGGCCTCGGAGCCGAGCGGGTGCCCGGCCACGGCCACCTCGCCCGTGTCGGCCCGGTGGACCCCGGCGAGCACCTTGATCAGCGTGGACTTGCCGGCGCCGTTGGGGCCGAGGAGGGCGAGGACGCTGCCGCCGTGCAGGTCGAGGTCCACCCCGTCCAGGGCCACGGTGCCGCCGAACCGCTTGCCGAGACCCCGGATCCGCACGAGCGGCTCCGCGCCCGGAGTGCGGGGCGGGCGGCCCGGTGGGGCGTCGTTCTCGTCATGGGCGTCGTGCACGGACGTCTCCGGGGCCGGCCTCGGATCCCGCGGGAGGGCGGGACAGGGGGATGCTACTGGCCGTCGGCGCCCTTTTCCGGATATGACGGACGTTATGCGGCATCCAGGGCGCATTCGGCCCAGATCACCTTGCCCCGCGGGGTGTAGCGGGTGCCCCAGGCCTGGGCCAGCTGTGCGACGAGGAACAGGCCGCGGCCGCCCTCGTCCGTGCTGGCCGCCCGCCGCAGGTGCGGGGCGGTGCTGCTGCCGTCCGAGACCTCGCAGATCAGGGCGCGGTCGTGGATGAGGCGGACCTGGATGGGCTCGCCCCCGTAGCGGATCGCGTTGGTGACCAGCTCGCTCAGCAGCAGCTCGGCGGCGAACGCGAGCTCGTCCAGCCCCCAGTCGGTCAGGCGCCGGGTGGCGGCGGCGCGGATGTCGCCGACCTTGGAGGGGTCGGCCGGCAGGTCCCACGCGGCGATCCGGTCCGGGGGCAGGGTGTGGGCGCGGGCGACCAGGAGGGCGATGTCGTCGTCGGGGTGCTCGGGGGCCATGGCGTCCATGACGGCCTGGCAGGTCTCCTCGGGGCCCCGGTCCGGGTGGGCCAGCACGCCGCGCAGCCGGTCGAAGGCGACGTCGATGTCGCGGTGGCGGTCCTCGACGAGCCCGTCGGTGTAGAGGACCAGCGTGCCGTCCTCCGGCAGCTCGATCTCGGCGGTCTCGAAGGGCAGGCCGCCCAGGCCCAGCGGCGGTCCGGCGGGCAGGTCGGGGAAGGTGACGCGGCCGTCGGGGTGGACCAGGGCGGGCGGGAGGTGGCCGGCCCGGGCCATGGTGCACTGGCGGGTGGTGGGGTCGTAGACCGCGTACAGGCAGGTGGCGCCGACGATGCCGGTGCTGCCCGGGGCCTCGTCGCCGCCCTCCTCCCGGTCGAGGCGGACCATGAGGTTGTCGAGGTGGGTGAGGAGCTCGTCGGGGGCGAGTTCCAGCTCGGCGAAGTTGCGCGCGGCGGTCCGCAGCCGGCCCATGGTGGCGGCGGCGTGCAGCCCGTGGCCCACGACGTCGCCGACGAGGAGGGCGACGCGGGTGCCGGACAGGGGGATGACGTCGAACCAGTCCCCGCCGACCCCGGACTCGGCCGGCAGGTAGCGGTGGGCGACCTCGACGGCGCCCTGTTCGGGCAGGCCGCGCGGCAGCAGGCTGCGCTGGAGGGCCAGGGCCAGGTTGTGCTCCCGGGTGTAGCGGCGGGCGTTGTCGATGGACAGGGCGGCGCGGGCGGCGAGCTCCCGGGCCAGCCGGGTGTCGTCGTCGCCGAAGGGGGCGGGGTCCTGGGAGCGGTAGAAGCTCGCGATGCCCAGGAGCACGCCGCGCGCCAGCAGCGGGACGACGATCAGGGAGTGCACGCCGTGGTCGAGCAGGTTGCGGGCCCGCTCGGGGTTCTGCGCGATCCAGCCCGCCGCGGAGGCCAGCTCGGGCTCCAGGACGGCCTGCCCGCCGGTGAGGCAGCGCATGTGGGGGGTGCCGGCGAGCAGCTCCACGTTCTGCCCGGCCGGGTAGAAGGGGCAGTCGTCGCGGATCCCGTGGACCACGGTGCGGTGCAGTTCGGCTCCGGGGGCGGCGGACTCGTCGCCGCGCAGCACCGATTCGGGCAGGTCGACGGTGACGTAGTCGGCCAGGCGCGGGACCGCCGTCTCGGCGAGCTCCCGGGCGGTGCGGCCGACGTCCAGGGTGGTGCCGATGAGGGTGCTGGCCTCGGCCAGCAGCTCCAGGCGCCGCCGGGCCTCGACGGCGTACCGGCCCACCTCGGGCTCGCCGACCAGCACCAGGCCCCGGACGGGGCCTGCGGGCCGGTCGGGCCGGTCGGGCGGCGGGTTCGGCGGCGGCGGGCCGTCGCCGCCGATGACGGCCTCGACGACCATGCCGTCCACCCCGGTGCCGCTGGTGAGGGGACGGCTGAGCAGGGTGGCCTCGCCGCCGTGGCGGAGGGTCACGCCGAAGGCGCCGGGGCGGCCCGAGGAGATCAGCTCCGTGGCCCGCTCCTTGAGGACCGCCCGGTCGTGCGGGTCCAGTCCGAGGCCGGCCGGAGCGGGGAGCCCGTCCGGCGGCTGCGCCCCGTCCGGCCCGTGCGGCCCGTCGGGCCCGGCCGCGGCCGGGCCCGCGCTGCGTTCGGCGTCGAGGTAGGCGTGCAGCAGCCCGCGCTCGCGCGCCGAGCTCTGGGCCATCAGCCGCCGCTCGATCGTCCCGACCGCGCGGCCGAGCACGCCGGCCAGGTCCGGGTGCTCGTAGGCGTACGGGTACCCGAAGCAGAGCACGCCGACGATGTGCCCGCTGAGCTGGTCGCGGATCGGGGCGGCGCAGCAGGCGTTCGACTGCGCCCGCTCGGCGAAGTGCTCGGCGCGGTAGACCTGGACGGGGCGCCGCTCGGCCAGCGCGAGACCGATGCCGTTGGTCCCGCCGTACCGCTCGGCGAAGACGAAGCCGGGCACGGTCTGGATCGGGGCGAGGCTGCGGGCCAGGGAGGGGTCGCCGAAGCGGCGTTGCAGCACCATGCCGTCCGCGTCGGTGACCGCGATGTTCATCCGGCTGCCGGAGAACCGGTTCTGCAGCTGGTCGAGGACCGGTCCGGCGGCCCGTACGAGCCGGCTGTCGGGGTCGAAGTCGTCCCGGTAGGGCAGCTCGGCCTGGTCGGGGGAGAGCCCCAGCAGGCGGCAGCGCAGCCAGGAGTTCAGGATGGGGCCGCGCACCCCCGTCTCGACCGGCCCGCCCTCCAGGAACCGCTCACGGGAGCGTGCGGGGCCGGTCTGGTCGCCCGTGAGCCCCATCTGCATCACTTCCCCTTGCCGGTGTGGCCCGTGCGGTGAAAGTTGAATAGGTGCTTTTTGAGTATATTCCGGGTGTTTTGCAGCTTCACAGGACGGCGACCGGATTGACCGGAGACCCCGTCCCGCCGGGGACGTCGAGGGGCGTCACGACGAGCAGGAACTCGTGGCGCCCGGCCGCGGCGCACGCCGCGGACAGCCCCTCCAGGTCCAGGTTGTCCAGCAGGGGCACCCCCATGGCCGTGATGGCGAGGGTGTGGACGGGGGAGTGCAGGCCCTCGACCGGCGAGGGGCGCAGGTCGTTGTCCCCATCGGAGCCGAGCAGGCCGACGCCCCGCTCGGCCAGCAGGGGCACCGCGTCCACGTGGAAGCCCGCGCTCGCGGCGTCGAGGTCCCAGGGGCCCAGCTCCCGGCGGCGCCGGAACCGGCCGGTGCGCAGCAGCACCGCGCAGCCCTCGTCGATCCGGGCGCCCAGCTCCCGCTCGGCGGCCAGGACGTCACCGGCCCGCACCGCCCGCCCGGGCTCCAGCCAGTCCGTCCCGAGGACGGCCGGCAGGTCCAGCAGCACCCCCCGGGTGACGAGCGGGCCCAGGGCGGCCACCGAGCCGAAGCGGACGCCGCCCGCCCCGACGGCCTCCCGGGCCGGCACGCCTCCGTAGAGCTCCCCCCGGTAGGCGATGTGCGACAGCGCGTCGAGGTGGCTGACGGCCTTGCCGTGGTAGTCGGCGCCGAGGAAGTCCTTGTGCGCGGAGGGCTCGGGGGGCTCCACGTCGCCCGGGTCGGTCATGTGGTGCAGGGCGGGCCGGGGGTTGTCGGGGCCGGGCCGGGTGTCCCACGGCCGGCCGAGGGCGACCGGAGTGCCGTCGCGGACCAGGGCGGCGGCCCGGCGCACGTGGCCGGGGGCGACCCGGTTCCAGGCCCCCCGGTCGGCCGGGTCCCAGCGGCCCCAGGTGCGGACCGCGGCGAAGAGGGCGTCGAACTCCCGGCGGGAGACCCGGGGGACGTCCGCGGGGTCGGTGCTCATGGGGCGCTCCAGGGTCGCGGGGCCGGCCGACGGGCCGCTCCCGCATCCCTACCCGGTCCGGGCGGCACCCGGGCGGCGCCCGGGGGCGACGCGCCGTACGAAGTGGCGGCCGTACGCCCGGGCGAGGCAGGCTGTAGTCATGAGAGCGCCCCTGCGCTCGCCCCCGGGAGCGGGAGACGGCGGCCGCCACCAGGTCCTCTTCGTCCTCGCGGAGGCCCTGCCCTTCGCGATCGCCCTCGTGGTGCTCGTCATCGAGTTCAGCCCCGCGCACGTCGTCTACACCGGCCCGCTGCTGGTCGCCACGCCCGCCCTGGCGGCCGTGACCATGGGCCCCGCGGGCACCCTCGCGGCGGCCGGACTGGCCCTGGGCGTCAGCATCGCCACCGCCACGTACAACCACGCCTGGGGCGGCCAGCAGGTCTACACGAACTTCCTGGCCCTCTTCCTGGTGTCCGCCGCGAGCCTCATGACCAGCCGCGCCGTCCGCACCCGCCGGGACATCGAGCTGGGCCAGGTCCGCCGGATCGCCGAGGCCGCCCAGGAGGTGCTGCTGCGGCCCGTGCCGGCCCGGCTGGGACCCGTACGGGCGGCCAGCATGTACCTGGCGGCCGAGACGGGAGCGCAGATCGGCGGGGACCTGTACGACGCGGTCCAGACCCGGTACGGGGTGCGGCTCATCGTCGGGGACGTGCGCGGCAAGGGGCTGCCCGCCGTGCGGGCCGCCGCCGTCGTCCTGGGCGCCTTCCGGGAGTCCGTGCACTACGAGCGCGACCTGGTGGAGGTCGTCGACCACTGCGGAGCGGCCCTGCGGCGGGACGCGGCCACCGCGAGCGCGGGCCTGGCCGCCGGCGACGACGCGCTCCTGGAGGGGTTCGTGACCGCGCTCGTGGCGCAGATCCCCGACACCCTCCACGTCCAGGTCGTCAACCGGGGCCACCCGCCCCCGCTGCTGCTGCACGAAGGCGGCGTCCGGCCCCTGATGCCCACCGCCCCCCTGCCCCCGCTCGGCCTGGAGGAGTTCATCAGCGGCCCGCCGGGCAGGACGGACAGCTATCCGTTCGCGCCGGGGGACCGGCTGCTGCTGCACACCGACGGGGTCATCGAGGCACGCGACGGCGACAACGCCTTCTTCGACCTCGCCGCGGCCGCCGAGACCCTGCGCGACCGCACCAGGCAGTCCTTCCTGGAGGGGCTGCGCCAAGCGCTGCTGCGCCATGCGCGGGGCCGTCTGGCCGACGACGTGGCGGTCGTCCTCGTCGACCGGCTCGGCTGAGAGCCGGCTTTTATCCGCAGTCCGCGGTGCTGTCAAGTCCCGACTTTCCGGAACGTGACCCTGCCGTGCGCGCTGGGGCTTACTTGAGGTGCGGAAAGGAAACGAGGAAACAGGAAAGAGAAGGAAATCCTCCCCGAGGAATTCCCGCTCGATCCCCCTCGCCGCACCGCCCCGAAATTCCGGGGCCCCTCGATAAATCCCATGCACAGTCAGGAGAAAGTCATGAACCGCAAGTTTGACACCACCGCCGTTCGTCCGCAGCGCCGGGGCTTCCGCCTCGCGACCCTCGCCGCCGCGGCGGCCATCGTCACCGGAGGCGTCGTCCTCCCGGCCTCGGCGGCCATGGCGGCCCCCGCTCCGGCCCACGTGGTCACCGCCCTCCCCGACGGCGGCGGCAAGGGCGGAGACGGCGGTGCGGGCGGCGGCGGTCTCGTCGGCGGCGGCGGCGGCTCGGGCGGCTCCGGCGGCGGCAGCGTCTTCGGCGTCGGTGGAGACGGCGGCAAGGGCGGCAACGGCGGCAACGGCGTCCTCTCGGGCGGCGGCGGCGGTGGCGGCGGTGGCGGCGGTGACGGCGTCATCGGCGGCAACGGCGGCGGCGGCGGCAAGGGCGGCTCGGGCCTCTTCGGCGGGAACGGCGGCGGCGGCGGTGGCGGCGGCGACGGCATCCTCAAGGGCGGCAACGGCGGCAAGGGCGGCGGCGGCGGGTTCGGCGTCTTCCAGGGCGGCGACGGAGGCAAGGGCGGCATCGGCGGCCTCGGCATCTTCGGCGGCTCCGGCGGTGGCGGCGGCGAGGGCGGCGGCAGCATCTTCTGACCGCGGCCCGACGTGACGGGGCGGAGGCCTCCGGGCCTCCGCCCCACCCCCCCTCGACCCCATCCACACCTCTGACACGAACGTTCTCTGAAACGGAGAAACCCCCATGTTCACGATCCCCTTCCAGCGTCCGCTCATCCTGGCCGCGGCCTCCCTGGCCCTCGTCACCGGTACCGCCTGCGCCGCGCAGGCCGCGGTGTCCCACGTCCCGGCGGCCACCAGCGCCTCGGTCCCGGGCCTCCAGGCCACGAACTGCGCGGCGGGCGGCGCGGGTGGCGAAGGCGGCAAGGGCGGCGAGGGCGGTCAGCCCGGTCAGCCGGGCGAGCCCGGGAAGCCCGGCGGCACGGCCTGCCTCGGTTTCGCCGACCTGCCCGACAAGCCGAAGTCGGAGCTGACGGTGGTGGACAGGGTGCGCATCGCGCTCACGGTGATCGCCGACGACTCGAAGGAGCTGAAGGACAAGATCGCCGACAAGTACAAGATCACCCCCGAGCAGATCGACACCTGGAAGAAGCAGTACATGGACGGCGACTGGCTCGGCCTGATGACCGGTCCCGTCAGCTGATCCGGCGAGGCGGCGAGCGGAGACGGAAAGGCTCCCGGGCGCCCCGGCTCGAAGAGAGGCCGGGGCGCCCCCGCACATCCGAACGGAAAAAGAATTCCCACCCGTACTGGAAACCATTCCCCAGCAAGGAAGAAATGCCATGCGTGTACGTTCTTGGAAGCTGCGTCTCGGTCTCGTCGTCTCGACCACCCTGCTCGGCGCCGGCGCCCTCGCGCCCGTCGCCTCCGCCGCCCCGGCCGCCCCGGCCGGCCACACGGCACAGGTCCTCACCGGACACCACGGCTCCGGCTCCGGCTCCGGCAGCCGGATCGGAAAACTCCTGGGCAGCGGATCCGGACTCGGCGCCGGGGGAGTGAACATCGGCAACGGAAGCGTCCGCGTCGGCGACAACGTCTGCGCCGGCCGCTGCAACGGAACGGTCAACGGCACCAACGGCAGCAACGGCGGCGTCTGCGCCGGCCTCTGCAACGGCAGCGCCAACGGCGGCGACGGCACCGACGGCACGCTCGGCGGCAACGGCAGCAACGGAGGCAAGGGCGGCGTCTGCGCCGGGGTCTGCGGCGGCAGCGCCAACGGCGGCGACGGCGGCAACGGCGGGGCCGCGCCGGCCGGGGGCGACGGCGGCGACGGCGGCCGGGGCGGCGACGGCGGCATCTGCGTCGGCGTCGGCTGCGAGACCAGTGGAGGCGGCGGGCGCGGTGGCGACGGCGGCTCCGACTGACCCCCGCCGGCCACCCCTCGGACGCCCTCCGGAGCACCCCGCCCCGGAGGGCGCTGCGCGCGTACGGACCGCCGTCGCCGACGAGGGGCACCCGTGTCGATCACTGGATAGACTTTCGATGAGCGAAGAGCGGCCCGCCGCACCCCCTGTGCGTCCGCGGCGGCCGGGTGAGGGCGGCGCCTGATGGGCACGGCATCCAATCTGCACCTGTACGCGGGCCGGGCCTCCGGGCTCATCGGCCGGCAGATCGCGGGCTACCTGGTCGAGCGCATGATCGGCCGCGGCGGCATGGCCGTCGTCTACCAGGCCAGGGACCTGCGGCTGGACCGCGCGGTCGCGCTGAAGCTGATCGCCCCCGAACGCGCCCGCGACGAGACCTTCCGGCGCCGCTTCACCCACGAATCACGGGTGGCCGCCTCCATCGACCACCCCCACATCGTGCCGGTGTTCGAAGCGGGCGAGACCGACGGCGTCCTCTACATCGCCATGCGCTACGTCTCCGGCCTGGACCTGCGGGCCCTGCTGGACCGGGAGGGCCCGCTCCCCGTCACCACCGCCCTGCGCATCGCCGGCCAGGTGGCCTCCGCGCTCGACGCGGCCCACGACCACGACCTGGTCCACCGGGACGTCAAGCCCGGGAACATCCTGGTCGCCGCGGGCACCGACAGCGACCACCCCGAGCACATCTACCTCACCGACTTCGGGCTCACGAAGAAGAGGCTGGCCCCCACCGGGTTCACCACCGCGGGGGAGTTCGTCGGCACGGTCGACTACATGGCGCCCGAGCAGATCTCCGGCCGCCCGGTGGACGGCAGGTGCGACCTCTACAGCCTCGCCTGCGTGGTCTACGAGACCCTCGCGGGCGGGCCGCCCTTCGGACGCGACGCCGATCCGGCCGCCCTGCTGTGGGCGCACCAGTACGACCAGCCGCCTCCCCTCACCGGGAAGCGGCCGGACATCGCCCCCGCCGTCTCCGAGGTACTGGCCAAGGGCCTGGCCAAGGTGCCCGAGGACCGGTACGCCACCTGCCTGGAGTTCGTCGCCGCCCTGCGCGCCGCGACCGGGACGCCCGCCCGGCGCGTCGACCCGGAACCCGCGGGTGGTCCCCCGCGGACCGCGGGGGACCACCCGGCCACCGAGGTCTCGGCGGTCCCCGAGCCGCCGCAGGAGCCCCCCGCCTGGGCCCTGCCCGTCTTCCGGGCGCAGCAGGACGGCCCGTACGGCGCGATGCCGTACGGGCCGTAGGGCCGGGTTGCGTGGTTCGGGTTCCGGGGTCGGGGCTGCGCGTCAGAGGCCCATCGAGATGGCGAGGCGGGTCAGCTCCGCGGTGGTGTTGACACCGAACTTGGCGCGGATGCGGCGCAGGTAGGCGTCGACCGTGTGCTTGGAGAGGCCCATGTTGCGGGCGGCCTGGAGGTAGGTGCACCCGGCGGCGATGTGGCGCAGCGCCTCCTGCTCACGCGGGGCCAGAGAGGCGGTGGTCGAGGGGGCTTCGACGTGCTCCATGACGAGGGTGAGGCTCATGGGATTTCCTCCGCCGTGTCGGCTCGGTCATCGCTGCTGCTCACACCCTTGGAAGCAGGGGGACATATGTCGGAATATCGCTGTATGTCCTTGATAAAGAGCCTGAAGGCGCCACTTCATGGAGTTGTCCGTCGACTGTCACAGGCGCGTCACAGGGGGTCGGACGGGGGAACCCGCGCCCCGGGCCTCAGAACCCCACGAGGGACTGCTCGGCCCAGATGGTCTTGCCGGTGGGGGCGTGCCGGGTGCCCCAGCGCTGCGCCAGCTGCGCCACCAGCAGCAGGCCCCGCCCGCCCTCGTCGAAGGTCCGCGCGCGCCGCATGTGCGGGGCGGTGCTGCTGGCGTCGGAGACCTCGCAGATCAGCGTGTTGCCCTCGTGGATCAGCCGCAGCTGGATGGGCGGCCGGCCGTATCGGATGGCGTTCGTGACCAGCTCGCTGACCACCAGCTCCGCGACGAACGAGGCCTCGTCCAGCTCCCACGCCGTCAGCTGTTCGGTGGTGTACCGGCGGGCGTCCGCGACGACCGAGGGGTCGGACGCCAGGTCCCAGGCCACGACCTTGTCGGCGTGCAGGGCCCGTGTCCGGGCGATCAGCAGCGCCACGTCGTCGTCGGGACGATGGGTCAGCAGGGCCGTCAGCACCCGGTCGCAGACCGTGTCCAGGGTCGAGGCGGGCCGGGTCAGGGCCCCGAAGAGGGTGTCCAGGGCCTCGTCCAGGTCGTGCTCGCGGGCCTGGAGCAGGCCGTCCGTGTACAGGGCCAGGAGGCTGCCCTCGGGCAGTTCCACCTCCACCGTCTCGAACGGCAGGCCCCCCAGGCCCAGCGGCGGGCCCGCCGGTACGTCGAGCAGGTACACCGAGCCCTCCGGCGACACCACCGCGGGCGGCGGGTGCCCCGCCCGCGCCACCGTGCAGCGGCGGGTCACCGGGTCGTAGACCACGTACAGGCAGGTCGTGCCGATGCCCCCGGCGGACTCCTCGGGCACCTCCGGGTCGGCCTCGTCGGCCGACAGGTGGATGATCAGGTCGTCGAGGTGGGTGAGCAGCTCGTCGGGCGGCAGGTCGACGTCCGCCAGGGTGCGTACGGCGGTGCGCAGCCGGCCCATGGTCGCCGAGGCGCGGATGCCGTGCCCGACCACGTCGCCCACCACCAGCGCCACCCGCGCCCCGGACAGCGGGATCACGTCGAACCAGTCGCCGCCCACGCCCGCCTCCCCGCCGGCGGGCAGGTAGCGCGAGGCGATCTCCAGCGCCCCCTGCTCGGGCAGCGTGTGCGGGAGCAGGCTCCGTTGCAGCGTCATGGTGGTGGTGTGCTCGCGCTGCTCCCGGGCGTGCGGCTGCGCCTCCGCGGCGTCGTGCGCCGGCCCGGCCGTGAGCTCCTGGGCCAGCCGCAGGTGCTCCGGGTGCGGGGTGCCCTCGGCCCCGCGGCGGTCGTGCGCGGCCAGGCACACGGCCCGCACCCGGCCGTCCCGGTCGCGCAGCGGGGCCAGCGAGGTCTCCCAGGCCTGCTCCCGGTCCTCGCCCGCCGGGGGGACGAAGGCGGTCAGCCGCTGGGACTCGCCGGTCTCCACCACGAGCCGCATCCTGCGCTCCGTCTCGTCGCTCACGGGGTCCGGGGCGATCTCCGGCAGCCGCAGCCCGCGCATCTGCTCCTCCGTGAGGGAGAGCGTGCGCTGCATGCCGGCGTTCGCCCGCAGCAGCCGCAGGTCCGCGTCGAAGACCGCCAGGAAACAGGGCGACTGGGCGAAGGCCCACTCGTTCAGCGGAGCGTCCCAGGGCTCCTCGGCCGGACCCGCCACGGCGGACACCACGCTCCATTTGACGGTCCCGCCCGTGGACGTCCAGCGGTGCGCCAGCAGCGGTACCTCGACGCGCCGGCCGTCCCGGTGCCGCAGCGCCACCGTGCCGCTCCACCGGTCCTGCTCCGGACCGATCCGCGTGCCGGCCCCGCCCTCCTCGGCCAGCAGCCGGGCGGCGGGCCGTCCCACGACCTCCGAGGGCGCGTAGCCGAGGAGCCGGGCGGCGCCCTCGCCCCAGTCGGTCACGACGCCGTCGTCACCGATCGTGGCCGTGGCGGTGTACGCCGCCCCGCCCGGGGCGCTCGTCTGCTGCGGCCGCTCACCGGGAAAGGTGGGAAGTTGCGCCATCGCCGCTCATCTCGCCCTCGCTAGTCCGGCCAGGGTGCTCCACTGACAAGGATGATCCGGCCGGGCGGGGAGCACCAACGCAGTACCGCCCGCCGCGTCACGGGTGCGCGAGGACGAGGGCCACGACCGCGTCCCCGGCCCGCCAGGCCATCGCCCGGCGCGGGCCGCCGAGCGCGGGCGGCCGCAGCCCCAGGAGCGGGATCCGGCGCGGGGCCCCGCCGAAAACCCCGCTGCGGTCGGCCTTGACGGCGGCCTCCTTCAGGGCCCAGGCGCCGGCCAGGGCCTCGTCGCGGTCCGTGCCGACGAGGGCGAGCTCCCCGGGGGAGAAGGCGTGGCCCGCGACCCGGCGCACGGTGTCCGCCGAGGCCGTCTCGCACAGGTCCACGCCCACCGGCTCCGGTGCCAGGGCCGCGGCGGCGTGGCGGGGGGTGTGGCTGACGGAGACGTGCAGGGAGGGCAGCGGACGGCCGCCGACCAGCAGGTGCGGGCTGCCGTCGTCGCGGGGGAGGACCTCCACCTCCCGCGCCCGCGCCCCGACGAGCTCGCCGGCCAGGCGCTTGGCGAGCAGCCGGCCGGCCATCCACTCGGACCGCCGCCAGGCAGGGAGGGCGCGGGCCACCCGCTGTTCGGCCGCCGAGAGGCACAGCGGCAGGTGGGTGAGGTCGGGGCGGCGGGCCACGAGGAGCCCCGCGCCGCCCCAGCGGTGGACGAGGCCCGGTGCGAGCGTCCGGAAGACGGTGTCCATGGCGGACCCCCGTTCAGGCGGCGGCCGGGGCCGCGTCGGGGGCGTCGGGGGCGTCGGCGCCCGCCGCGTCCGGCCGGCGCAGCTCCTGCGCCAGCGCGGCCACCGCCCGGCGGATCTGGTCGGGCGTGTGGTCGCGGGTGACGAAGAACCGCAGCCGGGCCAGCTCCTCCGGGACGGCCGGATGGAGGATGGGGTTGACGCTGATGCCCCGCCGGAAGAGGGCCTGCGCCAGGCGCAGGGTCCTCACCGAATCCCCGACGACGCACGGGACGACGGGCGTGTCGTGGCTGTCCCCGATGTCGACGCCCGCCTCGCGCGCGAGGCGGGCGAACAGGGAGGCGTTCGCCGCGAGCCGGGTCACGCGCTGCGGCTCGGCCCGCAGCAGGCGCACCGCGGCCAGGGCGGCGGCCGTGTCGGCCGGGGTCATGCCGGCGCTGTAGACGAACCCCGGAACGGTGTAGCGCAGGTAGTCGACCACCTGCCGGCTGCCCGCGACGTAGCCGCCGCAGCTGCCCAGCGCCTTGGACAGGGTGCCCGCCCAGAGGTCGACGTCCTCGCGGTCGACGCCGTGGTACTCGCCGATGCCGCCGCCCGCCGGGCCGATCGTGCCGACGCTGTGGGCCTCGTCGACCATCAGCAGCGCACCGTGCCGCCGCTTGACCTCGATGAGGGCGGGCAGGTCGGCGATGTCGCCGTCCATGCTGTAGACGCCCTCGACGACGACGAGCACCCGCCGGTACCCGTGTCGGACCTGCCCGAGGAGGGCGTCCAGGGCGGCCGCGTCGTCGTGCGGGAACGGCCGTCGCGTGGCGCCGGAGAGCCGGCAGCCCTGGAGGATGCTGTCGTGGGCGAGGGCGTCGTGGACCACGAGGTCCCCGGGGCCGATGAGGTGCCCGATGGTCGTGACGTTCGTGGCGTGGCCGTTGGCCAGGGTGAGGGAGGCCGCGCAGCCGAGCAGGTCGGCCAGTTCCGCCTCCAGTTCCAGGTGGAGGGGGCGGCTGCCGGAGAGCAGCCGGCTGGCCGACACGGAGGTGCCGAAGCGTTCCACGGCCTCCCGGGCGGCGGCCGTGACCCGCGGGTCCGTGGCCATGCCGAGGTAGTTGTAGCCGGAGAAGGAGAGGAGCTCCCGGCCCCCGACCACGGTGGTGTCGGTCATGCCGCCCTCGTGGACGAGGAAGTACGGGTTGGCCAGCCCGGTCCGGGCGAGCAGGGCGAAGCGCTCTCCGTGGGCGACGACCTCGGGGAAGCGCTCGATCCGCGTGTGCGCCTCGGGTACCGGGCCGGGGTCCGGGTCCGGCGCCGCTTCGGCGGCCGGGCGCACGGGTGCGGGTGCCGGTGCCGGTGCGGGGGTCGGGGCGGCGTCCGGCACGGGGGTCGGGGCGTCGTCCGGTGCGGGGCCCGGGGCCGCGTCCGCGATCATCGCGGCCAGGCCGGCGACGGTCGGCCGGTCCGCGGCCGTCTCGTCGAACGCCCACTGCGGCCATTCCCGGGCGAGGGCGGTGAACAGGTCGGTCAGCATCAGCGAGTCGAAGCCGAGGTCGTCGACCAGCAGCTGGTCCCCGCGCAGATGGTCGACGGGGAAGGCGCTGATCCGGGCCACCTGCGCGAGCACGGACGCGGTGGCCGCGTCGACCCCGCCGGCCGGTGCGGAAGCGGGGTCCCCCGGCGCCGGCGCGCGGGCTCCGGACGGGGCCACGCTCCCCGCCGGGGCGGGCACGGGCTCCTCGCGGACCGGTTCCGGGGCGGGCGCCGCGGGCGGGGCGGAGGGCGCCGCCGGTACGGGACCGGACGCGGCCGCCCTGCGGTCCGGTGACGGGGCGTTCCGGGTCGCGGCTGCGGGGTCCGGTGACGGGGCCTCCCGGGTCGCGGCCGGGGCGTCCGGTGCGGGGGGCGGCGCGGGGGTGGCCGCCGCCCGCCGCGTCTGAGCCCGGGGAGCCGGTGCGGGGCCGACCGGAGCCGGTGCGGGGCCGGTCGCGGCCCGGGGCTCCGGGGTGGTCCCGGGGGTGCGGGGCGGGGCGGGGAGGGCGCCGGTGAGGTGGGTCAGGAGGGCGACCTGCTGGCGGATCAGCCCGAGGAGCTCGTACGGGGTGTCGTCCGTCGGCCTCCCCCCGGTGGGAGCGGGCCGCGGCGGCGGGACGGGGGCCTCGGCGCGGCCGTCCTCGGCGGGTGCCCCGGGCACCCAGTACGACCGGGTGTCCAGACCCGCCGGGGGCAGGTCCAGCAGACGGCGCTCCTCGGCGGGGACCAGGCCCCGCGGGTCCACCGGAACGCCCAGGACCGCGAGCCGGGCCAGGGTGCGCACGAAGCCGCGCCCGTCGTCCCCCGCCGCGGCCGCCTCGTCGGCGGCGAGGACGTGGACGTCGTCGTGGTGGTAGAGCGTGCGGCGGACCGGGGTGAGCAGCGAGCCGCCGCCGCTCACCTGGAGGAAGACGCGGGCACCCCGGTCGTAGGCGGTGCGGACGGCGTCGGCGAAGCGGACCGGCGCCGAGGCGTGCCGGACCCACAGTCCGCGCAGGACGGCGGGGTCCGTGCAGGGCTCCGCGTCCACCGTCGACACGAACGTCAGGGCGGGAGGGGCGACCCGCAGCCCGGCGAGGGCCGCGCGCACCTCCTCCTCGGCCGGGGCCACCAGCGGGGAGTGGAAGGCCCCCGCCACCTCCAGCGCCGCCGTGACCACCCCGGCCCCGGCGCAGGCCCGCCGCAGGGCGGCCAGGCCCTCCGCGGTGCCGCTGACCACGGTCTGCCGCTGTTCGTTGAAGCAGGCGAGCCACACGCCGCCGATGCCCTCGACCAGCCGCCGGCAGGTCTCCTCGTCCGTCTGCACGGCGAGCATCCCGCCCGGCGGACCGCTCCGCGCGGCCCGCCGCAGGGCCGCGCCCCGGGCCGCCAGCAGCCGTACGGCGTCCTCGCCGGTCAGGGCCCCGGCCGCGGCGGCCGCCGCGAACTCGCCGACGCTGTGGCCCAGGGTGAGGTCGGGGACGACGCCGCAGTCGGCGAGGAGGCCGGTGGCGGCGAGCTGCACGGTGCCGAGCACCGGCTGGCAGACATCGGTGGCGGTGAGCCGCCGCGCTGCCTCCCCGGCCCCGCCGCGGGAGCCGGCCGTCCCGTACAGCAGGGCGGCCGCGTGGTGTCCGGCCACGGCGCCCAGGGTGTCGACGGCCGCGCGGAAGGCGGCGTACCCCTCGTACAGGCCCCGCATCATGCCGGGCCGCTGGCTGCCCTGGCCGGGGTAGAGGAGGGCGATCCGGCGCCGGGCCGCCGGCAGCGGGGCCCCGGCGGCGAAGGCGTCGTCGCCGAGGTCGCCGAGGGCGCCGTCCTCCAGCTGCCGCCGGGCCCGGCGCAGGCGCTGCGTGAACTCCGCCGTGTCGGCGGCCACGATCGCGAGCCGGGCCTTGAGCGGCTCCCGCGCGCCCAGGGTGTGGGCCAGAGCCCCGAGCGGGGGCCGGTCCGCCGGGTCGAGGGCCTCCAGGGTGTCGAGCACCTCGCCGATGTGCCGGTCCAGCAGTCGCACGCTGCCGGCCGACAGCAGGACGAGCTGGGGCGCCGGGCCCGCGGCGCCCCCGGCCCGCACGGCCGGGCGGACCGGGGCCGGCTCGGGCCGCTCCTCCAATACCACGTGGACGTTGGTGCCGCCGAAGCCGAACGAGCTGACGGCGGCCCGGCGCGGGGCGTCCCCGTCCGACCACGGCAGGGCGGTCCCCGCGAAGCGCAGCCCGGCCGCGGCGACGCCCAGGTCCGGGTGCGGGGCGGTGCGCGGCTGCGGGACGATCGTGCGGTGGTGGACGACGAGGGCCGTCTTGATCAGGCCCGCGATGCCCGCCGCCGACAGGGAGTGCCCGATGAGGGCCTTGCCCGAGCCGAGGTAGCACAGGCCGGGGTCGTCGTCCGGCCACTCGGTGCGCAGCCGCCGCAGCGCCTCGATCTCCGCCCGGTCCCCGGCGGCGGTGCCGGTGCCGTGCGCCTCCAGGAAGCCCACCGCGGACGGGGGGAGCCCCGCGTCCTCGTAGGCCCGGCGCAGGGCGCGCAGCTGGCCCTCGGCGGTGGGGACCAGGGGCCCGGGGGAGGCCCCGTCGTTGGCGGAGCCGATGCCCTTGATCACGGCGTAGACCCGGTCCCCGGCGGCGAGCGCGTCGGCGAGGGGCCGCACGACGACGGTCCCGGCGCCCTCGCCGAGGACGAAGCCGTCGGCCTCCTCGTCGAAGGGGCGGCACACCCCGGTGGCGGACAGCGCCCGCAGCCGGGAGAAGCCGACCAGGCTGTCGGGCGTGAGGCTGAGGTAGACGCCGCCGACGACGGCGATCCGGCAGGTGCCCCGGTGCAGCTGGGCGATCGCCTGGTCGAGGGCGACCAGCGAGCCGGAGCAGGCGGCGTCGACGGCGAGGCTGGGCCCGCCGAGGTCGAACTGTCGGCTCACCGTCCCGGACGCCATGTTGAGCAGGCTCCCCGGGAGGCCGAAGGACTGCACCGCGCCGGAGCGCGGCGCCCGCCCCTCCGCGGCCGGGGAGGCGGTGCGCAGGGGCGCCGCCATCAGGTCCTTGTAGTCGGACACCGAGATGCCGAAGAAGACCCCGGTGTTCTCGCGGTCGAAGTCGCCGCGCCCCATCCCCGCGTCGTCGAGGGCCTCGCGGGTGACGTCGAGCATCAGCCGGTGCTGCGGGTCCATGGCCCGGGCGCGTGCGGGGGGCACCCCGTAGTGGAGGGCGTCGAAGCGGTTCACCCCGTCCAGGAAGGCGACCTGGTCGGTGTACGCGGCGCGGGGGGCGGAGCGGTCGCCGGGCGCGTGGAAGTCCCGGTGGTCCCAGCGTTCCGCGGGGACGGCGGAGAACTGGCGTTCTCCGCTGATCAGGAGCTTCCAGTAGGCGCGGGCGTCGCGGGCGCCCGGGAAGCGGCAGCCGAGTCCGGTGATGGCGATGTCGGTCATGGCGGTCTTCCTTCGGTCTTCCGTGTCGTGGTCACGGGGCGGGGTGTGCGGGGGGTCAGGGCAGTGCGGGTCGCGGGGGCGCGGCCAGGAGGGCCCGGGTGGGGCACCGGCCGGCCGTCGGTGGCGGCCGCGGCGGTGGGCGGGACGCCGGGCGCGCCGCGGTGACGGGCCAGGGAGCCCACCAGTTCCAGGCGCCCGCCAGCCGCATCAGGGCCGGTACGAGCACGCCCCGCACGAGGGTGGCGTCGAGGAGGACGCCGAGGCCGGCGCCGATCCCGAAGAACTGGAGGAGGGAGACCCGCGAGGTGCCGAAGCCGAGCAGGGTGAAGGCGAGCAGGGCGCCGGCGGTGGTGACGATGCCGCCGGTGCGGGCGATGCCCGAGACGATCGAGGCGGAGTTCCCCTCCCCGGCCTCGTGCGCCTCCTTGATGCGCGCGAGGACGAACACCTCGTAGTCCACCGAGAGTCCGAAGACGATGCAGAACAGCAGCACCGGCATCGTGGTGCTGAGCGGACCGGGGGTGAAGCCGAGCAGGCTCCGCAGATGGCCCGACTGGAAGACCCACACCATCGCGCCGAGGACGGCCGCGAGGCTCAGGGCGTTCAGCGCGATCGCCTTCAGCGGCAGGAGCAGGCTGCGCGTGAAGCCGAGCAGCAGGGCGAACGTGGTGAGGGAGATCAGGTAGAGCGCGAGCGGGAGCCGCGCCCCGACCGTGGCCTTGGCGTCGACCAGGACGGCGCTCGGCCCGCCGACGAGGACGGAGGCGCCCGCCGGGGCCGGAGTGGCGCGGACGTCGTGCACGAGCCGCTGGGCGGCGCTCGACCGGGGGTCCGACAGCGGCACCACGGAGAGCCGTTCCGGGCCCCCGCCGACGGCGCCGACCCCGCCGGACCCGGAGCCCGGTCGGGAGGCCGGCCCGGTATCGGGCCCGGAGGCGGCCCCTGGGGCGGGTTCCGGCAGGCCCTGCCGGAACCCGCCCCAGGGCCCCACCACCCGGGCCGCCTGCGGCAGCCGCGACAGCCTCAGCGCGTAGTCGGCCCGCTCCGACGGGGACACCGCGCCCGTCAGCACCACCGTCAGCGCGCTCGCGCCCTGCGGGTCGAACCCCTCGCGCACCAGGTCGCCGGTCTGCCGGGCGGACGAGCCCGCCGGCAGCGCCCGGTCGTCCGGAGTGGCGAAACCGGCGTGCGCGAAGGGCGCGGCGAGCACCATCAGCAGGCCGATCACCGGCAGCGCCGCCAGCAGCGGCCGGCGCACGACGAACCGCGCCAGCCCCTCCCACAGGCGCGAGCGCGACCCGGAGCGCACCCGCCGGCGCCAGGGCACCGGCCAGGCGTTGACCCGCCCGCCGAGCAGTGTGAGCAGCGCCGGCAGCACCGTCACGGCACTGACCGCCGCGATCGCCACCACGGCGATGCCCGCGTACGCGAAGGAACGCAGGAAGTACGGGGGGAAGACCAGCAGCGTCGCGAGCGCGGCCGCGACCGTCGCGGCACTGAACCCGATGGTGTGTCCGGCCGTCCGCACCGTCCGCACCGCAGCCTCGCGCGGGGCGTGTCCGGCGGCCAGCTCCTCGCGGAACCGGGAGACGACCAGCAGCCCGTAGTCGATGCCCAGCCCCAGGCCGAGCGCCGTGGTGAGGTTCAGCGCGAACACGGACACGTCGGTGACCGAGCCCAGCAGGCCCAGCACGAGCAGCGTCCCGGCGATCGCCAGCACCCCGATCAGCAGGGGGAGCGCCGCGGCCACCACACTGCCGAACACCAGCACCAGCAGGACCAGCGTTCCCGGCAGGACGACGGCCTCGGCCCGCTTCAGGTCGGACTCCGAGACGTCCTGGAGCTCGGCGTCCACGACGGCCGCACCGCCGACCCGGACCGTCAGGGGCGATCCGGCCCCGCCGGGGCGGGTGCCCAGCTCCCCGGCCAGCCGCCGGGTGTGCTCCGCGAGCCGCTCCCCCTCACCGTCCAGGTGCGCCACCAGCATGGCCGCGCGGCCGTCCCGGCCGCGCAGTTGCGGCGCCCCCGCGGACCGGGACCAGTACGAGGACACGCCGCTCACATCGGGCTCGGCGGCGAGCCGCGCGGTGAGCGCCTCGCCGGCGCCGCGGGCCGCCGGGCCGTCGACGGAGCCGGAGGCGACCCGGGCGACGAGGACCAGGTTCGGGGCGGCTCCCGCCCGCCCGGCCGCCACCCGGGCGGCGCGGCTGGACTCGGAGTGCGGGTCGTCGTACCCCTGGCTCTTGAGCCGGCCGGCCGCTCCGGCGCCGAACACGGCGGACAGGACGAGGAAGACCAGCGCGGCGAGGAGGACGAGTCGGGGACGGCGGGTCACGCGGTCCCCCGCACGACGGAACATGAGGCCTCCGGTCCGGACGGTCGCTCCGGCACCCGCACGGGTGCTCGGGGCGGTGGATTTCCACCGTGCCCGGGGGAGGGACGGGGCCGTAGCCCCGGCTGTTCGTTACTTGACAGGCCCGCGGAGGTAGGCCTCCAGCTCCGCGGCCCCCGCCAGCAGGGCCCGTCCGCGCGCCGACAGCCGGGCGCGCCAGTCGCCCAGCGCGGCCTCCAGCGGCTCCAGTCCGCCGGCCCCCCGCACCCGTTCGAGCAGGGGGGCGATCTGCTCCAGCGGGTAGCCGCCCCGCCGGAGCTGGTGCGCGAGCCGGGCGTCCCGTACGGCGGCCCCGTCGTAGACGCGGTACCCGGTCAGCGGGTCGCGGCCGGGGCGCACCAGTCCCGCCGCCTCCCACGCGCGCAGCGTCGCGGGCCGGATCCCGAGCTCCCTGGCCAGCGGCCCGATGAACCGGCCTCCCGCCGCGCCCGCCGCGCCCGCCGCGGTGCCGGCCGCCGTGTGCCCCGCCGCCGCTTCCTCCGGCGCGCCCGCCGCCGTACCCGGCGCGGACGCCAGATCGCGTACGGCCCGCTCCACGGCCTCGAGGGTCCTGCGGTCCTCCAGCAGCTGGGCGTGGCTCTGGTCGATGAGGCGGAACGCCTCGTCGACCGCGCGCCGGTTCACCGCCCGCATCACCGCCGACGCCGTCGCGTGGCCGTGGCCGGGGACCAGCGCCAGGAACGCGGACAGGGCCAGGGCGTGCACGGGGGTGTAGGCGCGGTAGCCGGCGGGGGTGCGGGCGGCGGCCGGGAGGACCCCGGCCTCCTCGTAGTTCCTGACGGCCTGCGTGGACAGACCGTGCGCCCGCGCCAGATCGACCGGCCTGAGCTTCCTACCCGTTTGAAGGTTCTCTTCCACACGGCCGAAGATAGCAGGGGCACGACCGGCAAAAGTTTCCACCGAAGCTTCAACGATAGCGTTGAAGGCATGGCAAACGGCATCAAGGACACCACGCACCCCGTCGAGGCCGCCGCCCTCCTGCGGCTGCTCGGCACCCGGCCCCGGCTGCTCGCCCTGGGCGAGCCCACCCACGGCGAGGACGCCCTCCTCGACCTGCGCAACGAGCTCTTCCGGCAGCTCGTCGGAGAGGAGGGCTACCGGACGGTCGCGATCGAGAGCGACTGCCTGAAGGGCCTGGCCGTGGACGCGTACGTCACCGGGGGCGCCGGCGCCCTCGACGAGGTCATGGAACACGGGTTCAGCCACGGGTTCGGGGCCTCCCCCGCCAACCGCGAGCTCGTACGGTGGATGCGGGAGTACAACGAGGGCCGCCGAGCCTGCGACCGGGTGCGCTTCGCCGGGTTCGACGGCCCGCTGGAGATCACCGGCGCCGCGAGCCCGCGGGAGGCCCTCACCGCGCTGCACGGCTTCCTCGCGGCGTCGGTGGACCCCTCGCTGCTCCCCTGTACGGCCGGCACGCTCGACCGCCTTCTCGGGTCCGACGGACGCTGGACCGACGAGGGGGTGATGTGGGACCCGGCGCTGTCCGTGGGGCGGTCGGCCGAGGCCCGGGAGCTGCGGCTGCTCGCCGACGACCTGGTGGAGCTGCTCGACGAACAGACCCCGCACCTGATCGCGGCCGGCTCGCGGGACGACTGGCACCGGGCCCGCCTGCACGGCCGCACCGCCACCGGCCTGCTGCGCTACCACCACGCCATGGCCGACGGGTCGCCGGCCCGGATGACCCGGCTGCTGGGCGTGCGCGGCCGGATGATGGCCGGCAACCTCCTCGCGCTCGCCGACCGGGGCCCGGTCCTGGCCTTCGCGCACAACGCCCACCTCCAGCGGGAGAAGAGCGCGATGAGGATGGGCGGGGCGCCGCTGGAGTGGTGGAGCGCCGGCGCGCTGGTGAGCGCCCGTCTCGGCCGGGAGTACGCCTTCGTGGCCACGGCCGTCGGCACGATCCGCCGGCACGGGGTGGACGTCCCGGCGCCGGACACCGTCGAGGGTCTCCTGTACGCGCTCCCCGAGGACCGCTGCCTGGTGGACGCCCGCCGGCTGGTCGCCGCCCTGGACGGTACGCCGCCCGTACCGCGCGTCTCGCCCTGGTTCGGCTACGCCCCGCTGGACCCGGACCGCCTGGCCGGGAGCGACGGACTCGCCTTCGTCAGGGACCTCCCGCCGCAGGCCGGGCCGCGGCGGGAGGTCTGACGGACGGGCTAGTAGCCGTTCTGGTTCTGGTTCTGGTCGTTCTGGTTCTGCTGGTTGTTCTGGTTCTGGTCGCGCTGCTGGTTCTGCTGGTTCTGCTGGTTCTGCTGGTTCTGCTGGTTCTGGTCAGGGGCGGGCGGTTGGGTCGGCGGGGCCTCCGTGGCGGGCGCGCGGGTGGCCGGCGGCGGAGTGGGCGGTGCCTGGGTCGGCGCCGGTGCCTGCGTCGTGGGCCGTTCCGTGGCCGGCGGCTGGGTGGCCGGGGGCTTGACGGCCGGCGGCTCGGTCGCCGTCTTCGGGGTGGTCGGGGCCTCGGTGGCCGAGGGCACCGGGGCGGGGGCGGTCGGGGTCGGGGTCGGCTTCAGGGCCGGCGGGGTCTCGGTCGCCGGGGTCGGCTTCGGGGCCGGTGTCTCCTTGGTCCCGGTGGTCGGGGTGGGAGTGGCCGGGGTCTCGGTCGCCGGCGAGGGGCCCGTGGGCGTCGGCGTGGCCTTCGGCGGCTTCGCGCCGGGCGTCTGCGTCGACGGGGGCTCGGTGGTCGGCGGCTTGGTCGACGGCGGCTTCGTGCCGGGGGACTGCGTGGTCGGCGGCCGGGTTCCCGGGGACTGGGTTCCGGGCGTCTGCGTTCCGGGCGGGTACGTTCCCGGCGTCCGCGTTCCGGGCGGGTACGTTCCGGGCGGGTACGTCGTCGGCGGGGGCGGCGGGGTCGTCGGCCAGTGCCGGGGCGGGGGAGGGGCCGGCTTGTCGTGGTGGACCTGGTCACCCGTGTACCGGTGGACCCACTGCTTCTCGTTCTGGTCGTAGAGGACGAAGACGTTGACCGGCCGGGGCGCGCGGTTGACGACCACGACGTTCTGCGGCTGGTACCCCGCCCATCGGTGCCCCGTCTGCCGCGGCGTGCCCGGTTGCGGCACCACCCGGCTCAGCGGGTTCCCGCAGGCGCACCGCACCTTCGGCTCCCCGTACTTGTCCACCAGCACGGCCGTTCCGGCCTGGAGCACGGACTGGTAGCTGGTGGCCACGCCGTCGCGGTAGCCGTGGTTGGTGACCCGGGTGTCCGAACGCAGCTGCACGGGCGTCAGCGACCGCAGGTAGCTCGGTACCGCGGACTCCTGCACCCCCACGACGGAGGCGAAGCTGCGGTTCTTGGCCGGGTCGGCCGACAGGTAGCGGATCTGCTTCTCCACGTCGCAGGCCGCCGTGTTGCGGGTGCCGCCGTAGAGTCCGGGCTCCGAGCCCGCCACGCTCGCGAGGGTGTCCTTCCGGGCCGGAGCCGTACTGGGCGCCGCCGCCGGCATGGACGCGGTCGTGTTCGCCGTGGACGGGGTGTACGGGTCGACGCCCGCGTCGTCCGTGGGCTGGAGGATGACCTCGCCGGCGCTCGCCGTCTGGCCGCCCGGGCGGCCGAGGACGACGGCCAGGACGACCGCGACGACCACGGCGGCGGTGATCGCCGCGATCCGCGGCACGGAACGCCACCAGGGGCGGTGGCCGTCGCCGCCGGAGGGCGGCGTCGGGCCGCCACCCCCGCCCCCGCCCCCGCCCCCGCCGGACGACGGACCGCCCGGGCCGGACGGGATTCCCCCGCCGCTCGTGGGCTGGGGCGGCGGGGGGCCGGCCTGGTCGCCGGACTGGCGGCCGGAGAGGGGGCCGGAGGGCGGACCGGTGGGGCGCTCTGACAGCGGTTCGGAACTCACATTCCCCTCCCACCGGGCGGGTGCAGGAAAGGCGAAACCCGAATGAGGTGCATGGTTTATGCAATTTCATTCGGTTTTCACACCGTTAGCGCCCATTGTGCCCTCCGGTCCCGTGGAGTCCGCAAGCCGAACGGCCTAGACCCAGGACCCGGCCACCAGGGACCGCCGTGCCGCCGTCAGGTGTGTCGAGGCCGCCAGCCAGGCCCAGGCGTACCCGTCGGCCGAGGGGTCGGTGAGCCGGCCGAAGGCGTCCCGGGGCCGCCGCTGTGCCTCGGCCACCAGGTCGGCGGCCAGATCGGCCGCCGCCGTGAACCCGGCCCGGCGCAGCGGCGCGTACGCGGCCGCCGGCTCGGGTGACCGAGCCGACTCCGCCACTGCCCGGCGCCCGCCCGCGACCCCCGCCTCCAGCAGCCGGCCCACCCGCCACAGCGGCGAGTCGGCCAGTACGTCGGGACCCGGCTCGACGGGGCCGACCGGGGGCGCGGGGGCCTCGGTGACATGGCCGCCCTGGAGGCGGTCGTAGCCGAGGTCCGCCCGGTCCCGCCACTCGGGCGGCAGCCGCAGCGTGTACGCCGCCCCCGGCACCGGCCCCACGGCGAGCGGCAGCAGCGTGGCCGCCCGGTCCGGGTCCGGGCGGCCCACGACCCGCAGGGCCAGACCCGGCCGACCGGCCAGGCGGCGCAGGTTGGCGGTGTGCGCCAGCTCCGGGTGCGGGTGAGCCGGGCGCAGCCGCAGCAGCGGTGCGCCCGCCCGTACCGTGCCGTCCGCCGACAGCTCCCGTACCAGGAGGTGGTCGCCGGCCGCGCCCACGACCTGCACGGCGCAGCCCAGCAGGCCCGGTTCCGCGTCCCCTGCGAGCAGTGCGGCGACGGCCTCGGCCGCCGGACGGGAGAACAGCGCGGCGAGCGGCTCGCCGTCCCAGGAGACACCCGGGACCGGTGTGGCCCGGACCCCGCGTCCGGAACCGAGCCGCCCGTCGGCGGAGACCGTCGCCCCGGCGATGCGCAGGCCCCCGCGCGCGAGCCCGGCATGGTCGAGGGCTCCCCCGCCCAGGGCCACGGAGGCGGACCCCGCCCCCTTGGCGCGGCCGGGCCCGCCGGGGCGGACGTCCGACAGCGTGTAGGGGACGCCGTCCGCGCCCAGCAGGTGGGTGACCACGCCCCCGTATCCGGTCGCGGTCAGCACGGGCTCCCGGCACAGGCCGTGGACCCTCAGCGAGCCCCCCGACGCGTAGCCACGGCGGCCGGCCCCGGTCACCCCGGGGCCGCCCGTACCCGACGCCAGCAGGGCGGCGGTGCGCAGCAGCGTCTCGAAGGCCGCGGCGAGGTCGGCCAGCCGCTGCCCGGCCGCGCGTTCGCGCGCGGCCCGCAGGCCCCGCACCACCCGCAGGGCGCCGGCCTCGGCGGCGGGCAGCCCGGCGACCCGCGCGGTGTGCGCGGCCCGCAGCAGCTCGGCCTGCACCACGGCACCCCCGGCGGCGACCCCGGCGGCCAGCGCCTCGGCCCCGACGGCCCACAGCGCGGCACCGGCCCGCACCTGGGCGGCCGTGGGCGCCGCGGAGTCCCCGGCCACGGAGCCCCCGGCCGTGCCGGTCCGGCCCGTGCCGGCCGGTCCCGCGGCGCCGCCGCCGGAGGCACCGGCGCCGGCCGGGCCACCGGATCCGGCCGCGCCGGTCCCCTCGGCGGTGACCGGCGCGCCCGGCCCGCCGGCCGCGCCGTCCCGGCCGGGACCCGTTCCCGGCGCGGTTCCCCGCCCGGGAGCGGGCCCGCCGGGCTCCCCGGCCGGGGCCGCCGGGGAGGCGTCCTCCGGCCCGGCACCCGACGGTGCGTGCGGACCGGTAGCGGCAGCCGGGCCCGGCCCGTCCTCCACCCCCTCGCCCCCGCCCGCACCGGGCCAGGGGAGCGGGTCCGCCACCGGGGCCGCCGTCAGGACCGCCGCGCGGTGCAGACAGCGCGGGGACAGCAGGCAGGTGCAGGAGGCCTCGGCGGCTTCCGCGACCACCCCCGAGGCACCCGGCCGCAGGGTGACCACCGCGTCCTCGCCGAACCGGACGGTGACGCCCCCGTCCGCGCCGGCCTCCGCGCGCTCGCCGCAGCCCTCCACGGCGGCGTCGAGCTTCTTGCGCAGCCGGGCGGTCAGGGCCTCCACGGCCTCCGCCGTCACCTCGGCGGCGACGGGCGGCAACAGCGGGCTGGTCATCAGGGCTCCCCACGGAGTCGGTCGCCCACCCAGCGGGCGAGGGCGAGAGGGCTGAGCGCGGCCACCGGCATCCCGGCCGCGACGAGCTGCCGCGCCACCGGGACGGAGTACCGGGGCGCGCCGGAATCGTCGAGCGCCGCGCAGCCCAGCAGGTGGGCGCCGGACGCGGCCAGTGCGCGGACCTCCCCGAGCAGGCCGCCGACCGGGCCGCCCTCCTCGAAGTCGCTGACGACGACGACCAGGGTGCGGCTCGGCACCGTGATCAGGGTCCGGGCGTGCGCGAGGCCCGCCGCGATGTGCGTACCGCCGCCGACCCGGACCTCCAGCAGCAGCGAGAGCGGGTCGGCGACCCGGCCGGTGAGGTCCACGACCTGGGTGGAGAAGGCCAGGAAGTGCGTGGACAGGGTCGGGACCCCGCCCAGCACGGCCGCCGTCAGCGCCGACCAGACCACCGACGCCTCCATGGAGCCGGAGACGTCCACCACCAGGATCAGCCGCCAGTCCGCCTCGCGGGACGCGCGGGTGCGGAACACCGGGCGCTCCGGGACCACCACCACCCGCCCGTCGGCGTGGCGGCGGGCGTGCGCCAGGTTGGCCCGCAGGGTGCGCGCCAGGTCGAGCCGGCCGCCGGGGCGGCGGGTCGGGCGCGGGGTGGACAGGCCGGACAGGGCCGGCCGCATCCGGTTGGCCAGCTGCGCCGTCAGCTCGTCGACCAGCCGTTTGACCAGCGGCCGCAGCCGGGCGAGCTGCTGCTCGGGCATGCCGCCGGCCAGGGAGAGCACGGAGCTCAGCAGGTCCACGGAGGGCCGCACGGACGCCGGGTCGAGCTGGGCCAGTACGTCGGTACGGCCCGCACCCGCCGCGTCCGCGAGCACCTCCTCCCGTACGTCGGAGCCGAACAGCGACTCCAGCTCCTGCGACCACTCCCGGGCCGTCGGGAAGGACGCCCCGTCGCCGCCTCCGGAACCGGACCGGCCCACGTCGCCCGAGCCCTCGCCGCGCCCCGCGCCGTACAGCTCGTCGAGGGCGCGGGCGTAGCGGTGCGCCCCGGACGGCAGCCGGTCGCGCTGGCGGCCCAGCAGCAGCCGCCACCGGTCGGCGGCGGCCAGACGCCGCCCGTCGCCCGGCCCGTCCCGCACCACCTCGACGGCGGGATGCCGCTCCGTGCGCGCGGGCACCGCGGCTCCGGTGGCCGCGCCCGTCTGCTGGTACGGGTCCGCGGACGGGAGGGCTGCTCCGGACGCCCCGGGCGTCCGCCGTGCCCGGCCGGCGGAGGCCGTAGACCCGGCGGCCGTGTCCTGCGGCCGCCCCGGAGGCGTGGACGCCCCCGCCTCGGCCGCCCGGTCCGCGGACCGCCCGACCGCCCCCGCGCCGGCCGCCGGCTCCGTCGGGCGCGCGGGCAGCGGGAGTTCCTTGAGCGCGCCCAGGCCGGCCGCGTCGGCGGCGGCCCAGAGGGCGAGCAGGGCGGGCGGGGCGTCGAGCGTGAGGTCGAGCCGGTCGCCGAGCCGCTCGGTCACCGTGTCCAGCAGCCGGTCCCGTGCCGCCGGGGAGAGCGCCTCGAACCCGGCGCGCAGCGCGGGCAGCCGCTCCAGGAACGCCGCGTCGGCCAGGCCGTCCACCCGGTCCAGCAGCGGGGTCAGCGCGGCGGGAGAGGTCTCCAGCAGCGGTCCGGCGGCGGTGAGCAGCCCGGCGAGGCGGCGGGCCAGCGCCCGGCGGCCGTCGGCCGTGGCGGCCCCGTCCACCCAGGCGGCCGCGCGGGCACCGAGCCCGGCCGCCTCGTCGAGGTCCAGCAGCACCCGTACGGCCAGGGCCGCACCGCGCATCAACGGACTCCCCTCCGCGGCCAGTTCCGACAGGCCGGAGTCCATCCGCAGCCCCAGCCGACGGGCGGCGGCCCGGTCGGCGAGGGCCACCAGGGCGGCCGCGTCGGCGGGGTCGTCGCTCCCCGCCAGGCCGGGCAGCGAACGCACCGCGGTGTCCAGCAGATCACCGCACAGGGCCTCGGCGACCGCCCGGGCGGCGGCGGAGGTGCCGGGCAGGTGGCCGCGCCGCAGCCCCTCCAACAGGTCGACGGCCTCCAGGAGTTCCGCCACGCCGGCGGTCTCCGGCAGCACGGCGGCCGCCTCCTCCAGTCGTACGTCGACCAGTTCGGGCAGGTCGCAGCGCGCGGCGGCGGCGAGCCCGGTCAGTACCTGCGCCGCCGTCGGGCCGCCCGCGGCGGCCTGGCGGCGTGCGAGGTCGCGCAGCGTTCCCGCGGCCGCCTGGGCGGCGGTGACGCCGCGGACGCCCGCCAGGTCCAGGCGGGCCGGGACCGAAGGGGTCCAGGACAGCCGCCACTTGCTCCCCAGGGCGGTGCCGTCGCCGGTGGCGGCCACGTCCACGGGCTCACCGTAGGAGGCCCCGCACACCAGCAGGCGCCGGAGCAGCACCTCGCGGCGCCCGTCGAGCTCGGAGCGCAGCGGGTCGAGGCGCACCTCGCGCGGGTCCGGGTCCTGCGGGGACGGAAGCCGCAGCGAGGCCAGCTCCGCCTCCACGGACGGACCGAGCCCGGAACGCGGGGCGTGCGGGGTGGTCCGGCCACGGGCCGCGCCGACGAACACGGCCTCCAGGGCGCGGGCCAGCGCCCGCCCCCGGCCCAGGGGTTCGCCCTGCCCGAGCACCGTGGTGACGGCCTCCAGCAGCTCCCCCCGGCCGGGCGCGGGCAGCCCGCGCAGCACCGCCAGGTCGCAGGCGAGCCTCAGGGTCTCGGCGGCCTCCCCGGTCCCGGCGGTGTGCCCGTCGCGGCGCAGCTCCCGGCACAGCCGGGTGACGGCGGCCGAGGCCGCCTCCCGCAGCCGCTGCGGATCCCCGCCCGCCTCGAAGACGGCCTGCTGCCACAGCGGGTCCCGGATCCCGGCGGGATACCCGGAGCGGGAGTCGAGCAGGTCGTGGGAGTACGCGACGAACGAGGTCACGACCCCGTCCCCCACCTCCGCCCCAACGTCCCCGTCCCGAGCCCCGCCACCGCCGGCGGATCCGCCGGCGCCGACAGCGTCCTCGGTGCCGACCACCGCCGCGCCCCCGCGCGGCCCCGGAACCGGGGCGTCCATGAAGAGCGCCGGGGCGTGGAAGGCGCCGATCACCGCCGCCACCCGGCGGCCGCCCTCGGCCGCCGCCCTGAGGACGCGTCGCATGTGGGACTCCCGCGCCAGGTCCGCCGCCGGGACGGTGCCGGCGTCCGTGCGCAGGGCCCAGCCGACGCCCAGGGCGGCGCGGCGGACGGCCTCCGGGGAGCAGCCCGGAGCCAGCACCTCGACGGCCCGGTCCCACAGGTCGTCCCCGTCACGCCCGGTGCCGGACGCGGCGAGCGCGTCCGCGTAGGACCGCCGCCCGACGGCAGGCCCGGGCGCGGCCGGGTCGGTGGGGGACCAGCCCGCGTCCGCGAGCGGGAGGTCGCAGCACCGCACCTCCACGCCGCGCTCGCGCGCCCAGCGCAGCGCCGCGAGTTCCGGGGAGAAGTCCGCGAACGGGTAGAAGGCCAGCCGGCCCTCGCTCCCCAGGCCCGCCAGGGCCACCGGGGCGACCGTCTCCGGGTCGGCCAGGTGCGTCAGCCACGGCTGGAAGTCGGCCGGCAGCTCCACGCAGACCACCTCCGGGTCCGCGGCGTCCAGCAGCGCCGGCACCACCGCGGCCAGCGCGGGACTGTGGTGCCGTACGCCCAGCAGGTACGGCGCGCGCGAGGCGGCCAGGGCCTCCACGGCCTCCCGCGGGTCGGCAGTGGGCGTCAACGCAGGCTCCCGCGCAGGTCCCAGAGTCGGCGCCACATCGCCGAGCCGTCCTCGGCCCGGCGGCGCACCGGACCGTCCCAGTAGCCCAGCAGCCGCCCGTGGTCGGCCGGGTCGTCCTTGCGGACCACGCCCAGCAGATGGCCCGGCAGCAGGTCCAGCACGTCACCGCCCGGCAGGTACGCGGCGGCGACCCCCAGCGAGGCCGCCACCTGCACGGCCTCCGCCGTGGACATGACCGTGCCGGGCCGCTCCACGTCCCAGCCCTCCGCGCTGCGTCCCGAGCGCAGGTCCCGGAAGACGGTGACGAGCGCGTCGAGCACGCTGTCGTCCACCCCGAACGCCGCCCCGGCCCGCTCCACGGCGGCGACGGCCTGCCGGCGGATCAGCGCGGCCTCCGCGTCCGGGTCCGCGATCGGTCCGACCGTCTCGAAGTTGAAGCGCCGCTTGAGCGCCGCCGACATCTCCGAGACGCCCCGGTCGCGCAGGTTGGCGGTGGCGATGACCGTGAAACCGGGGGCCGCCGAGACCACCGAGTCCTCGGTCGCCGTCAGCTCCGGCACGCTCACCCGCCGGTCGGACAGGATCGACACCAGCGCGTCCTGCACCTCGGGCAGGCAGCGCGTGATCTCCTCGACCCGCACCACCCGCCCGGCGCGCATCGCCGCGAGCACGGGGGAATCGACCAGGGCCTGCCGGGTCGGTCCCTGGGCGAGGAGCAGCGCGTAGTTCCAGCCGTACCGGAACGCGTCCTCCGTGGTGCCCGCCGTGCCCTGCACGGTGAGCGCGCTGGTGCCGCACACGGCGGCGGACAGCAGCTCGGACAGCATCGACTTGGCGGTGCCGGGCTCGCCCGTGAGCAGCAGCCCGCGCTCACCGGCCAGGGTCACCACGCAGCGCTCCACCAGGGCGCGTTCGCCGACGAACTTCGGCGCGACCACCAGCTTGGACGGCAGTCCGGCGCGCCGCTTGGGCAGGGCCAGCTCCTCACCGCCGCTGCCGCACACGAAGGTCACCACCGCGCGCGGGGTGAGCGCCCAGCCCGGCGGGCGGGGGCCGGTGTCCTGGGCGGCGAGGAAGGCCAGTTCGGCGGCGTACCGCTCCTCGGCGGGCACGACCTGCCGTGCGGGAGCGGACGGTTCGGTGACGGTCATCGGGAAGTCCTCGTGTTCTGGAGAGCCATACGGAAAGAAGAAGGGGGCGGGCCCGCCCGGCGGGGGCGCGGCCTCGCGGCACGCGCCCCGCCGGGCCCGGTCGGCGACGGGCGGATCAGCGCCGCCGGCCCGCGGTGCGCTTGACCTTGAGCTCCTCGAAGCGCGGTACGTCGCCCGCGCGGACCCGCGCCCACGCCCGGCGGTACAGCTCCGCAGCCGGTTCGCCGGGCACCAGCACGCCCAGCACCGGCCCGCCGCCCGGCGCCAGGGCGTACATCGGCAGCTTCCACTGCTCGACGGGCAGCGCGGGCGACCCCGGCTCGGCCCAGGGGCCGGGCAGGAACAGGGAGCGCCCGGCCCGCGTGCGGGTGGCCGACACCACCAGGTCGGTGGCGGCCAGCTCCGCCCGGGCGGCCTTCAGCCGGGCCGGCTTCCAGCCCGTCCAGCGGGCCGTGTTGCGGTCGGTCGGGTCGGGCATGGCGAGCAGCGCCAGGTACAGGACGGCCGCGTCCGCGCCGAGCCCGTACTCCGCGGACACCTCCGCCACCAGGTCCGGCACGCTGCGGCCCGGGTCCTGCGGCCACCAGGTGCCCTCCTTGTCCACCTCGCCCGCCACCGGGGCCCCCGGGTCGGCGAGCAGCGCGGCGAACACCGGGTCGTGGGCCAGGCGCAGCGCCGTCTCGGCCGCGGAGGGCTGCTGCTCGGTGCCGCGCAGCAGCGGCAGGTACGGGTCGGACCCGGTCGAGTCCAGCAGTGCGGTGCGCAGCGCGGGGAGGGGGCGGCCGTCGTGCGTGGCGAGGACCACCGCGCCGTACCGCTCGTACCCCTCGGCGGTCTCGGTCGGGGTGCCGGCCGCCTTCCGGAAGGCGGCCCGGTCGACGTAGTGCCCGACGCCGAGCAGCAGTTCCGGCGAGGCCAGCCGCTGCCGTACGGCGGTCAGCGCCGGAGGCAGGCAGGACCGTACCGGGTGCCCGGCGGGCAGCCGGTGCGCGAGCCAGGCCGCGAAGCCCACCGCGCCCGTGAGCACGGAGGAGTCGAACGGCCGCCCGCCGGGGACCACCGGCTCCGCGCGGTCGCCCTTGACCGCCCAGGCGGTGTCGAGGGACAGCACCGGGGAGGCCGCGGCGTCCAGCAGCGCGGGCAGCGCGCGGTGCGCCCCCCAGGCCCCGCGCACCTCCTTGGCGGCGTCGGCGAGCAGCCACTCGGGCACCGGCGTACGGCGGCCCGCGCGCAGGTTCCACACCCGCGCGGCGGCCTCCGCGTCCGGGCCGTCGGTCCACAGCCGCGCCGGGTCGGCCGGCAGCAGCGCCGCGACCAGCTCGCGCCGTACCTCCGGGGAGAGGTCCCGCAGGTCGTTGCGGGCGTGCGCGGCCTCGGTGGCCTTGACCCCGAGGACCTGGCGCAGCTCGGCGGGCAGGAACCCGCTCTCGTGCGTCTCCAGGTGCGGCAGACCGGCCAGCACCAGGCGGGCCATGGCCGCCGACACCCCGGTCAGCCGGCCGAACTCCTCGGCCGCCTCGGGGAACCAGGGCGCCGGGCCGCGCTCGGCGGCCTCCTTCAGGAACGCCGCCAGCCAGCCGGCCCCGCGCCCGCGGTCGCCGACGGTCACCGGCTCCCGGGCGCCGGTGTACGGGGCGGGCACCGCGAAGGCGCCCGCCGGGTCGTGGAGCAAAGCGTCGAACTCCCGGCCCCGCTCGTACTCCCGGACCTGCTCGTTCAGCGCGAGCACCGCCCCGCCGCCGAGCGGCACCACCGCGCGGTGCCGGCCGCCGCGGCCCCGTTCCCGGCCGTCGGCGCCCAGCAGAGTGCCCGTGTCGATCCGCACCGACAGGCGCCGCCAGTGGGCGGCGGAGGTCTCGGCCGAGGCCAGGCCCAGGGCGTCGACCGCTGACAGCGCCCGGCACAGGACGGCCCGCTGCTCCTCGGTGGTGCCGGGGGCGACCGCGCGGTAGGCGACCGAGGCGGGCGCCTCCAGGAACAGCTGCGCCCAGGGGAAGGAGGACTGCGCCAGCTTCGGCAGGTCCACGTGCAGCCGCCCGGGCACCGCCTCGGCGGAGGTGTCGGCGACGGCCGCCCCGAGGCGCCGCAGGAAGGCGAAGGTGGCGTCGGCCTCACCGCCGTGGGAGTGGTGGGAGGGGGCGCCCGTCAGCCCGTGCAGGGCGCCGGCGAGCAGCTGGTCGGAGGGCCCCCGGTCCACGGCCTGCTTCGGCCGGGCCTCCCGGCGGGCGGTCAGGGACTCGGCCACCCGGGCCAGGGCCTTGCGCTGGACCAGCGCGGCGCGGACCGCGTCGACGACCCCGGCGATCAGCACGGGCGCGCCGACCGCGGGCAGGGCCGCGCGGACCAGCGCGGGCAGCTCCTCGCGCTTCTCCGCCCCGGCGGCCGCCTTCAGGAGTGCTCCGGCGGTCTCGGCGTCCAGGGCGCGCAGGGCCGCCGAGCCCTCCGGGTCGCGGGGGCGCAGGCAGTACCAGTAGGCGAGGGGCGGGAGTTCCGCGTCGCCGGCCGCGTGCGGGCCGCCGTGGTGGTGGGAGGTGGTCCGGGCGGTGACGGCCCCCTCGGGGTCGCTGAGGGAGAGCGTCCGCCAGTCGTTGGTCACGGCGCGGGGCCGCTCGTCGCCGGGCAGGCGGACGGCCGCGCGCGGCTGGTTGCCGCCTTCGGGGACGGTGACCCGGGCGCCGGAGGTGTCGGAGCCGTGCCAGCCCCGGCCCGGCACGCGCACGGCGCGCCAGCCCAGCAGGCCGTCCGCGGGGGCGCCCAGCACGGAGCCCTCGACGGTGGGCGCGGGCCGCAGCCAGTTCTGGCCCACGTTGTCGGGCAGGGTGCTGCCGGACGGGTGGCCGTGCAGGGCGTCGGCGAGGAAGCCGGGCATCGAGCGCCGCCCCGTCGCCCCGGTCGCCGGGTCGTACTCGGCCCAGCCCGGGCCGCCGGAGCCGGCGTCGGAGTCCCACGCCCAGTACGAGGTCCCGTCGCCGATGACGGGCCGCTCGGCCGGGACCAGGCTGTCGCCGCGGCGCAGCACGCCGTGGCCGGTGGTGCGGCCGCCGCCGGGCAGCGGCAGGGAGGCGTGCCCGGATCGGATCGACCAGTAGGTGGCCGAGGAGTCCAGGGTGAGGACCTCGTCGGGGGCGCTCAGCCAGTAGCCCTCGACGGGGCCGTTGTAGGTGGCCCAGAAGACGAGCAGGTCCCCGTCGGTGTAGTGGAAGCCGATCTGCCGGTTGTTGACGGAGGGGGTTCGCAGGTCGTGCGTGAGCACGGTGGAGTCGGCGTCGATGACCCGCACCTGCGTGGAGTTGGCGACGATGACGTACGGCCAGGCGTCCATCACGGTCAGGTGGCCGCGGCCGCGGCCGGGCGTCAGCTCGCGGACGGCGCTCTCCCAGGCGGGCCAGACCAGTTCCTCGAACAGGCCGCCGCGCAGGGTGCGGGCGAGGACCTCGTTCAGGTCGGCGGCGGCCGCCCGCGCCACCTCCTCGGGCGCCAGCGCCAGGGCCTCGGAGGGGAGCCAGGTCAGCCTGCGGATCGCCTCGGGCAGGTCGGGCAGGGCCGAGGCCGTGGACTCGGCGGCCACCGTGCGGACCCACTCGGCGACCAGGGGGCTGCTGCCGGGGGTGACCGCGAGCAGGCGTACGGTCTCCCGGCCTCCCGACATGTGGCTGTTGAACCGGTCGAGGGTGCGCAGGAAGGCCGGGCGCATCCGCTCGTCGGCGCACAGGGCCCGCAGGTCGCGCGGTTCCTGGGAGCGGCTCCACTCCTCCAGGCCCAGGACCGTGCCGCTCCCCTTCCCGGGGGCGGCCACCGGCAGGTCCAGGGAGAGCAGCAGGTCGAGCAGGTTCACGTCCTGGAGGCCCAGGCGGAGCCCCTGTTCGCGGCCCGGCAGGGCGAGTTCGGCGCGCAGCCGGCCGGCGCAGCGGGCGACGAGCGCGAGCAGGGCCGGCACGGCGGGCGGGGTGCCCCAGCCCGCGTACCGGGCGGTGTGGAAGCGCTCCAGCCAGCCGGCGGTGCCGTCGGGGGAGCGTTCGGCCTCGGGCAGGCCGCCGTCGGCCAGTCCGGCGGCGGCGCCGGACTCCTCCAGCACCTCCAGCCACAGTCCGGCCAGTTCGCCGGCCTCGCCGGTGCCGCCCGGCACCATGCCGAGCAGGGTGCCCCGTACGGACGGGACCCGCCGGGCCAGGGCGATGAGGGCGGTGCGGTGGGACTTCCACCAGCCGGCCGCCGCCCGCAGGGTGGCGGGCAGCGGCAGCAGCTCGGCCAGGTACTCCTGCTCGGGCACGCCGCCGCCCAGTCCGGCCGCGCGGGCCAGGCGGCGCAGCTCGGTCGTGGCCTGCGCGGACGGCGGGAGTCCGCCGGCGGTGCGGCGCACGCACAGGCGGCGGAAGCGGGTGAAGGCATCGGCGGGGGAGACCCGCTGGGCGAGCTCCTTGCCGTAGCCGGTGAGCACCTTGACCGGCAGGGCGCCGGCCAGGGCGAACTCCAGGAAGACGGCGTCGAGGCGGTCCTCGTCGACGGTGAGGCCGTAGCGGGCCTCGGCGGCGCGGGCCCGGCCGAACAGCTGGGCGGCGTAGGTGGTGTTCTCGACGGCGAGGAAGACCCGGGCGGCCTGTTCGAGGAAGACGGGCAGGAAGTGCGGGAGGGAGGCGGCGAGCCGCTCGGCCAGCTCCGTGCAGGCGTCGAGGGCGGCCTTGGGCTTGGTCTTCGCCTGCCGGGCCAGCCGGTCCAGCTCCGGGACCAGGGCGAGGGCGTGGTGGCCGTCCTCGGGGTGGTGCACGAGCACCCATTCGGGGAAGCCGAGGGCCTGGCGGCGGCCGAGGCCGACGACGGCGGGCTCGGCGTCCGGGACCAGGCCCAGGAAGCCGGCCGCGAGGTCCTCGGCGGCGCCCAGTTCGGCCGCGGCGAGGCGGACGACGACCCGGCCGTCCCCGAGGGCCGGGTGGCGGTACGTCCGCGCGGTCAGCGGGACGGCCCCGGGGCCGGCGTCGGCGGTGTCGGCGGGCAGGACCGCGCCGGCGGAGAGCAGTTCGGCGCTCGCCGTCCGCGCGGCGGCGTCGCCGCCGGTGTCCGTGCCGGCCTGGGCCGCGGTGGTTTCGGTGCTCATGCGTTCCCGCCCTCCTCGATCTTGCGCCCGGCGTGGAGCGCCGCGGCCATCCGCATCCCCTCGGACCAGGCGACCGGTCCGACCTCGCCGAGCCGTACGGCCCGGCCCTCCTCGTCGTGCCAGCTCAGGGCGCCGGTCTCCGACTCGTCCTCCCAGTAGGGCTCGCCGATCCACACGGCCGCCTCCACCGTCCGGCCGCCGTCGCGGACCCGGGAGGTGGCGTAGCCGCCGGAGACCCGGTAGCCGAGGCCGGTGGCGCGGGCCGCGAGGCTGAAGCGGGAGGGGAACTTCCCGCCCGCGTAGTCCCGTACCTCGGTCGCGGCGGCCTTGACGTCCTCGGGCCGGGTCCAGGTCGCCCGGTGGATCTGCTCCACGCGCTGGGTGATGTCCAGCTCGGCCGCGAACTCCCGTACGTCGTCCAGGTCGGGCAGCAGCACGGGGTGCGGCAGGGTCACGGTGCGGGGGGAGAGGCGCAGGGTCTCGCCGTCGAGGTTGACCACCTTGAGCTCGCCCGCGTCGGTGGCGTCGCGCAGGAAGCCCACCTCGTCGGGGTCGCCGTCGCCCACCACGGCCAGGTCGCGCAGGGCGGCCTGCCAGGCCTCGTCGCGCCAGACCCGGGCGAGGAGAGCGGTCGGGACCGGCAGCGAGGAGACCATCCAGGCGTCCACCTGGGCCACGCAGGCCGCCTCGTGCCGGTCGAGCCATTCGGCGAGCCGGCGCAGCCGCTCGACCTCGGGATGGTCGCGCAGCGCCTTCGGGACCGTCTTCAACTGCCGTCCCGCGGGCCGTCGTACCGCGACCCGCCCCTCCACGAGGGAGACCTCGTACCCCTCGTCCAACGCCAGCCACGCCATCAGCAGTGCCCCTCCGACTGTCCGAAAACCCTCTTGCGCAGCCCGAAGGAAGGCTCCAACGCCTGCTGGGCTGCGGTATGTCGGGAGACTAGCGAGCCCCACTGACAACGCCGGGTGCGGGTCCGTCCGGGGGCCGTCCCGGACCCGGGAACACCACCGCCCCCGGTCCGTGGGGACCGGGGGCGGCAGCGGGAGCGTACGGCGGGCGTACGGGGATCAGCGGGCGGCGGCGGTGTCCGCGGCCTTCTCCGGCGCGGGGCTCGTGGCGGCCGCCTGGACGACGCGCGGGCCGTGGCCGGAGCGCAGTCCCAGCCAGCTGATGAGGGCGACCAGGGCGAAGGCGCCGGCCCCGATCCAGAAGGTGAGGGTGAATCCGGACTCGGCGGGCAGGGGCGGCACGCCCGGAGGGAGGTGCTCGATCGTCTTGGACGCCAGGATCGTGGTGACGATGGCGCTGCCGATCGCGCTGCCGGTGGAGCGGGAGATCGAGTTGATGCCGTTGGCGATGCCGCTCTGGTGGTGCGGGACGCTGGACATGATCACGGCGGGCATGGCCGCGTAGCCGAAGCTGACGGCCGCGCCGACGACGACGCCCGCGCCGATGACCGAGGCGGTGTGGCCGTGGTCGAGTGCCAGCCAGCCGAAGCCGGCGGCGCCGAGCGCGGCGGCGACGGCGAGGGCCAGGCGCGGGCCGCGGTGGCGCACCAGCTGGCCGCCGACGGGGGAGGCGAGCAGGGAGACGATGGCGCCGGGCAGCAGGAACTGGACGGAGGCGCGCAGGATGGAGGCGTCGAAGCCGTAGCCGGTGAGCTTCTCCGGCATCTGGACCAGGTAGGAGACGCCGAGGAAGTTCGCGAACATGCCGAACCCGACGAGGATGCCGGCCAGGTTGGCCATCAGGACCGGGCGGTGCACGAACATCTTCATGTCGACGAGGGGTTCGGCGACCTTGCGCTCGACCAGCACCCACACGGCCGTCATGACGGCGGCGCCGGCGAAGCTGCCGAGGGTGCGGGCGGAGGACCAGCCCCACTCGTGGCCCTGGGAGATGGGCAGCAGGAGCAGCAGCAGGGCGATGCCCAGGGTCAGCGCCCCGAGGAAGTCGGTGCGGCCGCCGGTCTTGTGGCGGGTCGCCGGGACCAGGAACAGCACGGCGAGCAGGGCCAGCGTGGCGAAGCCGGTGGCCATCCAGAAGGCGTTGCGGTAGTCGGCGCCCTCACCGGAGGTCAGCAGGCCGGTGGCGACCAGCGCCAGCCCGCTGCCGAACGCGAGCGTGCCGCTGACCAGCGCCATCGCGCCGGGCAGCTTCTGCGGGCGGACCTCCTCGCGCAGCACCGACAGGGCCAGCGGGAAGATCGCCGTGGCGGAGCCCTGGAGCACCCGGCCCAGGATGAGCAGCGGCAGCGAGCTCGCGAGCGCCGCGACCACGGATCCCGCGACCATCACGCCGAGGACGGCCACCAGGGTGGGCTTCTTGCCGTGCTGGTCGCCGAAGCGGCCGAGCAGCGGGGTGAAGACGGCGGCGGACAGCAGGGTGGCGGTGGTCACCCAGCTGACGTTGGCGGTGGAGGTGCCGAGGTCGTTGCGGATCAGGCCCAGGATCGGTACGGGCAGGGTCTGCATCATCGACACGACCATGGCGGCGAGGCTCAGGGCGAAGACGATGACCGTCTCGTTGCCCTTCCTGCCTTCTGCGGGGGCGGATGCGGCGGAGCTCATGGGTGGAGGGACCTTCTCAGTGCTTCGGAGTCCTGCGTCGGAGTGCTTGAGGACGCAGATGTTTTATGTCATCAAGTACTTTCCGAAGGTAGCCAGAGATACTTAAGGTGGTCAAGTAAAAGGTTGATAATGTCAACGATCCTCGAGTAGGGTCCGAGGCATGAGCACCACCGCGCCGCACCGCCCCACCAAGCTGGAACTGCTGGAACTGCTGGCCGCCATCGGCACCGCCCAGTGGCGGGACTTCGCCGCCGCGGCCGCCCGGTACGGGCTGACCTCCACCCAGGCCAAGGTCCTGGCCCAGCTCGAGGGCCCGGTCCCGATGCGCGGCCTGGCCTCCCTGCTGGCCTGCGACGCCTCGAACGTCACCGGGATCGTGGACCGGCTGGAGGCGCGCGGGCTGGTGCGGCGCGAGCCGGAGCCCAGGGACCGCCGGGTCAAGAACGTCGTGGCGACCGCCGAGGGCCGCGAGACCATGCGGCGGGTGCGCGAGGAGATGCAGGCCACCCACGGCGCGCTGGACACGCTGGACGAGGCCGAGGGCGCGATGCTCCACGCCCTGCTGGAGCGCCTGCGCCCGGCGATGGAGCGCCGGCCGGAGGCCTGAGGCGGGGTCGCCGGCCGGAGGCCTGAGGTGCGGCCGTGGGCCCCGGCGCCGACGGGGTCGCCGGCCGGGGGCGGGGTGTCCGGGCCGGAGGTCCGGATCCGGGTTCCGGGTCAGTGCTGCCCGACGGAGTCGACGGCGGCGTCGAGGGCTGCGGTCAGGCGGCCCAGGCGCTCCTGGAGCTCGCGGATCTCGCCCAGCTCGAAACCGGTGGCCCGCGCGATCCGCCGCGGCACCTCCACCGCGCGCTCCCGCAGGGCGGCGCCCTCCTCCGTGAGCACCGCGTGCACGGACCGCTCGTCCTCGGCGCTGCGCTCGCGGCGGATCAGGCCGGCCGCCTCCAGGCGCTTGAGCAGGGGGGAGAGCGTGCCCGAGTCGAGCCGCAGGTGCTGCCCCAGCTGCTTGACCGGCATCGTCCCGTGCTCCCAGAGGACCAGCATCACCAGGTACTGGGGGTAGGTCAGCCCCAGGTCCTTGAGGACCACCCGGTAGAGCCCGCCGAAGGCGCGGTTCGCGGCGCCCAGCGCGAAGCAGATCTGTCCGTCGAGGCGGAGGAAGTCCTGGTCGCGGAGGGTGTCGCCGGGCTGCTCGGTCATGGGGGCCAGTCTACCCGAGCCGACTTGCGAGCCATTGAGTTGTGCACAACTGAATTGTGTGCTCTATTTATGGCCGAGGGTCGGCCACCGGCCGCCCCGCCCCTCCGAAAGGACCTCCCGATGGACGCGCTGTACACCGCCGTCGCCACCGCCAACGGCCGCGAGGGCCGCGCCGTCAGCTCCGACGGCCAGATCGACCTCGCGCTCGCCATGCCCCCGGCGCTCGGCGGCAACGGCCAGGGCACCAACCCCGAGCAGCTCTTCGCCGCCGGCTACGCCGCCTGCTTCGCCAGCGCGCTCGGCCTGGTCGGCCGCCAGGCCAAGGTCGACACGGGCGACATCTCCGTCACCGCCGAGACCTCCATCGGCCAGGACGCGAGCGGCTTCGGCCTCGCCGTGACCCTGCGCATCGAGCTGCCCGAGTCCCTGGAGGGCGAGACCGGCGCGCTGCTCGTCAAGCAGGCGCACGAGGTGTGCCCGTACTCCAAGGCCACCCGGGGCAACATCCCCGTCGAGCTCGTCATCGAGTAGATCGAGCAGTACGGCGGGCCCCGCCGCTCAGGCGGTGCGCCGCGCGGCCACCACCGCGCAGGCCACCGCCAGCGGCAGCTCCGCCCCGGCCGCCAGCAGCAGCGCCAGACCCTGCCCGCCCGTGCCCATCGAGGTGGTCACGTCGAACCAGGCGTCCATCGCCAGCAGCGCCGCCGTCGCCGCCGCCACCGGGGCCACCCGCGGATCGCCCTTGCGCAGCAGCAGCCCCGTCCCCGCGAGCCCGGCGGCCAGCGCCGCGTCGAGGCCGATCCAGGCGGCGGACCAGTTCGACACCTCGGCCGTCCGCGGCATCGTCCTCGCCAGCACCGCCATCCACGGCAGCAGCGCCATCCCGCACCCGGTGAGCACCGTCGCGAGCCGGGGGAGGCGCGGCCCCGCCCCCAGGGACCCCGGCCGTCCGGCCGCCGTGCGCACGGCGGCGGTGTCGCGGCGGGCCTGGAACTGCGGGGCGGCGAGGGCCATGGCTGCGGATCTCCTTCCGGGCCGGCGGTCCGTCCGCCGGGCACACCACCACTCTGTCCGCCCGCGCGGCCGGGATCAGTAGCCCCACCGACCGAACCCGGGGTGGTGCCAGGTACACCCCCCACCGGGCACCAGGGTGGTGGCGGCCCCCCTGACCTGTGCGATTACCGTACGGGTATGGCAACTTGGGGCGCGCTGAAGCGCTCGTACACCTGGACCGCGGCGCACGCCCCGTGGTCGGCCTGGGCCTGGCGCAACACGGCCTTCAGCGTCGCGGCGATCCCGCCCGCGCTGCCGGTCGCCACCGGCATCCTCCTGCTGACCGTCGCCGCCCCCGGCCGCACCGCCCTGCCGCTCCTGCTCTGCCTGGTGCTCTCCCCGCTGCTGACGAAGCTCCAGCGCAGCCGCTTCCGGACGCTGCTCGGCCTCGACCTGCCGCCCGTCGCGCACGCCCACCCCTGGCGGACCGCACGCGGCCTGGCCGAACGGCTGCGCTCCGAGGCCACCCGGCGGCAGTACGCCTACCACCTCGCCGTCAGCCCGCTCGCCGCCCTCGGCGCCGTCCTCCTCGTCCTCACCTGGGCCGGCGGCCTCGTCGGCGCCTCCGCCTACGGCTGGGTCTGGCTGCTCCCCTCCGACGGCGGACTCCCCGACTACGGCTGGACCGGCCAGTACGACCTCCTCACCGTCGGCGGCGTCCTCATGCTGCTCGCCGCGCCCTGGCTGGCCGCCGCCCTGACCCGGCTCGACGCCCACGCCGCCGCCTCCCTCCTCGGCCCCAACCGGGCCCGCGAACTCCAGCGCCGCGTCGAGGACCTCGCCGAGAGCCGCGCCGGCGTCCTGGACGCGGCCGACATCGAACGCCGCCGCATCGAACGCGACCTGCACGACGGCGCCCAACAGCGCCTCGTCTCCCTCGCCATGAACCTCGGCATCGCCCGCGCCACCCTCACCGGCCTCCCGCCCGAGGCCAAGGCCGTCATCGACGAGGCCCACCGCGAGGCGAAGGAGGCCATCGAGGAACTCGGCAACCTCGTACGGGGCCTGCACCCGGCCGTCCTGGAGGACCGCGGCCTCGACGCCGCCCTCTCCGGGATCGCCGCCCGCGCCCCCCTGCCCGTCGAACTCACCGTGGACCTCGCCGAACGGCCCGGCCCCACCGTCGAGGCCGTCGCCTACTTCGTCGTCTCCGAGACCCTCGCCAACGTCGCCAAGCACGCCCGCGCCCGCCGCTGTTCGGTCACCGTCGCCCGCGTCCCCGGCGGACCCCGCGGCGAGGTGCTGCGCGTGGTCGTCACCGACGACGGGGTCGGCGGCGCCGACCCGGCCGGCGGCACCGGCCTGACCGGCCTGCGCAAGCGCGTAGGGTCGGTCGACGGAACCATCCTGATCAACAGCCCCCTCGGGGGCCCGACCGTCGTCACCGTGGAGCTGCCGTGCGGGCTGTGATCGCGGAGGACTCCGTCCTCCTGCGCATAGGTCTTGTCAAAGTCCTGGAAATGGCCGGATTCGAGGTGGCCGCCGAGACCGGCGACGCCGAGGGGCTGCTGGCCGCCGTCGAGGAGCACCGGCCCGACCTGGCCCTCGTCGACGTCCGGATGCCGCCCGGCTTCACCGACGAGGGCGTCCGGGCCGCCCTGATGATCCGCAGCCAGAGCCCGCGGACCGCCGTGCTGCTGCTCTCCCAGTACGTCGAGGAGCGCTACGCGGCCGACCTGCTGTCCTCCCAGAGCGGCGCCGGCATCGGCTACCTGCTCAAGCAGCGCGTCGCCGACGTCGAGGAGTTCATCGACGCCCTGCGCCGCGTCGCGGCCGGCGGCACCGCCCTCGACCCCCAGGTCGTCGCCCAGCTGCTGCTGCGCCGCGGCGGCCCCGACCCCCTGGAGCGGCTCACCCCGCGCGAGCGCGAGGTCCTCGCCCTGATGGCCGAGGGCCGCTCCAACGCGGGCATCGCGGACGGACTCGTCGTGAGCGAGAGCGCCGTGGCCAAGCACATCAACAACATCTTCACCAAGCTCGACCTGCCCCCGGCCGCCGAGGCCCACCGGCGCGTCCTCGCGGTCCTGAGGTTCCTGGACGGCGCCTCGTGAGCGGTTCCGCCGCACCGGCCGGGACCGCCCTGCGCCTCGCCTGGTACACGGCCGCGGCGCTGAGCGCCGTCCTCGTGGTGGCGGCGGCCGGCTGGCAGGTGGGGGCGGACACCGGCGCGCAGACCTCCACGGTGGTCCGCGACAGCGCCGGGCGGTCCGTGACCGCGCTGGAGGTCGACGGCGGCGAGGCGGACGTGACCATCACCCCGCGCGGGGACCGGACGGTCGGCTACCGGGCCGAGATGACCTGGTCCTTCGGGAAGCCGGACGTCGAGGAGAGCTGGCTCGGCGACACCCTCAGGCTGACCCCGCGCTGCCCCGGCGACGGGATCGGGGTCACCAGCGGCGTCGGGTGCTCCGTCAGCCTCCAGGTGACCGTGCCCGCCGGCGTCCCGGTCAAGGTCTCCGGCGGCTCCGGCCGGGTCACCGTCAGCGGCCTCGACGGGTCCGTGGACGCCGACATGGGATCGGGCGGCCTGGTCCTGGCCGATCTGCGCGGCCCCCTGCGGGCGCGCGTCGCCTCCGGCACCCTGCGCGCCACCGGCCTCACCGCCCCGCAGGCCGACGTACGGGCCGACACCGGGAGTGCGGACGTCGCCTTCGCCGCCCCGCCGGACCGGGTCACCGGCCGTGTCGGCGCCGGCCGCCTGGAGATCACCCTCCCGACGGCCACCCGCTACCGCGTCACCTGCCGGGCGGGCGCGGGCCGTTGCGAGGCGGAGGACACCCTGCGCGACCCCGCGGCCACCCGCACCCTGGACCTGGAGGCGGGCGCGGGCCGGGCCGGCGCGGGCTTGCGGCCACCCGGCCACTGACCCGGGTGTTCAGCGCCGCTCCAGCAGCCCCCGGACGTAGGCCGCCTGGCCCGCGTGCTGGAGGTCGTCCGCGAGGACGCTGACCAGCCGGACCCCCAGGGTGACCGGGGGGTCCCAGCGTTCGTCGACGATCCGCTCCAGGTCGGCCGCGGCCAGGCCGCGGACGAAGCGCAGGGACTGCTCGTGCACGGCGTCGTAGTAGCCGAGGAGGAGGTCGGCCGAGTCGACGCGGACGCTGCCGGCCTGCTCGGCCGTGTGGCCGTAGCCGTGGTCGGCGGCGGGCAGCGGCAGGGCGAAGCGGTCGGCCCAGCCGGCGGACCGCCAGACCTGCTCCTGTCCGGCGACGTCGGCCACGTGGTCGTCCTGGATCCGGGTCAGGTGCCACACCAGCCAGGAGATCGAGTTGGCCTCCGGGTCGGGCCGGGCGTTGAGCTGCTCGGCGGCGAGCCCGCCGACCGCCTCGTGGACCGCCTCCCGGATCCGCCCGAAGCCGTCCGCGAGTACCTCCGTGGCCTTCATCCGCCGTCCCCAGCCGTAGTCCGTGGCGGTGTCCGTGGTGTTCCGCCGCCGGGAACCACCATGCAGGGCCCCGCCCCGCCGGGCGGGGCGACACTCCGTCAGCGGTGGCGGCGGGCGCGGCGCAGGAGGATGCCGGCGGCCGCGCCGAGCAGGGCGATGCCGGCCACGCCGGCGGTCGTCCACCAGCCCGTGCCGGTGCTCCCCGAGGACGGGTCCGCCGAGGCGGTGGAGGAGGAGGGGGGAACGGAGGAGGCGGGAGGCGCCGCTGCGGCGACCGGGGCCGGAGCGGCGGGGGAGGCCGGTGCCGGGGAAGACGGCGCGGGGGAGGCGACCGGGTCCGCGGGGTCCGCCACGGGTACGCCGACCTCCTTGCGGGCGTGCCCGAGCGAGGGGAAGCCCGCCTCCACGGTCACCGTCCAGGTTCCGGCCGGGAGCGTCTCGGCGGTGGTCCAGCCCGCCGCGCGGCCGGGGTCGCGCACCAGCTTCCAGGGGCCCTGCGTGCGGGTGCCGTCGGCGCTGACGGCGTTCACGGTGGCGGCCACGGCCTCGTCGACGGCGTCGCCGTCGTTCTCCCAGGTGACGTCGGCGGTGACGTGCCCGGCCCGCTGGCCGGTGATCACCACGTTCAGGTTGTCGCCATGGGCGTGGGCGGGGCCGGCGAGGGCGATGCCCGTCGCGGTGAGGGCCAGCGCGGTCAGGGGAGCCAGGGCGGCGCGTCGGATGCGGGCCGGCGCGGTGCTCGGAGTGCTCACGGTGCTCCAGATGAGGTGGAGTGCGGGAGGGGAGGACGAAGGGGGCGGGCGGCCCTAGGGGAGTAGGGCCGCCCGCCGGTCACCAGGGGTCAGGCGGCCTTGCGGGCCGTCCAGACCTGCGCCGGACGGCCGTCCGCGCGCTGGAGTTCGAGCAGCCAGTCGCCGTAGTAGGGCCGGTTGCTCACCGCGAGGGCGAACCCGCCGCTCGGGTCGGAGACGGTCACCGCGCCGTCGCGGGAGGAGACCTTCCACTGCTGGGCGGCCGAGCCGCCGCAGGGCTGCTGCGCGATCCACATGCCCGCGGCCGGGGCGCCGCCGGGCTGGAGGCACTTGCCGGAGACCGCCGAGCGGATCCGCACGAGGCCGTTGCCCGCGTCGTCGAAGTACCACTGCTGCTGCGCGTAGCCGTTGGAGCGGCCGGCGACGAGGACGGTCCCGTCGGCCGTGCGGCCGCCCCACAGCTCGGCGGCCATGCCGCTGCTGCCGTTGCCGAGCACGTAGCGGGTGCCCGGGGTGGTCGTGGCGCCGCCGCCGGAGCCGGCCGTGCGGAAGGACGCGGCCTTGCCGGGACCGCTGTCACGGCCGGAGGCGTCGCGGACCGAGACGGCCGCCGTGTACGCCGTGCCGGGACGGAGGTTGTAGACGCGCAGGGAGGTGGACTGGACCCAGGTCAGGTGCTTGTCGTTGAGCAGCACCTGGTACCAGGCGGCGCCGTCGACCTTGGGCCAGCTGAGCACCACCGAGTCCGACTGGATCTGGCCGGCCGTCACCGTCGGGGCCCCGGAGGGCTTCGTGGTGGGCGAGGGCGTCGGCTTCGGGGAGGGGTTCGGGTTGGGGTTCGGGTCGGTTCCGCCCCCGCCCTCCGTGCGCATCAGGAACTGGTTGTCGGCGATGTTCCAGTGCGTGGCCAGGTAGCTGCCGGCCTGGGGGTTGGTGTGGAAGTAGTCGTCGTGGTTGCAGTCGAGGATGTTCTCCTTCGCCTGGTTGTTGCAGACGTAGCGCATCTGCGGGTAGTACGGCGTGTCCGAGTAGCACATGACGTCGTACTCGTCCGTGCAGTGCGCGCCCCGGCTGGTGTTGGGCGCGCTGTTGTTGACCGCGCCCAGGTTGTGGCCGAGCTCGTGGGCGGCGGTGTGGCCGCCCCAGCAGCCGGAGTCGGTGCGCCCGTAGGAGGGGCCGAAGTTGCTCAGGTTGTCCTGGCCGTGGCGCTCGTCGCCGTTGAAGGTGCCGATGCCGCAGTAGACCTGGGCGTCCGCGAAGATCATGTACTTGCGGTCGCGGCGGTTGAGCCCCTTGCCGGCCAGCGCGTTGTTGGTGGCGCTGAACTCGGAGAGCGCGGAGTCGGGGAGCTCGACGTTGAGCACCGAGGGGGTGCAGTCGGCGGCCGTCACGTAGCGGATGTGGCGGATGCCGCCGGTCTCCTTGGCGCTGGCCGCGTAGATCATGTCGGCGTCGACGGCCCACTTGCGGAACGAGGCCGCGTACTCGGCGTACCGGTCGCGGCCGGGGCCGTGCACGTACACGACCTGGATGCGGTTGCCGGTGCTGCCGTCGCCGTCGCACTGGACGGTCTGTCCGGCCGGACCGGTGGCGACGGCCTGGCCGCCGGAGGGCGGGGCCGGGGCCTTCGCACTCGCGGCGACGCTGCGGGCGTCGGCGGCGGGCGCGTCCTGAGGACGCCCGCCGCCTTCCGTGGCGGCCGGGTCGGCGGAGGCGGGGGCGGCGGGATCGGCTGCCGCTGCCTTGGCCTTGACCACGGGCTCGACGTCGGCCTTGATGTCGACGTCCTTGGGCGGGGCGTCGGGGCCGTGGGTGCAGAGTCCGGCCTGCGTGCGGTAGACCCCGGCGCAGCGGTCGCCCTTGGGCGCCGTGTCGAGGCCGTCGTAGACCATGCCCTTGGCGTCCTCGTTCGCGGGCTTCTTCGCGAGCGGGGCCGGCTCCTCGTCCCGGGCCGGCGCGGCGGCCGGTTCGGCGGCGGCGGCCGGTGCGCCGGCCAGTGCGGGCGTGTTCGCCTCGGCGTCGGGGCCGAGGCGGGAGTACGCGAATCCGCCCGCGAGCAGCGCCGCCGACGCCGCCGCGGCGGTCAGGAGTATCAGTTTCCGCGGTGTGCGTCGCTGGTCGGTCCGGCGGCGCCGGCCCTTGGGTCGTGCTGTCATGCGCACCTCAAGTCCTGGTCAGGGGAGTGGGTGCGCAGAAGCGTGCCAGATGGGCGCCGTGGAGAATTCGGACAAACGGGAGCCGGGCCCGAGAAATCCATCCGTTACCTTCGGGCCTGATTTGATGAACTGTCAACTTGCAGCAAACTCAAGGCAGTTACGCGCGTCGCGCGACAAAGGTCCAGGCCTTTAAAGCGAGGTCGTTATCAAATCGAGATAAGAGGTGGAACCTTGTTGACGGCAATTCAGTCAGGTATTCATTCAAAAACTACCTGCCGAATTCCTTCCGTCACTGGCCGTGGGTGCCCAGGCCGCCCGGCGGTGCGGCGCAGGCTTGGGCACCCGTACGGACTACCGGGCGGCGTCCCGCTCCCAGACGTAGAACCGGTGGGCCATCGCGTCCTCGGGGCTGCGCCAGGTCTCCGGGTCGTGCGGGCTGACGTACGCCTGGAGCCGGTCGCTCAGGTCGCGGAACTCCGGGTGCCCGACGACCTTGGCGATGGCCGGGCCCGGGTCCGTGTCGCACTCGACCAGGTGCATGTACACCTCCCCGAACTGGAAGAGGCTGCGGCGCCGGACCCCGACCAGGTGCGGCAGCTCGCCGGCGTCCGAGGCGGCGAACAGGCCGGCGATGTCGGGCGCGGAACCGGGTGCCATCCGGGCCACGATGAGGGCTTGGTGCATCGGGAGTCGCCTTTCGGGTGGGGCGGGGAGGGGAGGGGTGGGGAGGGGCTCAGCGGCGCCGGCCCGCCGGGGACTTGGCCTTCGCCCGGTGCGCGCGCTCGATCTTGTCCCGGATCAGCTCCATCTGGATCCGGGAGTTGTGGTTGATGCGGTCGGTCATCCCCGCGTCGTCGATCGGGGCGTCCGGCTTCATCGCGAAGTCCTGCACCCACCGCATGCGGGTGCCGCCCGGCACCTCGCCGTACTCCCAGTGGATGTCCATGTGCGCGAACGGGCCGGTCTCCACCCGGCGCGCCTTCACCGTGAGCCCCGCGCGGTCCACGGTCCGCTCCGAGACCCAGCTCCACACCACCCCGTTCTCGTCGGGGTGCATGGCCAGGCGGAACCGGGTGGTGTTCCCGGCCTGCTCCAGGATCTCGATCGACGCGTACTCGCTGAAGAGCTCGGGCCAGTTCGGCAGGTCGTTCGTGACGTCCCACACGACGTCCACGGGCGCCTTGACGGTGATCTCGTTGTCGGTGTGGCCGGACATCTCAGGCTCCTGTCATGAGGCTGTTGTTGACGAGGTCGACGAACTCGCGCGGGCTCTTGCAGCGGTCGGCGTCCGTGGGCAGGGCCCGGCCGCGCCGGTTCTCCAGCTCGCCCACGATCCCGAGCAGGCCCAGCGAGTCGAGGCCGTAGTCGTCGAACCGCGAGTCCGGACGGTTCGTCAGCTCGGCGGGGTCGACGGTGATGCCGGCGCTCTTCATGAGCGTCGCCAGCTCTTCCATGGTCAGTCGTTCGGACATGGTGCCTTCTCTCTCTCCTGCTTCCGGGGGCCGGCCGGTCTCCCGCACGGCCCTGACGGACGGGGGTCGGATCCCTACGCGCCGGACTCGGGTCCCTTGCGCAGGACGAGTGCCGCGTTCGACCCCATCCGGCCGCGGCTCAGGACGAGCGCGGTCCGCAGGGGGGCGACGCGGGCGCTGCCGGTGACCACCTGGAGGTCGTGGCAGACGTCGAAGACGTTCGGCGTCGGCGGCAGGACACCGTGCTCCAGCGCCAGGACGGCGGCGGCCGCGTCGAGGGTGCCGGCCGCGCAGTAGGCCCGCCCCGTACCGGTCTTGGGCGCCGTCACCGGCACCTTCGACCCGTACGCGCCGAGCGCCTCCCGCAGCGCCGCCGCCTCGGCCGCGTCCGCCTCGGGCGTGCCCAGGGCGTCCGCGAAGACCACGTCCACCTCCTCCGGCGCGCAGCCGGCCTCACGCAGGGCCCCGCGGATGGCGTGCGCGAGCCCCTCGGAGTCCCGCGGCCGCCCCGGCGGCGTGAAGGTGGCGCTGTGCCCGGCCAGCAGGGCCCGTACGGGCGCGCCCCGCCGCGCGGCCCCGGCCGCGTCCTCGACGGTGAACATGGCCCCGCCCTCCGCCGGGACGAACCCGCAGGCCTTCGCGGTGAACGGGCGGTAGGCGCGCTCCGGGTCGTCCCCGGTGCTCAGCCCCTCGTATCCCACCTGGCAGACCACCGAGTACGGCGCGAGCGGGGCCTCCGTCGCGCCGACGAGCATGGCCCGGCTGCCCTGCCGGATCGCGCGGGCGGCGTGCGCGAAGGCGTCCAGCCCGCCCGCCTCGTCGCTCGCCACCACCCCGCACGGGCCCTTGAACCCGCGCCGGATGGAGATCTGGCCGGTGCTCGCCGCGTAGAACCAGGCGATCGACTGGTACGGGCCGACGTAGCGGGGGCCCTGCCCCCACAGCCGCTGGAGCTCGCGCTGCCCGAACTCGCCGCCGCCCGAGCCGGCCGCCGTCACCACGCCCACCGCGTACGGGTCGTCCGCGTAGTCGGCGCGGCCCAGCCGGGCGTGCTCCAGCGCCAGGTCGGCCGCGGCCAGCGCGTAGTGGCTGAAGCGGTCGGTCTGGACGAGGAACCGGTCCTCCACCAGCGTGCCCGGGTCGAAGCCCCGCACCTCGCCCGCCACCCGGACGGGAAGGTGCTCGCAGCCCTGCCGGGTCACCCGGTCCAGAACGCTGTCGCCGGCCTGGGTCGCCTTCCAGAAGGCCTCCGCGCCGATCCCGTTCGGCGCGACGACACCGATACCGGTGACGGCCGCCACGGGGCCGGCAGTGGGTCTCTTCACGCGCGTACCTCCTTGGGCTGGGTCAGGACCACGGCGGACTGGAAGCCGCCGAAGCCGCTCCCCACCGACAGCACGTTGCGCAGGGTGTGCCCGCGCGCGGTGCGCGGCACGTAGTCCAGGTCGCATTCCGGGTCGGGGGTCTCGTAGTTCGCGGTCGGCGGGACCACCTGGTGGGTCATCGCCAGGACGCAGGCCGCGAGCTCGATCGCCCCGATGGCGCCGAGCGAGTGCCCCACCATGGACTTGATGGAGGTCATCGGCGTCTTGTAGGCGTGGTCCCCGAGCACCCGCTTGACGGCCGCCGTCTCGTGGCGGTCGTTCTGCTTGGTGCCGGAGCCGTGCGCGTTGACGTAGTCGATCTCCCGGGCGTCGACCCGGGCCTGGGCCAGCGCGGTCTCGATCGCCCGCGCCATCTCCAGGCCCTCGGCGGTCAGCCCGGTCATGTGGTGGGCGTTGCCGAAGGTGGCGTAGCCGCCGATCTCGCAGTAGATCCGCGCGCCGCGGGCCCGCGCCCGCTCCAGCTCCTCCAGGACCAGGACGGCGCCGCCCTCGCCGAGGACGAACCCGTCCCGGTCGGCGTCGAAGGGCCGGGAGGCGTGCGCCGGGTCCTCGTTGTTCGCCGAGGTCGCCTTGATGGCGTCGAAGCAGGCCACGGTGATGGGGGAGACCGGGGAGTCGGAGGCGCCCGCGATGCAGACGTCCATCCGGCCCTCCTGGATGGAGTGCACCGCGTACCCGACGGCGTCGAGCCCGGAGGTGCAGCCGGTGGACACGGTCTGTACGGGACCGCGCGCCCCCGTCTGCTCCGCCACCGCCGAGGCGAGGGTGGCGGGGGTGAAGGCCCGGTGCAGGAAGGGGGAGGAGAGGCGGTGGTCCACGTCCCACCACGCGCCCCGCTGGCTGACGTCCACGTAGTCGTGTTCCAGCCGGGTCGTGCCGCCGACCGCCGTGCCCAGGGAGACGCCCGTGCGCCAGGCGCTCTCGCCGTCGAGCTCCAGGCCGGCGTCGGCCACCGCCTCGCGGGCGGCCACGAGGGCGAACTGGATGTACCGGTCCGCCCGCGCCGCCTCGTCCTCGGTGAAGCCGTGCTCGGAGGGGTCGAAGTCGACCTCGGCGGCTATCCGGGAGCGGAACCCGTCCGGGTCGAAGAGGGTGATGCCCCTGGTCGCCGTACGGCCGTTGGACAGCAGGTCCCAGAAGGCGGGGGCTCCGATGCCGCCGGGGGCCACGACCCCCACCCCCGTGACGGCCACCCGCCGCCCGGTCACGAGACCGCCCCCGTGCGCTCCGGCGGGCGCTCCGCCCAGGCGGTGGCGTCCGGGTTCCTGGCCTCCTCGGTGTCCACGTGCCCGAGCTTGGGGTCCGGGGCGAGGGGGCCGAGGTGGAAGACCATCCGGGCCTCGGTGCCGCCGACGTTGCGGAACCGGTGGCGGACGTTCAGCGGGACCAGGAGCCCCTGGTCGGTGCGCAGCGGGTGGGTGTCGCCGTCGAGGTCGACCTCCAGCGTGCCGGCGACCACGTACACGAACTCCTCGGAGTACGGGTGGTAGTGCTCGGCGATCGACTCGCCCGGAGCCATCACCGCCAGGCCCATGAAACCGCTGGTCGAGCCCACCGAGGTCGGGGTGAGGACCGCGCGCAGATCACCTCCGCGCCTGCGGTTGGGCTGGGTCTCGCTGAGGTCGACGATGCGCGGGTGATGTCTGGTCATGACGGACTTCCTCCTGGCGGACGGGAGCCTTCTCATGGGCTGCCGGTGGGGGTGGGGGTGGTACGGGCCGGGGGAGGCACCCTCGCGGGTGCCGCTCCCGTCCGGGTCAGGACTGCTCCGGAGCCCGGCGGTCGGTGATCGGTTCCATGGGGTGCGGGGCGTGCGGGGCCCCGGCCAGCAGCCGGTCCAGCACCGCCGCCTGACGCGGCCCGTCCAGGCCGAAGCCGCCCGCGAAGCGGCCGTCGGCCGGCCCGGTGACGTCGAGCAGGCGGACCACCACGTCGTCGCGCTGGAAGATGCTGCTGCTCAGCACGGGACTGGTGGGGATCTTCGCGGCCGCCTCGTCCTGCTGGGCGAGGAACCGGGCGACCATCGGGCCGCAGCCCGGCTTGGCCGGGTAGAACAGCGCGTGCCGGGTCACCCGGTCCGGCTGCGGGCCGTGCGCCTCGACGTGGTGGACCGCCGGGAGGCCCGCGCGCATGAAGAACATCCGGGCGGACTCCGGGTCGGACAGGTCCCGGTCCTGTTCGAGGTACGGGTTGATGGCGTGCTCCACGGCCCGTACCTCGGGCTGCTCCGACACGTGCCGCAGGGCCGCCGTCAGGTCGCCCTGGACCTCCACGGCCCGCACCACCCGGTTGCCGTGCATGAACAGGGAGGTGCGCAGGAGCCGGGTGTGGTCGTCGACGCGGGCGGCCGGGGAGTCGTACGAGGACAGGATCTCGGCGACCTTCCCCTCGCTGCCCGGCTTGACCGTGAAGGTCAGGGCGTGCCGGACGATCCCCTCACCGAGCCGGGGACCGTCCTGGAGCCGCGCACCGAACCGCCCCTGCGGCGCGTCGTAGCGCCGGCCGGTCTCGCGCAGCACCGTGAACTTCAGCGGGCGCATCGAGCGGGCGCAGGCGCCCAGCGGCTTGACCTGTTCGGCGTGCGCCTCGCTGTTGACCCACGCGAGGTACTGCGGCGCGCTCTCCCACTCGCTGGTGATCAGCCACTGCGAGGGGTTCTCGAAGGACTGGCAGAGCTGGTCGCCCAGGTGCCCGGGCACCGAGGCGATGTCGTGCCGCAGCCGCTCGTAGGCCTCGAAGAACCTCTGCTGGGCGCCCTCGTGGAGGTCCATCAGCAGGACGACCCGGAGCATGGAGCCGTCGAAGGCGGACTGCGACACCCGTTCGGACAGGGTGGTGGTCATCTGTTCACTCCTTCGTGAGGGCGCGGACGCCGGCGCCTACGCGCTCCCCTGCGTCATCCGGCGGCAACGGCCCGGGCACGCGGGGCCCCGTGGCCCCCGGTCACCGGACGCGGGCGGTCCGGTCGAGAGGGGCCGCCGCTGTCGCTCATCGTCATCCGCCCGGGTACGGATCGCGACATCTCCGGATCAAGCGGGTGACAAGAGGCGACTCGCCCGGACAAGAAGGCTGATCGGGGGCATAAGCCGTCCACTGCCCCTGCACAGCCCCCACACGAAACAGGAGCCCGCAGCCGATGGAAGAGCATGCCGATGTCCGCGTACCGGTCCTCGTCGTGGGCGGTTCCCTCGTGGGCCTCTCCACCTCGCTGTTCCTGAGCCGCCACGGCATCAGGCACATGGTGGTCGAGAAGCACGCCGGAACCTCCGTCCACCCGCGCGGACGGGGGATCAACGCACGCACGATGGAGCTGTTCCGGACGGCCGGGGTCGAGCCCGCCATCCGCAAGGAGGCCTCCGCCCTGGAGGCCAACCAGGGCATCCTGCAGACGCAGGCGCTCATCGGCGGCGAGCACAAGTGGCTCATCAAGGCCGTCGACCCCACCGGGGTGCTGGCCCGCTTCAGCCCCACCGGCTGGTGCCTGTGCAGCCAGAACAACATCGAGCCGGTCCTGGCCGCGCAGAGCCGCGCCCAGGGCGCCGACGTGCGCTTCTCCACCGAGCTGATGAGCTTCGACCAGGACGCCCACGGGGTCAGCGCCCTCGTGAAGAACCGGGACACCGGCGAGCACCTCACCGTCCGCGCCGACTACCTGATCGCCGCCGACGGGCCGCGCAGCCCCGTCCGCGAGGCCCTGGGCATCCGCCAGGCCGGCAGCGGCGAGCTGTTCCACAACGTCAGCATCGTCTTCCGCTCCGAACGCCTCGCCGAACTCCTGGGCGACCTGCGCTTCATCGTCTGCTACCTGATGCGCCCGGGCGCCGACGGGGCGCTGCTGCCGGTGGACAACGAGACCCAGTGGGTCTTCCACGCCCCCTGGCACCCGGAGACGGGCGAGACGCTGGAGGACTTCACCGAGGAGCGCTGCATCGCCCAGATCCGGGGCGCCATCGGCGTGCCCGACCTGGACGTGGAGATCGGCGGCAAGGCCCCCTGGCACGCCGCCGAGCGCGTGGCGCAGCAGTACTCGGTCGGCCGGGTCTTCGTCGTCGGCGACGCCGCCCACGAGATGTCCCCCACCGGCGCCTTCGGCTCCAACACCGGAATCCAGGACGCGCACAACCTCGCCTGGAAGATCGCCGCCGTGCTGAACGGCTCCGCCGGACCCGGCCTGCTGCACACCTACGAGGACGAGCGTCTCCCCGTCGCCCTCGCCACCAGCGAGCGCGCCTCGGCCCGTTCGGCCGAACACAGCCACCCCGGGTACGTGCCGCCCCCCACCATGGGCGGCGGCCCCGGCAGCGGCGTCCTGACCACCGCCATGGGCTACTGCTACCCCCGGGGCGCCGTCATCGGCGGCGACCCCGGCCGGCCGATCATCCCCGAGACCATGCGGCTCAAGGGCGACGTCGGCACCCGCGCCCCGCACATGTGGCTGATGCGGGCGGGGCAGCGGATCTCCCTGCTCGACCTGTACGAGACCTCCTTCGTGCTGCTCAGCTCGCCGGGCACGCCCTGGCAGGAGGCCGCCGGCCAGGTCGCCCGCGAGCTGGGGGCGCACCTGGACGCCTACACCGTCGGCTCCGCCCCGGACGCCGACCTGGTCCAGCCGGACGGCGCCGACTGGGCGGAGCTCCACGAACTGCCCGCCGCGGGAGCGGTCCTCGTACGCCCGGACGGGTTCGTCGCCTGGCGCTCCGAGGGCGGCGCGGCCGACCCGCGCGGGGCGCTCCTGGACGCGATGACGCAGCTGCTGCGGCGCGCCTAGTGATCCGGTTCGGAGATCCTGTCGCAGTAGCGGCAGATGCGGTCGAGGATCTGGTCGGCGGTCTTGGCCCACTTGAAGGGCCGGGCTTCG